>JAJPIA010000101.1 GCA_021324975.1 Bacillota bacterium
GGGAGATTCGAACTCCCGATACCCTTGCGGGTATAGCGGTTTTCGAGACCGCCCGATTCAACCAGGCTCTCGCACCCCTCCGCGCCGGCAAGCCCTATTCTACTTCGGCACCGCGGTCGTGGCTAGGTTTGCCTCCGCACGACGTGGCGCCAAGCACGGAACCGGCGCCCGGGACCCTACGTAACAAGCTACGCGGCGGCCACCCGCCGGCCGCCGCATGTCCGGTGCGCTCGGGCAACCGCAGGACTTCACTTCCGACAGGGCGTACTAAGGATGCCCGCGCGGCCGGGGTAGGGTCGGGATGACGCCGGCCGCGGGGAACCGCACGTGGAAGGGGGAGGAGAGGCATGGTTCGATGGGCTCTACGTCCGACCGTTGCGTTGCTCGTCGCTTGTGTGGTCGCGCTGACGCTGGTGGCGATCCCCCGCGGCGGACAGGCCGCCGCGCCGACCAGCATCACGATCGCCATCGGCATCGACGCCGACACGCTTGACCCCGAAGGGCAGACCACCACCACCGTGGCCAACATGGTGGACTACATGTTCGACTCGCTGATCTGGCCCAACGACGAGCGGTCCGGTGTGCAGCCGGGGCAGCCGCAGTACACGAAGCTTGTGCCGCAACTGGCCACCTCGTGGACGATCAGCCCCGACGGGCTCACGTACACGTTCAAGCTCCGCCAGGGCGTCAAGTTCCAGGACGGCACCGACTTCAACGCGGAGGCGGTGAAGTTCAACATTCAGCGGTTGCTGGACCCGGCCGTCCGCAACCCGAACCGGTACTACTTCACGGACATCGATCCCGCCCGCATCGAGACCCCCGACCCGTACACGATTGTGCTCCACTTGACGAAGACGAGCCCCACGCTGCTCGGGCGGCTCGCCTCGGGCGTGGGGGAGATGTTGTCGCCGACCGCCGTCAAGAAGATCGGCAATGACAAGATCCCGCTCGGTCCGGTCGGCGCCGGCACCGGCCCGTACATGTTCAAGGAGTGGGTGCACGGCGACCACATCACGCTCACCAAGAATCCGAACTACTGGGGGCGCAAGCCGTACTTCGACACGGTGACGTTCCGCGTGGTGCCGAATGCCGGCACGCGCGAGACGATGCTCCGCGCGGGCGACGTGCAGATGGCGTTCGAGCCGCCGGCCCCGGACATTCCGGCGCTGCGCAAGGACGCCTCGCTCACGGTCGTCTCCGGGCCGAGTGACCGCGACGTGTTCCTCGGGCTCAACAACCAGTGGGGACCGTTCAAGGATGCCCGGGTACGGCAGGCGATGAACTATGCCGTCAACAAGGGCGCGATCATCCACAGCGTGCTGTTCGGCCTTGCCAACGTGCTTGAATCGCCGACGACCCCGGCGCTCTTCGGCTACACGCGCGTTCAGGCCGGCGGCTGGCCGTTCAACCCCACGGAAGCGAAGAAACTGCTCGCGGAAGCCGGGTTTCCGCAGGGCTTCGCCGTCGACTTTCGCACGCCCACCGGCCGGTACATTCAGGACTACCAGTTCGCGCAGGCCGTCGCCGCGCAGCTGGCAAACGTTGGCATCCACGCCAGCATCAGTACGTCGGACTGGCCTACGTACGTGCACTGGATGACAACACCGCTCGCGCAGACGCCCCTGCAGATGTTTGTCCTTGGCTGGGCCACACAGTACCTCGATGCCGACGGCGAGCTGTACGGCCAGTTTTACTCCGGACAATGGCCGCCGAAGGGCCTGGCGCCGATGTTCTACAAAGACCCGCAAGTCGATCAGCTGCTCCTACAGGGCCAGACCATCCCGGATGCCGCGAAGCGCCAGCAGATCTACAAGCAGGTGCAGCAGTTGATCTGGAAGGATGCGCCCTGGGTGTTCCTCTGGAGCCAGGATTTTTACGTGGTTACCTCGAGCCGCGTCACCGGCGTAACCGTCACCCCGAACGAAAAGTGGGCCGGGATTTACGCCTCGATGAAGTAGCGACGCGCCGATATAGCAGGGCACCCCGGCGGGCGGTCCAGCGGGATCGCCCGCCGGTCGTTTCTCGCCGGCCGAGCGGGCGCTCTACCCGCGCTCGACCCGTGCCCGGGCGGTCAATGTCATCTAGCCGCGGCGACGGCTCAGTGGATCTTCGCCGGCTTGGATCGTGGCGATTTTCAAGATATCGGGCGGACGCTAGCGCGGGCGCTCCTGCATCCCGCCCGCGGCCCGCCGCTGCGGGACGGCACCCCGAGCGGCCTGCCGGCCCTTCGCGTCGCCCGCCGGACGGCGCCGGTCCTGAGCCATCTCGACGCTCCGCCGCAACGCTTCCATGAGATCTACCACTTTGCCGGGCGCGGCGGCTTCTTTGGGGGCGGCCACGGCCTCGCCCTTGCCCTTCGCGTCGATCATCGCGCGCAGGGCGTCGCGGTACTCGTCGCGGAACTCTGCGGCCGAGAATTCCATCGCGAGGTTGTCCACGAGCTGCACGGCCATTTTGCGCTCGTTGGGGTGCACCTTCGCTTCCACCGGCAGCTCCTCGAGCGCGGACAGCGCGCGCACTTCGTCGGCATAGTACAGCGTGTTCATGATGAGCGCGTTCTCGTAGGGCCGGAGCGCGACGAGCTGCTCTTTCTCCCTGATGACGACCTTCCCGATCGCCACGCGGTTCGCGTCACGAAGCGCCTCGCCGAGCAGTAGGAACGCCTTGGCGCCGCCCTCGTCCGGCACGACGTAGTAGGAACGCTCGTAGTAGATAGGGTCGATCTCGCGGAGCTCGACGAAGCCGGAGATGTTGACGTTGCCGCTCGTATCGATCGGGATCTGTTCGATTTCCTCGTCGGTGACGACGACGAACCGGCCCTTGCTGACCTCGTATCCGCGGACGACGTCAGACCACTCGATGGTACGCTCGCAGTGAGGGCAGAACCGCTGGTTCTTGATCGGCGTGTGGCACTCTGTGTGGAGCAGGCGGAAGCGCACGTCTTTCTGCTCCGTCGCAGTGTAGAGCTTGACGGGAATCGTAACGAGACCGAAGCTGACGTAGCCTCTCCAAAATGGTCGCACGGGACAAATCCCCCCAGACGGTGGGTCGCACAAGCGGCCCCCACGGGCACCGACGATTCTATACCCACAGGGCAGCGGGCGCAACAAGGTTACGCGCAAACGCTTGGCAAACACGTGTTCCCGTTACTCTAGCGCTCGGCTTGCGCTGGCAAATGCGAGGCGACAGCTCGTGCCGGCGTTCGGCCGTCGAGTTGGACCCGTGGCCGCGGCCTCGCCGCTAGAGCCGCGATGCCGGCCGGTGGTCTGCCGACGAGCCACCGTGCCGACGGCAAGCCTACGCGCGGACCGCAAGCCTACCACGACGCGAGCAAGCGCGACCAGACGTATCTCTAGCTGCCCCCGTGACGCCGTGGCAGAGCGGGAGGTCGCGCGCTTTGCACAGATCGTAGGGAATAAGCGGCTTGGGAATTACCGTTTACGTAACGGGATCGGTTGGGCAAGGATGTCTTGACCGGCGTGAATGCCAACGGCTTTGCCAATAGTCGCCTCCCATCATCGTCAAATAATATGACGTTCACGGAAGAGTGTGTTATTGTGGGATTGTTGTCTAACGATGAAGCAAAGGACCTCGGGGAGCGTGAATGATGACCGACACGGAGAAGGCAAGAAAGGCGCAACCGCAGGACGCCCCCGAGCTCGACACCGGTGAGTTGCGTCCATCCTATCGCATGGAAGAGATCGTCCGGCGCACGGGGTTGACTCCCCGGGCCATACGCTACTACGGGGAGATGGGGTTGCTATCTCCATCAGGAAGGACCGCGGGCGGCTTTCGTCTCTTCAGCGATGCGGACGTCTCCCAGTTGCTGCGGATCAAGGAACTCCAAACGCTTCTCGGCTTCTCCCTCGCAGAGATCAAGGAGACGCTGCAGGCGGACGCGGCGCGCGCGGAGATCCGCCAGGCGTACCAGCAGACCACGGATCCGCGAGCACGCCTCGGCCTCGTGGAGCGGGCCGCCACCTTGGCGCAGTCCCAGGTGCGGATCATCAACGAACGAATGGCCCGGCTCGCCAAGCTGCACGACGAGCTGCAGCAGAGCCTCGGGCGCCTGCGCTCCCGGCGTGAGCAGCTCTTGAGCGAGATCGCAGGCGAGCCCGCCGATCTGTCCCACGACAATCATGACTCAGCGGCACCGCAAGCGAGGGAGGAACGATGAGCGACGACGCACCGACCCGAACCGGCAGCGAGCCAGAGCAGGCCGCCGGGCCGGGTGCGCAGACAGTATCGGCCGACACCGGGCGCACTCCAATTGGGTCTGGAGCCGCGGACGGCAACGGGCGGCCGGGATCTCCACCGCCGCAGCCGCGCCGGAGCGGTCGCAGGCTGGCGCTCCCGATCGCCATCGCGGCGCTCGTCCTCGTTCTCATCGCGGGGGTAGTGTACTGGCGTCTCAACATCGGCCTCGTCAAGACCGACAACGCCCAAACGTCCGGCGACGTGGCGCCGGTGAGCTCGCAGGTGACGGGGACCGTCACCAAGATCGATGTCGCCGACAACCGGTACGTCAAGGCCGGCACGGTCCTGGTGGAACTGGACCCGACGGACTACCAGCTGGCGCTCAATCAGGCGCGCGCCAACCTTGCGGCCGACCAAGCCCAGGTCGACGCCGCCCGGGCGGCGCTCGCGGCCCAGGAGCAGCAGTTCACGACCGGGGTGTCGGCGGCGCGCGGCGCGCTTGCCGCGACCACGCCGAGTCTGCCGCAGTCCCAGGCGCAACTGCAGATGGTTCAGCAAACAACGACGACGCAGGTCGATCAGGCGCAGGCGTCGGTGACGACGGCGCAGGCGAACGTCCAGTCGACCAAGGCGGGCTATGACACCGCGACCAAGACGCTGAGCCGCGACCGGCAGCTCCTGTCCCAGGGAGCCATCGCGCAGCAGCAGGTCGACACGGACACGGCGGCGTACGCAACCGCGCTCGCGCAGTACCGCGCGGCGCAGGACAGCCTCCGGCAGGCGCGGGCGAACCTGGCCGCCGCGGAGGCGAATCGCCAGCAAGTCACGGTCACGCAAAACGCGATCGCGATCAACCGCGGCCAGATCGCGCAGGCCGAGGCCAACCTGCAGCAGGCCGAAGCAGGGAACGCCGTCGTGCGGCAGCGCGCCGAGCAGCTCGCAGTCGCCCAGGCGCAGGCCGCCCAGGCGGCGGAACAGGTCAGCACTGCCGCGGTCAACCTGGCGCGCACGAAGATCCGCGCCCCGGTCGACGGCTGGGTGACGAACCGCACCGTCCAGATCGGTTCGGTGGTGCAGCCAAACCAGCCCCTCCTGTCGGTGGCCGTGGACCATCGCCTGTGGGTGATCGCCAACGTCAAGGAAACACAACTCGGCAATATCCGGGTCGGCAACCCCGTGCGGGTCACCGTCGATACGTACCGCGGCCGCGTCTTTCACGGTCGCGTGACGAGCATCACGGCCACAACCGGCTCCACGACGGCGCTGCTGCCGCCGGACAACGCGACGGGCAACTTCGTCAAGGTCGTCCAGCTCGTTCCCGTGTGGATCACGCTGGACGCGAGGGAGTTTCCGCACGGACGGCAGCTCCCAATCGGGCTTTCCGCCGAGGTCACGATCGACACACGCCACGTGGATGCGACGCCGCCCGCACTTCAGGATCCGTGACCGCAACGGCTCTGTCCACCGCGGGCGCCCGCGGCCGCCTCGCCGGGGTGAAGCGGTGGCTGATCACGGTGTCCGTGCTGTTTGGGTCGATGATGGGCGCCATCGACACGAGCGTCGTGAACGTCGCGCTGGCGCACATCCAGGCCACCTACGGCGTCACGACGCAGGAGGTCACGTGGGTCACCACGTCCTACCTGATCTCGCTCGTGATCATCATGCCGCTCACGGCGTGGGTGGCCTCGGTGCTCGGCCGCAAGCGCATGTACCTGTTTGCGGTGGCGATCTTCACGCTCGCCTCCGTGCTCTGCGGGCTCTCGCGTAATCTCGGCCAGCTCATCGCGTTCCGCGTGCTGCAAGGCTTCGGAGGCGGGGCCCTGCAGCCCACGGCGCAGGCCATCATGCGGGAGACGTTTCCCCCCGAGCAGCAGGCGCAGGCCATGGGGCTCTACGGGATGGTCGTGCTGCTCGGACCGGCGATCGGGCCGACCCTCGGCGGCTGGCTCACAGACAACTTCTCGTGGCCGTGGATCTTCTTCGTCAACCTGCCCATCGGCATCATGGGCCTGATCATGGGCGCGCAGTTCGTCGTGGACCCGCCGTACATGCGCGCGCAGGGACTCCGCCGTATCGACGCCGTCGGCATCGGGCTCCTGACCGTGGGGCTCGCCGCGCTCCAGATCATGCTGGAAGAGGGCGAGACGGACGGGTGGTTCCAGAGCACGTTCATCGTCGCGCTCGGCGTCGTGGCCGCGCTGACGCTCGCCGCGTTCCTCGTATGGGAGCTGCGGGTGCCGGAGCCCGCGGTCAACCTGCGCATCCTCCGCAACGTATCCTTCGCCTCCGGGACGCTCATCATCGGCATTCTGGGCATGGCGCTGTTTGGGAGCCTGCTGCTCCTGCCGCTGTTCCTGCAGAACCTGCTGGGATACAGCGCGACGCGGGCCGGGCTGACGCTTATGCCGCGCTCGCTGACGATGGTGCTCATGATGCCGGTCGCGGGGCTCCTGTACAATCGGCTCGGGGCGGTCGTGATGCTCCCGTTTGCCCTCGCCTTGTCCGGCGCAAGCAGCTTTCTCATGGCCCGCTTCAACCTCTCGACCTCCGAGGTCGCCATCCTGATCCCCCAGGTGCTCCAGGGCATCGGCTTCGCGTTCATGTTCGTCCCGCTCTCGACGGCGACGCTGTCGGCGATCCCGCGGCCACAGATGCAGAGCGCGGCCGGCCTGTACAACCTCGTCCGGCAACTCGGCGGGAGCTTTGGTACCGCGATCGTCGTCACGCTCTTGGACCACAAGATCCAGACCGCGAGCGCGTACCTCAATCGCTACGCGTCGCTGTACAACCCGAACTTCGTCCAATGGTGGCAGACGTTCCAGGAGGGCTTTCTGGCGCGGGGCAGCAACCCGACGACCGCGCACTGGCAGGCGCTCGCGATGCTGCAGTCGCTCATCAACCAACAGTCCGCGATCGTGGCCTTCGATTACGTGTTCGCCGTCATCGGACTGGTGCTCTTCGCGTGTCTTCCGATCTCGCTGCTGCTGCGCGGCGCCCGGCGGCCTCAGGAAGGCGGCGAGGCGGCGGCCGCCGCGGACTGATCCGCCGGTGGGGCTCCAGCCGCGGCCTGGCGGCGCCGCAGGCACGGCAGTATACTGGAATATAGACCCGACCGCGTAGGAGGGTGTCGTGGCGAAGATCACCGATCCAAGCGCCCCGGACTATTGCCTCGAAAGCTTTCCGCGGGATGACTTCCCGCGCTACGCCTGGACCCAGCGCCCGAGCACCCTGCCCCCCGAAGCCTGGACGACGGAGACAACGCACCGCGACGGCCAGCAGGGCGGGCTGCCTCTCAGCGCCGAGCAGGGACTCAAGATCTACGAGCTTCTCTGCCGGTTCACCGGGGCGTCCGGCGCGATCCGCCAGGCCGAGCTCTTTGTCTACCGCGGGTCCGACCGCGCGGTGCTGCAGGCCGCCCTCGATCGCTACCGGGCGGGCGCCCCGATCGAACCGACGACGTGGATCCGCGCCACCCCCAAGGATGTGGAACTGATCAAGACGCTCGGCGTGCGCGAGACCGGGATGCTCGCGTCGGCCTCAGATTATCACACCTTCCACAAGTTCAAGCCCGGGGGCCGCGTGCAGGCGGCGCGTACCTATCTCGACGCGGTCAAGATCACGCTCGATGCGGGGATCAGGCCGCGCCTCCATCTGGAGGATGCCACGCGCGCGCCGATGGAGTTCATGCTCGCCTTCATCGAAACCGTGCTGGAGGCCGCGGCTCCGTACGGGCCCGCGCAGCGGCCCAAGTTTCGCGTGTGTGACACGATGGGACTCGGGCTTCCCTACGACGACGTCGCCTTGCCGCGTAGCGTGCCCATGATCTTCCGGGAACTCCGGCGCCTCGGGCTGCGCCCCGACGATCTCGAGTTTCATCCGCACAACGACACCGGGCTGGTGGTCGCGAATTGCCTGAGCGCGGTGCGCGAGGGGTGCAGCGTCATCAACGGCACGTGCCTCGGCAAGGGAGAGCGTACGGGCAACGCGCCGCTGGAGCAGGTGCTGGTCCACCTGATCGGCATGGGATACTTCCCCCGCGCGCGGCCGGACTTCACCGCGCTCAACGAGCTCGCCGCGCTGTATGCCGAGATGGGAGAACCTCTGCCGCCCAAGTATCCGCTGTACGGCCGCGACGCCCACCGCACCCGCGCGGGCATCCACGCGGACGGCTTGAACAAGTTCTGGTGGATGTACGCACCGTTCGACGTACCGACCCTCCTCGGGCGGCCGCTGGAAGTTTCGCTCACCAAGGATTCCGGGATCGCCGGGTTGATCTTCCTGATCAAACAGCACCTCGGCATCGAGCCGGCAAAGGACGACCCCGGCCTGCAGGAGATCCACGACTGGATGCTGCGCGAGTTCGACGCCGGACGGCAGACCAGCATCGAGTGGGAAGAGTTGGAGCCCGTCGTCAAGCAGCACCTCAACCACATGCGGGTGCAGCCGTCCGCGACCTAGCGGCCGCCGTCGCCTCCACCCCGGACGGCCGAGCCAGCACGCCATGGAAGATCCTGTGCCGACCCGATGTGGATCGGCTGCCATCTTGACCCCGGCCATTCCGTGCGGTGAGGTGATGCATGACCGTTGATACGGCCGCGATCAAGCCGTCCCAGGATGTCGATACGCTCGACACGCCGTCGCTCGTCGTGGACCTGGACCGTCTCGAAGGTAATATTGCAGGCTGGGCGACATACGCGCGGGACGCCGGCGTCAAGCTCCGTCCGCACGGCAAGACCCACAAGTGCGTCGAGATCGCGGCGCGCCAGATGACCGCGGGCGCCGTGGGATTGTCGCTGGCCAAGCTGGGCGAGGCGGAGCTCATGGCCCGGGCCGGGATCACGGACATCTTTCTCGCCTACGAGATCGTGGGAGCACCAAAGCTGGCCCGCTTGTTGCGGCTTGCGCGCGAGATCCGGCTCCGCGTGGGCATCGACAGCCTCGAGGTGGCGGAACCGCTCGCGCGCGCGGCGGCCGGCGCAGGGTGCACCGTGGACGTCATGCTGGAGGTCGACACGGGCCTGGGCCGCTGCGGCGTGGCGCCGGGCGAATCGCTGCTCGCGCTCGCCCGCGCGGTGACGCGGCTCCGCGGTCTGCGCGTGGCCGGGATCTTTACGTATCGCGGATACCGTCCGGACCCGGAGGCGGCGGGACGCGAGGAAGGCGAGATCATGGTCGCGGCCGCGGACCGCCTGCGGGGCGCCGGCATCCCGGTCGAAGAGGTGAGCGTCGGCTCCACGCCCACGGGGCGCGCCGCTGCGCGTGTGCGCGGGATCACCGAGATCCGGCCGGGGACCTACGTGTTCAACGATGCAACGCAGCTGCAATGGGGGGTGGCGCGGCCGGAGGAGTGCGCACTGACCGTGCTCACCCGGGTCGTCAGCCGGCCGGCGCCGGACGTGGCGATTATGGACGCGGGGAGCAAAGTGCTGACGGCGGAGACCGGACCATTCAGCAGCCGGGGCCCCAGCCACGGGATGCTGCGCGACTTCCCGGATTGTCAGATCGATCGGCTATGGGAAGAGCACGGGCGGGTGCAACTCACCGCCGGCGCCCGGCGGCTGCGCGTCGGAGATCTCGTGCACGTGCTCCCGGCACACGTCTGCCCGACCGTGAACCTGGCGGAGCGGCTCGTGCTCGCCCGCAACGGGCGCGTCGAACACGTCTGGGCGGTAGCCGCGAGAGCGCAGGTTCAGTAACCGGCGGGCGGGACTACGGGCAGGCGCGGGCCAGCGCCGCGCCCGCGATCGCGAGTCCGGCCGTGGCACTCTCGGCCACGTTCCAGGTGTACATCCCGACGACGTATCCCTGGTCATCGAGCACCGGCGACCCGCTGTTGCCCGGCCGCGGACGATTCTGCGACTCCACGCCGAACACGGGCGTGCCGTCCTGCGCCGTGGAAATGTCGCTCACCGTTCCCGTCGTCGTCCACTGCACGTCGGCGACGTTGGGCGTTTCGCTCTCGCCGTAGCCGACGATCCGCACGACCTCGCCGACCGCCGGCGCGTGCCCCAACGGGAGCGCGACGAATCGCGGCGCCGGCCCCCGGTGCGCGACGTAGGTGACGCCCGCGCGAGGATCCCGGATGCGGACGAACTCGAACGCCGAGGGCATGACGCGGATCTCCGCGATATCCCGGCCGAGCGGCGCCGGCGCCTCCCGGTTGATCGACATCTCCGCCAGCACGCTCGCGCACACGATGGAAGCGCTGTAGAACTCGGTGCCGATGATCGCGAGCAGCCGGTAGTGCGCGGGCTCGGTGAACGCGGCATAGACGACGTGGCTGTTGGTCAGCGCGGTCCCGTTGGCGTCGATGAAGAACGCCGTCCCGGCCGAGACGGAATGGGCGCCTGTGTCACGCGTCATCGTGATCAATTGGAAGACGGCCGGGTCGGGGGTGTGGAGCGGCGGAGGCGTGACAACCGGAACGGGGGCTTCCGGCATCACGGGGGTGACGAGCACCGCGGACGTTGGGGGCGCGGCCCACCCGGCCCCACTTCCCCATGGCCATGCCAGCACACCCAGCACGACCACGAACGCGATGCCCCCTCGCACCCGCGTCTCCCCCCGTGCGCGGCCCGGATGTCGGTGCCCCGCGCCAAGCCGATGATACGATGCCACCCTGCCTAGCGGCAAGATGCCGCGGCAGGCCGGCTGCCGCCCTTGGCGAATGACAAGAGCGCGGGCTGCCGCCAAGGTTATGGACAGACACCTGCATCCGTAGACCGGCGGAACCGCCGGGCCGCCGCCATCGCGGGCCCCGGGAGGGATGGGCGGCGTGAGCGACGCGCCGATGGTCAAGCGAGGATTCGAGAGCCGCTACCAAACGGTCCCAGGGTGTGTGACGGATCGGACCGCACCCGGACACGCATCATGTGGGAGGGACGGAAGATGATCGGTCGGGCAGGCGTCGCCACGGGACATGCGCCTCAACGGAGGGGAGTAGCCGCCACCGCAGCCGCGGCAGTTCTTGCGGCGATCCTGGCCCTGCCCGCGTCTCTTCCCGGCTGGGCCGCCGGGCTCACCACGCTCGTGTGGGGCCGCTCCGGGGACGTGTTTACGCTCGACGTGCCGCTGTCGACGGACACGCAAACCACGATGGTCTCCACGCAGCTCTACACTACGCTTACCCGCGCGCAACCCGGCAAAGTCGAGATCGAGCCGGATCTCGCAACCAGCTGGTCGACCTCGCCGGACGGGCTCATCTGGACGTTCAAGCTGCGCCGGGGGGTGACGTTTCAGGACGGGACGCCGTTCAACGCCGCCGCCGTAAAGTTCAACATCGACCGGTGGGCCGATCCGCACAACCCGTACCGGCCGAAAGGCGGCACGTTCGAAGCGTGGGACGACTTTGTGGCCGACACGTACCGGACGAGCCGCGTCGTCGATCCGAATACGATCCAGATCGTTCTCAAAGCGCCAAACGCGCCGTTGCTCTCCGCCCTATCCGCGATCTCGTTCGGCTTCGCGAGCCCGCAGTCGGTCAAGGAGGTGGGCGCGAGCGGGGTTGCGCAGCATCCCGTGGGCACCGGGGCGTTTAGGTTCGTGGAATGGGTGCGCGACGACCACATCACGCTGGCGGCCAACCCGTCGTACTATCGTCGCGGACTGCCGCGCGTCCAGCGGGTCGTCTTCCGCGTGATCAAGGACAACTCGGCCCGCTTCCTCGCCCTCAAGGCCGGGGAGATCCAGTTGATGGAGCTGCCCAACCCGGACGACGTCAAGACCGCGCTCGCGGATCCCACGCTCAAGGTCGCCCTGCGCCCCGCGTTCAACAGCGGATGGCTCCGCTTCAACATGAACCTGCGGTTGCTGCAGGATCGCCGGATCCGCGAGGCCGTCGCCCTCGCGATCGACCGTCCGTCCATCGTGCAGGCTCTGTACGGCGGCTACGGGCAGGTGGCCGACCAACTCCTTCCCCCCGTCATGTGGGGACGCGCGAACATCCCGCCCACACCGTACGATCCCGCCCGGGCGCGCCGGCTCCTGACCGAGGCCGGGTATCCCAACGGCTTCTCGCTCGAATTTTGGTACATGCCCATCAGCCGCACGTACTTCCCGAACGGCAAGGTGATCGCGACGGCGATCGCAAGCGATCTGTCCAAGGTCGGCATTCGGGCGCACCTGATGACGGAGGACTGGTCGTCGTACCTGAACGACCGCGCGACGAACAAGTTCCAGCTCTTCATGATCGGCGGCACTGGGGACTACGGCGACCCCGACGACTTCTGGGCCTATAACTTCGCGAAGTACGACGCCAACAGCGCGAACTTTTCGTACAACAAGCCGGACCTCTTCGCGCTCATCAACCGGGCGCGCGCGACGACCAGCCAGCCGCAGCGCGCCGCGATGTACGCGCAGGCGGCGCGGATGATCGCCCAGGATGTCCGCGACATCTACATCGCGTACGCACGCGTCCCCGTGCTGATGCGCACGAACGTCTCCGGGCTCGTGCTCCAGCCGACGGCCAACGAATACATGGACACCGTCTCCCTGCGGTGAGCCGGCGCGCGGGCCGGACCGCGCCCGGCGAGGACCGCGACGCCGGGACCGGGCCTTGCGCGCGTCGAGGAGGTGCGCCGTGCCCAAGTACCGCCTGCAGGACATGTCCTGGATGGAAGCGGAGGAAGCGCTCCGCCGGTGCGATACCGTGATCGTGCCGGTCGGCACGCTCCACGCCCACGGGCCGACGCCGATCGGCATCGACGCGAGGTCGGTCGAAGCGCTGGCCGACCGCGTCGGCGCGCAGACCGGCCTCGTCATCCTACCGGTGCAGGCGTACGGCGAGAACGACAAGATGAAGGCCTACCCCGGCTCGATCACGATCCGCGCCGACGTGATCGAGGCCGTCTACACCGATATCTGCCGCAGCCTGCGCGACAACGGGATCCGCCGGGTCATCTTCCTGAACGGCCACGGCGGCAACCACGAACCGCTCCTCCGCGCCGGCCGGACGGCCCGGCAGTTCGGCGTGCTGGCCGCCATCGTCGAGTGGGGGCACATCGAGCGCGCCCTGCTGCCGGACCAGTACGCAGAGGGCAACTTTACGTCGTGGGTGGCGCTGGCGGAGCTGGCAGTCGCGGTGGCCGTGGACGGCGTGCAGATTGCCGATCTCCGGCCCGGCGTGTACAAGGGCGAGTGGGGCTTCGCACCCCGGGTCACCCGGCCGCTCGGCAAGGACATCACCCCGCTGGGCTTCAGCACCTTCGCGTTTTCCGGCGCCGAGGTCACGGTGCCCATGGACGCGTGGGATATCGATGTGGAGAGCGGGCCCGAGATCGCGCCGCACGAGCTCGAAGGCCTGCGTCGCCGCGGTGGCGAGATCATGGAACGGCAGATCCGGCTTATCGCGTCGTTCGCGCGGGCGTTCCAGGCGGTCGATTTGAACAAGGCGCTGGGGACCGGCGCCGCGGAACACCCCGCGACGGCCGGCGGTCCCGACGGCGGGCGGCGGTCCGGACCGGCGACGTCCTGACCCGGCCTATTTGGTCACGTACGCGTCGCTGAACGCCGGATAGGTCGAGTAGTTGTACTTCACACCCCGAACGTTCGACCGGCGCACCCACACCGACAACTCGTCCATCATCGGCATCGCTACCGCTTGATCGAGCAGCAGGCGGTCCAACTGCAGATAGATCGCCCGCCGCTTCGCCGGGTCCAGCGTGCTGCGCCCCGCCGCCAGCATCCGGTCGACGTCCGGATTGGCGTAGCACGACCAGTTGAAGTTGGTCCCGATATTGGCGCTCGAAAACAGCGCGTACAGCGTGTCGGGATCGTTGGCCCGCAGGAAGATCGTGCCGAGGTTGTCGGTGCAGTGGAAATTGTCCTCCGTGCGCGGCCCAAACGCCTGGCTCTTGATCTTGGCATCGAACCCGAGCTCGAGCAACTGTGCCTGCACGGGCTCGACGTCGGGTAGGTCGCCGCCGCCGAGGTTCAGCGAATTGATGACGATGCCGAGCGGTTTGCCATCCTTTTGCCGGATGTGGTTCGGCCCCATCTTCCACCCCGCGTCGTCCAACAGGGCGGCCGCCCGCCGCGGGTCATATGGGTACGCGGAGCACGCGCTGGGATCGGGGAGCAGCACGTGACTGACCATGCCGCACGCCGTCGTACCGAGCCCGCGGTACACGGACGCGATGATCGCGCGGCGGTTGATGCCGTAGAGGAGCGCCCGGCGTACCCGCAGATCGTCAGTGGGAGGCCGGCGGACGTTGATCAGCCACAGGTAGGCTGAGCCCGGGAACGGGCGGGTGTCCTCGACGAGGCGCGAATCTCTCCGCAGCTGCGTGAGGATGGAGCCCGACGTGCCGTACCCGAGCACATAGACCATCTCGGTCTCACCGGATGACAGCGTGATCGCCCGCGTCTCGGCCTCGGGCACGATCTTCCAGACGATCCGATCCAAGTAGGGCGCGCCCCGGTGATCGCTCCACGGCGCCCGGCGATTGTACCCGGCGTTGCGCACGAACGTCACGTGGTCGTTCGTCACATACTCCGCGACCGTGAACGGCCCGCTCCCCACGGGCGCGTGCTGCGTCTGCGCCGCGGTCTGCGCGGCCGTCGCCCTGGGCGACAGCATGGCGAGCGTCCCGCCCGCGACGTAGGACAAAAACGGCGCGTACGGCGCGTTGAAGCGCACCTGCACGGTGTGGTCGTCGACCACGGTCGATCCAGCGTAGCCGACGAGGCTGGACAGCGAGCCGCCGGCCCGGAAGTTGGGGTTCACGATCCGGTCGAGGTTCCACTTGACCGCGTCCGCGTTGAACGGCGTCCCGTCGGAGAACCGGACGTCCCGCCGCAGCACAAACGTGAACGTCTTGCCGTCGGGGGAGACGCGGTAGCTCGTCGCGAGCCAGGGGCTGAACGCGCCGTCGGGGCCCTGATACAGCAGGCTCTCGAAGACGTTGAGGCTGCCGAGAAGGTAGGTCGCCGCCGCCGCCGATGCGTGCGGATCGAGCATCGTCGGGTCCGCCTCGAGCCCGACGGTCAGCGTGCCGCCCGTGACCGGCGCCGCCAGGGCGCCTCCGCCGGCCGTCATCAGCAGCGCGATCGCCGCGGCCACGGCAGCCGCCGTCATGCCCCTGTCCCGCACCATGTCGCCCTCCCGGGGGTCGCCCGCACCTGCTCGCGCGTGGGGACCACCCAGGAGTTCCGTCCTGGGCATCAGCGGTCCTGGTGCTCCCGCGACGACTTCGCGGCAATGTGCTCGTCGAGCGGCAGCGGGAGCGGGCGCAAGGGGACCGGCGAGGACTGGACGATCGAGGTGGTCGTCTGCCCGTACGCCAGGAAGCGGTCGAGGATGGCGTCGAGCTCCTCGATCTTCGGAACGTGGAGCTTCAAGAGAAAGCAGTCCTCGCCGGTGATGCGGTGACACTCCACGACGTTGGGCGTGCGCTCGGCCAGCTCGGCAACTTTCGCCAGCTGACCCGGCGCCGGCCGGACGCGCACGTACGCCGTGAGCGCGAGCCCCAGCGCTCTCGGATCGACGTCCATCCGGTACCCGGCGATGATCTTCTCGTCCTCCAGACGCTTGACGCGCTCCGTGACCGCGGGCGCCGACATCTTCACGCGGCGCGCGAGCGCGGACATCCCGAGGCGGGGCTGGAGCTGCAATTCACGGAGCAGCCGAACATTCGTGCCGTCCAGCAACGGATGTAGGTTATTGAAGGTCTGATAAGACGATGGACGTTGTCTTGAAGCCATCTCGACCACCTCTCCTTGATCCTATCATGGACATACGGTCGGGAGGTTGCAACCATGAGGGCATGGACGCAACCGCACCCGCCGCCCGGCGGACAAACCTCCGGGAGCCGGCACCTGCGGATGTGGCCACGAGGCTGCCGCCCCACGCGTTCTTTGTCGTGAGCGCGGTGTTCCACTATCTCGGACCGTCGTTCGCCGTGCTGCTCATGAGCCGCGTCGGCGTCCTCGGCGTGGCGTGGCTGCGCATCGCGAGCGCGGCGGCCGTGTTCGCGATGTGGCGCAGGCCGTGGCGCATGATCCGCCATGTCGCGCCGGCGGAGCGGATCACGATCGTCGCGCTCGGCGTGGTCCTCGCCGCGATGAACTCGGTCTTCTATGAGGCGATCGACCGGTTGCCGCTCGGCACGGTCGGCGCGATCGAGTTCTTGGGACCGATCGCCCTGGCCGCGGCCGGCATACGCACGGGGCGCAACATCGCGGCCCTGGCCCTCGCCGTGGCGGGCGTGTGTGTGCTCACGGACGTGCGCATCGCGGCGCAGCCGCTCGGCTATCTCTTCGCGTTCGCCAACTGCGCGCTGTTCGTGCTCTACGTCGTGCTCGGGCATCGCATCGCGGCGGCCGGCGGCACCGCCGGCGTCGACCGGCTCGGCGCGGCGATGCTCGTGGCCGCGATCGCGGCCCTGCCGATCGGCATCCGGCAGGCCGTGCCGGCGTTCGCCAACCCGCTGCTCCTGGGCGCGGCGATCGGGGTCGGTATCTCGTCCTCGGTGATCCCGTACGTGTGCGACCAGTTGGCGATGGCCCGATTGCCGCGCGCGACGTTCGCGCTGATGCTCTCGCTCCTCCCGGCCACGGCGACCATCGTGGGCATCATCGTGCTCCGGCAGCTGCCCACGGCCGCCGAGCTCGGCGGCGTCGCGCTGGTCGTCGCGGGCGTCGCCGTGCACAAAGCCCCCGCGTAGGCCTGCGCGGAGGAACCGCGCCCGCGCGGCGACGAACACGCAGGCATGGCCGCGCGCTATGATCTGCTGCTCGCGGGGGGCACCGTGCTGGACCCCCGGGGAAGGCAGGCGGGCCGCCGCGGACGTGGCGTTCGCGGACGGCCGCGTCGCCGCCGTCGGCCCCGAACTTCGACCCGCCCACGCCGCCCAGACGGTCGACTGCTCGGGCCTCCTCATCGCTCCGGGCATGATCGACCTGCACGTTCATGTCTTCTATGGCGTCAGCCACTACGGCATCGAGCCCGATCCGCA
Source organism: Bacillota bacterium (assembly GCA_021324975.1). Classification (GTDB taxonomy): domain Bacteria; phylum Sysuimicrobiota; class Sysuimicrobiia; order Sysuimicrobiales; family Segetimicrobiaceae; genus JAJPIA01. The sequence continues at coordinate 17,151 of JAJPIA010000101.1, forward strand.
CTGCGTGGCCAAGGGTGTGACGACCGCGGTGGACGCGGGGTCGGCGGGCGCGGACACGTTTCCCGGGTTCCGCAAATACGTCATCGACGTCGCGGCCACCCGGCTGTTTGCGCGGCTCAACATCTCGTCCCAGGGCATGTTGAGCGGTGCGGTGGGGGAGCTGGACGATCTCCGCTATGCCAGCGTGCCCAAAGCCATCGCCACGATCGAGCAGCACCGCGACGTCATTCTCGGCGTGAAGGTGCGCCTGACGCGGCACCAGATCGTGAGCCGGGAGGCCGGGATGCGGCACAGCCGGAACGCCGGGAGGTCCACATGTCGTTGGAGGCCGTGCACCGCTACATCGACGAGCACCGGGGGGAATCGCTCAACATCCTCCGGGACCTGGTCGCGCGCCCCAGCGTGAGCGCGCAGGACAAGGGCGTCAAGGAGTGCGCGGCGCACCTCGCGGCGCTGCTCCGGCGCTTCGGCATCGCCTCCGAGGTCATCCCGACGCCGACGCAGCCGGTCGTCTACGGCGAGATCGTCCGCGATCCCCGCAGCTACACGCTGTTGTGCTACGGGCACTACGACGTCCAGCCCCCGGAGCCGCTGGACTTATGGGAGACGCCGCCGTTCGAGCCCACGATCCGCGACGGCCGGCTCTTTGGGCGGGGCGTCGGCGACAACAAGGGGCAGTTGCTGGCGCACGTGCTCGCGGCGCGCGCTTGGCTCGAGGCCGCGGGTGGTCCGCCCATCAACCTCAAGTTCGTGTTCGAGGGTGAAGAAGAGTCGGGCTCCCCCAGCCTCGGCGCGTTCGTCCGCGAGCACCGCGCGCGGCTCGCCGCCGACCTCGTGTACATCTCCGACGGCGGCCTGCACCCGTCCGGCGCGCCCGTGATCTCCCTCGGCAACCGCGGCATCCTGGGGATCACGCTCGTCGCCCAGGGCGCGGACCGCGACAATCATTCCGGCAACAAGGGCGGCGTGGCCCCGAACCCGGTGTTGATGCTCGTGCACCTCCTCGCGACGATCGTGGATCCCTCGGGGCGCGTGCTCATCGACGGCTTCTACGACCACGTGCGGCCGATCGGGCCCACGGAATCGGCGTTGCTGGCGACGCTCGACTACGACCCGGTCGCGTTCGGCGCGACGATGGGCCTCCCCACGCTGCCGATGGACGGCCCGACGTACTGGAAACGCATCATGCTCGAGCCGTACTTCAACATCAACGGCTTCGCGAGCGGCTATACGGGGCCGGGGTCGAAGACGATCATCCCCTCGCGGGCCGAGTGCCGCATCGACATCCGCCTCGTCGCGGACCAGACGACGCGCGACATCCTCCACAAGGTCCGGCAGCACGTGGCCAAGATGGATCCCCGCGTGCAGGTGCTGGAGCGCGGCTTCGGCACCATGGAGGCCAGCCGCACGGCCCCGGACCACCCGGCCGTGCGCGTCATCGCGGAGGCGATTCGCGCCGTGCGGGGCGCCGCCCCATACATCAATCTCGCCAGCGGGGGCAGCCTGCCGAACGTCGTGTGGCCGCGCGACCTCGGCGCGGACCACCTCGGGGTGCCCTACGCCAACGCGGACGAGAACAACCACAGCCCGAACGAAAACCTCAGCCTGGAGCGATTCTACGACGGGATCCACGTGAGCGCCCAGGTCTTCGACGCGCTCGCGGAAGCAGCGGCGGCGGGCACTCTGCGGCGGCAGGGCGCCCGCGACGGGACGTCGAGGTGAGCCCGCGGCCGACGGCCCGGGTCCCTACCGGCGCGCGATGTGGGGATCCAGGATCTCGCGCACCCGGTCGCCGAGGAGATTGACGGCAAGAACCAGGACGAGCAGCGCGAGCCCCGGGATCGTGCTCACCCACACAACTGGCGCGTCCCGATCATGCACACCTCTTCGGCCATCGCGCGGCCCGGCGCCACGCCGTGTACGATGATCCCGATCTCGTGCGCCGGCGTGCGCACGGGCTCCAGATCCCCCATGACGCCGTTTCGGCCGAAGACCTGATAGTGCAGCTCGTAGCCGGCGCGGCCGAACCGCGCTTCGACGGCGCGGCGCGCCCATTCGATGACCCGGTCGATGTTGGCGATGGTGTAGGGATCGCGGACCCCCGCGATGCCAACGTAGCGCTCCCCGACCTTGCCGGCGCCCTCGAGCTTGACCTGCAGCTCGGCGGCAGGGCGCCACACGGGCCCCGTGATGCGCGTCGTGCGCGCGTCGAACTGCTCGTACCGGCAGTGCCGCATGTCGAGCTCGCCGCCGAGCGCGTACTCGGAGAAGGGCGTCGCACGCTCGTACATGGCGTGGGCGGCGACCGACGCGACGGTGCAGCGTTGGTCGGGATGCATCGCCGTCACCCTGACGTCGTCCTCGGAGATCTCGCCGATCACGCTCTCCTTGGCGCCGTACGGCTCGGCGCAGAACGAGGCGCACTCCAGCACCTTGCCGAGATAGTAGGCCAGCGCCTCCGGAAAGCCGGCGCGGATCGCCGGCCCCGCGCAGATCGCGAGGTCGCTGCTGCGGCCGCCGATGATGACCTGGGCGCCCATGTCGAGCAGCCTGTTGTACGGGTGGATGCCCGCCAGCGCGACGATCCGGTCCGTGCGCTCGAGATCCTCGACGGTCAGGTCGGCGCGGCCATTCAATCCCGCCACGCGCTCTCCCGCCTCGAGCCGCTCCTTCACCAGCTCCTTGGAGACCTCCGAGTAGAAATACCCGAGGCGAAACGGCGCAAGGCGGTGGCGTGCCGCGATCTCCCGGATCATCTCCACGTAGAGGTCCACGCGGCTGTTGGACCCCGTGTCGCCCGCCGAGCCGATGAGCATCGGCACGCCGAGCTTGCGGCACGCGAGCACAATGTGCTCCAGATCGTGACGCTGCCACTCCTGCGGGCTCGCGCACGTGTCCGACCCCAGGGGGCCGGGCCCGATATCGTCGCTGCCGGAGTCCGAGACGATGAAGTCGGGCCGGGCCGCCACCCCGAGCTCGAAGCTCCCGGGTTGGAGCGGTGCAAACCCCAGGTGTCCGTTCGGCGCCAGAAAGCGCAGTGTCTTGCCCGTCACGCTCCGCCTCCCGTCACGGCGCGACGTGCGCCAGCCGCTCGATGTTGAACCTGTACCAGTCGCCGCGGTAGACGGCTCGGCGATACTCCAGCGGCTCGCCCCGCGCCGTCGAGACCAACGACGTCACCTCGAACACCGCGGCCGGCCGGCCGAGCGCCAGCAACGCGCCTTCGTCCGCGGTCGCCAGGCGCGCCTCAAACGTTTGCTCCGCCCGCAGCTCGTGCACCCCGGCGCGCTCCGCGTAGGCGTCGCAGAACATGCGGGGCGAGGTTCCGGTCTCAACGGCGCGACAAAAATCATCCAGGGCGCCGGCCACCTTGGGGGCGGAGAAGTAGCTGCGATAGATCGCGAGCGGCTCGCCGTCGCCAAGGCCGAGGCATACCAAATGCACGAGCGTCGACGCCGGCGGGACGCCGAGCAGCCGGCTCAGCACGACATCACACGGCAGGAGCGTCCGGCTCACGATGCGGAGTCCCGGCGTGATGCCCTGCGCCGCGAGCGCCTCGCGAAACGCCGTGACGCGGCCGAGCGGCTGCGTGATCGCGCCGTGCGATGCGACGAACGTGCCGCGTCCCTGGATCTTCTTGAGCAGGCCTGCCGCGGAAAGGTGCTCCAACGCTTGGCGCACGGTCGAGCGGCTCACGCCAAACTGCTCGGAGAGGTCCCGCTCAGACGGCAGGCGCCCCTCGGCCTCCCAATCACCCCTGCGCATGCGAACGGTGAGGGAGCTCAGCAGTTGGCGATAGAGCGGCGCCTCGCCAGCCCGCGTGGCGGCGCGTCCCTTCCGCCCGCGGCGTCCGTCCGGTGCACGTGTGACCCCAATCGATGCTTTGTTAGACTGGTCCATACCGATTTAGAATTGGTACGTACCACCCCACCGACACGTATTCCTGCCGTGTTGCCCGGGGCCTGAAAAATGGCCGGGGCGCTAGCGCACGGCGCCGGCCGCGGCCGCCCGCCGCAGCGGCGCGGGCAGGACGTCCTCGGGGATCGGGCAGCGATAGCCGCGGCCCGCGGTCCGCTCCTTGAGCTCCGCCTTCGCCCGGGCGAGCAGCCCGGGATCCCGGATCACGTCGAGGGCCGTCGCCGCCATCACCTTCGCCGCGTGCACCATGCCCTTGTGCGCCGCGGGCGCCATGCCCTGCGCCACGAGCTGCCACGAGTGCCCGGGCGTCCCCACCGCAAAGCACGCGCCCCACATCTGCACGGTGGGCACGATCCAGCTGACGTCGCCCACGTCCGTCGACCCGCCGAGCACCCGCGGCGTGGGATCGAGCGGCACCGGCGCGCCGTACAACACCGACTCCGCCGCTTCCGGGGTCCCGTTCGTTTCGACGGCGTGCGCGATGTCGTCAGGCGTCAGCGTTCCGCGGATGCGCTCGGCAAAGGCCATGTCCTCGGCGTCGAACGGGACCGGGCCGACGCGGGTGAGGTTGGCGTGCATCGCCGCGGCGAGCGTCATGTTCGGGACGATGTTCGAGCACGCCTTGTCGATCTCGTGCGTCGCTTCGGTCTCCGTCATGAGCGCGGCGCCGTCGGCGATCTTGCGCACGCGCGCAAACAGGGCCCGGGCCTGCTCCACCTCCGGCGCCCGGATCAGATAGAGCACCTCCGCCCTGGGCTGCACCACGTTCGGCGAGATGCCGCCGGCGTCCGTGATCGAATAGTGCACGCGCGCGGCGGGCGGCATGTGCTCGCGCAGGAAGTTGACGCCGATGTTCATCAGCTCGACGGCGTCGAGCGCGCTGCGGCCGAGATGCGGCGCCCCGGCGGCATGCGATGCCCTCCCGGAGAACCGCCAGTACACCTGGAAGTTCGCGAGGGAGCTTCGCGACATCACCGCCGCGAAGCATCCGGGGTGCCACGACACCGCGGCGTCCAGGTCGTCGAACGCGCCGGCGCGGGCCATGAATGTCTTGCCGGAGCCGCCCTCCTCCGCGGGGCAGCCGTAGAAGCGCACCGTTGCCTTGAGGCCGGTGGCCATCAAGTAGTTGCGCAGCGCCACGGCGGCGAGCGCCGCCCCCGCGCCGAGGAGGTTGTGCCCGCAGCCGTGGCCGACGGCGCCGGGCGTCGACGTCCGGGGCTCCGCGACGCCGGCATCCTGGCTCAGCCCCGCCAAGCCGTCGTACTCGCCGAGGAGCGCGATCACCGGGCCGCCCCGGCCCGACTCCGCGACGAACGCGGTGTCGATGCCCGCGACGCTGCGGGTGATGCCGAAGCCTTCCTCCTCGAGCGCCGCGATGTGCGCGGCGACGGATTTGTGCTCGTTGAACCGCAACTCCGCGAGCCGCCAGATCTCGTCGGCGAGCGCGACAAAGGTGTCCCGCTTCGTGTCGACCTGCCGGGTGATGAGCTCGATGTCGGACATGTGCGGTCTCTCCCTCCCGAACCTGGTGTGGCATGTCCCTTCGCGACGCCGCCGCCGAAATCCGCCGCCCCGCGAAGGCACGTCGGAGCCTGGCGGCACGGATCGTCCCGTCGCCGATCCAGGACTACCTGATCGCCGCGTGGTACTGATGTTGCATGACATCACGTAGACGCGCACGAGGATCCAAGCGAGTCAGCGCGGGGACGAGAGGGCGCCGTGCGGCGCGGGGCCCGCGCGCCGGGGACCGCGAACTCCGCGAGGTCATCCGGCTGCAGACACTCTCCGGCACCGCGCTCAAGGATGCCCGGATTCCGATCGCGGTCGAGCCGGCCGCGGTGTTTCACACGCTCCCGTGAACGATCCGCTCTTCGCTACGATCGGCGAGCTGCACGCCGGGCTGCGGCGCCGCCGCATCTCGTCGGTCGAGCTCACGCGGCTTGCGCTGGATCGCCTGTCCACGCTGGGCCCGCGGTACAACGCCGTGGCGCGCGTGCTCCCGGAGCACGCCCTCGAGGAGGCCCGAAACGCGGACCGGATGCTGCGGCGCGGGCGGACCACGAGCCCGCTCACGGGGATCCCGTACGGCGCCAAAGACCTCGTGGCGCTGCGCGGCGTGCCGACCACGTGGGGCGCCAAACCGTATGCGCGCCAGGTCTTCGACTACGACGCGGCCGTCATCGAGTCGCTCCGCCGGGCCGGCGCCGTCCTCGCGGCCAAGCTGGCCATGATCGAGCTCGCCGGCGGCGGCGGTTACCGCTATCCGTCGGCGTCCCTCACCGGCCCCGCCCGCAATCCGTGGAACCCCGATCACTGGACCGGGGGTTCGTCGAGCGGGACGGGCGCCGCGGTGGGGGCCGGCATGGTCCCGTTTGGGATCGGCTCGGAGACCTCCGGCTCGATCCTCTCGCCGTCGTCCGGGTGCAACGTGACGGGGCTCAGGCCCACCTACGGGCTCGTCAGCCGCTACGGCGCGATGGCGTTGTCATGGACAATGGACAAGCTCGGGCCGATGTGCCGCAGCGCCGAGGACTGCGGCTTGGTGCTCGAGGCCATCGCCGGACCGGACCCACGCGACCCCGGGTCGGCCGGCCGCACCTTCCGCATGAACCGGCGTCCGATCAGGCCGGGCGCGCTCCGCGTGGGGTACGCGCCGGTGGACTTCGAGGAGACCGCCCAGCCGTCGATCCGCGCCGCGCTCGCCGGCGCCCTCCGCGCGTTTCGCCGCCTCGGCGTCCGGCTGCGGCGGATGGAGCTCCCGCGCCTTCCGATCGATTCGGCCGCCCGGCTCATTATCCGCGCCGAAGGGTCCACGATCTTTCAGGATCTGATCGAAAGCGGGCGCGTCTACGAGCTCGCCGATCGCCGTCAGGCCGTCGGGTTGGTCGCGGGGCTCGAGGTGCCGGCGCGCGATTACCTCAATGCGATGCGGGTGCGCAGGCTGGTCCAGGAAGCCTGCGCGCAGCTCCTGCGCGAGGTCGACGTCATCGTGGCGCCCGCCCGGCCCGGTCCGTCCCCGCGGATCGACGAACCGATCGACCCGGAGTGGCGTCCCGCCCGTCCCAGGCACCGCGCCGCGGCCGGGGCGCGGGCGTTCCCGCCGGCGCGGGGGAACGCGGCGTTGACGGCCGCCGGCAACCTCGCGGGCCTCCCCGGCCTGTCGCTGCCGTGCGGATTCAGCGCGGATGGGCTGCCGGTGGCGGTGCAGCTCGTCGGCCGGCCGTTCGAGGACGCGACGGTGATCGATCTGGGGCGCGCGTTTCAAGGCGCCACGGACTGGCACCGACGCCAGCCGGCGATCCCGCCGGTGCGCGGGCGGAGCCGGTAGTGGCGGCCTCCTCGACCGGGGTGACGCGGGATACGTTCGCATGACGCTGCTGGTGCACGAGCGGATCCCGAGGACGCTCGACCGGTTGCTCGAGCACCTGCGTGACGATGATCTGCGCGGCGCCCTGGTGCAAGCGTGGCTGTTCGAAGGTGCTCCGGCCCGCCGCGCCGCCGAGACCACGCTCAACGCGGCCGGAGTCCGCGCCCGCCTGCGGAGCGCCTACAAGCCGCTCGTACACTACTTCATGGAAGAGGTCAGGATCTCGGACCTGCGGCGAGCGAGGATCCGGTATCCCGTGCACGAGCTGGCGAGCCCGGAGCGGTTCCTCGTGGAGGCGTATCCCCTCGCGGCGATGCTGTCCGGCATCGACGCCCGCTTCATCCCGGCGGGACCCACGCTGAGCTATGGGGTCGAGCTCGAAGACCGGCACGGCGCCCTGACCACCAGCGATGTCCGGGTCCCCTGCCGCGTGGGTGACGACCATCTGGGCGAGCGCACGCTCGCGCCCTGCGGGTGGCTGCGCATCACCGGTTCGCACAACGGGCGCCGCGACGTCGACGAACCGCTCGCGACCGAATACGAGGCCGTCTATCGCGCGGTCATCGCCGCCGTGCGCGCGTATCCCTGGCGCGAGCGCGAGCCGTATTTCGACCGCTTGGTGATCCAGGCCGCCATCCCGGATGCCGAGCAGCGGTTGCCCTACGGCGACGAATGCGCGAGCACATTCGAGGCCCTGCATGAGGATATTTACTTCTCGCTCCTCGAGCTGCTGCGGCGCCACGCGGGCCGCGCGCCGGACGAACGGGCCGGGCAGCCGGGACAGATCGTGCCCGACATCCGGCGCGCCGTGGACACGCCGGAAGTCCGCGTGGCGCTGGAGCCCGCCGGGGCGGACGAGGAACCGGGTCCCGCCGTCCCTCTCGAACGCGCCGATCACGCCCTGCCCCTCGCGCAGATCGCGGATGAGCTTGCGCGGCTCCCCGGGGAGCGATTCGCGGCAACGTCGCGACAGGGCCGGACGGTGGCAGGAATCTACCGCGCCGGGACGCGTCCGGCCATCCTGATCACCGCAGGCCAGCACGCCAATGAGACCTCGGGCGTCGTCGGCGCGCTGCGGGCGGCGCACCGCCTGGCCGCGGCGCCCGGCGCGCACTTCGCGTTGATCCCGCTGGAGAATCCCGACGGATACGCGCTGCACCGCCGGCTTTGCGCCGTGCATCCGCGGCACATGCACCACGCGGCGCGATACACGGCGCTCGGGGACGACCTGGGGGCAAGGGCCCAGGAGCCCTGGTACGAGAAAGGCGCACGTCTCCAAGCGCAGCGGCTCGCGCGCCCGGCGCTGCATGTCAACCTCCACGGATATCCCGCCCACGAGTGGACGCGCCCGTTCTCCGGGTACCTCCCGCGCGGCTTCGAGCGGTGGAGCGTCCCCAAGGGGTTTTTCCTGATCGTCCGCTACCACCCGCACTGGGCCGATCGCGCCCGCGAGTTTCTGGCCCGGCTCACGCGCAGGCTCGCGGATGTCCCCGGCCTCACGCCGTTCAACCAAACCCAGCTCGCGACGTATCGGGCCCACGCGGGTGAGCCGGCGTTCCCGATCTACCATGACGTCCCGTGCGACATCACGGAGGACGCGAACGCCGCGACGCCGCTCGTGCTCATCACGGAGTTCCCGGACGAGACGATCTACGGCGACGTGTTCGTCCTCGCGCACACCGTGCAGATGGAGACGGTGCTCGCCGCCGAGGAGATCCACGCGGCCCTCGAGGGCGCGGGCGGCTGACGGCGCGGTCCCGCCTCGGGGATCGTCGGCGCTAGGCGACCTGCACGATCATCTCGATCTCGACGGCGATGTCGAACGGCAGCGCCGCCATGCCGACGGCCGACCGGGCGTGGCGCCCGCGGTCGCCGAACACCTGGACGAGCAGGTCTGAGGCGCCGTTGATGACCTCGGGCTGCTGCAGAAAGTCCGGCGTGCTGTTGACCATGCCGAGGAGCTTGACCACGCGCTGCACGCGATCGAGGTCGCCGATCACCTCGCGCAGCGACGCGAGGCAGTTGAGCATCACGAGCCGCGCCGCCTCGTAGCCCTCGGTCACGGAAAAGTCCCGGCCCAACTTGCCGCGATACGTGAGCTTCCCGTCCTTGACGGGTCCGTGACCGGACACGAACACCAGGTCGCCGGCGCGCACCGCGCCGACGTAATTCGCGACCGGCGCGGGCGCCGCCGGTAGGACGAGGCCCATGACACTGAGCTTCTGCTCGATTTGGGACACGGGGAATCCTCCACGCGGGCCGTGTCGGTGGATCTATCGCGGCGGTTCACGTTCCACGTGCCGCCGGCGCGTTCCTGGGGGATGCCGGCCGGCGCGTGGAGAACCGACCGATGCGGACCTTGCGCCATGCCCCGACCGGGGAGGAAGAATCCGTGGACACGGACCTCTGCTTTCTGCCGGCCACCGCCCTCAGCGAACGGATCCGGCGGCGCGACGTCTCGCCGGTCGAGATCGTGACCGCCCTGCTCGAGCGCATCGACCGGTACAACGGCGTGCTCTTTAGCTACATCACGGTCTGCGCCGACGCCGCGCTCGCCGCGGCCCGCGAGGCGGAGCGCGAGATCACGGCCGGCCGCCGGCGCGGGCCGCTCCACGGGCTCCCGATCTCGCACAAGGACATCGTGTTCACGCGCGGCGTGCGGACGACATGCCATTCCCGGACGATGCTCGACGTCGTTCCCGACGCCGATGCCACCGTGGTGCGCCGCCCCGCCGAAGCCGGGATGATCCTCCTCGGGAAGACGAACACAACGGAGTTCGCGATCGGCACGATGGACGTCTTTGGCACCTCGCGGACGCCTTGGAACCCGGCGTACTATTCGGGCGGGTCGAGCGGCGGCGCGGGCAGCTCGCTGGCCGCGGGGCTGGCCGTGGCCGCGACGGGCTCGGATACCGGCGGGTCGATCCGCATCCCCGGCGCCCTGTGCGGGATCGTCGGCCTCAAGCCGACGTACGGCCGGGTCAGCCGCCACGGGGTGTTTCCGCTCAGTTACAGCATGGACCACGTGGGGCCCATGTGCCGGACCGTCGGGGATTGCGCCCTCCTCCTGGGCGCGCTCGCGGGCCGCGATCCGCTCGACCCCACGTCGTCATCGCCCCCGGTGCCGGATTACGCGGCCGCCCTTGCGGGCGACATCCGAGGCCTGCGCCTCGGCGTGCCCCGGCAGCACTTCTACGATCATCTCGATCCCGGGGTGGATCGCGCGGTGCGCGCGGCGCTGCGCCACCTCGAATCGCTCGGCGCCGTGCCGGAGCCGCTGGACCTCCCGCGGGCGTCCGAGGTCGGCGCCGTCGGGTGGGCTCTGCTGGCCGCGGAGGCGTTCGCGGCCCACGCCGCGCTGCTGCGCAAGCGCTCCGCGGACTACGGTGTCCGAGCGCGCCAGCGCATCGCGGGGGGCGCGTTTCTCACGGCGGCGGAATACCAGCAGGCGGCGCAGATCCGGGGGCTCTGGATGGGCGAGGTCGGCGCGGCGTTGCAACGCGTGGACGCCATCGTGACCCCGACGACGCCGTTTGCCGGCATCTCCGTCGAGGCGCAAAATAGCAAGCCGCCGGACACGACACGGAACACCATCCCGTTCAACCTCACGGGCCACCCGGCCCTCACGCTACCCTGCGGCTTTACGGACGACGGCCTCCCCGTCGGACTGCAACTCATCGGGCGCGCGTTCGACGAGGCGATGCTGTTCCGGATCGGCGCCGCGTATGAGCACTCCACGGAGTGGCACACGCGACGTCCGGCATTGGAGGTGCGGGCGTGATCGCGCTTACCAAGGAGTGGCTCCGGGCCGAGGCTGCCTCCCACGGCCTCGCGTTGACGGAGACGGACGTCGACGCGATCTATGAGCGGCTCGTTGAAATCAAGACGGCGCTCACCGTCCAACGGCCCGAGGACACCGCGACGCTGGAGCCGCCGTACCGCTTCGCGCCGCCCGGCTGAGCCATGGGGCGCGCGCGGGGATTCACGCTCGTCGAGATGATGGTCGTGCTGGCGATCCTGGCGATCGTGGTGGCCGCCGGCTTGTACATCGCCGCGCGCCTGCGGCCCAGCAGGCCCGCGGCCGGGCACGCGCTCGCCCGGCCGGGATCGATCGTCCCGCAGCCGACGACCTGGGCCGGCCCCGCCTGTCAGGAAGACGGGCGCCCGGCTGCCGCGATCACCTGATCGCACCGGCCCCGCAGCACGGCGCGGCTTGACTCGAGGCGCTCCCGGGCCGCGGCCAGCCACCGCTCCACGCCCGCCAGCCCGGCCGCGGCCGCGTCGAGCTCCGCGTCGATCGCCGTAGGGCCGGGACCGCCGATGCCCCGTCGCGCCGCCACGAACGCGCGCGCATCGAGAAGCGCCTGCAGCTCCGCGGTCGGGAACGCGAGCGGCCGTCCGAGCACGGTACCGCTCACATCCCGCATCAACGATTCCGTCCACATGCGCGGATCGGGCACGCGTTGCACCATCGCCGAGACGACGGCATGCGCCTGCCGCTGTGATGTCCCGTGCCGGCGCACGATCGCGTCCATGAGCTCCGTCGCGGTCGCACCCGAAGCCACGACGTCGTCCGGCGGCACGCCGGGACCGATGGCCATCGATCCCAGTGCCAGGCCGAGGAGCTGCGCGGTGTCCGTGGCGTCGTCCAACGTGCGCCAGAGGTCCACCTGCAGCTCGGATGTCGCGCGGTTGTCGTCCTCGAACGGCGTCGCCGCGACCCCGGCCACCTGTCCGGCGAGCACGCCGGCCGCGCGCGCGGCGCGCGCGCGGAGGTGCTCGACGAACACGAGGTTGCGTTTCTGCGGCATCATGCTGCTCACTTGGACGAACCCGGGATCCAGCGTGACGACCGGCGGCGACCCAGCGGCCCACAGGTCGAGCGTGGCCAACATGCGACTCGCACCGGCGACGGCCACGCCACACGCGGCGAGCGTCGCGAGCGCGTAGTCGGCCCCGGCGACGGCATCGTACGTGTTCTCGACCAGCCCGTCGAACCCCATCAGCCGCGCCAGTTCGGTCCGGTCGAGCGGAAACGCGGTGCCGGCCAAGGCGCACGCGCCGAGCGGCGACCGGTTTACCTCTTCGTACGCGAGCCGGTAGCGGGCGAGGTCGCGGAGCACCGCATCGGCGTAGGCGGCGAGCACGTGGCCGACGGTCGTCGGCTGCGCGGGCCGGCCGTGGGTGCGCGCCACCACGAGCGTGTCGCGGCCGCCGCGGGCACACGATGCGGTCGCGCGGCCGAGCGCGACCGTAGCACCGACGACCATCAAGAGCCGGGTGCGCACGACAACCCGGAAGGCCGCCGCGTCCAGGTCGTTCCGGCTCCGCGCGAGCTGCAGGTTCCCCGCGATGTCGGCACCGAGGCGATCGATCAGCGCGCGCTCGAGCGCGAAGTACACGTCCTCGACGTCGGGATCGTACTCGAGGGAAGCAGCCGGCACCGCATCCAGCGCATTCAACCCTTCGAGGAGGCGGGCCGCGTGCTCCGGCGAGAGCACGGCCGCGGAAGCGAGCGTCACCACGTGCGCGCGGCTCGCATCGATCAAGACCGGGTAGAGATCGACCTTCCACGCGTCGAAGATCGGCTTGAGGACCGTGGCGCGGTAGCGGTCTCTGAGGTCGTGGCGCCCCGCGTGTGCGTCGTCCACGATGCGGCCTCCGTTTCCGCGCGCAAACGGCACCGGCTGCGCGGCCGGCGGCGGGCCGGTTGCGCCTACGGCAGGCTCTGCAGCACCTGCCAATCCACGTTGCCGCCGCTGAGCACGACGGCGACTCGGGCGTCGGGCTCGACGGGGAGACGCCCGCACAGGAGGGCGGCCAGCCCCGCGGCGCCGGCCGGTTCGACGACGAGCTTGGCGTACTCCAACACCGCCTTCATCGCCTCGCGGATCTCCGTGTCGGACACCAGGACGACCTCATCGACGAACCGCCGCACCGCGGCCAACGTCAGCTCCCCGGCCATCGGCGCTGTGAGACCGTCCGCGATCGTGTCGATCGAGTGGAGCCGCGTGACGGCGTTGCGCCGGAGCGCGGTCCACAGCGTCGGTGCCCCCTCGGGCTCCACGCCGAACACGCGTGCCCCCGGCCGACTCGACTTGACGGCCGAGGCCACACCGGAGATCAAGCCCCCGCCGCCGATCGCGACAACGACCACGTCCACGTCCGGGAGATCCTCCACGATCTCGAGTCCCACCGTGCCCTGGCCGGCGATGATGTGCGGATCGTCGAACGGGTGCACGAGCGTGAGGTTGCGGGCGTCGCGCAGCTGATGCACCCGTTCAAACGCCTCGTGCATCGTGCCGCCGAGGACGACCTCGGCGCCGTAGGCCCGGCACGCCGCAACCTTGAGCAGGCTGGCGTGCGCCGGCATGACGACCGTCGCATGCAGCCCCTCCGTCGCCGCGCCGTACGCGAGGGCCTGGGCGTGGTTGCCGGCTGAGATCGTCACGAGGCCGCGGCGTTTGTCCTCGCCGGAGAGATGGCGGAGCTTGTTGAGCACGCCGCGCGGCTTGAACGATCCCGTCTTCTGAAGATTCTCGGCTTTGAAATAGAGGCGGACTGCCGCCCGTTCGCCCAGGATTCTCGAGCTCAACAGCGGCGTACGGTGGACGCGTCCCTGGATGACCTCTCGGGCCGCCAGGATGTCGTCCAGGGTGGGAAGTGTCGGGGTCAGCGCTGTTGCGACGCCCGAAACGCCGCCCACAGCTCGTCCGACGCGCCGGGGCGGTACATCACGTCGACCGCCGTCATGGCCAGCCCCTTGGCGGCATTGAGCATTGCGGCGTACCCCCGCTCGGACCGCGCCGCCTCGCGAAACTCCGGCGTATGTCCCGCGGCGTCGTCCGTGATCGCCAGGTAGGGATGGATCGTCGGCGCGACCAGGCTGACGTTGCCGATGTCGGACGACCCGACGCCGCCGTGCTCCGGCGGCGCCTCGCCGCGGATGCCGAGCCGCGCCAGGTTGTCGCCGAAGTAGCGCGCGAGGACGGGGTTGTTGTTGCGCTCCGCGTACACGAGCCCCTGCGCAAACTCCACCCGGGCGCCCGTGGCCGCGGCGGCGCCCTCGGCACACCCCTTGACTTTCGCCATCACGTCGACGAGCGCGGCACGCGTGTTGGCACGCACGATAAACTCGCCCTGCGCCAACGCCGGGACGACTTTGGGCGCGTCCCCGCCCTTTGTGATGATCCCGTGGATCCGGACGTCGCTCGTGACGTGCTGCCGCAGCGCATCGATCGCGTGGTACGTGAGCAGTAGCGCGTTGAGCGCGTTGACGCCCTTCTCCGGCGCGGCGGCGGCGTGCGACGACTTGCCGTGGAACGTGATCGTGAGCCCCTGCGCGGCGAGCGCGCCCCGGACCCACCAGTTGTTGCGCGACGGGTGAAACATCATCGCCGCGTCCACGCCCTCGAAGACGCCCTGCTCCACCATCGGGATCTTGCCGCCCGTGGTTTCCTCGGCCGGCGTGCCCAGCACGGTCAGCGTCCCGGGCAGCGTGGGAACCGCGCGGTGCAGCGCGACGGCCGCGCCGACGCTCGCCATGCAGATCAGGTTGTGGCCGCACGCGTGCCCGACGCCCGCGAGCGCGTCGTACTCGGCGATCAGCGCCACATGAGGTCGAGCGCGCTCGCCCTTGGTCGCCGCGCGAAATGCGGTCGCCATGCCGGCGATCGGCTGCGTCACCGCAAACCCGTGCTCCCGCAGCAACCCGGTGAGCCAGCGCGCCGCCTGGCGCTCCTGCAGCCCGACCTCGGGCGTCTCGTGGATCCGCGCGCTCAGGCCGACGAAGGTCTCCCGCATCGCATCGACCTGGGCGCAGACGTTGTCCTTCAGCGCATCCACATCATGCATTACATCGCCACCTCGGGGGAGATCGCCGGATTACGCATAGCCTTCTCCGGCGCCGCGACGCGCCCCTGTGGGATCCGGCCGCTCACATGCTGCGTCCGCCGGTCACCTCGATCACCGCGCCCGTGACGAAGCTCGCCATCTCGCTGGCGAGGAACAGCGCGACGGTCGCGACCTCCTCCGGACGCCCGTTCCGGGCGAGCGGCGTGTCCTTGGCGCGCTGGGCCATCGCTTCCTCGCCCATCGCGCGCGTCATCGGCGTGTCGATGAAGCCGGGCTGGATGGCGTTCGCCCGCACGCCGTACCGCGCGTACTCCCGCGCCGTCACCTTGGTGAGCGCGACGATCCCGGCCTTGGCCGACGCGTAGTTCGCCTGCCCGAAGTTGCCGATCTTCCCGGAAATCGAGGAGAGGTTGACGATCGCGCCCCGCCCGGCCTTGCGCATCCGCCCGCCGACGGCGCGGGTGCACAAAAAGGTGCCGCGGAGGTGCACGTTCAACACCAGGTCCCACTGCTCGTCGGTCATCTTCGCGATCGTGACGTCGCGAGTCAGCCCGGCGTTGTTCACGAGCACGTCGATCCGGCCAAACATCTCCTCGGCCGCGGCCACGCCGGCCTCCACCTGGCCGGCGTCCGAGACGTCCACCCGCGCCGCTCCCGCGCGCCGGCCGAGCGCCCGCACGGCCTCCACCGTCTCGCCTGCGCCGGCTTCGTTGACGTCGAAGACGAAGATGTCGCTGCCCTCCCGGGCGAACAGCAGCGCTACGGCCCGGCCGATCCCGGATCCCGCGCCCGTGATCAGCGAGACTCGATCGCGCAGCAACGGCTCCACGTCATCCTCCCTTCGGCGAGCGCACCTTGATCAGGAGGGGCACGTTGCCCTCCTGCACCACGTCGCCGCGCTGATTGACGAGCTCGATGCGGCGCTCGATGAGCCCCCGGTCGCCCGCGGACGTCAGGCGCTTCCCCGTGATCTGCATCCGGACGTGGACGGTGTCGCCGATAAGCACCGGCCGCTTGAAGGACCACGTCAGCCCGGGAACCGCGATCGTCGTCTCGCCGAACAGGCCGAGGCGCACGACCAGCCCCATGCCGATCGCGATCCCGAGATTCCCGTGGGCGATTCGCTGCCCGAACGGCATCGTCTTCGCAAACTCAGCGTCGGTGTGGATGGGATTCCAGTCGCTGGACAGCGACGCGAACGTGACGACGTCGGCTTCGGTGATCGTGCGGCCGGCGGTCTCAAAGACCTGTCCGACCTCGACGTCTTCGTAGTAGAGGCTCACCGGCGTCCCTCCGCTGATGCCCGCGCGATGTCCGCAACGCGGGCCGGCGTGCGACGATGCCCATGCAACGAGTCACCCGGCCCCGGCGATCCCGGCGATGCGGGGCCTTGTGCACGCGGTTGAATTAGGGTACGCTTCTCCCTTGGTAACGGGCCGGTCCTCCGCTGCGCGAGCGCCATTGCAGGCCGGCGGGATCAACGGCCGGCCACGGGCATAGTCCGTCCGCGCAGGACGCCACGGCGGGCACCGAACGGAGAAATAGGCCTGCCCGCACGGGCGGCCGTGGGCCGAGCCACGCTCGAACGAGCGCCCCTACGCCGCGGCGCCGTAGACGCACGACGGAGGGGCGGCATGGAGACCGGATCCACGATTGTCGGCCTGGGGCGGTACGCCCCGGAACGGACGCTCGCCAATCACGACCTGGCTCGTATGGTCGATACCACGGACGGGTGGATCCGGAGGCATACCGGGATCGAGGAGCGCCGGATCGCCGCCGCCCATGAAGCAAGCTCGGATCTCGCCTATGGCGCGGCCAGGGAGGCGCTCGAGGCGGCCGGCACCGGCCCGAGCGACGTGGACCTCATCATCGTCGGCACGGCCACGCCCGACATGCCGTTCCCCAACGTGTCGTGCCTGCTACAAGACCGCCTCGGCGCGCGCAGTATCGGCTGCCTGGACGTATCGTGCGCGTGCTCGAGCTTCGTGTACGGGTTGAGCGTCGCGCACGGCGCAATCGTTTCCGGCCAGGCCGACACGGTGCTCGTCGTCGGCACAGACACGCTCTCCCGCATCACCAATTGGCGAGACCGGTCGACGTGCGTCCTGTTTGGGGACGCCGCAGGGGCGGCGGTGCTCCGACCCGCGAAGCCGGGGAGTGGATTCTTGTCGTTCGCGCTCGGAGGATCTGGCCAGGGACGGCATCACCTCCATCTCAAGGCGGGAGGCAGCCGGCACCCGGCCTCGCATGAGACGGTCGCGCGCGGCGAGCACTTCCTATGGATGAACGGGCCGGAGGTCTACAAGTTCGCGGTCCAAACGATGCCAAGGGCGGCCGCGGACGCGCTGCGGCGCGCCCGGCTCGCCCCCGACGACGTCGACTTCGTCATTCCGCATCAGGCGAACCTGCGGATCATTCACTCCGTCTCCGCCCGGCTGGGTGTGCCCATGGAGAAGTTTTTCGTGAACGTGCAGCGGTACGGCAACACGTCCGCGGCGTCGATCCCGGTGGCGCTCTACGAGGCGGTCGGCGCGGGGCGCGTGAGCCCGGGCGATGTCGGCGTTATGGTGGCCTTTGGCGCCGGCTACACGTGGGGCGCGTGCACGATCCGCTGGGGCGGCGCCGCCTAAGCCGCAGCCGCGCGAACGGCTACTTCGGTCGGGATGTCGATCCGGGGTCCTTCGTGCGACGCGGTTTCCGACCATGCGGAGGCGCGCGAAGCGTGCAGGAGCGGCCTGCGGCCACCGGGAAAGCGACGAACGCAGGATCCTTCCGACGTCGAAGCAGCCCGGAGCGCAAACGTGACGACCCGCCGCTGTCAACGACACCTGCCGATGTTCAGGGCATCCGCCATGGCGATGGGCGCCGCCATCGCGCTGCTCGTCGCCTCGCCCGCAGGTGCTGCCCCGTCGGGCCCGGCGAAGTGCACACTGACGCCGTCCGACGCCGGCGATCCGGCGTACCGGCCAAACGCCCCGGTTCGTTCGTCCGTGGGCACGGGGTTCGTGTTGTCGGGGGTGGTGCGGTCCGGCATCGACTGTAAGCCGATCCCCCGCGCGCGCGTCGAACTCTGGCTGCGGGGCCCCGATGGCCAGTACGATGACGCGCATCGGGCGACCGTGATCACGGACGCCGCCGGCAGATATCGCCTCCAGAGCAATTTCCCCGGAGGCGGCGATTACTTCCAACCGCACATTCACATCCGCGTCGCCGTCTCCGGCTTCCGCCCGCTCGTGACGGTCTTTCTACCGCACCCCGGCACCCGGGAAGGGACGATGGATCTCGTGCTCGAGCCGGAGATGTAGTGGCGAATCCTTACGACGCCGGCCGGCGCACGCGGGCACTACATGTTCAATACAGCAGCGCAGCCGGCAGGGGCGAACTCTACCGGCTGCGCTTATTCGCTTGGTCGCGCGGTTCGTTGCGGATTGTCGTCAACATCCAGCCGTGCGATCTGCTTACTGTCCGCTGCCGTCGCCCTGCGCATTACCCCGGAAATAGTCCGGCGTCGAGCCTGCGCCACCGGCGGTTGCACCGATGCTGACGACGCTATTGTCGGCCAACGCCGCGCCGGGCACCAGAGCCACAACCCCCACCAACACTAACCCAGCCAGTGCACCGGCGACGACCTTCCACAACCGCTCCATCGTGATCACCTCCCCTGAATTTTTGGTGCACGTACATCGTACTCGGCCACGGCCACCCCCACCTTGATCCTCGTCACACTCCCGCGTGATCTTGCTCACACAGATGACCAACGGGCGTCGAACCCGACGCAGGGGATCCTGCGCGGGCTCTTCGTCGCGATATTGTTCGTGACCGTCGCGACCGAGGATATGCGCAGACTCGCGCCGCGGCCTGCGGAAGGGATTACGTCAGAAAGCGGTGCTCTAGCTCCGGGGCAGGCACGCGACACGTCGCCGACTTCCCGAACCATGCATAGCGATGACGTGCCACCCATCGATATACGGCATCTCGAATAGGCCGCGGAATGATGCGAAGGAACCCAATGAGCCGCCACGGCGGCGGGAGGCGCGCGCACACCTCAAGGATGGCCGCCGAATCAGTATAGACGCGACGACCCGCGACGACGACAATGCCCGCGAGGACGGGCGCGGGCAGGTGCAACTCCTCGAGTATCGCGCGCCCCCGCGCAGACTGCTGCGCGCCAAAGACAAACACCCCGAACCGATCGTGATCGATGACGAAGTTCACCCACGCATTGCAGAGGTTGCACACGCCGTCGAACAACACCACCATCGCACCCTCAGGAGGCGCTTGGATGCGGCCGGCTCGTCCGACCGAGCCCGGCGACTTCGCGTGACTCATGTTAATGGACAAGCACCCCGCCGAATTTCTGCGCAAAATAATATACCGCTGGATACGTGGCCGTAAACGACCAGAAGAAGATGTTCAGCCCCATGCATAATCCAATCGTGAAGTGAAACGCCGCCCCGGCTGCGAAAAACCCCAGCGCGACGCGCGGGTCGATCCAACAGACGACCGGGCCACAGCATTCATAACACAAGACACCCCAGCAGGCAGCGCGGGCCGCCCAACGGTGCCGCGAGAAAAATCTCGCCAGTGATGGCGCGCCATATGCGTGCGTATTCAAGATGCCGGCGATGGCCTTGCCGCTGCGCCACACCGGGGAGATCGCCTTCGCGACGCCCGAGGTGAGATAGGCGACGACGAGCTGGCCGGCCACGAACCCGAACACGATCGTCAGCATGCGGCTGGTCGGGTGCAGATAGTACACGAAGAGAGCGGCCAGCACAAGCAGCATCATCTGATCCGAGCCGTCCGTGCCGTACTGGTTTCGGAACAAGAACAACATGTGCACGATCAGCATGATGCCGACAGCCACCACCATCCACGCGGAGGCAAGCCCGGAGAGCACCAGGAGCGCCGCCAACAGTTGCAGGCAGACCAGCACAAGGATTCCCGGGCAGGACAGCAACACGTTCAGCAACGCGGCCCCGACGCCGCGTGCCGTCCACCGAGCATTGGTCGAGAGAACGCGCCAATCGTACAATCCGGCCGGCGAGAACAAACGGCGGGCCACGAGGGTTTCCGCCGCCTGGATCGCGACGCCGATGGAGATGAGAACCTGCGTGGTGCGGAGCAGCGCCGCCGAGTCCATTGTGTTCAGATGCGGTGGAAGCGGGACAGGAATACTACGTCGCACGCCCGCGCGGACCCGCGTCCGTAGGAACGGGCCACGGCAAACTGCGTGTACACGGCGGATGACGCATGCGGCTGGCACGTGACGAAATTCAGCAGGGCGAGGAATCCGGTGTCGATCAACATGAAGTCCGGATCCTCACGGTGGTACGGAGCGGAGTGCCGTAGCTCGTTGCCGAGATCCGAAAGCCCTTTTTGGAAGCGCTTACGCGGGTTCCACAGCGATCGGAGCGGTCCCGGGTGAAACGGCACCTCTCGCCAGCGCATGACGTCTCCACACGCCAGTTTGTCGCGGTACAGAAGATGGGTATCGGTCGTCGCGGGGTTCGGGGCAAAGAACGTCCACGCCGGTATCATCGCGAAGTCGTCGTACCGCTTGAGAGCCAGGACCCAGCCCTTCAAGCGGAACTGGTAGGCTATCGTTACGAGGAGCCAGACCGCGAACAAAACGGCGGCAACTGCTTCGGTCCCGTCCGGGCGACCAAGCACGATCGCCCCTCACGACGACTGCGAGACCGAAGCCGCGCGGGCTTCGAGAAGCTCCTGCACCGACGCGTTCGGGTCAACGGGTTGAGTCCGGGGCCGCAGGCCGCGCTCGCCCGGAGTACAGGCCCGGACTTCGTTTCGACCTTGCGCGTACCGCGCAGCGTGTGCTTCGGCAATTTTGGCGTGTGCTTCGGCGCGGGCGGCGTGCTCGTGCGCCCGCTGGGCCATTCGTCTCGCTGCCACAGCGAGTTGCCGAGCTTCTTCGGCTTCTTCGGCCTCTTCGGCTTCCTGGGCGGCCTGACGGCGGTCTTGAGCGAGGACGTCCCCGACGGTCAGATACTCTTTCTCGGGCGGGAGCACCCCGGCAATGTCTCGCTCGGCGTTGGTCTCTCCCGTTGCACCGGGTGCGTTTGTTCCAGAAGGACTCGCCATGGCCGACCACCCCCAAGATTCTTGGATTCCGCTTGAACGCGCCGAGTAAGTACAGGGCCAGGAGAGTGCCGGAGGATAGGACGAAGAATCTATGGAATCACTGCGACGCATACGCCGGAATTCCGCGCTATCTGCGGCCGCAATCACGTAAATTGGGCCGTTAGTTCGACGTGAACATGGAATTCCTTCTGCGCCAACTCTCGACCATTTGCATCCGCTCTCGAGTGAGCGCGCGCACATTCCGGGCTCACACGTAGGTAACCACACCACTCATCCTCCAGAAATCGGATCAGCCTCATGCTAGGGCGCACGAACGGCTCGCGAACAGGCGCGTTGGGGGGTGAAGAGAATGGCGGCCGCGTGGTCGAGCAAATCCACGACTCCTGCTTGCCTGCAGACCGGTTTCGGCCGTTTCGGTGAAGCCCTTCCGTTGGACGGCCAGATCAGCTGCGGAGCCACGGCTATCACCATGTCGGTGCTGTGGCTCATCAAGAATCGCTTCACACAGCTTCGACCATCACCCCGGTCGGCCCACGTAGCCGAGGACCTGGTCCGTGTGTTCGACGGTCTCGCGTATGCGAACGTGGGAGGGCAGATTATCGCCGAAGACTGGTATCGATACGCCGTCGAGACGTACCTTGCGTTGAAAGGAATAGGACGAGGCCGATTGGAGATCTGTCGCCGGGTCCCCGCACTCGAGTGGTTCGCGAAGATGAATCAAAATCAGACAGTCGTCAATTTCGCGGTCGGGTGGTATGGCTCTCCCAAGGATTCGGACACCTTCCAACGCCATGGTCAACACTGGCTCACGCTGCTCGACCAGGATCCCGATAGCGGTGTCCTCACGGTCAACAACCCGATGCCGCGGACATTTCCCGGCACGGCCGCCCAAAACCCCCAACACCTCAGAGCGACGCCATTCGAGGGTAGGACCAACCCGGCGCTTCCCCGCGAGGACTTCCTTCAAATTGCGACGGTTCGCGCGCACTCGCACGGCCGGCGAGCCGGCATTCTTGAGACGGGGTATGCGTGGACGATCCACGAGAGCGCGTTACCGTCAGCGGCCGGTTACACTCCTGACGCCTGCGAACTCGAAACGCTGCGCTACATCAACGGCGAGTTCGCCGACTTGGAGGTGATCGCCCCGCTGGAAGGACGCGGCGGCATCCTCAAATGGGGGCGAGGGAAGCTCATCCTGGCGAATACGAACACGACGACCGGAACCAATGAAATTTACGAAGGACCGCTCGTAAGCATACACGCGTCCGAGACGCCCTTCGGCACCGGCACGATCAAGCTGTTCGGCGGCGGAGGCTTGGTGCTCAGCCCCAGGAACGGAGCCGGGGCGGGCGTGACGTCGCGTGTGGCCGGAGCGCCGCAGGGTGGCGTGGCATTTGGGGGCGGCAACAGCGTAGAGTTCGACCGCAATGGGCATGCGTCGCTCACGGTCACGTTGGGTGGATGGACGGACGGCAACACGGCGAATCTCACGCGATCGCACAGGGGGACGCTACGCGTCATCCCGGGCTCTGGGGTAGAGTCGCTTGGTCACGACGAGCGGTTGCTCGTCGCCGGCGAAGGTCGCAATCTGCCGCCCGTCACAAACGGCATGGTGGCGCCGTATGTCGTCGCGCAGGATCGGGATGGCTCGGGTGCGTTCCTACGCTACACCAAGAGGGATGGGTTCGTCTCTGCGACGATGTCGTCGTCTTCGACGATGCCGATCGACGACTCAACCGACGACACCATCTACCATGTAGAAAGCGACCAGACCATCGCCGCCGGCAGAGAAGCGAAGGCGTACGCGATGTGCCTTGATCCTCACCGCGTTGTCCGTGTGGCGGGCGATGCCGCGCTCCGGATCGGCAACGACAGGCGGTCTCCCGTGGCCGGGGTCATTCTCAACGGCGGGACGATTGCCGGCGGGACCTTGTCATTTGAGGATCGCGAGGGCCTGATTTATAGCGGTCAGCGTGGTCCGGCCGCTGCGAGGATCACGAGCGACATCTCGGGCTGCCGGGGGATCACGTTCTTCGGGCCCGGCGAGATCAGGCTGGACGGGGCGAACTGGTATCGCGGCGGCACCGAGATCCATTCAGGCTGGGTCGTCGTGGAGAACACAACCGGCACGGGGCTGGGGAGTGACGACGTCCTGGTCCGGACCGGCGGAACCCTGGTCATTCACGCCGGGGCCCGTGTCGCGGGCAAGGTGAGCCTTGAACGGGGCTCACACCTCATCCTCAAAGGCGGCGCAATCGGGGGGTCTCGACATTAAGTATTCTGGCCACTCGGACAAGGGCGGCATCCTGAAGGGCTTCGGCAATGTTGTCGGGGCCTCGGAAGTGTCGGGAACGATCCGCGCCGGACGGACGATCGGGACCCTCACGTTCGAAGACCGGGTCTTGTTCGCCACGACCTCATTTTACTGGACACTGGTCAGGCTCGACGACGCCGACGCGCACGCGGGTGTGTACTGGAATGCCCTCAGGTTTCGTGGCCCGGCGAAGCTCGGCGCCGAGGGAGACGGCTTTTTCGTGCTGCTGCATTTTCAGGACGTTCCCGATCCCGACAGCAGCCATCCGTTCTGGCGCCGAGAGCACCGGTGGCTGCTGGCTCAATTCGACGCCAGCCCGTACGAGTGGTTGGTGAATTCTCCCCGCGGGAATTTCGTGTTCGCGCACGGAACGTTTCGCGTCGAACCTGAGGGTGACCACCGAGCCTATCTCGTGTACAAGCCGGCGCCTGCACACTAGAGAGCCCGCACAGCCTGGCCGCCCGACCAGTCGGCCTCGGCGAGCGCGTACCTCACGGCCTGTTCGAGCGTCATCGCGCGCCCCTCGGCAATCCGTGCGGTCGCCGCGTCATCGCCAAGCGCTGAGCGCAGTCCCCGGAGGACGTCGCCGACGTTCGCGTTGACCCTGCTGACCGGCAGGCGCAGACCGAACGCCTTGAGTCCCGCCTCCGCGGCGCCGAGAAGGCGCGCGGCACGCTCGGCCTGTCCCCGCGCGGCCTCAAGCAAACCGATATCTTCGAGGCCGGCAATCATCCCCATCCTGTGTTTGACCTCCCGCCAGATTGCGAGCGCGTCCCTGTGCAGCTGCCAGGCGGTGTCGTAAGCGCCCTCACGAAGGGCCACCACGCCGAGGTTACCGGTAACGTATCCGACGAGCCATTTGTTGCCGGTTTCGCGGCATAGCATCAGGCTCTCCGTGTAAAATGTGCGCGCCGCGGCCAGGCGCCCCTCGGCGGCCGCCAGATAACCGAGGCTGTTCAGCACTCGGGCCAGATCGTTCTTATCGTCCGCCGCCGCAAACAGACGCCGCGCCTCATTGAGGAACGCGGCCGCCCGCCCAAAATCGCGCCGCCAAAATGCCAGTCTGCCAAGCCCGTGCAGGGCGTCGGCCGCACCAAGACCGTCCTCGAGCGATCGGGCGATGGCCAACGCCTGCTCCAACGCCGCCTGCGCTGCGGCAGCATCCGCGAGGACGGTGGCCGAGTAACCGATGTACCGGAGCGCGCGGGCTTTGAGAAGCGGTGGCGATTCCCCCGTCCGGAGGGCGATCGCGAGCCGCTCTCGCGCCTCGCGATGATGGCCGCGCACGTACCAGAACCACCACAACGCACAGGCCAGCCGGAGGCCCGGTTCGGCCTCTGCGGACGCGGCGCACCAGTGCAGCGCGCCCCGAAAGTTATCATGCTCGGCTTCAAGCCGGTCCAACCACGCTACCTGCGCCGGCCCGCGAATTTCCGGCTCCGCCTGCTCCGCCAGCGCCAAGTACCAGTCTCGGTGGCGTCGCAGAACGTCCACGGCCTCCTGAGACTGCTGCAGCTTATCGTGGCCGTATTGGCGTATACTCTCGAGGAGCCGGTACCAGCCGCATCCCTCACGTTCGTCGAACAGCACGAGCGACTTGTCCACGAGGCGCGTCAGCAGTTCGAGAACGTCGTCTTCTTCCAGACCGCCTCCGCCGCAGATCTGCTCGGTCGCTTCCAGCGTGAAATCTCCGGCGAACACGGAAAGCCGCCGAAACAGGATGCGCTCACGTTCCGATAAGAGGTCATGGCTCCAATTCAGCATTGCCCGCAGTGTTTGGTGTCGTGGGAGCCCCGTCCGGCTGCTGCTTGTGAGCAGTCGAAAGCGATCGTCCAACCTCGTCGCGATCGAGTCGACCGACAGGACCTTGACCTGCGCCGCCGCCAGCTCGATCGCGAGAGGAATCCCGTCCAGACGGCAGGCCACCTGCGCGACCGCGGGCGCACTGCTGCTCGTCAAGCGAAATCCCGGCCGGCTCAGCGCCGCCCGCTCGACGAACAGGCGCACGGCTTCATACCCCAGCAACTCCTCGACCGGCGGTAGGGCCTGGAGATTGGGAGCCGACAGCGACGGAACACGCCAGACGACCTCGCCCGACACGCCCAACGGTTCGCGGCTCGTCGCGACAATCCGCAGCCCGGCGCAGGCGCCCAGCAGGACCGCGGCCAGTTGCGCGGCCCCGGCGAGCAGATGCTCGCAATTGTCGAGGATGAGGAGCAGCGACTTGGGATGCAGCGCGTCAACCAGCGTATCGGTCAACGAGCGGCGCGGTTGCTCGGGTATGCTGAGCGCCGACGCGACCTCCTTCGCGATCAAATTTGCGTCCGACAATGCGGCCAGCTCGATCAGCCACGCGCCGTCAGGGTAGCGGCTCACGAGTTCGGAGGCAACTCGGAGTGCGAGTCTCGTCTTGCCGACCCCCGCGCTGCCCGTCAACGTGACCATGGCCGTCTCCGATAACGACCGCTTGAGCTCCGCGACCTCCCGCTCACGTCCAATGAAGCTCGTCAGCTGGCGAGGGAGGTTGTTGAGGAGGGCGTCCAGCGACCGGAGAGGTGGAAACACAGGCATCAAGTCCGAGCCCGTCACCTGAAACAGTCGTTCAGCGCGGGCCAGGTCTCTGAGCCGGTGAGCGCCGAGGTCGCGCACGCCCAGCCCTCGGGGCAGATCCGTCTCCACGAGCGCGTGAGTCGCCGCCGACAGCAGAATCTGTCCTCCATGGGCGGCATCGCAGATCCGGGCAGCCCGGTGCACGTCCATGCCCTCATACCCGGTCTCGGTCATCACGGGCTCTCCCGTGTGCAGCCCCATCCGCACTCTGACGATCGCCTGCTCCGGCCAGGTATGAGCCGAGAGTGCCCGCTGGGCCGCCACGGCGGCCGCCACCGCGTCGCGCGCGCGTGAGAATGCGACGAAGAATGCGTCTCCCTCGGTACTGATCTCACGTCCGTGCCACTCTTTGAACGCGGCCCGCAGCAACCGATGGTGGTCGGTCACGACGCTGACGTAGCGATCGCCAAGATCCTCGAGTAATCGCGTGGACCCCTCGATGTCGGTGAAGAGAAGGGTAACGGTTCCAGCCGGCACACGAGTCATCGGCGGCCTCCCCACCGCTCACGACGCACGGCCGCGCCAATCCAAGACTGTCCCGTCGTGAGTCGATCCTATTGGGTAGTCACTCGTTCACCGACCGCGGTAGACGCCGGCGCAATTCGCCCGGCTTGAGCACGGCCACGACGCCGCGGCGGCATTGCACCAACCCTTCGTCGGCCAGCAGTCGAAGCCACCTGTTGACGCTCTCACGCGTTCCCCCCACCACTTCCGCGAGCTCCTCCTGAGTCAGCTGGGGTGGGCCCAAGGTGCCGTCCGGCCCGCGCCGCTCGCCTGCCTCGGCCAGCGTCAGGAGCACCTTGGTCAAGCGCGTGGGACCGTCCAAGAACACCGCGTCGTGCAGGAGGTCCGTCGTCCGCCGCAGGCGGCGACTCAAGGCAGCGAGGAGGGCCGCGGCGGTATCCGGATGGCGCCGTAAAAATGTGAGAAAGTGCTCGCGCTCCAGCGCAAAGAACTTTGATGGCGCCCGTGCGGTCGCCGTGGCCGATCGCTCGCCACCGTCGAGGAGGGCGAGTTCGCCGAAGAACCCACCCGGGCCGAGTAGTGCCAGGATGATCTCCCGGCCCTCGGGAGACATAATGGTCAGCTTGACTTCGCCGGAGTGAATCAAGTACAGAGTTGCTCCGGGGTCTCCTTCCGAGAAGACGACGGCGCCCTTCCGGTAGGTGCGAGGCCGAAACAGCTGGGCGAGGGCGTCGGATTCCGCCGTCGATAGTCCGGCAAAGAGTGGGGTCTGCGCGAGAATGCGCTCGACGGACATATCCCCCTCTAGCCCGCATGGCTTATCGCCAATTATACACTAGGCCTGGGAACTAGGCCTGGGACATCGGCGCCGCCGGTCTGTATCGGTATCGCGTCGGGGCCAACATGCGCGGGCCGCGGATGCCTACCCGATCACCCGCCGGTTCCGAAGGTCCGCGATCGCCGCGGCATCATAGTCGAGCTCCGCGAGGATCGCGTCCGTGTGTTGCCCCACCCCCGGGGGCGGGTCCAGCCGCGCCGCGCGCTTACCGTCAATCCGGAAGGGCTGGTCCACAAGCTTGAGGTCCGGAATCACGGGGTGGGGCACCGGCGGAAACATGGCGAGCGCGGTCACCTGCGGGTCGCGGGTCACCTGATCGAGCTTCCGGACGCAGCTGCACGGCACCTCGTGGGCGGAGAGGATCTCCTCCCACTCCGCTGCGGATCGCATGAGAAACCTGGCCTCGAGAATCTCGTGGAGCTCTTCCCGGTGCGCCACGCGGTCGGCGTTGGTGCGGAAGCGGGAATCTTCCGGCAACTCGGGCAGGTCGAGCACACCGCACAGCCGCACGAAGATCACGTTGTTGCCTGCGGCCAGCTGCAGGTATCCTTCGCGGGTGGCAAACGCCTCGTAAGGTGCGATCATCGACGCGCTCGTGCCGACCGGACCCGGCACCCGGCCGGTGGCGAAGTAGCCGATCAAGTGGTATCCGACCCAAGCGACGCCGGTCTCGAGCAGGCTGCTGTCGATCCTGGCACCGCGTCCGGTCCGCTCCCGCGCGTACAGCGCCCCGACCACAGCGAGTCCGCACCACATGCCCGTGCCGGTGTCGATGATCGACGGCCCGGTGCGGAGCGGCCGTCCACCGGGTTCTCCCGTCAGGCTCATGATGCCTGAGTAGGCCTGCACCACGGGGTCGTACCCCGGCCGGTCCCGCAGTGGTCCCGTGGAGCCAAACCCGTTGATCGAGCAGTAGACGATGCGGGAATTATCGCGGGAGACGCGCGCATAGTCCAGCCCGCGCTTCGCGAGGCTCCCGTGCCGGAAGCTTTCCACCAGCACATCCGCGCGGAGTGCCAGCCGCCGCACAATGGCCTGCCCATCGGGATGGTCGAGATCCACGGCGAGGCTGCGCTTGTTGCGGTTGAAGCTCAGAAACGACGTGCTGATCCCCTGCCACTGGGGCGGGCGCCACTCTCTCGTGTCGTCGCCCGCGCCGGGGCGTTCGACCTTGACCACGTCGGCGCCCAGGTCCCCGAGAATCTGCGTGCAGCACGGCCCCGCGAAGTTGCGCGTGAGGTCGAGGACGCGGATCCCGTCGAGGATGCCGGCCACGGCCCGCCTACTCCGTACCCTCGGGGCGCGGGCGCAGGCGGCGCGGCGAATGCCCCCGCTTGTACACCATGATCGTGCGCTCGTACTCGATCACGACGGTGCCGTCCTGCTTGTAACCTCGCGTGCGGAACCGCACGATGCCCACGGCCGGCCGCGAGCGCGATTCCCGCATCTCGAGGACCTCGCTCTCGGCGTACAGCGTGTCCCCCACGAAGACCGGGGCCGGCAGCTGCACCTTGTCCCAGCCCAGGTTGGCGAAGGCGTTTTCGCTGATGTCGATGACCGACATCCCGGTCACGAGCGCCAGCGTGAAGGCGCTGTTGACGAGCGGCCTCCCAAACTCCGTTTGGGCGGCGAACGCGTAGTCGAAGTGCGCGGGGTTGGTATTGAGCGTCAGGTTGGTGAACCAGACGTTGTCGGCGTCGGTGACCGTCCGGCCGTAGGGATGCTCGTAGACGTCGCCGACGCGAAAGTCCTCATAGTACCGTCCCTGCGCCTGCACGCGTGTCATGGCCGCCCTCCACTCAGCCGCGGTCTCCGCGCCCGGCGATCCGCCGCGAGCCACGCCGCCCGGCGCGCATCAATACGATCGCGGCAGGCCCAACACATGCTGCCCGAGGTACGCCAGCACGAGATTGTTGCTCACCGGGGCCACCGCGTACAACCGGGTTTCGCGGAACTTCCGCTCGACGTCGTACTCCGCGGCGAACCCATACCCGCCGTGGGTGTCCAGACAGGCATTCCCCGCCTCCCACGCCGCGTCCGCGGCCAGCAGCTTGGCCATGTTGGCCTCGGCGCCGCACCGCTTGCCCTGGTCGAACAAGGCGGCCGCGTGGAACCGCATCAGATCGGCGGCCTCGAGGTGCGCGTACGCGAGGGCAAGCGGGAATTGCACGCCCTGGTTCGCCCCGATCGGCTTCCCAAACACGACCCGTTCCGCGGCGTACCGGGTGGCGCGCTCGATGAACCAGCGCCCGTCCCCGATCGATTCCGCCGCGATGAGGATCCGCTCCGCGTTCCACCCGTCGATGATATAGCGAAATCCCATGCCCTCCTGCCCGATGAGGTTGTCGGCCGGCACCTCGAGATCGCTGATGAACAGCTCCGTCGTGTGATGGTTGAGCATGGTCCGGATTGGCTTGATCTGGATGGCGCCGCGCGCCACGGCTTCCCGGAGATCGACCATGAACACCGAAAGACCGCGCGTCTTGTCCTGCGTCTCATCATAGGGCGTGGTCCGCGCGAGCAGCAGCATGAGGTCGGAGTGCTCCGCGCGCGAGATGAAGACTTTTTGCCCGTTCACGACGTACCGATCGCCGCGCCGGACCGCCATGGTCTGGATCCGGGTCGTCTCGGACCCCGCCCCGGGCTCCGTCACGCCGAACGCCTGCAGGCGCACCTCGCCCGACGCGATCGCCGGCAACCACCGGCGCTTCTGCACCTCGCTGCCGTGGCGCAGGAGCGTGCCCATGATGTACATCTGCGCGTGGCACGCCGCGGCGTTGCCCCCCGACCGGTTGATCTCTTCCAGGATCAACGATGCCTCGGTCACGCCGAGCCCGGTCCCACCGTACTCCTCCGGGATGAGCGCGACGAGCCAGCCGCCGGCCGACAGATCCCGGGTGAACGCATCGGGGTAGGCGCCGGTCTCGTCGAGCCCCCGCCAGTACGCGTCCGGATACTTCGCGCAGAGGCCCCGCACGGCGTCGCGAATGAGGCGCTGGTTGTCGGTCAAGTCGATCGGCATGCACCCCTCCGACGCAGCGGCGCGCCGCCGCGCGCCACCCGGTTCAGCCTGCACCGGCGTCCGCGGCGCGCCTGCGCGGGACCTGTCACGGGAGCGCCGCGTCGATCTCCTTCGCGTACGCGGTGGCTTCCGCGATGTTGTGCCAGCCGAGGTCGCGCTTGCCGTCCTCGACCTGCTCGATCATCGACACGATCTTCGCGTTGAGCGGGACCGCCACGCCGTACCGGGCCGCGTGTGTGCAGACCGTGAGATGCGCCGCCTCGCTCTTCCGCCTGCGGTAGACCAGGTCCCAGTGGATGCCGCTCGCCTTTTTGACGTACTTGTAGCCGCCGGGTCCGTCCCCGATCTGATGGCCGCCCAGGTGCTCCACGAGACGGTCGTAGACGGCGAGCAGGCGCGCGGTGTCGGCGGGCGTTGCCGGATGGTAGAGCGCCGGGTCGAACCACCCGTCGGCGTGCAGCCGCACGCCCGCGGCATCGGAGACGAGCATCGCCTCGCGCACCGCCGCGCCCCCGAGGCGCTGCACATCCTTGTTGCCCAGCACCGCGACGACCGTGTCGTTCACGAGCGCCGTGACCACGATCTGCGAATTATAGACGTGCTTCGTCCACAACCGGCCGACGATGTCGGTGAGCAGTTCGCATTTGTTGGGGCCGATACCGAGCAACCGGGCCGCTTCGCGGACTCGCGGCGTCAGGCTGCCGTCGAGCTCGCCGACGTAGACGGTCCCCTCGTGCACGGCCTCCAGCACGCCGGGGTCCAGGTACGCACCGCCATAGTCGGGCAGTGCCCCCATCGTGCGCTCCCGGCCCACGATGCCGGCGATCGTGTCTTCGTTCATGCCGTTCTGGAGCGAGACCACGCACGCGGAGGGCGCAAGATGCGGCGCGATGGCCCGCACGGCCGCGTCCGTCGCCTGCGACTTGCAGGCCAGAAAGACGAGGCCGTCGAGCGGCTCGGGGATCTCCGCCGGCGTGCAGGCCCGCTGCGCCGGGACGGACATCGGCCCATACACGCCGTTGACCGAAATGCCCCGTTCGCGAATTGCGGCGACGTGCTCCGCGTTCTGGTCGACAAAGAGCACATCCTCGCCGGCCCGGGCCATGTAGAATCCGGCCAGCCCTCCGATGGCCCCGCTTCCGACGACCGCAATCCGCGCCATCTCCGCCTCCTCGAGGCGGCGCGCCGCGGCGCGCCGCTCAATTGAACTCATAGGTCTTCGCCGTGGGCCGCGGCCCCACCCGCGCCACAGGGCACGGACGCGTGCGTGCGACGCCGCCCACAGCGCCGATCGGCCGCTTGCCATCACACGCGTCGCCGGTCAGGCGCGCTCGCGCGGAATGCGGAACGTCGTCCTCAAGTCCCTCTATTGTGGTCGCTTTCAATAACGAGGTCGTCCGGCCGCGGGAAGGCGGTCCGGCCGCTGCACCATAGGGGTTTCGAAGTCGTTGCTCGCCGCGCCGCCGTTTGCTGCCGGGCGCGCCTTGCGGCGGGGGACTTTAGGAACGTCGCGTGGTACATACGGGTTCAGGCGCAAGCCCGCGGGCCGTCCGCGGGGCGCGCTTTCGTGTCGACCCGGTTGGCCCGGACGCATGAGCACGCGGCAGCGGCAAGCGATCCACGGTGGGACTCCCCCGCGCTCACAACACTGACGGAGGCGGCGCATGTCAGAGCAGTTGGTATGGCAACGGCTATCCGACGAACTGCAGCGGCTCGTCGCGGAGTTTCCCGGCGCGGCCGGAGCCTGCGTGCGCGATCTCGTGACCGGCGCGCAGACTGCCGTGCACGAGCGGGAGGTGTTCCCTACGGCGTCGAGCATCAAGATTCACATCCTCGCCCATCTCATGCAGCGCGCGGAGGCGGGGGCCATCGACGTCCGCCGCAAGGTGGCGATCCACCGCGACCTGCATGCGGCAGGTAGCGGCGTGCTCACCTATCTCGACGACCCAGAGGAGTTGACCGTACGGAACGTCGCGGTGCTGATGATCATCGTCTCCGACAACACCGCGACGAACCTGTGCATCGACTGGGCGACCATCGATGGCACGAACGCGATGCTGCGGGGGCTCGGCCTGTCGCAGACGACGCTGCGCCGGAAGATGCAGGACTACGCAGCCATCCGGCGCGGCGACGAGAACGTGGCCAGCCCGCTGGAGATGGTGGAGTTCCTCGAGATCCTGTACCGAGGCGAGCGGCTCAGCCCGTTTGTGTGCGAGCAGACCCTGGCGATCCTCAAAAAGCCGAAGCACGGCTACCTGGCCCCGGGCCTCCCGCAGGACGTCGTGATCGCCAATAAGCCCGGCGGGATGGAGCGGGTGCGGTGCGACGCCGCGATCGTCTACCAGGAGCGGCGGCCCTATGCGATCTGCGTGATGACAAAGTACGGGCCCGTGGACCGCACCGTCTCCGAACAATTCATTGCCCGCGCGGCGCGCACGGTCCACGGCTACCTCGCCACGTTGGACGTCACGAACGCGTACGGCCTGGGCGTACCGCCTGCGCCGCCCGGCTGAGACCGGTTCAAACCCCTGCGCGCGGGGGGCCGGTCGCTCGGCAAGGAGTATCCGTAGAACTGCGCTCCACCTGGTGGAGGAGGGCTGCTGGTGGCGGGACCCACGAGCATTATCAAGGCGGGGTTGCTGATCGACGGGCGCGGCGGGCCGCCGCAGCGCGACATGGCGGTCATCGTCGAGGGCAACCGCATCACGGACGTACGCCCGGCCGCCACGCTCGAGCCGGTGGGCGATCGCATCGTGGTGTACGATCACCCGGCGTGCACACTCCTGCCAGGGCTCATCGATGCGCACGACCACATCGCACACTTGGGGCTGGACCTCCGGCGGCGCATGAACACCGCGCCCAGCCTGGCTGTATTGCAAACGGGCCGGTGGGCGACGGAGACGCTGCTGGCGGGCATCACCACGTTTCGCGATGCCGCCGGCGCGGATCTCGGCCTCAAGATGGCGATCGACCAAGGCGTCATCCCGGGGCCGCGGATGTTCTTGAGCCTCGTGATCATCACGCAGACGGGCGGTCACGGCGACCTGACCCAGCCGTGCGGCTTGGCTTCCGACTTCCCGCACCTGCCCGGCATCCCGGACGGCATCGCCGACGGCCCGGACGAGTGCCGGAAAAAGGTGCGCGAGGTCATCCGGCTGGGCGCCGACTGGATCAAGATTGCCACCACGGGCGGCGTGGGCTCCCCCCGCGGGGGGCCGTCGACCCGGCAGTTCACGCTGGAGGAGCTCCGGGCGATGGTGGACGAGGCGCACGCGGCCGGTAAAGGCGTGATGGTGCATGCGCACGGCGGCGACGGGATCAAGATCTGCCTGGAGGCGGGGGTGGACTCGATCGAGCACGCGGCCGTCGCCGAGGAAGCGGACATCGAGCGCATGGCCCGGCTCGGCATCTGGCTCGTCCCGACGCTGAGCGTCACGGCCAGGATGAAGGAGCGCCTCGACGCGGATCCGCAGTCGTTGCCCTGGTACACCGCCGCGAAGCTGCCGACCGTGCTGCAGACCCAGCGGCGCAACTTTCGCCACGCGCTGGAGTGCGGCGTCAAGATCGCGATGGGGACGGACGCCGGCGCGCTCGGGCACGCGGAGAACGCCCGGGAGCTCGTCTACATGACCGACAGCGGCATGACGCCGATGCAGTCGATCGTGGCGTCCACGAGCATGGCGGCCAAGCTGCTCGGCATGGGGGACGTGCTCGGCGCCGTCGCCCCCGGGATGCTCGCGGACCTCATCCTGGTTGACGGGGATCCGCTCGCCGACATCCGCGTCGTGGCGGACCCGCAGCGTATCAAGCTCGTGATGAAGGACGGGGTCCTGTATAAAGCACCGGCATCCCTGCGGGCCGGGGCGCTGACGGGGAGGGCATAGCATGCGCAAGTGGAGCCTCGCGCTCATGAGCTATAAGGAGATTGCCGCGATCCCGAAGGCGCGATCCGTCCTGCTCCTGCCGATCGGCTGCGTCGAACAGCACGGTCCGGCCGGCTTCACCGGCGCGGACACCATCCTCGCAGAGTACGTGTGCCGGCACACTGCCGAAGCGCTGGAGCACGTCTACGTCGCGCCGCCCCTGTGGTTCGGGTACACGCCCTATACCGCATTCCCCGGCACGGTCACGCTCCGGCTCGAGACGCTGCGCGCGGTGATCCAGGACGTCCTCGATGGATACTTCTCTCACGGCTTTCGCCATTTTGTCCTCGTCAACAACCACGGCCCGAACGAGGCTGCGATCGAGCCGGTCGCGAGAGAGATGCAGCAGCGGCACGGACTGATCCTCAGCATCCTCTACCCGTGGCAGCTCGCCTACCACGTCGCGCGTGACATCACGCCCGATGCCGACCAGGTGTACGGGCACGGGGGCGAGCCGACGATCTCGGTCATGATGGCGCTGGCGCCCGAGGCCGTCACCCGGGACGGACATCCTGAGCGCCGCGGGTACGTGCCGAGCGACGGTCCCATCGCGGTCACCTCCTACCGTGGCGCAAGATTCCAGGGATTTGAGGTGGGGCTGTTCAGCGACGTGACGACGGTGCTTCCGAGCGGCGCCAGCGGGGAGTGGACGGTCGCCTCCGAGCAGCGCGGGCGGCAGATCCTGGAGCGCCTGGTCGCGTACGCCCGCGAGTTCGTGCCGGCGTACCTGCGCCTGAGTCAGGAAGCGCAGCGGCGGCACGGTTCGGCTGAGAAGGCAACGGGCGCACCGGGGCGCGGCCGGGGGAGATTGCCGCCTGTGATCGAATGACCACGTAGCGGGAACCGGGCCGCGCACAAGGGAGACGCCGGATCTGCCGCGCCGTACGAGGAGGTGGGCATTGCCAAAGCACCGGCTGGACGAGATGTCCTGGAAAGAGGCCGAGGAGGCGTTCAAGCGGTCGGACACGGTTGTCATGGCGGTGGGCACACTCCACTCCCACGGCCCCACGCCGATCGGGATCGACACGAGCTCGGTTGCGCGGATCGCGGACGAGGTGGGCAAGCGCACCGGCCTCGTTACGCTGCCGCCCATGCCCTACGGTGAGAACGACAAGATGGCGCTCTATCCCGGGTCGATCACCATCAGCCCCGACGTGATCGAAGGCGTGTATACCGACATCTGTGAGAGCCTCTGCCGGAACGGCGTGCGCAAGGTGATCTTTCTCAACGGCCACGGCGGGAATCGCGAACCCCTGACCCGCACCGGCCGCAACGTACGGGAGCTCGGCATGCTCATCGCCGTCCTGGAGTGGTGGAACATCGGCAAAAAGATCGCGCCGAACGCCTTCCCGGAAGGCACCCATATCTGGGAGCTCGCCGTGGCCTTGGCCGTCGGCGGGACAGAGGTCGCGGACGTGCGCTCCGGCGGCTACAAAGGCGAGTGGGGCGCCAACCCGCCGCTGCGGCCCCTCTTCGGGGACAAGATCAAACCGCTCGGCTTCAGCAATTTCGAATACCGCGGCGCGCCCGTGATCATCCCCGTGGATTCCTGGGACGTGGACGTGGAGAGCCCGCCCGAGATCGACAAGGCGTCCCTCGAGGCGCTCAGGCGCC
This sequence comes from Bacillota bacterium, assembly GCA_021324975.1. Lineage (GTDB taxonomy): Bacteria > Sysuimicrobiota > Sysuimicrobiia > Sysuimicrobiales > Segetimicrobiaceae > JAJPIA01. Next base: position 53,178 of record JAJPIA010000101.1, read on the forward strand.
GTGGCGAGGAGTCGATCGAACGCATCGTCGAGCACATCGTCGCGTTCGTCCGGGACTTCGAGAAGCTGGATCCGGCGAAAGCGCTGCGGGCCGACTAGCGGCGGCCTCGGCAGCGGGCCCGCGGGGAGGATCGGCCCTACGTGCCTCGGCGCGGCGGCAGCAGGCGAACGTCCACCCACGGTCACCGGCAGGTTGCGGCCGGGCCAGACGCGGCGACCACTGCGTACCCGCTCACGTTCGACCGGGGCTCGTTGCGCCTGGACGCGCCGGAGTCCGCCAGGGTCCCGGCGTACCTCGTCTGGGATTCAAGAGTTCAGGCATGGCGCACCGAGGCGTTTCGGCACTTTCGCCTCAAGGAAGACGCCGCTGCATACCACATCGACGTCGCGGACGAGGCCGAGCAGTTCTTCCCCTGCCCCTCGCTCACCGTCACCTTGCCGCCCCTCAGGCCGGATCAAGAGGCCGCGATCAGCGCGTGGGAACGCGCGGGGTGCCGTGGGGTTGTGGTCAAGCCAACCGGCACCGGCAAGACAGAGATCGCCCTCGCGATCGCGGCCAGACACCGATGCTCGACGCTCGTGGTCGCACCGCTACGTGATTTGATGTACCAGTGGCAACGGCGAATCAAACACAGCCTCGGCGTCGACGCGGGCGTGCTGGGCGATGGGCGGCGCGAGATCTGGCCGATTACCGTCACCACGTATGACAGCGCCTGGATCCACATGAAGACGATCGGAAACCGGTACCGGCTGATCGTGTACGACGAGGCCCACCATCTACCTGGGCAAACGCTTCACGAGAGCGCCCTTGACTGCCTGGCGCCGTTGCGCCTCGGTCTTACGGCAACGCCGGAGCGTGCGGATGGCAGAGACCGCCTGCTGGATACCCTCATCGGGCCGTGCGTGTACGAAGAGCGCATCCGCGACGCCCGCGGGCGAACCGTGGCCGGGTACTCGATCGTTCGTGTGCCCATCTACCTCACCGAGTCCGAACAGGCGGAATACGACCGATTGTCGAGACGGATCCGCGGATATGTGGCAAAGCGTCGCCGTGAGGGCGGACGCTTTGACTGGAAAGAGGATATCGCCAAGTTGTCGCGGACCGACCCAGAGGCGAAGGACGTCATGCAATGCTACCACCGCAAACTCGCGCTGGCGCACCGGTCCGCCGAGAAGCTGCGCGTGATGGAGGATATCTTCCGCCTGCACCCCGCCGAGCAGTGCGTCATATTCACGGCGTCGAATCGCATGGCGCTGGATGTATCCGTGAGGTTCCTCATTCCGGCGCTGACGGCCCACTCGGACAAGCGCGAGCGAAACGCGATCCTGGACCTTTTCGCGCAGGGAAAGATTCGGGCCCTCGCTGCCTGCGAAGTTCTCAACGAGGGGTGGGACGCCCCCGGGGTCAAGATCGGGGTCGTCCTCGGCGGCGAGAAGGGGACGCGGGAGGCGACCCAGCGGCTGGGCCGCCTTCTGCGGAAGTTTGGCGACCGCGCGGCCAGGTTGTACGAAGTCATCGTCGAGGAGACGTCCGACCAGCGCCGAGCGCGGCAGCGTACCAGGACCGATGCTTACCAAGGCGCACCGCGTCTATCACTGGGACAGGCTCAGCAACTCGATCTTCTCTGACCGGTTGGAGGAGGACTGCGTCCCGCTCCTCGCACGGGGCATCGCCGTGTACCGCGCCCGCATCGGAGACCGGCTCGGGCTGGTACGCAATGCGGCGCGCACGGTCCTCCAGGGACTCCGCCCAGATCGAATCGAGGCGGCGATCGACCTCCTCGACGAGGTCGCAACCTACGAGTGGCCGCGGGGCGGGCGCCAGGGCGACGAGAGGGTCAAGATCTTCGCGGCCGCCGCGGACGCCCATCCGCTCCTCGATCCAGAATCCCGGGGAGCCATACTGGGACCGGCGCTTGGCGAATCGGTCTTCCCCGACGGCGGGCTCACGGCGCGCCTCTACGCCGATTATCCGGAGTTTCATCGACTGACGGCGTTTCCGGAAACCTACTCCGCGGCGGATCTGCGCGATGACTACGACCTGGCGCAGGCTCAGGCGCTTCTCTACGACGCCACCGCCGTCGAGGTCGATGCCGGGGCCGATCTGAAGCATATCGTCCAGTACGCGCGGCTCTCGCGTCTGCTCCATCGCCTCGAGCGACTCGCCGACGGCCGGTATCGGCTGTCGTTCGACGGGCCGAACTCCGTCCTCCGCCGAACGCACGCCTATGGAGTCGATTTCGCGAAATTTCTGGCGGCCCTCGTCCAGGCGCGCGACTGGCAGATCACGGCCAGGGTCGCGATCCACGCACGCGCGCGGCCGGCGCTGTACCGGCTCTCGTCCAAGGACGGCCTGCGGTCGCGGCTGGCGCCGCCCTCGCTCTTCGATTCGGACCTCGAGGAAAAGTTCGCCGAGAAGTTCGGCGCCGTCCGCAATGACTGGCGCCTCGGCCGAGAGACGATGCTGCTGGAAGCGGGGACGTCACTCCTCGTGCCGGACTTTTCCTTCCGCCACGCGGACGGGACAGAGGTCGCGATGGAGATCGTCGGGTATTGGACGCCGGAGTATCTCGCGAGGAAATTCCGCAAATTGGCGGTGATCCACGGCGTCAATCTAATCGTGGCCGTACGCCGTCAGTGGGCGCTTGCGGCCGGCGACCCGCCTCCGTGGGTGCTGCCGTTCAAGACCGCCATTCTGCTGAAGGACCTGATGCCGCGTCTTGAGGCATTTCGGCGACAAGCGCCACGCCTCGGGCGCCCTCGAGGGGATTGAGCACCTTCAGGCCGGGGAACGCACGAACCCCTGGCCGCTCGTGCACAGCGTTCAACTCAGGTCTCCGTCGGCATGTGCAGGTACATCGACTGCAGCGCGATGCGCCCCGGCCCCGTGAAGCGGTTCCAGCACAGGCTGCCGGCGCTCGCGAAGAGGCCGGTCGAGATCTTCTGGAAGAGCGTCTGCATCTGCACGGTGCGGTCCTTGTAGATCCAGCCGCCGGGCTCGATGTCGATCTGCTCGCGGGCGCCGAGCGTCAGCGTGAAGACGTTGCCGTAGCCGTGCAGCCAGAGAATCCCATCCGAGCGGGTGCACGTAAAGGTGTCGATAAAGAAGCCCGTTCCGCCGAGCAGGATATTCGCCACGCCTTTGACGCGGTTGAACGTATAGTCCAGGGGATCGGTGGCGGCGAGGAACTGATGCTCGCGGACGTCGACCGCCTCCCCCGGCTTCATGTGGAGCGCGAAGACGTGCCCCGCCCCATCCCGGCTGAACGCGATGCGGCCCGCGCCCTGCGTCTGGGTGACGAACACGGGCATCCCGGAGAGGACCCGCCGCACCGCGCCCCGGAGCGGCTTGATCGCAATAGCGACGGACGGGTCCTTCCACAAGAGAATATGGTGCTCGAAGTACACCGGGACGGTCCCGAGCTCGACGTGCAGCACGGGCACCAGCTCGCCTTCGATGTGGTACGTGACGCCGCCGTAGGTCTCGTCCCGCGCCTGGGTCGGAAGCAGCGACGGTACCGGCATGTCGGACACCCCCCATGAGCATCGGTTGATCGCACAGTCTTATGGCCATGTTGGCGCACGTATAGACCAAGCCGCGCGGGCGCACAGGCGGTGCAGGGCCGCGGGTACGACCCGGGCCACACCGGGAAAAATGACGGTATCAATCGGGCTTCGATGGCCCGGCACGGAGTGATCGAGACGAGATCGACGGGTGTGCATCGCGTGCTGGCCGCCGCCATCGTGATCGCCGCCGTGGCGTCCGCATGGAGCGGGCTCGCGCCGAGGCCGGCAGCGGCGCTGCCCGTGGCCGACACCGGCGTGCTCCGGCCGGTGTTCGCCCGCCTGCTCGGACACCCATCCGTCCTGCGCATCGACGCGGTGCCCGATTTGTACCGGGGCGGCTACGCCCGCATCAGCGTCTATGCGGAGAACGCCAGCGTCGACCGGATCCGGATCGACCAAACCTGGATCCGCCTCACCGGCGCGAGCCTCGATCCAAGCAAGCTCCGGCACGGCGCGCTGCGCGTCCTCAGCCTGCGGGGCAGCGCCGTGTACACGCGCGTCAGCCGCGCGAACGTGGAAGACTATCTGGACCGCCTGGGGCTGGCGAAGCACATCAAAGTGACGGGCGCGGGACAGTCGATCATCGTCCAGGGCACCGTCTCCCGGCAAGGCGTGGATCTGCCGCTCCGGCTGCAGGGCGTCTTTGCCGTGAAGGACACGCCGGAGCTGTTCTTCCATATCGAGCGGATCACCGTGAACTCGATGCCCGTGCCCACCCTGCAGATCGATCAGCTCGAGCGCCGGTTCAACCCCGTGCTTGACTTTCGGAAGTGGCCGGTGCAGTTTCCGATCCGGGTGTTCCGCGCAACGGCCGACGGCTTTGTGCTGAGCAGTCTGACCGACGCGACGTCGCTGTGCGATGGGTGTGGCAGCACCGCGCCCCGGGGGCTGTGAGGCGTCAGGCCTCGCCGATCTGCCCGTAATAGGCGTCCACGCTCGGCCCCTGCACGGCCAGTTTGCCCGCGGAGTACCCCCCATCCACGCAGAGCACCTGGCCGGTGATAAACCGCGCGCGGTCGGAGGCAAAGAACAGCACCGCGTCGGCGATCTCGTCGGGCGTGGCGAGCCGGCCGAGCGGCACCTGCGCGATGAACGCCCGCTGGTACTCGGGCGTCTGGGTCGACTGCGAGATGCCGCCGATATCCGTCAGGCCGGGAGACACCACGTTGACCGTCACCCCGTGGCGGCCCATTTCCATCGCGAGCACGCGCGCGAGCTGAATCTCTCCGGCTTTCGAGGCCGCGTGCGGACCGCCCCGCACGCGCGCGTTGTTCCCGGACGTCGACCCGATCAGGACGATCCGCCCGCCCTGTCCCTGCGCAATCAGCCGCCGCCCCACGGCCCGGCTCAGCACAAACGCGCCCCGCAGCTGCACGTCGAGCTGCAGATCCCATTCCTCGTCGGTCAGATCCACGATCTCCTTGTGCACGCCCACGCCGGCGCCGTGCACGAGGATGTCGATCCGCCCGCACTCCGCGACCGCGCGGTCGACCATCGCATCGACCTGGGCGCTCCGGCGGACGTCCGTGCGCACGAACCGCACGTCGCAGCCCCGCCCCACGAGCTCCCGGACACGCGCCTGCGCCCGCGCCTCATCGATGTCGGCGATCACGGCCCGCGCGCCCTCCTCGGCGAGCCGCTGCAGGATGACGCTCGAGATGCCCTGCGCCGCCCCGGATACGATGGCCACCTTGCCGGCGAACGTTTCGCCCATTGCCGCCTCCCGGTAGAGGACTCGGGCCGCTATCCGGCCGCTACAGTTTCAAGCGCGGGTCGAGGGCGTCCCGCAGACCGTCCCCGAACAGATTGATCGCGAGCACGATCGTGACGATGGCGAGGCCCGGGAACGTGGACAGCCACCACGCCGTGCTCATGAACGACCGCCCCTCGCTCAGCATGGCGCCCCAGTCCGGCGTGGGCGGCCGGATGCCGAGCCCGAGGAAGCTGAGCGCGGCGCCCGAGATGATCGCCCCCGGGATGCCGAGCGTCACGAGCACGATGACCGGCGCCAGCACGTTCGGCAGGACATGGCGGTAGATGATGCGCACGTCGCCGCACCCGGCGACGCGCGCGGCCTCCACGTACTGCAGCTCCCGCACCGCGAGCGCGGAGCCGCGCACGACCCGGATGAACACCGGCATCCCGGAGATGCCGACCGCCACCATCGCGCTGCCGAGATTGGGGCCGAGCACGGCGATGATGACGAGGGCCAGCAGAATCCCCGGAAAGGCCAGCATGACGTCCACGACGCGCATGATGGTCATGTCGACGTTGCCGCCGTAGTATCCGGACAGCAGCCCGAGGATCGACCCCCCCGCGACGGAGATCGCGACGGCGACAAAGCCCATCGCGACCGAGACGCGCGCGCCGTAGATGATCCGGCTCAAGATGTCGCGGCCGAACTGATCCGTGCCGAGCCAGTGGTGGGCGCCCGGCGGCTCCAACGACTCGGAGACATTGAGGCCGATCGGATTGCCGGGGGCGAGCCGCGGCGCCGCCGCGGCCACCGCCACGATCAGCACAAACACGAGCCCGCCGGCCGCCGCGCCGCGGTTCTGCAGGAGCCGTGCCGCGGCATCGTGCCAGAGGCCGCGCGGTCGCCGGGCCGGACGGGTCGCCGTCATTCGAAGCGGATCCTCGGGTCGATGAAGGCGTAGGAGAGGTCGACGAGCAGGTTCATCGCGACGTAAATGAGCGCCAGGACCAAGATGACGCCCTGCACGGTCGGCAGGTCCTTGTTCTGGATGGAGTCGACGACCAGCTTGCCCAGGCCCGGCCGGGCGAAGATCGTCTCGGTAAGCACCGCCCCGCTCAAGAGCCCCCCAAACTGCAGCCCCATCGCGGTGATCACGGGGATCACCGCGTTCGGGAGCGCGTGCCGGAACACGACGATGGCGCCGCGGAGGCCCTTGGCCCGCGCAGTCGTGAGGTAGTCGAGCCGCAGCACCTCCAGCATGCTGGAGCGCATGAGCCGCGCGAGCGTGGCCGCCGACAGCAGGGCCAGGGACACCGCCGGCAGCACCAGCCCGCGCAGCCCGGGCTCGCTCGTCGCCGGCAGCCAGCCCAGCCGGAGCGAGAACAGCATGATCAAGAGGAGCGCCAGCCAGAACACCGGGACCGATACGCCGAACAGGGCCACGACCATCGAAAGCGTGTCCACGGCCGTGCTCCGGTGCAGGGCGGAGACGAGGCCCAGGCCGAACCCCAGGACCACTGCAATGACCATCGCGGCGATAGCGAGTTCGAGGGTGTTGGGGAATCGCGTGGCGATCTCGACGGCGACCGGCCGGCTCGTCTGGAGCGACCGTCCGAGGTCGCCGTGCAGCGCGTGCCACGCGAAGTCCGCGTACTGGACGTACATCGGGCGGTCGAGTCCCATGACGTGCCGGATCTGCGCGAGCCGCTCCGGCGACGCCGTCTGCTCGCCGATGTAGATGGACGCGGGGTCACCGGGGATGAGGAAGAGCATCAAGAACACGACCATCGACGTCAGCACGACCGTCGGAACGGCGAGCAGGACCCGGCGGCGGACGTAGGTCAGCATGCCTGTCCCACCGTCATCAGGGACTCATGGCGCGTGCTCGCGTGGCGGAGCGCCCGGCGGCGTGGGGGCCCGGCCATCCGGCCGGGCCCCCACGCGCGCGTCTTGTCCCCGCGCGCCTTACCCCTTCTTAAGAGACGCACCGTGGAAGAAAACGTTCGTTGCCGACCAGTCGAGCACCACGCCGTCGAGGCGGTTCTTCTGATAGGCGAAGAGATTAAGCGGGTCGGCGTACCCGATCATCACGGACTCCCGCAGCGTCTTCATCTGGATCTGGGAGTAGAGTTGTTTGCGCTTCGCGAGATCCGTGGTGGCGGCCGCCTGGTCGATCAGCTTGTCCATCTCGGCGTTCTTGTAGCGGTTCCGGTTCGTCCCGCCGTCGGCGTTCTTGGAGTACAGCAGGATGCGCACGACGTCGGGATCCGTGTCGGGCTCCCACCAGAACTGCAGGTTGTGCTGGCCGACGCGCACCGCCGAGAAATAGCCGCCCTGGGACAGGCCGTGGAGGTTGATCTTGATCCCGATCTGCGCGTACATGCTCTGGAGAAACGTCGCCATGGCCGTGAAGTCGGAGTTGTCGGCGCGGTAGTAGAGCTCGAGCGCGAGGTCCTGTCCGCCCTTCTGGCGCACGCCCCCGGAACCCATCTTCCAGCCGGCCTCGTCCAGCACGGCCCCGGCCTGCTTGGGATCGTACCGGTAGACATTGCGCGTGGCGGGATCGTACCCGAACGTCGACGCCGTGAGGATGCTGCTGGCCGGCTTGAACACGCCCTGCCACACCGCCTTGATCATCGCGGTCTTGTCGATGCCCCACTGCAGCGCCTGCCGGACGCGGACGTCGTCGGTCGGCGGCTTCGTGACGTTGATCATCATCGTCCAGCCCGAGCCCGTCATGAGGCCCTGGAGCAACTGCAGGTTCGGGTCCCGCTGGACGTTCTGGTACTCCTGGGTCGGCACGTCCTGCATGATTTGGACCTCGCCGGACTTGAGCGCGGCGAGCCGGGTCGACGACTCCGGGATGATGCGGTACGTGATCGCATCGAGGTACGCCGGTCCCCGGGTCTTGAAGATCGACGGCGCCCATCGATAGTCCGGGTTGCGGACCATGCGCACCGCGCTGTCGGTCGTGTAGGAATCGAACTTGAACGGGCCCGTGCCAACGGGGTGCGTGCCGAAGTCCTTGCCGTACTTCTTGACCGCGTCCGGCGACACGGGCGCGAGCAGCGATTGCGCCACGGAGCTCAGAAACGGGGCGTACGGGTCCTTGAACTTGACCACCACCGTGTACGGATCGACGACCGTGCTGCTGTCGTACGGCCCGATCGCCGAGAACGCCGACTGCGACTTCAAGCTGGGATCCACGATGCGGTCGAACGTGAACTTGACCGCCTCGGCCGTGAACGCGGTGCCGTCGTGGAACTTCACGTCGCGCCGGAGGTGGAAGGTGTACTGGGTGGCGTCCGCGTTGACCTCCCATCGCTCGGCCAGGCCGGGCACGAACGTCCCGGCCTTGGACTCCCAGACGAGCGGGTCGAAGATATGGTAGGCCATGCGCGCCACGTCGGAAAACGTCGTGATGTTGGGATCCAGCGTGTCGAACTTGTTGGTGAGGCCATAGAACAGCTCCCCGCCCTGGGCGCCCGCCGCCCGGGCGCGGCCGCTTGTGCCGGCGACCCCGCCAAACCCCATCGCGAGGCCGGCCGCGGCCGCGCGCACGAACGACCGCCGCGACATCCGGGCCGGCATGTCGCAGCGCCGGGGCTCCTCCTCAGATCGACCGGTGCGCATTGTCATCTGCCCCACCCTCCCCGTCGTTCTTCCGCGATCTCGCGACCGCGCCGGCGCACGCCCGCCCGGCCGGAACTCTCGCCGTTCTCTTCGAATAAAGAGGGGCGATGTCCTCGGAGGTGCCCTATGCGGAACTCGGTGCTTCGAATCGGCGTGCTGGGAGCGGGCAACTGGGCGCGCGCCGCGCATGTTCCCGGGTGGCGGCGCGATCCGCGCGCCGAGGTCGCCGTGATCTGCGACCCGGAGGTGGCGCGCGCCCGGGACCTCGCGGCGCAGTTCGCGATCCCCGAAGCGGCGGCGGACTGGCAGGGCGTCGTCGGCCGTTCGGACCTCGATGTGATCGACATCGCGACGCCGTCCCACACCCATCTGGAGCTGGCGCGGGCGGCAATCGAGGCGGGGAAGCACGTCCTGTGTGAAAAGCCGGTCGCCTACGACTTCCGGCAGACCCGCGACCTGGCCGCGCTCGCCCGCCGGCGGGGTCTCAAGACAAAGCTCGGCTTTACGTTCCGATACAGCCCCGGCGTCCTGTACGCCAGGTCCCTGCTGGACGAGGGCTTTGCCGGCCGGCCGTTCGTGTTCAACGGATACGAGCAGAATTCGCAGTGGCTCGACCCCGCGGTGCCGCTCCGTCAGGTCGATCACACCGCGGATCAGACGGCGCTCAGGACGTCGTCGCTCGAAGGGTACGGCGCGCCGATCATCGACATCGGGCACTGGTGGGTCGGCGCGGACTACACCCGCGTGGTCGGCACGATGCGCAACTTCATCTCCGAGCGCGTCGTGCGCGCGACCGGCCGCATGATGCGGATGAACATCGACGACGGCGACATCTTCATCGGGGAGTACGCCAACGGCGCCATCGGCTCGATCCAGACCAGCTACGTCACGATCGGCAACTACCCCGGCGTGGAGGCGCGGCTCTACGGTGAGCGGGGCGCCGTCATCTGCCGGCTGGTGGAGGAGGCCGGCGTCGCGGAGACGATCAGGACCGCGACGCCGGACGCGGTCGAGTTCAACGTGCTGGAGATCCCGCAGCGATTCTACCCGCCGGGCGGCCACCCGCGCGAGTCGTGGCGCTCGCTGTTCTATGCCAACCTCATCCGGGACTTCATCGACGAGATCCGCGCCGGCGGGGCGCGCAACCAGGGCAACTTCGAGGACGGCGCGTGGGTTCAGGAAGTGATCAACGCGGTCGAGCGCTCGTACCGCGAGGCCCGGTGGGTCTCGCTGCCGCTCGAGGCCTGAGCCGGTGCCGGCCGCCGCGTTCGCCTCGTGGCTCGACCGCTTTCTGAGCGCCCACTACCGGTATCATCCTGTCAACGCCACGTTCATCGGCGTGCATGGGTACGACGACCGGCTCCCCGACTACTCGGCGGCCGGCGTGGACGAGGCGGCGTCCGCGGCGGACGCACTGCTGCGGGGGCTGCGCGCGCTCCCGGAGGAGCCGCTCGGGAACGCCGAGGCGATCGACCGCCGCCTCGCCGTGGGCGTGCTCGCGATCGAGCGCTGGGAGCGGGAGTCCGCGCATTTTCACCGCGGCAACCCGTGCGTGTACACGGGCGAGGCCGTCTTCGGCGTGATCGGCCTCATGCTCAGGCCGTTTCGTCCGCTCAACGAGCGGCTCGAGTGCGCCACGGCGAGGCTCTCCGCGATCCCAGCGTTCCTCGAGCAGGGACGCCGCAACGTCCGTGAGGCGCCGTCCGCGTGGATCGACCGTGCGCTTCACGAGTGCGCCGGCGCCCGCTTTCTGCTGGTCGACGGGATCGATCTCTGGATCCGCGACGCGGGGATCGCGGCGCCGGCCCTGCGCCGGGCCGCCGAACATGCGACGGAGGCGTTCGCTGCGTTCCAGCACTACCTCGAAACGGACCTCCGCGCGCATGCGAGCGAGCAATACGCGTGCGGTCCCGACGCGCTCGCGCTGCTCCTCCGCTGGGGGCACTGTCTCGACCGGAGCGCGGACGAAATCGCGGCGTACGCCGAAGAGCAGATCGCCGCCCGCGAGCGCGCCCTGGCCGGCGGCGCCGCCGCGCTCGGCGCACCATCGCCCCAGGCAGCACTGGCGCGGCTGCTCGACCGCCACCCGTCCGGGGACGCGTACTACGCCCGCTTTGGCGTGATGTGGCGCGACGCCCGCGACGCCGCCCTGGCGCGGGACCTGGTGACGTGGCCGGAGTACCCGATCCGGTACGTGCCGCAGCCGCGTTGGGCGCGCGCCGCGGCGCCGTACCTCTACTTCATTCCGTATCGCTCACCGGCGCCGTTCGACGCGGTCCCGATCGTAGAGTACCACGTCGCGCCGGTCGAGCCTGCGATGCCGGAGGCCGAGCAACTCCCGCGGCTGCGCGCCGCGAACGACAGCGTCATCAAGCTGAACCACGTGATCCATCACGGCGGGCTCGGCCATCACGTCCAGAACTGGTACGCGTACCGGGCGGCGTCGCGGATCGGCCAGATCGCCGCCGTCGACTGCGCCTCGCGCATCGCGATGCTTGCCGGCGGCACCATGGCCGAAGGGTGGGCCTGCTACGCCACCGACCTGATGGATGAGGTCGGGTTTCTCGACCCGCTGGAGCAGCTCGCGCACCGTCACGCGCGGCTCCGGCACGCCGTCCGGGCGCTCGTGGACGTCCGCCTGCACCAAGGCGCGCTCACCCTGGACCAGGCGATCGCCTGGTATCGGGACCGCGTGGGTCTGTCACCCGACGCCGCGCGCGCCGAGGCGGTGAAGAACAGCCTGTTCCCGGGAGCGGCGCTGATGTACCTCGTTGGCACGGACATGATTCACGCACTCCGCGGCGAGCTGTCCCGTGCGCCGGGCTTCACGCTTCGGGCGTTCCACGACCGGCTCCTCTCGCACGGCTCGGTGCCCGTCGCGCTCGCCCGGGCCCACATGCTGCGGGCGGACGGCGCCGGCAACGTGGCGCCCGGGGCGGGACCCGCGGGTCCCGCGGTCAGTAGTGCGCGCCTCCGTCCGTCGTGATCTTGCCCGCCAAGATCCGGTACGCCACGGCCTGATACACGATCACGAGCGCAACGCCCGGTAGCAACCAGGAGGCGGCGGCGACGAGCCCCGCCGTCGACGCCGCCGAGTTGACGATCGTCAGGCCCCGCTCAGGGAACGGATGGGACGGCAGGAGGTACGGGTACACGCCGATCGCGGTGGCCGCGAGCAGTGCCGCGATCAGGCCCGCGGACGCGACAAACGCCGTTCCGTGGCGCCGGCGCCCGTGCGCCCGGAACATGGCCACCACGCACCAGCCGCCGGCCAGCGGCACCACGGCCCAAATCGGATGCGCGCCGTAGTTCGCGAGGATGCCGGGGCGGAGCGCGAACGTGGCGATCGTCAGGACGACGACGAGCATGGCGACGATGCCCCACAGCCGTCCCGCCGCGCGGTGCACGCGCTCGTGCAGCGCGCCGTCGGTCCTGAGGCACAGGTAGTACGCGCCGTGCAGCATCAGGAGCGCCAGGCTGAACACGCCCATCAGCAGCGCGTAGGGGTTGAGCAGCGACTCGAGCAGTCCCTGGAACCACCCCTGCGAGTCGATCGCCACGCCGCTCACGATATTGCCGACGGCAACGCCGTAGAGCACGGTGAGGAGCAGGCTGCTGACGGAGAACACGACGTCCCACGCGCCCTGCCACATGGGGTCCGCGATGTGATGGCGAAACTCCAGCGCGATCCCGCGGCCGGCCAGCAGCCACAGCACCAGCATGAAGGGCAGATAGAAGCCGCTGAACCCGACGGCGAACGCGCGCGGGAACGCCAGCAGCGCGCCGACGCCGACGCCGAGGAGCCAGACCTCGTTCGCGTCCCAGACCGGACCGATGGCGTTGAGGACCGCGCGCCGCTCGGCGTCGTTGCGGGCGACCGCCAGGTGGATCGCGCCCACGCCGAGGTCGAAGCCGTCGAGCACCGCGTAGGCCACGACCATCCCCGCCAGGACGACAAACCAAAACGTCGCCATCAGCACCCGGCCTCCGGCCGTGGCTCGGTGGGCCCGCGAAGCACCATCAACATCGCGAGAAACACGGCCAGCACACCGAGCAGCGCGTACAGCCCCGCAAATCCGAGCACCGTGAAGATCGTCTCGCCCGCCTCCACGTTCGGGGAGGCGCCCGCGGCCGTCCGGAGCAGGCCGTACACCAGCCACGGCTGCCGGCCGACCTCCGTGACCACCCACCCCGCCTCGTTGGCGATGTAGGGAAACGGCAGCAGCAGCAGCAGGATCCAAAGAAACCACCGGCTGGCAAACAGGACGCCGCGCCACCACAGGGCCGCGCCGAGGAGCAAGGCCGCGATCAACAACGTGCCGAGCCCGACCATGATGTGATAGGCGTAGTACGTGAGCTGTACCAGCGGCCAGGTGTCCTGCGGGTAGTCGTTGAGGCCCCGGACCTCCGCGCGGAAATTGCCGTACGCGAGATAGCTCAGCGCGTCCGGGACGAGCACGGGGTCGAGCAGGCGGCGTTGGGTGGTCGACGGCATCCCGATGATGGCCAGCGGCGCACCGTAGCGGGTCTCGAACAAGCCTTCCATGGCGGCGAGCTTTACGGGCTGGTAGGCGGTGATGTTGCGGCTGTTCATGTCGCCCGTCGGGAAGAGCTGCGTCAGCGCCGCCACGGCGCCGACGCCGACCCCAAGCCCCACGGAGAGTCGCCCGAACTCGAGATGATGGCCGGCGAGCAGATAGTAGGCGCCGATGGAGGCCATCACCACCGCGGCCGAGAGCACCGCGCCGTTCAGGACGTGCGCGTACTGCCACCACAAGAAGGGGTTGCCGAGCAGTGCTCCGAGGCTCGTCATCTGGACGGTGCCGTCAGGTGCGATCTGGTAGCCCACGGGATGCTGCATCCACGCGTTGGTGGCGGTGACGAAGAGTCCGGAGAGCCACGCGCCGGCGGCCACGAGCACCGCGGCCGTCCAGTGGACCCGGGGGGAGACGCGCCCCTCCCCGAACAGCAGGATCCCGAGAAATGTCGACTCCAGGAAGAACGAGAAGACGGCCTCGAGCCCCAGCGTCTGCCCGATGACCCCGCCGGCAAAGACCGAAAACTGCGCCCAGTTCGTCCCGAACTGGAACTCCATCGGGATCCCGGTGACGACGCCCACCGCGAAGTTGAGCGCAAAAATGCGTGTCCAGAACCGCGCCGCGACGGCATACCGCTCATCGCCGCGGCGGAGATGCAGCGTCTTGAGGACGACGATCAACGGCGCGAGCCCCATCGTCAGGATCGGGAAGAGGTAGTGGAACATGATGGTGAAGGCAAACTGGATGCGATCCGCGATGACGGTGTCGGTCATGGGATCCCCCGGACGCCGGGCTCGGCCGCACCGGCTTTCGACGACGCCCAGAACGATACCCCCGCGCCGGCACCGACGTCCTGGGCGGACGCGCGGCGTGGGCGGATTGAGCTCGGCGCCTACAGCGCCTTGACGATCTCCTCGGTCATCTTCTTCGCGTCGCCGAAGAGCATCATCGTGTTGGGCTTGTAGAAGAGCCCGTTGTCGATGCCCGCGTACCCGGGCGCCAGGGACCGCTTGACGAAGAGCACGGTCTTGGCGCGATCCACGTCCAGGATCGGCATCCCGTAGATCGGGCTCGAGGGGTCGTCCCGCGCCGCCGGATTGGTAATGTCATTCGCCCCGATCACGTACGCCACGTCCGTCGCCTGAAACTCGGAGTCGATCTGTTCGAGCGCGAACACCTCGTCGTACGGCACGTTGGCCTCCGCCAGCAGCACGTTCATGTGCCCCGGCATGCGCCCCGCGACGGGATGAATGGCGTAGGCGACGTGGACGCCGCGGCGCTTCAGGGCTTCCGCCATGTCGCGGACCGCGTGCTGCGCCTGGGCCACCGCCATGCCGTAGCCCGGGACGATGATCACGGAGGACGCGTTTTTGAGGATGAACGCGGCGTCCTCCGCGGACCCGGCCGTGACGGCCCGGTCCGCGGCGCGCACCGCCTGCGCCGCCGCCTCTCCGCCAAACCCGCCGAGGATGACGCTCAGAAACGAGCGGTTCATGGCACGGCACATGATGTAGCTCAGGATCGCGCCCGACGAGCCCACCAGCGCGCCCGTGACGATGAGCGCGGAGTTCTCGAGCGTGAAGCCGATGCCGGCCGCCGCCCATCCGGAGTAGCTGTTCAGCATGGAGATGACGACCGGCATGTCGGCTCCGCCGATGGGCGCCACGAGCGTGACGCCGAGCACCAGCGCCAACAGCGTCACCACCCAGAAAACGTCGGTCGACGGCGTGTGCACGAAGGTGCCGAGGAGCAGGACGATGATCGCGCCGATTACGACGTTGAGGGCATGCTGGCCCCGAAACACGACCGGATCGCCTGAGATGATGCCCTGGAGACGCGTGAAGGCGACGATCGAACCCGTGAACGTCACGGCCCCGATGACGACGCCGAGCGACATCTCGACGCGGCTCGGCGTCCGAATCTGTCCCAGGGCATCGACGATGCCGTAGGCGGCGGGGTGATAAAACGCCGCGGCCGCGACGAGCACCGCCGCCAGGCCCACGAGACTGTGGAACGCCGCAACGAGCTGCGGCATCGCGGCCATCTTGATGCGAAACGCGATGACGAGGCCCGCGGCGCCGCCGGCGGCGATCGCGAGCGCCATCTCACCGTACGCCGCGGTCCGCGCGCCGAGCACCGTCGTCAGGATGGCGACGGCCATGCCGATGATCCCGAAGACGTTGCCCAGCCGCGCCGACTCCGGGTTCGACAGCCCGCGAAGCGCGAGGATGAACAGGACGGCGGAGGTCAGATAGAGGAGGGCCGCGAGGTTGGCCGGCATCGACCCGCGGCGCTAGGGCTTGCGCTTGCGGAACATCACCAGCATTCGCTGGGTGACGGCGAAGCCGCCGAAGATGTTGACCGCGACGAGCGCCGTTGCCACCAGCCCGAGAATCTTGGATTGCGTCATCGCGGCCGGCGCCGCGGCGATCAACGCCCCCACGATGATGACCGAGGAGATCGCGTTGGTGACCGACATCAACGGCGTGTGGAGCGCGGGGGTCACGCTCCAGACCACGTAATAACCGACGAACACGGCGAGCACGAAGATCGAGAGCTGGAAGACGAGGGGATCAACGGCCCCCTGCACGGCTCAGCTCCTTCTCGCCCGTAAATGACGGATGCACCACGGCGCCGTCCCTGGTCAGGAGGGTTGCCCGGACCACCTCGTCCGTGGTATCGATCCGGATCTGCCCCGTCTCCTTATCCACCAGGGGCGTGAGAAAGTGCAGCAGGTTCCTCGCGTACAGCGACGAGGCGTCCGTCGCGACGCGGCTCGGCCAGTTCGTGTACCCGATGATCGTCACGCCGTGGGCCTCGACGACCTCGTCGGGTTTCGAGAGCATGCAGTTGCCGCCCGTTTCCACGGCGAGGTCCACGACCACCGCGCCCGGCCGCATCTCCGCCACCATTTCCTCGGTCAACAGCACGGGCGCCCGGAGGCCGGGCACCTGAGCGGCCGTGACCACGACGTCGGTGCTCCGGAGCACCTCGCGAACCAGCGCCGCCTGCTTGCGCTGAAACTCGGCGCTCATCTCGCGCGCATACCCCGCCGCGGTCTCGGCGGAGCGCGCTTCCTCGTCGTCGACCATCAAAAATCGCGCCCCCAGACTCTCCACCTGTTCCTTCGTCGCGGGCCGGACGTCCGTGGCGGACACGATCGCCCCCAGCCGCCGCGCGGTCGCAATCGCCTGCAGGCCGGCGACCCCCGCGCCCATGACGAGCACGCGGGCCGGTACCAACGTGCCGGCCGCGGTCATCATCATGGGGAACGCCCGGCCGAGCGCGGCGGCACCGGTCAGCATCGCCTTGTAGCCGGCGAGATTGGCCTGCGAGGACAGCGCGTCCATCGCCTGCGTCCGCGTGATCCGCGGTAGCAGCTCGAGCGCGAACGCCGTCAGCCGGCGCGCCGCATAGGCGCTGAGCGCCTGCGGGTCCTGATACGGCGCGAGCAAACCGATGAGCACGGTGCCTTCCCGCAGCAGCGCGAGATCATCCGGTGTCCCCCCACTCCCACGCAGCGGCGGCCGCACCCGGAGGACGACGTCCGCGGGGCTCACGGCGGCCTCGGGTCCGTCGGCGAGGGTAGCCCCCGCGTCGCGGTAGTCGCCGTCGGGAAAGCACGCCCCCGCACCCGCTCCGGTCTCGACAATCACCTGGTGCCCCGCGGCCGCGAGCTTTTTCACGGTGTCGGGTGATGCCGCCACCCGGCGCTCGCCGCCGGTTCGCTCTCTTGGAACCCCAATCCTCACCGCTCAGATCCTCCCGCCCGATGCGCGCTCGCATTCGGCGCCCACATCCGCCATCGGGCTCCCGTCCCGTGGGCCCGCACACTCTACGTCATGCCACTCCGAACCGTTCCACAGGACATGCCTCAGACGGCCGCGCTGGCGTTCGGGGCTCGCATCGCGGGGACGGAACGACGCCCGGCGCTGCCGCCGGGACCATCTTCATCTTACCGCACGCCCCATCACTCTGCAAACCCATGCAGTACAAGGCTTTCCGCGCGTCAGGACGCGCCCTCGTCCCCGCGCCTCAGAGCCCGAGCAACCCCTCGGCGTTCCCGCCGAGGATGGCCGCCCTGTCCGCCTCGGACACCGGCAGCGCGCGAAGACTCTCGACCATCTTCGAGAGGCTGCCGATCTGATGAGGATAGTCGCTCCCGGCGAGCACATGGCCGGGACCGGCGAAGTCGACGGCCAGGCGCAGCGCGTTGACGTCGAAGTTGACGGTGTCGTACCAGCACTGCGTCTTCAGGTACTCGCTCGGCGGCTTGCGAATGTGCTCGCGGCACTCCCGGAACGCCTCGTACCCGCGATCCAGACGCTCGGCGAGATACGGCAGGGCACCGCCGAGATGGCTCAACACCCAGCGGATCCGGGGGAACCGCTCGAGCACGCCCGCGAAGATGAGGTGCGCCGCCGCGAGCGTCGTGTCGAACAGAAACCCCACGAGCGGCATGAGCCAGTACCCGGTCATCGCCTCCACGCCGACCGGCGAGGTGGGATGGATATGCAGAATCGCGCCGCGGTCGTTCGCCGCCTCGTACAGGGGCCAGAAGCGGCGTTCCGCGAGCGCCACGCCGTTGACGTTGCTGAACAGCATCGCGCCGCGCAGGCCGAGCTCCCCGAGACACCGCTCCAGCTCGCGGACGGACGCCGCGGGATCGTTGAGCGGCAGCGTCGCCAGGACGCTGAAACGACGCCCACGCTCGGCGGCCACCGCGGCGAACGCATCGTTCACGAGCGCCGCGAGCGCCACGGCGCGCTCCGGCCGCTCGACGTGCGTCCCGGGGGTGGTCAGGCTCAGGACCTGCCGGTCGATCCCGTGCCGGATCAACACCTCCTCCCGGTACGCGATGTCGCGGTGGCCCCGCACGGCGATGTTGTAGTCGCCGGGGTAGTGGAGCAGCGGATTGCCGTCCTGATCGTACGTGACCCGGACGTTGCCGGGATCCTTGGCCAGCGCCTCCAGATACGCGGGCGGGTAGAAGTGGTCGTGCATGTCGACGATCGGCACGGGTATCCCTCCCTCACGAGCGCCTGCGACCTGTGCGTGCTTCAATTGCCCGGGCTTCCAGGTCGGTTCTCACACGGCGACCCGCGTACCGCGGGCCCGCTACCGCGACGCCAGGTCCGCGATACGCTTCGCCGACCGGTACACCGGTACATCGATCATCTTACCGTCCACCTCGCAGACCCCGCCGGCGGCGCGCTCGTAGGCGTCGACGACGCGGCGGGCCGCCGCCACCTCATCCGGGGACGGTGTGAACACACGGAGGATCGGCCCCACCTGCCGGGGATGCACCGCCAGCTTGGCCGTGTACCCCAGCGCTTTGCTCCGCCGGGTCTCCTCGATCAACGCGGCGTCGTCGGCGTCGCGCAACCCGGGATAGGGAACGTCCCAGGCGACGATGCCCGCCCCCGCCGCGGCGCGCACGACCTGGGCGCGGTGGGGGAGCATCGGCTCCCACGCGAGCTCGGCGCCGAGGTCGGCCGCGAGATCCATGGCGCCAAAAGCGAGCGCGGCGACCCCCGGCGCGCCGGCGATCTGCTCCGCGTAGCGCAGGCCACGCGCCGTCTCGACGAACGGCACGAGCGGCGCGAGCGCGCGCCCGAGCACGCGCGCGAGCAGGCATAGTTCCGCAGGGTGTTCGGACTTCGGCACCAGGATGGCGTCGGGCCGCCCGCCGCTCGCGACGAGCGCGGAGACGTCGTTGAACCCGGCCACCGTGCCCAGGCAGTTGATACGCAGGCAGCGCAGGAACCCGCCGTCCCCCGAAACGGTGCGCAGGTACTGCAATACGAGGGCCCGCGCTTCGTCCTTCCGGCCGGCGGCGACGGCGTCCTCGAGGTCGAGGATCTGGCCGTCCGCGCCAGTGGACTGCGCCTTGGCAAAGCGATCGGGGCGGTCGCCGGGCGTAAAGAGCAAGGTCCTCACCGTGCGGAGGTCGGCGCGCGGCATCGCCGAGGAGTTCGTGACGGGGTTGTGAACCGCCTCCCCTACGGTGTCAGCGGGGCTACTTGAAAATCGAGTACTCGATCTCCTTCGCCGTGATGAACTCGAGGAGCGCGGGGGTGCCGTCCTGCGTCGTTCGCACCGCCCGCCGGATCGCGGGCACGATCTGCGACGGTTCGGTCACGCGCTCGCCGTAGCCTCCCAAGGCCTGCGCCAGCGCGGCGTAGTTGCCGGAAATGTCGGTGCTCCGGTACTTCTCGGTGGCGACTTTCATGATCGGCAGCTCGATGGCCATGCTGAAGTTGTTGAGGAGCACGGACAAGATCGGGAGCCGCTCGCGCACCGCCGTCTCGAAGTCCATTCCGGTGAATCCGATCGCGGCATCGCCCCAGACGTTGATGCAGAGTTTCTCCGGGGCCAGGAGCTTGGCCCCCATGGCCAAGCCGAGGCCGTAGCCCAGCTGGGTCGTCTTGCCCCATCCCACGTACGACAACGGTGTCTCCGCGGTCCAAAACGGCGACAGCTGGTCGCGGGGGCTGCCGGCGTCGTGCGTGATGACCGTATTGGGCACGTCGACGGTGTGCAGCAGATCCCAGATGACCCGGTAGGGCGATAGCGGCACCTCATCGGACCGGAGTTTCGGCATCCACCGCTCCATCCACCGCGCGCGGACGGCCGCGATCTCACCGGCCGTGGCGACGGCCTGCTCGCGGCGGGGCGCCGGGACGCGTTCCTTGACCGCGGCGAGCACGGCCTCGAGCGTCACGCCCGCGTCCCCCAGCAGCACGTGGTCCGCGTCCACGTCCTTGTTCACGTCGGCGGGGTCCAGGGTCGCGTGGATGATCACCTTGCCGGGCGGCATGGCCACGCCGTAGTTCGTGGTGGCGAAGCTGCAGCCGATCCCAAAAATCACGTCGGCGTTTTGGAGAAACTGATGCACCGGCTGCGGCACCGACCGCCCGCCCGAGCCCAAGGAGAGCGGGTGCGTCTCCGGAAACGCGCTCTTGCCCTGGAGGCTCGTCGTCACCGGGGCGCCGAGCCACTCCGCCAGGGTGCGCAGCGAGTCCCACGCGCGCGCATAGTGCACGCCCTGCCCGGCATAGATCACCGGCCGCGCCGCCTCGGCGAGCACGCCGGCCACCGTGTCGACGGCACGCGGATCAGGCGCGGTGCGTGCGGAGCTGACGGGCCGGTAGCGCAGGGACTCGGGGAGCTCCTCCTCCAGCACGTCCGTGGGAAACTCCACGAGCACCGGCCGCGGCCGGCCCATGCGCACCTGGGTAAACGCCCGCCGCATCGCCGCCGGAGCCTCGCGGGCGAGGAGGACCTGCTCCGAGGATTTGGTGACGTAGCGGTAGGCAAGAGCCGCGTTGAAGTTCGGGGGCACGTTCGTGAGGCGCCGTGGATAGCCGGCGGGCAACACGACGATCGGCACCGAGTCGCCGTACGCCTGGGCCACGCCGCCAAACGAGTTTTCCGCCCCGGGACCATGCTGCATCGCGA
Organism: Bacillota bacterium; assembly: GCA_021324975.1. Lineage (GTDB taxonomy): Bacteria > Sysuimicrobiota > Sysuimicrobiia > Sysuimicrobiales > Segetimicrobiaceae > JAJPIA01. Next base: position 74,072 of record JAJPIA010000101.1, read on the forward strand.
AGACGCCGATCGTCTGCCCCGAGGACAGCCGGCTCACGGCGTCCGCCATGTGCAACCCGGTCCGCTCCTGCCGGACGATGATGGTGCGCACGTCCGCCGCCGCGGCCGCTTCGATGATGGGATTGACCGGGTACCCGATCAGAAACGCCACGCCTTCGCGCTTGAGGATCTGCGCCACCGCCGCCGCCACGTTCATCCGTCACCGCCTCAGTTCGGCGAAGTCGTCCTCCCAAAACTCCCGCTCGCCCCGCCGGTTCGCGGCCCGCAGCTCCAGCTCGCGTGCGCGCAGCTCGACCCGCCGGATCTTTCCCGAGATGGTCTTGGGCAGGTTGCCGAATTCCAGCCGCCGGATGCGCTTGTACGGCGCAAGACGCTCCCGCGCAAACTGAAAGATCGCCAGGGCCGTCCCCTCGCCGGGCTCCACGCCGGCTTTGAGCGTCACGTAGGCCTTGGGCACGCTCATGCGGGTGGCGTCCGGGCTCGGTACGACCGCCGCCTCCGCGACCGCCGCGTGCTCGATGAGTGCGCTCTCAAGCTCAAACGGGCTGATGCGGTAATCCGAGCTCTTGAACACATCGTCGGCGCGGCCGACGTACCAGAGATAGCCGTCGCCGTCGCGGGCCGCCACATCGCCGGTCTCGTAGTAGTCCCCCTCCAGCGCGGCCTGCGGCCCGCCGTGCTCCTGAAAGTATCCGTGCATGACGCCGACCGGCCGCGGGCGTAGGTGCACCGAGACCTGTCCCTCGTCGGCGGCCCGGCCGCCGGCGTCGAGGAGCGCGATACGATACCCCGGCAGCGGCCGCCCCATCGAGCCGCTCTTGACGGGCTGGCCGGGCGTGTTGCCGATAAGCGCGGTCGTCTCGGTCTGCCCGTATCCGTCCCGCACGGTCAGGTTCCACGCGGCACGCACGCGCTCGATCACCTCAGGATTCAACGGTTCGCCGGCGCTTGCAACGGAGGTGAGGCGAATCGCATGGGCCCTCAGGTCTTCCAGGATGAGCATCCGCCAGACCGTGGGTGGCGCGCAGAGCGACGTGACGCCGGCGCGCACGACGGCGCCGAGGATCTGCCTGGCGTCGAAGCGCGGCTGATTGTAGACGAAGATCGTGGCACCGGCGTTCCATGGGGCGAACAAGCAGCTCCAGGCATGCTTGGCCCAGCCGGGCGAGCTGATGTTGTAGTGGACGTCCTGCTCGCCGAGACCGAGCCAGTACATCGTCGACAGATGCCCGACCGGGTAGCTCCGATGCGTGTGCACGACCATCTTCGGCTTGGCGGTGGTGCCCGAGGTGAAGTACAGGAGGAGCGGATCGTCGGCGTGCGTGACGCCGTCGGGACTGAAGCGCAGCGGCGCCTCGCCGGCGCCGTCGTAGGGCACCCAGCCCCGCGCCGGTGCGCCGACCGCGATCCGTGTGTGCGACCCCCCGAGGTCGCCGAGCCGCTCCGCAATCCCCCCATCGACGATCAGGTGGCGGAGCGCGCCCCGAGAGATCCGGTCCTGCACGTCGGCCCGGTTGAGAAGCGTGGCCGCCGGACTCAGCACCGCGCCGAGCTTCATCGCGCCGAGCGTGAGTTCCCACAGCGGCGCGACGTTTCCCAACATCAGCAGGATGCGGTCGCCGCGGCGTACGCCGAGACGCCGCAGGAAGTTCGCGGCACGGTTAGACCGTTCGTGCAGATCGGCAAACGTGAGGACGTCATCGGCGCCCGAGTCGGACGCGATCCGCAGCGCGGCACGCCGGTTGCCGGCGGCATACGCATCGAAGTAATCGAGGGCCCAGTTAAACTCTGCCGTCGCGGGAGGAACGAACCCCTGGTACGCCGCTTCGTAATCGTTCCGCCGCGCGATCAGAAAATCGCGGGCCTGCCGAAACGCGGTGCCGGCGCTCTCCGGCATGTCGCACCTCCCGAGCGTCCCGGGTCCTGGTGGCGGACGGCGATGCCGGGACGGTCTGGACGCGAGTCGCTCTTCCGACCAACGCCCGATTTCTCCTCCAGCACCATCCCGCGACCCGCCGCCGAGCGCGCCGCCGTGCTGCGCGGGCTCAGCCGTGGGGGTCGCGGAGGTGGCGGGTGACGCCCGCCATGATCGGGATCGTGGCCAGGATGGTGCCGCCGCCCAGGAAAAACGCGGCCTCGATGCCGGACATCGTGATCAGGACGCCCAAGACGACGGGGCTCGTGATCGAGGCGATGCGCTGAACGCCCTGCCGGATACCGAAGGCAACGCCCCAAAAGTGTGACGCGACGGCCTCGACCATGAGGCTCATGCTCAAGGGCTGCGTGACGCCGAGGCTCGCCCCGATGAGACCCGAGAGCACGACGAGCGCCCAGAATCGATGAAACAGCGGGATCGCTCCGATCGCGAGCGCCACGAGCGCGGTCGCGCCGAGGAGCAGGCGGCGATATCCGAGCCGCTCCACGCCGCGCGACAACACCGAGCGCACCAGCATCGAGCTCAGGCTGACCGCGGCGACGACGATCCCGATCAGCACCGTCGAGAGTCCTACCTTGTGGAGGTAGATCGGATAGAACGACTGCTGGAGCTGCTGCGCCCAGACCATCATGAACGAGATGAACAGCACGCCGGGAACGCCCCGTTGCCCGACGATCGCGCCCACGAGCCGGTGCGCGGTGGCAAAGGAGACGTGGCGCGAGGTCGCGCGCGGGACGTGCATCGACACGGTGGACCAGAACGACGGCAGCATCAGAATCCATACGAGCGCGAACGCGGCCCGATACCCGAAGCGGCCGACGACGGCCCCGCCGAGAATCGGCCCGATCACGGCGCCGGCGGAGTTCCAGAACGAATAGTAGCCGTAGTTGCGCACGCGCGTCGCCGGAGTACTGGCCGCGGCCACGATCGCCTGCGGGGCGACGGCGAAGCCGATGTTGGCGACGGCCATGAGCGTGTACGCGACGGCGACGGCCCACACCGTCTGCACCGTGGTGAGGAGCGCGCCCGCGAGGGCGAACAAGAGGACTGAGGCCTGCGCGACGGGCACGGGTCCGCGCTCGTCCGAGAGCGCGCCGGCATGGAGCGACACGAGCAGCGGCAGGACGCCGGAGCACCCGATGATGATGCCGATCGTCGTGATGGCCGTGCCCTGCGAGACCAGGTACAGGGGGATAAATGGCGCCGCCACGTACCACGCGGCGTTCGACAGAATCTGAAGCGCGTTGTTTGCCCACAGGAGCGCGCGCGGATCCGCGACCGCGCTGCCGCCCTCGCGCCGGAGCAGCATGGCCCCGGCGTCCTGAATCCGCAATTCCGGCTTCGGGCCTCCCGGCGATCGGCGTACTGGTCCATAATGATTCGCCGTCGGCCCCCGCGGAACCTCGGCCGGCGCGCAACGGCACCGCGCCGGTGGACGGCGCGGTGCCCACCGATTACCTAGCGCTACGCACTTAGCTTTGCGGCGCCTCCGCGGTGAAATCCAGCTCGAGCTGCGCCTTGTTCTCGGCCTTGAGCATGCCGAGGATCGACGGCGGGTCGAATCCGAAGTCCGTCATCTGGATGGTCGTCTGCAGTTTCCCGGTCAGCGTGTTGCCGGACAACTTGACCGTGCCCGCAAACGTCACGGGCTTGGTGACGTCGCGGACCCGGAGCGTCCCCGGGATCTCGACCGGCGCGTCCTGCCCGTCCCGGTAGGTTGCGGGGAGCCCGTGGATCGCGGTCGGGGTAAACACCGCGGTCGGGTACTTCGTGGACTCCAACCAGTGATCTCGGATCGCCTGATCGCGCCGCCGCTTGTCCGACTGAAACGTGCTGATGTTCACTGTGACCGGCCCGATGCGGCTGTTCGAGGGGTGCGCGCGGTCGACATACGCCTCGCCCTGCACGTCGTGCGTCGTGCCGACGGCCAGGTTGTAGCGGTTCCCGGTCACAAACGTCTCGCCGACGCGATACGTCACCGTGGAGTCGGCCGGCACGATCACGAACCGCTCGACCGACGCGGCGGCCGCCGGGGACGGCCCGGGCCACCACGCTCCCGCCGCGAGACACAACCCCGCGACGACCGCGGCCACCAAACGCCCGCGCGCCGCCGTCCCGCGCCGCTTCACATCATCGTTTGCCATGTTCCCGACCCTCCCGTGCGATGCCGCCGTATGCCGCGACATCGGCGTTTTGGTCATTCTCGACACCGGCATCGCTACCGTAGCGTCTCCCGATGACGGGGCCATGACAACCCTCGCGGCGGGCGCGGCCGGCTCCGATAGGCACCCTAGCGCCGAAACCTGACCGGTTTGTTCCCGTAACCGGCCGCGGCCTCACGCCGGCCCGGCCGAGCCCGCCGCGCCCCGCACGGGAGCACAGCCCGGCGCGGCGAAACTCTGTCCCATGGACGATGCCGATCTGTGCTACATGCCGGCTGGGGAGATGGCGGCGGCGATCCGCACGCGGCGGGTGTCTCCGGTCGAGATCGTGGACCACATCCTCGCCCGTATCGAACGTCTCAACCCCACACTCAATGCCTTTTGCACCGTGACGGCGGATCGGGCCCGCGCGGATGCGCGGGCGGCCGAGGCGGCCGTTATGCGCGGCGATGCCGTGGGACCGCTCCACGGCGTTCCCGTCTCTATCAAGGATCTCATCGACACGGCCGGCGTGCGCACGACCCTCGGGTCGCGCGTGTTCAGCGACTATGTGCCCGCGGAAGACGCTCCGGCCGTGGTGCGGCTCCGACGCGCGGGCGCCATCCTCCTCGGCAAGACCAACACCTGCGAGTTCGGGCACAAGGCCGTGACCGACAATCGCGTCTTCGGGCCAAGCCGTAACCCGTGGCGCCTCTCGCACACGCCGGGCGGGAGCAGCGGCGGTGCGGCCGCGGCCGTCGCCGCCGGGCTGGGGCCCCTGGCCGTGGGTACCGACGGCGGCGGGTCGATCCGCATCCCCGCGAGCTGCTGCGGGATCGTCGGTTTCAAGCCCACGCTCGGGCGCGTGGCGCAGGCGCCGCTGTTCGGCGGATTGGAGATCATGCTGCATACCGGCCCACTGGCGCGGTCGGTTCGGGATGCGGCCCTCCTGCTCGACGCGATCGCCGGCCCCGATCCACGAGATCCGGGCTCGCTGCCGGCCGACGCCACCGAGTACGGCGCGGCGTGCGGCGAGGGGGTGAGGGGCCTGCGGGTGGGATGGACCCCGGATTGGGGATACGCCGCCGTCGATCCCGAAATCCGGCGGATCACGGGAGCGGCCGCCGCTCGCTTCGCGGAGCTGGGGTGCCATGTCGACGAGGCCGCCCCGGGCTTCGGCGATCCCGCAGATGCCTTTGAAACGTTGTCGAGCGCGTCGACCGCGGCCCGCTGGGGCTACCTGCTTCCCGCCCATCGCGATCAGCTCGATCCATCGGTCCTGCCATGGATCGAGCGGGGGCTGACCCGGAGCGCGGTGGAGTTTGTGCGGGCCGCGGCCTGCCGCCGCGCGCTCAACGACGTCTGGCTGCACTATTTTGCGCGTTTCGACCTGCTGCTCACGCCCACGCTGTCCGCTCCTCCGCTCCCGGTCGGCATCGACGCCTACGACGAGATCGATGGGAAGCGCGTCGGCCAGCTCGGCTGGATCGCGTTCACCTTTCCATTGAACATGGTGGGCTACCCGGCCGCGAGCGTGCCCTGCGGCCGCACCGCGACAGGCCTCCCGGTCGGGCTCCAGATCGTCGGGCCGCGGTTCGCGGACGCGCAGGTGCTCCGCGCGGCCGCGGCGTGGGAGGCCGCGGCGCCGTGGGCGGGCGACCGGCCCCCGACCGCGTAGCCGGTACAAGGGAATTCCCGCGGCGCCCGAGAAGCCGCTTTTGCCCGATCGGCCGGACCGCTACGCGCGCGGTAGTGCTTTGCGCCGAGCGTGCCGGCGGCAGTCCAACCCGGGAGGTTTGTGATGGCAGAGAGGCTGACGCGGCGCGCTGTGTTGAAGGGGCTCGGCGGAACAGTGGCGGCCGCGGGGACAGCGGGGCTGCTCGGCGGGCGCGGGTTCGCGGCCGAGCCGGCGCGCCTCAAGTTCATCGTCTGGAACTATCAGGTCCAGACCGTCCAGCAGTTCATCAACCAATTCGAGGCGGCGAACCCCGACATCAAGGTCGACATGGAGGTCATCCCGGGAAACGAGTACATCCCAAAGATCCAGCTCATGCAGAACGCCAGGACGCCCTTCGACGTGCTCTACGTCGCGGACGGGATCCTGGCCCAATGGTCCACGTGGCTGCAGCCGCTCGACGCGTACGACGGCGCGGCGGCGCTGAAACAACAGATGCTCCCCGTTGCGCTGCGTTCCATGACGTACAAGGGGCGGCTGTACGGGCTTCCATACTTTTCGAGCTACTTCGCCCTGATCTACAACGACCGCATGCTCAGGGGCGCGGGGTTTGCGGCACCGCCCAAGACCTACGAGGAGTGGACCGAGCAGGCGCGCGCCATCAAGAGCAAGGGGCTCAGCAAGACGCCGATGCTGTGGCCCGTCAAGATCTCCGGCTGGGGCGGCATCTGGGTCGTCAATGCAATGGCGGCCTCGCGGGGCGGCCGGGTGCTCGACGACAGCCTGAATGTGACGCCGGTGGCGCTCGCGTCGCTGCGCTGGTGGGTATCGACGTACAAGGAAGGCCTGTCCGATCCAAACGGGATCGAGTTGGATCCCAACACGTCCGCGACCGCGTTCATGGGCGGAGATTACGCCACGATGCTGTCGACGAGCTTCTTCGCCGGCCCGCAGTGGGCGAACGACAAGGATAAGTCGAAAGTGTACGGCGTCACGAAGCTCGCCCCGACCCCCGCCCTGCACCGCACCGCGGGCTTTGCGCGGCTCTACGGCATCAACGCCGCGAGCGCCCACAAGGCTGAAGCGTGGCGCTTCGTCAAGTACATGGGTGGGACCGACAAGAACGGCACCTACGTCACGCCCAAGGCCTGGGTCACCTCGGGCGCGTTGACATGGGGCTACCGCGGCGTGGAGAAGGACCCCACCGTCGCCGCGTCGCTCCGGTCATGGGGTGCCGACCCCGCCCAGGTCGAGGCGAACCTCGAGAACGCGGTGCCGATGAGCGCCATCGTGCCGTTCCAAGCGGTTTGGTACTCCGAGTGGGAACAGGACGCCAACGGGGTGTTGCAGGACATGCTGGTCGGCCGCACCCCGGTGGAGCAAGGCGCGCAGGCCTGGTCGGCGAAGGCAAAGGAGCTCGCGGCCCGCTATAAGTGAACTCCCAGGCGCCCCCGGCCGGGCTCCCGGCATCCGGTGCGCCGGCAGATGTGGCGTTCCGGCGGGCGCGGCGGGTGCGGCTGGACACGCCGCTCCGCCTGCTCAATGTGCCGAGCCTCGTGCTGATCGCCGCGTTTACCCTGGCGCCCATCGTGTACGTGGCGTATCTCAGCACGCTCGACCTGCGCATCGGCGCGCCGGGCTCGGGCGGCTTCGCCGGCTGGGCCAACTATCGCTTCGTGCTGTCGGACGGCGCCGTTGCGGCGGCGTTTCGCAACACGCTGTACTTCGCCGTCCTCTCCGTCGCCGCCGCCACGCTCGCGGGGCTCGGCGTGGCGCTGCTGCTCGACAGCGATGCCCCCGGCACCGGCCTCCTCATGGCCGGCGCCGTGCTCGCCTGGGGCATCCCGGAGATCGTCAACGCCTCGATGTGGCAGTGGATCTACAATCCGACCTTCGGCTCGCTCAACGGCCTGCTCGTCTCGCTGCACCTCACCGACCGGTACCGCGCATGGCTCAGCACGCCGGTGTCGGCCATGCACGCCGTCATCTTCGCCTACACGTGGAAGCTCGTGCCGTTCGTGGTCATCATCTTGTACGCCGCGCTGCGGTCCGTGCCCCTCGATTACTACGAGTCCGCCGCGCTCGACGGCGCGGGGCCCTGGGCGCGGTTTCGCTATGTCACGATGCCGTTCATCGCCCCGGCCCTCGCGGTGGCCGTCCTCTTTTGCGTCGTGTGGTCGATGCGGGCGTTCGACATCATCTACGTCCTGACGAGCGGCGGGCCGGGCCAGGCCACGACGGTGCTGAGCTACTTCACGTTCGCCAAGGCGTTCCAGTTCGGTGACCTCGGCGCCGCCGCGGCCGTGGCCTGCCTGCTGACGCTCGTGACGCTCGCCCTCACGTTCGGGTACTGGCGCGCGCTGCCCCAGGAGGGGGGGTCCTGACGCGCGCGCCCCGGCGCGGCCTCCCGGCTGCGCGCCTCAAGCGCGCCGTGCTCGGGGCGTTCCTCGCGCTGAGCCTCTTCTACCTCCTCGCGCCGCCTGCGTGGATGGTGATCTCGAGCCTCTCCCCCGACCGGGAGCTCCTCGTCCGGCCGCCGCGCTGGATCCCCGCTGACCTCACCGCCGTGCACTATCGCACGCTGCTGCGGCTCCCGGGCGGCGACCGAGCGGAGGCGGAGCAGAACCCGCAGATCCAGGCGTTTGCCCGCGCGCTCGTGAACAGCCTCGTGCTGGCGTCGGCGACCGTCGCCATCTGCCTGCTGTTCGGCTCGGTGTCGGCGTACTCGCTCACCCGGTTCGTTTCCGCGCGCCGCCGCCGGGTGATTCTCTTTTGCCTGCTGGGCTCGCGGATGCTGCCGGTGATCGTCGTGCTGGTCCCGATCTACATGGGGCTCCAGCGGCTGGGGCTGCTGGACACGCTCTCCGGGCTGATTCTCGCGGACGCCGGCCTGCTGCTGCCGTTCGTGATCTGGATTTTGGAGGGTTTCTACCGGTCGTTTCCGATCGAGCTGGAGGAAGCCGCGGCCATCGACGGGTGCAGCCCGACGCGGATCTTCGCGCGGATCGTGCTGCCCTTGTCGACGAACTCGCTGTTCGCCGCCGGCGCGTTTGTCTTCATCGCGGCGTGGTCGGATTTCATCGTCGCGCTCGTCCTGACCGCCAGCGAGCGGGCCTGGCCGGTCTCGGTCGTGCTCGCCCAGTCGCTCAACGCGATCACGAACCCCAGTTGGGGTCTGATGAACGCCGCGGGCCTGGTGACCGCGCTGGTGCCGGCCGCGCTGGCGCTCGTGTTTCGCGGGGCCGTCATGCGCGGGCTCCTCGGCGGCGCCCTCAAGGGCTGACGCGCGCCATGCTCGCGGACCTCGTCACGCTGCGCACCTCGGACGCCGTCGAGCTGGACGGCGCGTTGTACCGGGCGCCCGCGCCGGTGACGCCGGCGGCGCAGGTGCTCATGGTGCACGGCCTCACCTGGAACTTCTACCGGGGGCCGTCGCGGTGGCTCCCGCCGCGCCTGGCCGGGGCGGGGTACACGTGCCTCTCGCTGAACATGCGCGACCACGATCTCGCGGAGCCGCGGGACTTCGACCTCGCGCACCACGATCTTCGCGCCGGCATCGACGCGCTCTTCGATCTCGGGGCCCACACCGTGGTCGTGCTCGGGCACGGATACGCCTGCAACAAGATCGTCCGCTACCCGGTGCGGGCGGACGACCACCGCATCGGCCACTGGATCTTGACCACAATGGGATCGGTGAAGCGGCACCGGCCCGACATCTGGCAGGCCGGCCTCGAAGCCGCGGCCGGGATGACCGGACAGATTCTGGTGGTGCAGGGCGCGATCGACGCCTCGCTCGAGGGACGGGCCAGAGGCGACGAGCTCGCCGCCGCGGCCTCGAGCGCCCGCGTCGAGGTGCGCCTCCTCAAGAGAGGCAACCACTACTTCGATCAGCGTCACGACGAGCTCGCCGCCGCCGTGATCGGATGGCTCCGCGCTACCCTTTGAGCGATCCCGCCGTAAGCCCGCGCATGAAGTAGCGGCCGAGGAACACGCACATCAGGAGCGGCGGGAGCGCGGCGAGCAACGCCCCGCCCATCTGCACGTTCCACTCGACGACGTAGCTGCCGGCGAGGTTGTTGAGCGCCACCGTGATCGGCTGCATGGGCTGCTACTGCCGCGGGGCGAACACGCCGACCGCGTCGACCTTGTGGTAGTGATCTGTACCGACCAGCATCGACACCGCAAACTGGATGCCGCGCTCGTCGTAGATCATGCGAATGCTGTTACCGACCGGCACCATGCGCGACGGGACGCCGAGCCGGTCCTGAACCTCGTCCATGTCGGTCCCGTAACCGAAGCCCTCGGCGGTCACAACGCCCGGCATCGCCGCGCCGACGTAGTAGACCGTGCCCGCGCTGTTGGTCTCCACGAAGACGTGCCGGTCGCGCCAGCTGTATCCGTGCGTCCCGTTGGGCTCAGAAATCCCCGGCTCCAAGAGGTTATCCGACGGCATCGGCTCCCCGAGCATCTGCGCGACCGTGGCGATGCTCATGCCGAGCTTGATCGGCCCGATGCCGACGCCGGGCACGACGAGGTAGCGCGTCTGCTGCGCCGCGGCTGGGGATGCGGTCAACAGCACCGCGCACACAATCGCTGCGAGGCGCGTCCCCACCATGTGCCTCCGTTCGCCGCTCCCGAGAAATGCCACCATCAGCATACCCAAATTGGCGCCGCGCATACCGTGCGCCGCGGGCGCGGCACGATGGTCCGCGGATACCAGCGGCGCCGCGTTGTTCGCGGACCGTCGAAAGGGACGAACCCCGCGCGCGCGAAAGTGCGACGGGCGGGTTCGCCGGAGGTGTGTGGGAATGCGTCCTGCTGGTGTCGGTGAAGCTGATTCTCAACGGCTTTCAGGTGCACACGCACATGCAGCGCGTCGAGGCGCAGCTCATCGAACTGCGAGATCTCCTGCAACAGCCGCGGCCGGCGCCCCGGCTGCGATCCGGCGCGGTGCACGACATCGATCCGTCCGGTCCACGCTGAGCACCGGCGGCTCGATTGTGTGCGCGCGCCCGGCGCTGTGCCTCAGCGCGCCTTGCGCCGCTTGGTCGCTCGCTTGGCTACGGCCGCGCGCGCGACCCGGCGCTTCGCCCCCGTTCGCCGCGTACGCTTGCCCTTGAGCTTGGGTTTGGCAGAGCCGGCGCCGTTGCTCCCTGGCATAGTCTCTCCTCGTTGGACCACGATCGTGTCTGTGCCGCCCGCTTGGCACGCGCTCGTCGTTCGCTGCTTTCATGGGCGCGCGCGGTTCTCCTGCTCACCGCGCTCAGCCTCCTCCAGCGCGCGCTCCATGGTGAGGGCGCGTCCGGTGGCCCAGGCGGCGGTGAAGACGTCCGGCGTAGCTGCCTCGCGCGCGGCCGCGACTTCTCGATCGTAGTCGCCGCGATCCGACGGCGGGAGCGGCGCGCCCAGCGATTCACGCAAGGCTTCCGCGGCGCCGAAAAGACGCGCCGCCTTCACCGCATGGCCGCGCGCCCCGGCCAGCCCGGCGAACCGTTCGAGCTGATTGGCCAGGCCGAGCGTGTCGCCGATCTCGCGTCGCAGGCCCAGGCCCCGGGTGAGCTGTGCGCGCGCCGCCGCGTGGTCTCCCTGCCGGTAGGCAACCCATCCAAGGTTGGTCAGCGCCATGGCAATGTGCTGTTTGTCTTCGTGCCGCTCCCAGATCTCGAGCGCTTGGCTTAGGAGCCGCGTCGCCTCGGCATAGTCACCTTGGCGAAACGCGGCGCGGCCGAGATTGTGGAGCGCCAGGGCTACGCCCCACTCATCGCCGAGCTCGCGTCGCAGCGCGAGGCTCTCCCCGAGCAGCGCCCGCTCCGAGGCCACGTCCCCTTCCCCGGCCGCGACGAACGCGAGGTTGCCGAGGATCGTGGCGACGCCGCGGCCGTCGCCCAGCGTCCGCCACAAGGCGAGGCCCTGCTCGTAGAACCGGCGGCCCCCGGCGTAGTCGGCCTGTCCAAAGACGGCGAGGTTGCCCGCCGCGTTGAGCGCCTCCGCCCGCACGGGCCCAGGCGCGTCCGCGCCGGCCTGGAGCAGCGCGTGCAACCACTGCCGGCCTTCCGCAAAGTAGCCGCGGACGAACCAAAACCGCCACGCCGCGCCGACCAGCCGCAGGCCCGCCTCCGCGCGGCCGCTCCGGAGCGCCCACTCCAGCGCCGTCCTGAGGTTATCGTGCTCGGTCTCGAACCGCTCGAACCACGCGGCCTGCGTCGAGCCGACGAGACCCGGGGCCGCGCGCTCCGCAAGCTCGACGTACCATTGGAGGTGCCGGTCCGAAACGGCCGCGGCCTCTCGCGACTCGTGGAGGCGTTCGGCGCTGTATTGGCGGACCGTTTCCAGGAACCGGTAGCGCATGGTTCCCGCGTGCTCCTCCGCTTGGACCAGCGACCTCAAGACGAGCTGACTCAGCAGGTCCAGCACGGCGAGCGGCCGGTCCTCCGTGGTCTCGCAGACTCTTTCCGCCGCCTCGAGCGTCCAGCCGCCGGCGAACACCGCGAGACGCCGCAGCAGTGTCTGCTCGCCGGGCGAGAGCAGCTGGTATCCCCAGTCGATCACGGCGCGGAGCGTCTGATGGCGCGCCGGCGCTGTGCGGCTTCCCTGCTTGAGCAACGACAGCCGATCCTCGAGCCGCTTCGCGAGCTCCGACACCGGGAGCGCCGCGACGCGGGCGGCGGCGAGCTCAATGGCCAGCGGGATCCCGTCGAGCCGGCGGCAGACCTCCACGACCGCCGGGGCGTTCTCGGGGGTGAGGGCAAATGCGGGCTGGGCCGCCGCTGCCCGCTCCGCGAACAACCTCACGGCCTCCGACGCGGGAGCGGTGGCCGCGGTGACCGGCACTCCAGCCGCCGGCAACGACAGCGACGGGACGCGCATCGTGATCTCGCCGGGGATCCTGAGCGGCTCGCGGCTGGTCGCGAGCACCCGCACGCGCTCGCACGCGCCGAGGATGGCGCCGATTGCGGCCGCGCAGGCGTCGATCACATGCTCGCAGTTGTCCATCACCAGCACCATCGCACGATCGCGAAGCGCCTCGGTGAGCCCGGTCAACCAGGGCCGGCCCGGCATTTCCCGCACGCCGAATGTCGCGGCCACGGTCTGCACGACGAGCCTGGGGTCGGTCAGGGAGGCGAGCTCGACGAGCCACACCCCATCCGGATACTGCGGCACGAGATCCGCGCCGACCCGGAGCGCAAGGCGCGTCTTGCCGCAGCCGCCGGTCCCGGTCAGGGTGACGAGACGGCTCGTGGCGAGGACGCGGCCGACCTCGGTCCGCTCCCGGTCGCGCCCGACGAAGCTGGAGAGTTCCGGGGGGAGATTGTGACGCCGTGCCGGCAGCGCCCGGAGCGGGGGAAAGTCAACCGCGAGCGCCGGTGACATCACCTGGAAGATCTGTTCCGGCTGGCGCAGGTCTTTGAGCCGGTGGATGCCGAGGTCCCGCAGGCCGAGTTCCGGCGGCAGCGAGCCCGTCACCAAACCCTCGGTCGCCCGCGACATCAGGATTTGGCCGCCGTGCGCCGCATTGCAGATACGGGCGGCCCGGTGGACATCGAGCCCGATGTACTCACCCGCCACCCGCACCGGCTCCCCGGTGTGCACGCCCATCCGCACGCGTAGACGCGTCTCCGGCGGCCACGCGTGCTCGGTGAGCGCACGCTGCGCCGCCACCGCCGCGACCACGGCCGCGCGGGCGCTGGCAAACGCCACCAGGATCGCGTCTCCCGCCACGTCCATCTGGGTGCCGCCCTGCCGTGCAAACTCTGCGTGGAGCACGCGGCGGTGCTCGTCGAGCAGGTCGGCATACCGGGCGTCACCGAGATGCTGGAGCAGGTTGGTGGAACCTTCGATATCGGTGAAGACGAACGTGACGATCCGTGAGCGGCCGGACATATCCGATTCCCCGAAGCGCACCCGTCCCGTCGAGCCGGCGGCGCGTCCATTCCCCATGCGCGACGACGAGCCCTTTTCGGTGAGCCGTCGGGAGGTCCTGCCGTCGGCGGCCGATTCCCGTCGGGCCGCCGTCAGACGGCCGACCGAATGGTCCAGAAGTCGTCGGTGAGGTGCGGCGCCGTGAGGTATGCGTACGGGAGCAGGAAATAGCCGCCCCGTCCCCAGCGGCTGCCCCAGGAGTTGCGCACGAGCAGGCGGCGTGCGCCGTCCTCGTACCCGACGGCGAGGACACTGTGGCCCCGCCCGAGGTGGCGATCGCGTTGCGTAGGCAGCGGCGCCACACCCGACCGCGCGACGGCCGCGGTCTCGAAGCTCGAGTAGACCACCATGCCGAACAGCACGGGATGCCCGGACGCCAGGCAGGCCCGCACCGCGGTCAGCCGTCCGTCCCGCGCCAGGCGATGATAACGGATCGCGCGGTGCGGCGCGGCGGCCCGAAAACAGCGCGGCGGAGGAGCGAGCTCAAACCGCGGCACCTCGTACGGCCATAGTGTCTCCGCGCAGACCCCATGCCGCGCGACACACTTCAACGCGTCGCGGATCGACGATCCGGTATCGCACCGCGCAAATCCGCGTGCCGCGCGGGTGTTGTAGTAGATGAACATGCGCGAGGGGACAAAATCGGGCGCGAGGGCCTCCCGCCGCCGCAGGTACTGAAGCGCCGCCGCGACCGCGTTGGCGGTGCAACTCTCCAACTGGCCCTGATCGTAGACCGGCGGGCACTGTGGGCGGAGGTCAACACGACGCGGCAGCCGCCGCGCGAGGGCGGCGGGCCATGTGTAGGGGACGTCCCGCCGGTCGGGAAGGTCCCGGACCCATCCATAGTAATGTCGCCGTCGACGGCCCGCCTGCCGCGACCGGGCGGCCTCGCGCGCACTCAGGAGAGTTCCGCCCGCAACCGTTCCGGATCGACCACGATGAGGCGCTGCCGTTCGTGGCGGATCAGTCCCCTGTCCGTGTAGTACCGCAGCCACTTGTTGACGCTTTCCCGCGTCGCGCCGACCATCCCGGCCAGATCGCCCTGCGTCAGCCGGGATGCGACCGTGACGCCGTGCGGTCCCGAGCGGCCCCGCGTGTCGGCCAGTTCGACCAGCAGCTTCACCAACCGTGTGCGGACGTCGAGAAACACCCCGTCGTGGATGCGGCTGTCCGCGCCGCGCAGCCTCCGGCTGACCGCGGCAAGCAGCACGAGCGCCGCCTGCGGGTGCGCGGTCAGGAAGCTCGTAAAGGCGTCTCGCGGCAGGATCCACAGCACGGAGGGCACGGTGGCCACGGCTTCGGCAGACCGGGGTTCGCCGTCAAGGAGCGAGAGCTCGCCGAGAAAATCGCCTCGGCCGAACAGCGCGAGCACGACCTCGTCCCCGCGAGACGATCCGAGAACGATCTTGACCTCGCCCTCCTCGACGATGTAGAGGGCGGTCCCCGGGTCGCCTTGATGGAAGATGACCTCACCGGCGGCGTAGCGGTGCCGCCGCATGAGCGCGGCGACGCCGTCCAGCGACGCCGGCGCCAACTGCGACAGCAGCGGAACCTGCGCGAGCAGTTCCCGGAGCACCGCGGCGCTGCCTCCGATCGAGGTCGGTTTTCCGTCCACGCGCTCCCTCCACCGCCGCCGGAGCGGCGCATGTCATCCGCCGGCGCACCCTTCGACGATCACCCGCCCGCACCTCCGCCGCGGCTCGGGCTCGACCTCGAGCTACGAGGCGAAATCGGCGAGCGCCCGCCCCCGGCTCAAGCGCCGCAGCTTGGCGAGGGCTTTGAGCTCCAGCTGCCTCGCTCGTTCGCGCGTGACCCCGAACACCTTGGCCACTTCCTCCAGGGTGCGCGGCTGATTGTCGTCCAGTCCAAAGCGAAGCATGATGACCTGGCGCTGGCGCATCGGCAGCGCATTCAGCAGGTCCGCAAGGTGCGCTCTCAAGGCGGAGGCAAACGCCGCCTCGGCCGGATCGGGCGCCGTGGTGTCCTCGAGCAGGTCACCGAGGCATCCGTCCTCGTCGTTCGCGATCGGCGCTTCGAGCGAGACCGGCATCCGCGCGACTTGCTGCGCCGCGCGCACCCGCGCAACCGGGTGGTCCATGCGCTCCTCGATCTCTTCGGCGCTCGGCTCGCGCCCCAGCTCTTGCGCCAGATGCTGTTGGACGCGGGTCAGCTTGTTTACCTGGAGCGCCATGTGCACGGGAATCCGGATCGGCCGGCTGTGGACGCCCCGGGCCCGCACGAGCGCCTGCCGGATCCACCAGGTCGCGTACGTCGCGAACCGGTGGCCGCGGCGCCAGTCGAACCGCGCGACGGCCTGCATGAGCCCGAGGTTGCCTTCCTGGATGAGGTCGGACAGCGCGACGCCGGCGCCCGCGTATCGCCTGGCGAGGCTCACGACCAGCCGCAGGTTGGCTTCGATCAGCTGCCGCCGGGCGTCCGCGTCGCCGCCTTCCGCGCGCCTGGCCAGCTCCACCTCTTCGACCGCCGACAGCAGCCGCACGCGGCCGACTTCGTCTAAATACATGCGGACGAGATCACTCCCGGCACCGTCGCCACCCAGCAATGGTGCGCGGTCCTCCGCCGTGTGCGCCCCCAGCTGCTCGTGCAGCATCCCCTCTCCTCCCCCCGGCCGCCGCCGCGCTTGACCGCAGCGGCCTCTCGGCCTCCGGCTCTCCCGCGACGAGGCAGGGCCGTTTTGCGCCACGCTCCGCCCAGGTCACGGCCCCACGATAACCGCACCCCGCCGCCGGCTGAAATCGCGCGTGTCACACGAGCGGTGTGAATTGCGTCACTGTGATGTGCTTCACATGCGGATGGTGGCGCCGTTCAAGGCGGCGCGGGGAGCGGCCGGCTAGATTGGCAAGGACAGGGGCGTCCCGGGAGGAACGGGGCGGACGGGGGTGGGCGACATGCCGTCTGGGCTTACGTCAGGGGTGGATCCGGCAAGCGCGGTGGGGGTGCTCCTGTGGTGCCTCATCCTGGCGGTCGCGATCGTGGCACGCCCCAGGCACGACGAAGCCGCATGGTCGCGCGGCAGCGCGCACGACCCCGACGACGAGCCGCGTTAGCGCGATCAGCGCGGCAGCATCCGGACCATGAGGGCTTCCCGGAGGCCGGGGTCGGAGGGGTGCGGTTTGGTTCGCCCGGTCTCGGCGAACCCCTGGCGCGCGTAGAGCGCCTTGGCCGCGCGGTTCGTGTCCGTGACCCATAGTTGGACGCAGCTGGCGCTGCGCTCACGGGCCCACGCCGTAACGGCTTCGACGAGCGCCGCTCCGACACCGCCCCGCCGCCGAGCCGGATCTACCCACATGGACGCCAGCCTTACGATGCTTGGATAGTCACGGTGCACGAATCCCCGAGCCATGCCGTACCACGTCTCGCCTTCCTCGGCGACGAACATCGTGTATGCTGCGCCGGCTGCATGCTCCCGGCAGACGCCGTCCCAAAACTCCTGCGGTTGCCCAAGCGCCTCCGCGTGCGTCCACCCAAAGGCCGCCGGGGCCTCGGCTAGCGCCCGCAGGCGGATCGCGCGAAGGCGCAGGCCTTCATCGGGACGGACACGGCGGACTTGTACGGCGCTGCGCATGAGGCCTTGGTTCGGCTCGCCCCCACTCCGCCCTGCTGGGCAATTCGGAAACCCGGCTGGCAACACCCGAAAAAGAAAGAACGGCCCTCGGGGGGAGGAAAAGGGCCGCTCTCTCGCCTTGCTCGCTTGCATACATATTGTACCCGCGTGGGAACACGTCTAACAGTCCATTCGCAAACCCAACCACCGAAAAACCCCGAAGGCCGACCGGCGCGGGCCTCGACAGGTCACGAGACCGTCCTGGCCGAGGAGCGCGGCCGCCTCTTCATTTCGTATAGCCGGTGATCCGCCGTCTCCAGGAGCCGTTCCGCGCTTGTTCCGTCTTCCGGCCACGCCGCCACGCCCCAACTGAATCGGACATCCAGATTGGCCCCCTGCCCGACATCGGCCGGAATGAGGTCGAAGGTTGCGAGCCGGCTCAGCATGACCGTGGCTTTGACGGCCGTGGTTTCGGGAAGCAGCAGCACAAATTCGTCGCCGCCGTAGCGCGCCGCGAGATCGGTCTGCCGCAGGTAGCCCCGCAGGATCTTGCCGACGTGCGTCAGCACCTGGTCCCCGACCGTGTGGCCGTAGGCGTCGTTGATGCCCTTGAACCCGTCGAGATCGATGCTCACCACGCTCAGCGGGTCGGTAGATCGGGCGCAGCGTTGAAGCTCGGCGTGGAGCCTATCCAGCAGCCCGCGGCGGTTGGCCAGGCCGGTCAGCGCGTCGGTGGTCGCCGCTTCCTGCGCGCGCACGCGTTCCTCCATCTCGCGCTGGAGCGCGAGGCGCGCCTCCTCCGTCGTGGCGACGGAGTGGCGGTGGCTGTTGCACAGAAGCGTGGTAAAGATGGCCGTCGCGGTGACCGGCAGGGCGTGCGCGATCACCGCCACGTCGTTGCGGCCGTATGAATAGACCCACGTCGGCGCCACATAGTTAAGGATCACGTGGTGCAGGGCCGTCAGCACCAGCACGAACCAGCCCAACCGCCAGTCGGAATAGACGGTGACCAGCGCCATGACCATGAAGAAGTGGAAGTGCATCTCGATCGATCCGCCGCTCATGAAGACGAACAGATACGAGTAGACCGTCAGCGCCGCGCTCATCAGGAGCCGCCACGCGTAGTGGTTGCGAAAGCTGTCCCGGAGGAGCGTGGGGACCGCCGCCGCGAGCAATCCGACCGCGGAGGACGTGAGCGCTTCCGTGGGGCTCAGCACGCGCCAGGAGAACGGGGACGGGAGTAGCACGCTCAGCTTGAGATAGGAGTTGGTACAAGCCATCAGCAGCGTGAACCCGAAGTGCCACCACAGCAGCTTGAGCATGAATCGATCGATGCTGCGGTAGTTGAGCGCGGCCGCGTAGTTGCCGTTGATATCGGACGTCAGGTCCGGCTTCATTCACGGCCTCCCCGAAGGCTCCGGGCTAGGATACGACGCTGCGGTTGGAGGCCCGACGCGCCGGGCTGCGGAGCGTCTCCGGGTGCCGTGATCGTGCCCAAGGGAGACCGGCATTAGACGCGGGCGAATTCACAACACCTTCATGGGTCCTCCAAGAACCCTTCAACGCCCCCGGGTATCCTCGAAGTGTCGGCATCGAGCCGGCGGAAGACCCCGACGCCGAGCTCTCTGCACGAACGATGGTGGAGGTGACTGGCATGGCGATATTGGCGAAACGCTTCGCACGATTCGCGGTGCTTGGCGCGGCGTTTGTCGCGCTCAGCGGGCTGCCGGCATACGCGGGACAGCCGTCGGGAAACTACGAGGCGTGGGGAGGCTACCGGCAGGCCCAGACCGATTGCGCCGGCCCGTATGACCGGGGTGGTCCGCGAGGTTGGGCCTGCAACTCCGCCCACGGTGACCATCGGTGGAACGGCGGCGGCCCCTGGAACGGGGGCGTCTATCCCCCCGGGCAGGTGAACGGGATGTCCTGGCAGGACGCCGGATACTCGCCCGAAGAGGCCTGGGAGATCTGGAACTCGACGCCCAAGATCGGATTCTAGCCGGTCAACGCGGACGCCCGGAGCGCTAAGCTGCTCCGGGCGTCTTCATGCCCGAACGGGTACTGCTCACGCTTTGTCCGCCGCTATCAGCCCGCAGCCCGCAGTAGCCCGGGCGCTTCCCCACGAAGACGCTCCGCCGCCTTCTCGGGAAGGCCTTGACTTCCGCGCGATGCCCCGCAACGGGCTGGGTAAATCGCGTGCTTCGTGAGGAAATGCCGCCGCCGTCGCACCCGTTGGCAGCATTGGGAACTGTTGCCGGGCTCACGGCCGCCACGAGCCCGGTCGTCAAGGATTCCGAATCCTGGGGCCGATCATGTCGACATGAATCCGCGCATCAGCTGGGTAGGGGCGTTCCACCTGGGCGTCATCTACATCGTGTGGGGCAGCACATACCTCGGGATTCGCGTGGCGATCCTCGGCGGGTTTCCGCCTTTCATGCTCGGCGCGCTACGCGTGCTCCTGGCCGGAGGACTGCTGCTCCTGTGGGCCGCATGGCGCGGGAGCCGGGTTCGCGTCTCCTGGGGGGAGGCGGGAATTCTGGCGCTCTCTGGGCTGCTCTTCTGGATCGGCGCGAACGGGTTGGTGATGTGGGCCGAGCAGCGGTCGGCCTCAGGCTACGCAGCGCTGCTCGCGGCGCTGTCGCCGGTGTGGGCAGCGATTCTCGAGGCGGCGCTGGACCGACGCGTCCCGTCCCGCCTCACCGTCCTCGCATTGGTCACGGGGTTTTGTGGGGTTGCGTTGCTGAGCATCCCGCAGCGCGCCGTTCCACAGTCGTCGAACCTATGGGCCACGCTCGCGCTCCTCCTCGCAGGGGCGTGCTGGGCGGCCGGGTCGGTGCTCCAACAGCGGAAGAGAGTGCAGGTGGAGCCCGCCGTGAGCTCGGGCTACCAGCAACTGTTTGCCGGACTGGGGTTCGCTCTTATGGCTCTGGCTCTGCGGGAATCTGTGCCGCACATCACGGCGTCGGGCTGGGTGGCTTGGAGCTACCTCGTGGTGTTTGGTTCGCTCCTCGCGTTCACGTCGTATGTGCAGGTGTTGCGCCTGCTCCCTGTAAGCGTCGCCACGACCGCGGCGTACGTCAATCCCATGGTGGCCGTGTTCTTGGGCTGGCTGGTGCTTCGCGAGGGCGTGACGCCGTGGACGGTCGCCGGCTCGGCACTCGTGCTACTGGGGGTCGGCGGCGTGTTTCATGACCGGGCGCAGCAGCTTCGGACGGCGCGCGCCACGGCGCCCCTTCGCCGCCGGGAAGCCGCGACGTGAGTCACAGTATCAAAAGGCCTCTGCTCGTCCTTCTCCTCCCGAGGGGATGGGTCCATCCCCGTGGAACCACGAGACCCGATGCGCGCGCTCCGCGAGACCCTCGGAGGGGTGGCACGGGCTCTTCGCGCCAACGTTTGGTTTCCGCACGTGCCGCTCGCCGTCGCGCTGGCCGTGGCGGGCGCCCATCTGCTGTGGGTGACATTTGGCCCGGCGTGGCGCGAGTCCCGCGGGGGCGTCTCCCTCATCGTCTCCACATTCCGACCGGTCGATCTGCCCTACCTTTTGATCGGCGTGGGCATGGTCACGATGTCGGCGGGGCTGGTGACCCGCTCTCGCCTCGGCTGGGTCGTCGGCATCGTTCTCACACTGGCGACGATCCTCGTCGCGCTCAAGGTCGGTCACCCAGCCGCGGGCTATCTCACAGGGTACGACGGCGCGCTTCTTCTGGCATTGCTGCTCGCCTGGAGGACGTTTGACCGCAGCAGCCTCACGGCCGCGACGGTGTTCGCGCTCACCGGCGGCTTGTTGTTGATCATCTACGCGACGTTCGGCAGTTTCTACCTCGGCAGTCAGTTCTCGCCGCCGATCAACACGCTGGTGGGCGCCTTCTACTACTCCGTGGTCACGATGACGACGGTCGGTTACGGCGATATCGTCCCCAGGACGATCGAGGCACGCCTGTTCGCGGTCTCGATCATCATGCTGGGCGTCGCCGTGTTTGCGACGTCCCTGAGTGCCGTAGCCCGGCCGCTCGTGCGCGGCAGCATCGAACACATCATCCGGCGCCGGGAGGGGCAAATGAAACGGGAGAACCACTTCGTAGTGGTGGGCGCGACACCGCTTGCGTACAACACGTACCGGGAGCTCCGGCGGCGCCACCAGATCGTGACGCTGGTCCTGCCCGCACTCCCGGCCGGTGGCGAGTTCGAGGACGCCGACGTTGTGGTTGGGGAGGCGGACAGCCTCGAGGTGCTCCGCCGCGCACACGCGGAGGCGGCGCAGGCGGTGCTGGCCATGAGCGACGATGACTCCGACAACGCGTTCATTGTGCTTGCGGTGAAAGAGCTGCTGGGGCGCGCCCGGACCGTCGCCGCCGTCAACGACGGCAAGCATCTGGAGCGCGTCAAGCTCGCGCGGCCGGACATCGTGATCGCTCCGCAGGTCCTCGGGGGAGAGTTGTTGGCGATGGCCCTGACCGGCGAGCAGGTCAGCGGCGAGTTTGTCCTGGAGCGCATTTTCCATGTCGAGGGCGGCGACCATCTGCCGAAGGCGCACCCGTAGCTCTTCGAGTGGCTGCCGTCCCGGATGCTAAGCCGGGCGAGGGCCATGGGTTAGGTCCGTCACCCACTTGAGCATTAGCCGGCACGCGTGCCGGTCGTGGAGGAACACCGCCGTACCCAGGAGATGCCACCCGGGGTCGTGGGCGATGAGACGGGCCGACTCGTGCCCGGGTTGGTCCAGCCGACGCCAAAGGAGTACGTGATCGCTCATCATTCACCCGCTGGGCTTGCGCACCCACACCGCGGTCATCATCCAGCATTGGGTCCAGTACTCGGCGTCGTCCAACAGCCGGTGGGCGCGCTCCAAGAGGTCCGCGTCCACGCATCCCGATCCCACGACCCTGTCACGCACCATGTCGAAGAAGAGCTGGAAGTACCGCGCGCCGCGCTCCGTACCGCGGATGTGTTGCACGTCTGTCGCGGCCTGGGGATGCCCCCACCCCAGCCGCGAGACCATGCCCGGGAGCCTTCGCCCGATGAGCCAATCGACATCCTGTGTGCGTCCCCACTCGATCAACCCTTGCCACGTTTTGCCCCAGGCCTCCGGCTCGGTGGTGGGGGCGAGGCTGAAGTCCGGCTCCTGGACAAACAGCACTCCGCCGTGTCTCAGGGCCGCGGCCATCTTCGCGAGCACTGTGGGGGCAAAGCTCGCAATCTGATGGAGGAGAGCGCGGCACATCACCAAGTCGTATGTGTCCTCCGGCAGGTCAGCGGTCCGCGCATCCCCATCCCGTACGATGAGATTGCGCGCTGGGACAAGCCGGATCAGCCGGGTGTCCAGGTCGATCGAAGTTACGGACCCTCCCGGACCAACCTGCTCGCACAACCACTCCGTCACGCTACCGTTGCCGCCGCCGACCTCGAGGCAGTTCCACCCGCGAGTGACGCCCAGGGTCGTGAGGTAACGGCGGGTCCACGGATCCAGGATCTTTGACATCAAATCGAGGCGTTGGTACTCGATGATCGCCTCATTGCCCAAGATGTACCGTTTCACCGTACCCTCCCAGTGTCGTGTGCTCGGGGCTTCGCACAGCGCACACCGCGACGACCGAATCGGCGGGCAGACCCGGCCGTGCACATACGCAAGGACCGCAACAACGTGCTTGGGGCGCCGAGCCGTTAGTGCATCCGCGATAGGATCATCCGTAGCTCCGCGCCGGATGCCGGCTCCAACTGCTCCAACCTGGCAGCGTATGCGGACGCCCTCGATTTGTCCCCGCGGGTCATGTAGAGAATTCCGAGTTGATACAGCGCATTTTTGTGATCGGGTTTTACCCGCAGGACTTGCTCGTATTCCTCAATGGCTTGGTCGTAGAGCCCTTTCTCTTCGTACGCCGTCGCCAGATAGTACAGGATCTCCGCATCCTCGGGCGCATACTGCGCGGCCTTTTGGTACATGGCCAGCTGCCCGTCGTAGTCTCCACTTTCGTAGGCGATGCCGCCCAGCTGGAAGTACGCGTTCGGATAGTGAGGGTCGATTGCGATAGCCTCTCGGAAGTACCGCATGGCCTGATCATAGTTCTTCAGATTCTCGGCGAGGACGCCCTGAGAATACAGCGAGTCCGCGCTGTCCGCGCGTGCCTGCTTCTCTCGGCCGTTGATCACGGGCTTCAGGCGGTCGATCGGAATCGCGAACAGCGTCGAAATCTCCTTACGGAGATCGGGCGGCACGACCGCGCTGGAGACGAATCCAAGGACGCGCCCATCCTCATCGAAGAGGCCTCCGTTCGGAATGGTCTGTGTCACCGGCGCCGTGATCTGGATGAGTGAATTGAGCGGCGGGCCAATCGGACGATCGGGCTCGCTGACGAACCCGGACGTGAACGTCGGCACGAACGTCGGCTGCGGGAACAGCACGAGGACTTGCTGGCGAGCCTTGATCGCTCCGGACGTCCCCAATCTTACAAAGGGGATCCCGGTCCCTCGAAATTGCAAGATCGTAAAGTCGTAGTCGCTGTAGCTTCGGATCGCCCCGGCCTGGGACCTCAATTCATAGAAAGCGCCGGTCGTGAGCCGAGCCTCCAACCCACCGTTCGTCACCACGTGCCGGTTGGTGATCAACGTTCCATCCGGCGAAATAAAGATGCCCACTCCCACCGCCGTCGGTTGATTGTTCCTGTCACGGGCCACAAGAATTGCGGTGGCATCGAGGATTCGCCGCGTTGCCTCATCCAGGCGGTGTTCCGTCCACCAGCCGCGCACGGGCTCGGTGGCCAGGGCGCACAGAATCGCGAAGACCGTCGCAATGATAACTTCGCGCCTGTGGCTCCGCTCGAGATGGAGGACGCGATCGACGACGTTCTGTATCCCACGAGCTATGATTGGCGGGAGTCTAAGCCTCCGCCCCCGACCCATCGAGCACCCCCCGGAGCGGCGCCGGTGCACGCATCGACGATGAGGTCGCCGCAAGCAAGATCACGGCGCGCCGCCGCCTTCAGAGACACAGTGACGATTTGACCGGTGGGCGGCTTCGAGAGGCCGGAGAGACTTCCTTCTCTCACGCCCGCAAGTGCGGCAGGGGAAGCAACCTGGAGGTGCCTCGGAGGTGCTGAGCTCATTACCCAGCCGACAAATGTTCCGGGGTGAAGCGGGCGCTGCGCCGCATCCTCGATCCGGAGGAGTTCCTAGGTTCACATGGAATCCGCGCCGTGAGCCGGCGCCACGCAGAACAACGGTACGTGCCGCGCATCGACGGCATGGACTATGACGTGGCGTACGAACCGCAGGAATCGAGAGGGAGTGCTTAGGCCGCTCGGAGCGCTGATCCATGTCGGGGGAGAGCGCGCGTTGCTTGCGCGGTCGGCGTCATCGTGAACACGAGCATCCGCCACACCGTGGTCGCCGGCGGAATAAGCGGCCTGGTTGCCGGGCTCGTGCCCGCGCTGTCCCTTGACGTGAACAGTCCGGGGACGATGTCCGTCGGCCCGGCCGGGTGGGGTGCCGTGAGCGTCGCGCTCCAACTCGTGCTCGCCATGCTCGGCGGTGCGGGGTTCGGCGCGCTCGTTCGCGACCAACTGGATGGTCGTGCCGCCACCGCCGCGAGCGGCTTGTTGTATGGTCTGCTGTGGTGGATCGTGGGCCCCCTGACCGTCGCACCGATGGCCCACGGCCACATTCCCACCTGGTCGCTCCGCGACGCTACGGCGACGTTCCCCGCCCTCATCGCCTCTTTGTTCTACGGTGGCGTGTTGGGCGGCGTGCTTCCGCTGTTGACCGGCACGTTCGGGAACCCGCGCGCATCCGCGCGCTGCGAACCCGTGGTTCGACCCGTGCGGCGCATCGTCATCCTCGGCGGGGGATTCGGCGGTGTGAGCGTGGCGCAGCGCCTCGAGTTCTTGCTCGCACGCGACCCATCCGTTCAGATCACGATGGTGAGCCAGAGTAATTACCTCCTGTTCACGCCCATGCTGGCGGAGGTTGCGGCCAGCGGGCTCGAGCCGCAGCACATCAGCGCGCCCGTGAGAGCAGCATTCCTCCGGGTCGAGTTTCGCCACGCCGAGCTCGAAACGGTGAACGTAGCCGCGCGCCTCGTGAGAACGCGCGCCGCGGGCGCCGCGCGCATTGATGCCCTGCACTACGATCACCTCGTGCTTGCGCTCGGTGCCGTGCCGAACCTGCGTCGCGTGCCCGGGCTCGAAGCGCACGCGTTCACGCTGAAGTCGCTCGACGACGCCAACCGATTGCGCAATCACGTCATCGGCCTTCTCGAGCGTGCCGACGTCGAAGTCGATCCGCACGAACGGCGGCGCCAACTCACATTCGTCGTGGTCGGCGGGGGGTTCGCCGGCGCCGAGATGATTGCCGAGTTACGCGACCTGGTTCACAGCGTCCGCCGCTTCTACCGGGGGATCGACCCCGGTGCTCTGCGGTTCGTGCTCGTTCATTCGGGAGAACGCATCCTGCCCGAGCTCGGCTCGGCGCTGGCGGCATACGCGCGGCGCAAGATGGAAGCACGGGGCATCGAGTTTCTGCTCGGTGCGCGGATGGCCGCGGCGCATTCCGACAGCGTCGTGTTGGCCGACGGCCGGACCGTGCCAACCCGGACGATCGTGTGGGCGGCAGGCAACCAGCCACACCCGCTGCTCCGGTCCCTGCCCGTCGAGCGCAGCCAAAGCGGCGCGGTGATCGTGGAGCCCACGCTGCAGGTCAAAGGGCTGCCCAATGTCTGGGCGGTGGGCGACTGCGCGCAGATCCCCGACGCGTTCCACGAAGGGAGTTCGTGTCCCCCCACGGCGCAGCACGCCGTTCGCGAGGGGATCGCCGTCGCCGAGAACATCGTCGCGGTGTTGCGCGGTATCGCACCGCGGCCGTTTCGTTTCCGGACGATCGCGACGCTGGTCGCGCTCGGCCATCGCACCGCGGTGGCGGACGTTCGCGGGTGGAGATTTTCCGGGTTCCTTGCGTGGGCGATGTGGCGAACGGTGTATTGGTGGAAGCTTCCTGGGCTCGAGAAGAAGATTCGAGTCGCGCTCGACTGGACGATCGATCTGTTCTTTCCAAGGGACGTCGCGCTCTTGACGGCCTCGCCCTCGGTGCCGCAGGGCCTTGATGCCCCTGAGCCGGGCCGGGGCGCGTCCAGCGTTCCGACCCCTGCGGCCCCGCCCCCGCCCGCAACATGAAGCAACGCGCCCTCCCCTTAGCGGCACTCCGTGGGGCCGTCGCGGGCGCGGCAGCAGGGCTCGCGTTCGCCGCCGCGATGAGACAGTCCGGTGCGCTCGTGACGGTTGCGTCAATCGTCCACGCGAGTCCAGCAGGCCTGGATTTCGTCGCTCACCTGCTCGTCGCGGCGGCCGTCGGCGCCGGATTCGGCACACTCGTGTCGTCCGAGCGCCTCGGCGTCGGGGAGCTGTTGTTCTGGGGCCTCACGTACGGGATGGTGTGGTGGTTCGTGGGCGCGCTCACGGTCGCGCCGATGCTCCTTGCCGGGCGGGCGATCTGGACTGTTGCCGCCGCACAGGCGGCCTTGCCGAGCCTGTTCGGACACCTGTGGTACGGCGCGATCACCGCTCTGATCTACGCGGCGATCACGCCGGGGCCCTCGGACGGGCGGCCGCGTGTCACCGGCGGGACAGTAGGGGCGGGGGTGCTCGCCGGCGTCGCAGGAGCGTGGTTACTCGAGCGCCTCATCGCCACGCAATCGCCGTGGCTCGGCACCACCGGCCTGAGCCTGGCGACCTCGTCGCCGGCGCACCGGTTCGTCTTCCTCACGGGAGTCCTGGGCGGCCTCGTGTTTGCGTTGCTCTATCCTCAGCCGCGCGACGCCGCGGGCCCGGGGCTGATCCGCGGCGCATTGTTCGGGTTTGTCTGGTGGGCGGCCGCCGCCCTGTCCGCGCTGCCGGAGATCAACGGAGGGGGGTTGGCCTGGTCGCTCGAGGCGGTACGCGCGCGTTTTCCAGCGCTACCGGCGTTCGTTCTCTATGGAGGACTTGTGGCCCTGGTGTACCGATGGCTGCTCGCGGCGGGCCGGCTGCTGTTCGCGGACGACGCCACCCCCCGCGACGAGGAGGGCACCGGCACCCGCGGGTTGCGCGCCATCGGGCGCGGGGCCTTTGCAGGCCTGATCGGAGGTCTCGTCTTCACCCTCGTCATGGTTCGGGTCGGGTTTCTTCCCACGGTCGCTCAGATCGTCGGGGCTGCCTCCCCCTGGAGCGGATTTCTCGTGCATCTTGTCATCGCCAACATCATCGGCGCGAGCTACGGTCTACTGTTCTTGGGCCGCAGCGTCGGAACTGGATCCGCGCTCGGCTGGGGCGTCTCGTACGGATTCTTCTGGTGGATTCTCGGTCCGCTGACCCTGCTGCCCGTTTTGCTCGGGGGCGCCCCGCGGTGGACGCCACAAGTCGCCGGCGCGCTGATCCCGAGTCTCGTCGGACATCTCGCGTACGGAGGGGCCGTGGGGATCGTGTTCTACCTGCTCGAGGTGCGCTACAACCCGTGGTGGGTTCCCCACACTGAGCTCATGGCGGCGCAATCGGAGCGCCGCAGAGCCGAAGTGCTGGCGTCGGCCTCCGCGTTGTGGGTGCTGGTCGTCATGCTCGGTCTGACGTTACCGATCATGCTGGCATGCGGGATGGCCCCAGCGTACAGCGGCACCGCGACTGCGCGGGGTGCATACGGCCAGAGCAGCGGCGAGGCCGGGCCGTGTCCTTAGGCACGCGCTGGTCGCGGCCGCGACGCGCTCGCCGCCCACGCGCACCACGGACACAGGGATCCCGCCGAAGCATCCACAAGCGCGCGGTTCAGCAAGCGGACGCGGATTGTCGATGTCGCGGTAGCCTACCTCTGCGACGGCTGTGTTCCATCGCGTGCCGCCGCTCGAGCGCGCTCTGAAAAGTTTCCATCGTCGGGACCGGTCCCGGCGGCAGGAAACGGCGCACATCCGGGTCGGTCACCATTCGAATCCACGGTTCTGCGTCGCGCGGCTCGAAGCTCCGGATGATCAAGCGCGCCGTTTCAAGCCGCATGACACCCCTCCCGCTCCTTCGATGGGTCGGGCAAGGCCGCGTAACGAGTTGATTAAGGTTCGCCACGGGCGAATCCAAATCCACAGGCATGGAGTAATGCAGGGTGTGCAACCAAGGACAGACGCGCGCGCTAATCTGATCCAACGCACAAGGAGGTACGTGGACATGAATCGAGTTTCGGGTTCGGCACTCGGAAAGGTGATCAAGCGAGGGTTCGTGGTCCTCGCACTGGGAGCGGTTGTGGGGGTGGCCCCACTCGCTTCGCTGGCCGATGACACCGCCGGCGTCGGGATGAGTGCGACGGGCGGGGGCGCGACGATCGTCCCGGCCTGGCAGCAAGGAAATGCGCAGGGAGACGGCAACGGACGGTAGACATCAACAGGTGCGTTCCGTCTGCGCGTGCGAGAAATGCACAGCCGGTGGGGGATCTCCCCCCCCGCTGTGCAGATTCGCATAGATCAAGTCTCTTGCCCAGAGCCGGAACTTAGTGCACGATCGTGAACGTCGGGGAGTGAATCGCGGAAAGTCTCGTTCCGACAAGGGACGGGCGCGATCAAAGCGTACACCGCCCCGACTACGACGATGCGCGCAGCGAACTGGGGGGCGGAAGGCCGATTCCCAATGGGTGAAACCGCAAGCCAGCCTTTTCAGCTCTCGTTCAACGCAGCACTCAAGGTAGACTGCCAGGGGCCGCGGGTTACCTCAAACTGGACGGCGGGCCACGACGTGCCGGCCGTCGCAGGGCGGTAGCACTGTCCGCGGGCCGGCGGCGTTTCACGGCCGCCTTTGAGGCTCCCGGCTACCGCTGGCTTTGGCTGAAATCTCTCTCGACGGCAGCAGCATACACGATCGAAAATCTGAGTGTCGGCTGGCTTGTCCTCCAGCTGACCAATTCGCCGTTCTGGCTAGGCGTCGCCGTCGGCATGCGCGGAACGGCCCAGGCGCTGCTCAGCGTGCCCGCGGGCTTTGCAGCCGACCGGCTGGACCGCCGCGCCATCCTCATCGTCGCGCAGACGATCGCGGGACTCGGTGCGCTTGTGCTCGCCTATCTCATCCTGTCCGCGAAAATCGCGCTGTGGCACGTCCTGGTCTACATGGTGTTGGTGGGCGCGATGATTTCGACGAACAGCCCGGCCACCAACGGCCTCGTCTACGACGTGGTCGGCGAAGCGCGCCTCCTCAACGCCAGCGCGTTTCTGTTCATGGCCAGCAGCATCGTCCGCATCGCCGGCGCGCTCGCCGGCGGCGTCATCATCGACCGGCTGGGCGTCGGTCGGAACTACCTGCTGATCGCGATCGTGAATGCCGGCGGTGTGGCATGCCTTGCCGCGCTGCGAAGCCCGCCTGCGCGGCGGCACGCGTCGGAGGCATTTGGCCGCGCGGTGACCGAGGGCGTCCGCTACGCGTTTCGCACCGCCCGGATCCGCCGGCTGCTGCTCCTCAGCCTGACGATCGAAGGCTTCGGCTTCTCCACGTTCTCGTTGCTCCCGTTCATGGCGCGGGACGTCCTGCACGTGGGCGGCGCCGGGCTCGGAGATCTGGCCGCTATGAACGGCGTAGGGCAGCTGGCGGCGACGCTGCTGATCGCCTCCCGCGTGGAACAGAAGCATCTCGGTTCGGTGCTCATGGGAGCAGCGTTCGGGTTCGGCGCCTGCATCATCGCGTTTTCGTCGTCTCCGTGGTTCGGGCTCTCGCTCGGTCTCATCACCACCGTGGGGCTCATGGGAAGCGCGTACGATGCGACGATCGCCGCATCGTTTCAACTCGGGGTTGCGGATGAGATGCGGGGGCGCGTGCTGGGCTTCTACTCGGCCACCTTTGGCCTCAACGCGCTGGGTGCTGTATGCATCGGTGCCGTCGCCACCATCACGGGCACGCCGCTGGCGCTCGGGTTGAGCGGTGCCGCAGTGATTGCGAGCGCCTTCGCCCTCAGCCGCGGCGCCGTGGCGCTAATTCGGCCGGATCCCGCCCCTCCCGCTTGAAGCACTCCCCTTATGTTGTGTGTTGCCTTGGCCGCCGGCAAGGCCGGCATGATAACGGGTCCAATCACTGGGAAGGCCGCATCAGCGGCTTGCTTCGATGCCCGCCACTGCACTTTCTCCCCCGCCGGAGCACGGGTCATCGTCCGGCTGCGCCTGCACGTGTTCCTGCTTTCGCTTGGGCTTGCGCTGGTGGCGGCGGCCGTGGCGGTGCGGTACCCTTCGTTCCTCGCGCTCGGCCCTTCGACGGATGACGGGTACGGGCACATCAGCGAGTTCGTGAGCGCCGCGGGAGGTCCGTTGACGATGGGTGTGCTACCTAGCGTAGAGCATCGTAATTGAACGGTTTGAGCGGCGGATAGGTGCGTGGTCCCATCTGTGCGATCCGTTCCTTCGCGCGTGCGATGCGGTCCGACGTGAGTGGATGCTCCGCGAGGAACGGTCCCCCCAACGGTCCACCGCCGTTTCCACCCTTCTCCATGAGCGTCTGGAAGAGTTGCAGCATGCCCTCCGGGTTGTACCCGGCAGTCACCATGTCCTTGAGACCCGATGCATCCGCCTCGTCTTCGTCGTCCCGAGAGTGCTTCTGGCGCAGCACCCCCGCGGTGACGGCACCCCATCCAAGCGCAGCCGCCTTGTTCCCCGCGAGCAGGGTTCCGATCGCAACGGCGCGGCGCCGCTGCACCTGCTTGACGTACGCCTTCGCCCAGTGCTGCCGGTAGACGTGGGCGAGCTCGTGGCCGGTCACGGCCGCGACGGCGTCTTCTGTCTTCATGATCGCAAGAAGCCCGGTCAACATGAAGATGGGGCCCCCGGGCACCGCGAACGCGTTGACTTCCTTGCTGTCGAGAACGTAGTACTGGTAGTCCCAGGTGGTCCGGTCCGTCTCAGAAAGATGCGCGACCAGGCGTTTCGCGAGGCCCTCGAAGAACCGCAGGCGGCCGTCCTTGACCGGTTGATACTTCTTGAGAAGGTCCTCGGTGGCCTTGGCGCCCACGGCCTTCTGCTCGGCCGGCGATGGAAGCGCCGGGGCCGCGTCGACTGGCCGCGAGAACACCCAAGGCGCGATGACCATGCTGACGCCGGCGCCTACAACACGCCTCCGGATTCTTCTGCGCGGTAACCGATGCTCCGAATTCACCGGGCACGCCCTCCACCGGCCGGCGCGGTCAAACGCCTTGCAACCCGACCTCGGTTGATTAGTTCACAACCGCGGCCTGCTCACCTTCCCACGGCGCAAGACAGCACAACCCCGAGAAAATAGAGACCGTAGGTCGGAACCGGCCACCCCAAGCCGGACGGGTTCACGATACCTGTCGTCGCGTCGCCGGCTACTGCCGCGCCATCGCGATGCGTAGCGCATCCTCCGGCACGACCAGGTGGTCCACGCTTTCGGCGGCCTCAGCGATGGCAATCTGCACGCCCCTGATGCGGCCTGTAAATGCGTTGCCGCGAGACTCGTAGTCCGGAGAGACCGGCGCCCCGCTGTCCTCACCGACGTCGCAGCCATCGTCGGCAGAAAACGCCATCGGCTGCGTGGCTCCGACCGCGCCCTCGCCTACTTTCTTGCCGTCGACAAAGAGCGACACCTTACCGCCCTTGGCCAAACCGCCGCCGGCGTAGGCGAACTCCATGCGCACCTGATGCGGGCCGGCCGGCAGCGCGTTGGCCGCCTCAGCGTAGAAGCGTTGTATGCCGAAAAAGTTGTAGCAGTACTTGAGCTTACCCCCCTTCGCGTAAAGGCTCCAACCGCCAGCGTTGCCGCCCTGGCAGACGATCACGCCCTCTACGCCAGAGGCCGGCACCTCGATCTCGGCGGTCACCGCGTGGGACTTGTTCTTGATATTCACGACCGAGTTCTCCGACAGGCGACCCATGCCGGGGAAGAGGATCTGGGTCCTCCCTTTGACCAGCACCGGCCGGCCGGCGAAGTCGGAGTTTAAGCGCTCGACACGCCGGTCGTCGAGCGGCAGCACATTGTACTTCACCGCCTCGATCAGCCACAGGCGCTGCAGCTCGCGCAGCTTCTCCGGCATCTCCTTGGACAGGTCGTGTGCCTGGGTCCAGTCCTTGGTGGTGTCGTAGAGTTCCCAGACGTCATCGTCGAACGCCGGATACTTCCCGGTCATCACCCATGGGGTGCTGTGCCGGGTGACCGCCGTCCAGCCCCGATGGTAAATGCCGCGGTTGCAGAACATCTCGAAATACTGCGTCTCGCGCCGCTCCGCGGCCTTGGCGTCGTTGAACGAGTACAGCATGCTGACTCCCTCAATCGGTTGTTGCTGGACGCCGTTCACGAACAGGGGCTCCGGGAGCCCCGCCGCCTCGAGGATCGTCGGCGCGACGTCAATCACGTGGTGAAACTGGGTGCGGATCTCGCCTTTGCCCTTGATCCCCCGCGGCCAGTGGACGATCATGCCATTGCGCGTACCGCCCCAGTGGGACGCCACCTGCTTCGTCCATTGATACGGCGTGTCCATGGCGTGCGCCCAGCCCACAGCGTAGTGATTGTAGGAATCGGGCCCGCCGAGCTTGTCGAGCCGGGCCGTGAGGAATTCGGGCGTCTCGATGCCCGTCATGCCGTTGAGGGTGAGCATCTCATTGTACGTGCCGTTCACCGTGCCCTCGGCCGACGCGCCGTTGTCGCCGATAATGTAATACACGAGCGTGTCGTCCAGGACGCCGAGCTTCTGCAGCCCATCTATCACTCGGCCGATGTGGTGGTCGGTGTATTCCAGGAAGCCCGCGTAGACCTCCATCTGGCGGCGCAGCACGGGTTTGAGCGCCTCGGGCATCGCATCCCACGCCGGGATCTCCGTGGGGCGGCGGGTCAGCTGAGCGTCCTGCGGGATCACGCGCAGTTCTTTTTGCCGCTTGAACGTCCGCTCGCGCAGCTTGTCCCACCCGTCGTTGAACTTGCCCTTGTATTTGTCGGCCCACTCCTTCGGCACGTGATGCGGGGCGTGGGTCGCTCCGGGCGCGAAATAGACGAAGAACGGCTTGTCAGGCATCAGCGCCTTTTGCTGCCCGATCCACTTGATGGCCTTGTCGGTCATATCCTCCATGAAGTGATAGCCTTCTTCAGGCGTCAGCTTAACCTCCACCGGCGTCGTGCCTTCGTAGAGCGTGGGGTACCACTGGTTGGCTTCGCCGCCGATGAATCCGTAGAAGTACTCAAAGCCCCCGCCGCCCGTGGGCCAGGCATCGAACGGGCCCGCCGGGCTCGTCTGCCACACCGGCACCTCGTGGCATTTGCCGAACTGGCCCGTCGCGTAGCCGTTGAGCCTGAGCGTCCTGGCGATCGGCGAGGCGGTATTGGGCAGAACCGAGCAATACCCGGGCGCGCTGGTCGCAATTTCGGTGATACCACCCATGCCCACCGAGTGGTGGTTGCGCCCAGTCAGTAGCGCCTGCCGCGTCGGCGAGCATAGGGCCGTGGTGTGAAAACGATTGTACCTCAACCCCCCGGCCGCGAGGCGCTCCGCCGTCGGCGTGTTGCACGGTCCGCCAAACGCACTCGACGCGCCAAAGCCCACGTCGTCGAGCAGCACGATGAGGACGTTCGGGGCCCCCTTCGGCGGGCGCAATTGCTCGATCGGCGGGTACTTGGCATCGGGATCTTTTGCGTCGTACGTGATCAAGCCCGTGCGGGGCCGATCGGGAATCGGCAGGATCTGGCGGGGATGCAGTTCACGTTGGGATGCCATTCAGGGTCCTCCCTTCCGCCACTAGTTAAGTATCGATGCTGACCAGAATCCGTCGACGGTGACCGGGTGGACGGGCGCTTGCTCGGGATAGAAGTCCTCGGACACCATGTGAAGCGTCCCGCCCGGGGTCCACACCATGCCCGGATGGGGCTCGCGACCTTGCGGGGATCCGAGAGCCTCCTGGACCCCCGCTGGCGAGTGTGTGCTCCCGCTCATCCCGCCCATCTCCCCGAATGCGATCTGATCAACGCCGCGGATCGATCCCAAACCCGCGACACGCCGGCCCTGTCGACGCTACGCCTTGACGATGGAGACCGCTCTCGCCTCCGAGTACGTCAAGACGATCAAGTCGCCCACCGTGAGGTTGGTGAGAAGAGCCGGATCGACCTGGAACCTCCGAACGTTGCCCTGCGCGCCCTTGAGGGTGATGAGCCCATCGGGTTTATCGAGCGCCAACACCCGCGCGGTGACCTGGATTTGGTGCGCGGCCATCGCAGCCGGCGCCTGCCCCGGTTCATCGCTCACTATGGTGGCGCCCATTGCGCGGGCGGACGGCTTCTCCCCCGGGGCCGCCTTTCGAGCCTTGATCACCAGGGACCGGTAGTATCGCGCTGCCACACGGTTGCCCACCCTGACCGCGCTCAGGGAGACGCTCGGGTCGACCCAGACGGCGACAGTACCGGCCGGCCCCCGCAGCGTGACCAGCCGCTGGCGAAGATCGACGGCAACGACCGTCGCGGTGATCGTCACGAGTTGCCGATGGACTACCGTGGGCTTCGGTCCCGCCTGTGCCCGTGCCGCAGCCGGGTGGAAGGACAGCCCTCCGAGGACCATCCCCAATGCAAGCGCACCCGCAATCGATCGCCGAATCACTGCCACACATTTCATCGCCCTGTCCTCCTGAGCCATGACCTGATTGGCTTTTGTACGAGACATGGGTATCAACGCGCCGCGGAGTTACCTTCGCTCGGGCGCTCCTGCCGCTCCACCGACACGATCGTCAGCCCGAGATCGCGCGCCCGGCTGATGAGGCCGTAGAAGGCGGATTCATCGATCACCTCGCCCGAGAGGATGGTGTCCCCGTTAACGGGCTCAATCGCAAATCCGGCAAACCACGTGGACCAGTCTGGGGCGAGCACGCCACGGACGCGGATCACGTAGCGAGTCGGCTTCGCATCGCTGCGGTCGCTCACGCTAGCTCCTCCGAGCCGTGGCGATGGGCACCGGCCGGTGCCGGACAAGCCGGGTCTGCATTCGTGCCGGCGGTCCCCTGCCGTACCCATTCTGGAACCGTGTGATCGGTCTGCCGCGACGTTCGAACCGCGGTTGCCACCGATGCTACCGTGACCTGAACGAGAGATCGACCATCCAAAGTGACATAGCGGGTTGAACTTGATGTCGGGCACCGCGCTGCAGTCCAGGACAACGGTTCGCGGTCGCGCGTTCTCGACGAATTGCCGGAATGCGTCGCGGAGACGGGGTCGCAAGGGTACCGCGCCGCAGCGGCGCAGGCGATCTACCGGAGTGACACGGGGGGTTGATTCTTCCGAGTCCCCAGCGCCCGGCCTCGGCTGGCATGCTCCTCCCCCGAGCCACGGAGCCCGCGGAGCCCATGCGGTTGTGTCGCGGGGGCAGATCACGGCATCGGCCGGCCCTGATTCCTTCCCCGGGGTCGAGCACCCTCCAACTCTAGTCAAAAATGTGATCAAGTTTTGCTAAAATGTGGGGCGAACAACGCAAAGACAGTTTTGAAATATCATGTGGCCTGCAAATTAAGAGGCGTGGCGGTCATCAAGCGGGCGGGGGACACGCTTTGACTGAACGTGTAAGTCACGTGGGAGTTGCAGGTTCACAACCGGTTGATCCCCAGGCTCGTTCGGCTCGTGGAGACGGCACGAGCCGACGAAGATCGACCCATGTCAGCGGAACCAACGCGGCAGGCGCTCGGCGCGATGTGCTGGTGACAAAGATCCGTACTCCACGGGTTCGCTCCCACCTCGTCCACAGGGAGCGATTGCTGGCCAAGCTCGAAGCAGAGCGTGCTCGCCCGCTCACGCTGCTCTGCGCTCCGGCTGGTTTTGGCAAGACCACTCTCCTCGTCGACTGGCTGGCCTCGCGGAGGACACCTGACGGTCCTCCAGCCGCGGTAGCATGGCTGTCGTTGGACGAGGGCGACAACGATCCAACCCAATTCCTCCGGTTCTTGATCGCCGCGCTACGCGCGGCGGACCCACGGATTGGCGCCACCCTCCTCGAAGTCCTCAATACGCCACCCCACCCATCTATCCGGGCGATGCTGACGCTCTTGGTGAACGATCTCGTCGCTGCCGGCCGGGATATGACGCTCGTGTTCGAAGACTTTCACGTAATCCGCGATCGCGTGATCCACGACGCGGTCGCCTTCTTGCTCGACAACCCGCCGGCGCTGCTTCACATCGTCATCATGACGCGAGAAGATCCGCCCCTACCCCTGCCACGCCTGCGTGTCGCCGACGCGGTCTGCGAAGTGCGTGCCGCTGATCTTCGGTTCACCCTGAAGGAGGCGACCGCATTTCTTGAGGAGGTGATGAGGCGTCGGCTGTCACCCCAGGACCTTTCGGCGCTCGTGACCCGGACGGAGGGTTGGGTGGGCGGTCTGCAGTTGGCCGCGCTGTCGATGCCGAAGCAGGCGGATGAAATCTCTGCGTTCATAGCCGGCCTCGCGGGGAGTCATCGGTACCTGCTTGAGTATCTCACCGACGAGGTTCTCGCCCGGCAATCGCCTCCCATCGTTACGTTCCTGCTCCGCACTTCGATTCTCGACCGGTTGAATGTCGAGTTGTGCGGGGCGGTGCTCGGGGAAGAGAATCTGGACGATACCAGGGCGAAGCTTGACGAAGTCGAACGCCGCAATCTCTTCCTCGTTCCGCTCGATGACGAACGCCGTTGGTACCGGTACCATCGCCTCTTCGCGGACCTGCTGCGGGCCCGCCTCCGGCAGACAGACCCGGTCTTGTTCGCCGACCTCCACAATCGCGCCAGCCGTTGGTACGAGCAGCACGCGGTCTCGGGCGAAGCCATTCAACATTCGTTGACAGCGCAGGACTTCGATCGCGCGGCACAAATGGTCCAATCGAGCTCGCTTCGATCGATCGCTCAAGGAGAGGTCCAAATCGTCCTTGACTGGTACCGTCGCCTTCCGGTGCCGCTGGTGGAATCCGATCCCCGGCTCGGCATTCCCTACGCGTACGCCTTGATGCTGTCCAATCAGCCGGACCTAGCCAAAGCCGAGATGCAGAACGTCGAACGGCACCTGCCGTCCGACCCGACCTCCCTGGACGCAAGGGCGGCACGCGGACGGATCGCGTTGCTTCGGGCCATTCAGGCGATTGGGAATGGCCATCTTGATCAGACTGTCGCGCTCGCTGCCGAAGCCCAGGCGTTGCTTCAGCCGCAAGACGAGGTGGCACGGGCATTCGCGCAACTCGGCATGGCTTATGCCTTTCGGGTGAGCGGGGACGTCGCGCCTGCCAGCGAGCGCACGCTCGTCGCGGCTACCGAAGAAGCGGGGCGCCTCAACCTCCCGGCGCTGGAACGCGTGGGCCTCAGTCTCCTCGCCCGCCTGTACATGTGCCAGGGGAAGCTCCGGCGGGCCGAAGTCACCTTTGACCGCGCGGAACGCGTGATCGGTAGGCACGTGCTGATGGGTGCCCCGATTTTCCATTTCAGCCGGGGAGAGCTCCTGCGAGAGTGGAACGATCCGCGCGGGGCGGAGACATCGCTCCAACAGGGCATCGACGCGATCTCCGAGCGCAACGGCGTCGACGCGTGGGTGGCGATGGAGGGGTATTTCTCATTGGCGCGGCTCCGGCAAGCGCAGGGAGATGGCCCGGGGGCTATGGGCGTGCTGGACGCGTATGCCAGGCTCGCGCGCCGATTCGACGTTGGCCCCCAAATGCTGGACGTGGCTGCCGCCGCGCGCGCCCGGTTGTGGCTGATGCAGGGCAACCAGACCGCCGCTGCGCGGTGGGCGGCCGGTGCCGGGCTTAGTTCCGATGACGCCGTGAGCTATGCGCACGAAACGGAGTACAAGGTGCTCGCACGCGTCCTGATCGCCGTGAAAGATCCCGCGGCCGCGCCGTTGCTCAACCGTCTCTTGGCCGACGCGGAACGATGCGGGCGCATCGGTGGTGCGATCGAAATCTTGACGCTCCTGAGCTTGGCTTGGTACGCCCTCGGCGATCGGGCTCGGGCGTTTGCCGCGCTGGACCGAGCCCTGACCCTCGGGGAACCGGAGGGGTACGTGCGCGTCTTCGCGGACGAGGGCGCCCCCATGGCCTCGCTGCTCCGCCGCGCCCGGCTCCATGGCATCGCGCCCGAATACACCGCCCGCTTGCTGGCCGTGATTGAGGGCGGTCGGGGCGGGCCCATTGCGTCGCGTGCGGTCTCCGAGAGCGCCCCGCCGTCTATCGCTCCGCGTTCCCCGGCCGCGTCCGCCCTCGTCGAGCCGCTCACGGAGCGGGAGCGCGAGGTCCTCCGGCTGGCCATCTCGGGCGCCTCAAACCAGGAAATCGCTCGCCCGCTCGCTCACCATCACAATCGGCACCGTCAAACGGCACATGCACCACATCTTGGGGAAGTTCGGGGTGCAAAACCGTACTCAGGCCATCCTCCGCGCCCAGGCCCTCAATCTCGACTGAGATTATCCGGCCTGCTTCCTCATGCTCATCGCGTTTCTGCCGTTCGCCACCCGCCTCGTCGGCGCGTATCCTCATCGCCCGACGGCGCTGATGGCCTACGGGCTGACCGCATTGGCAACGCTGCTCGTGCTCTCCGCGCAGTGGTATTATGCGGTCGGGCGCGCGGGCCTGGTCGCGTCGAACGTGGACGCCGAACTCGTCCGCTACGGGAAACTGAAGCTGTTGCTGCCCACCGTCATTTGTGCGCTCTCCATTGCCACGGCGCCCGCGGCCCCACCGCTCAGTCTTCTCCTGCTCGTCCTCATGCCGGTTGATCTCCGGCGCGCTTCGCCTACCACGGTGCTTCCCGCCTGCCGACAACCCGCGACAACTGAAATCCAACCCAGGCGCCCGCGGCGATCGCCAGGGTCGTCGTGAAGACCATACTGAGCTTCAGCACAAGGTCGAGCGGAACGGTGACAGCCGCGCCGCCCGTCACGGACCCAACTCGAAGAAAGTCTCCGATCGCGGCGAAGAACGATCCGGCGGCGCCAAGCGGGAGGAGACCGCTCACCATGACCACGGGCGGGACAGTGGACCGGCGCACGAGGACGACCGCAAGGATCACGGTCAGGGCGGCGGCGGCCGCGACGGCCGGGGCCTGAGCCACACCCCATCCCATCAGCACATCGCGCGCCACGCGGTCGAGAAAACCGCAGCAGAAGCTGGGAATCAGCGCGTAATACGGTGCCGAAAAGACCGCGGCCATGGCGAGCGAGAAGAGCCCGGCCCATAGGCCGTCCGCGAGATTCGCCGGGAGATTCATCATCCGACGGCGTTCGGCCCTTATAAGACGGCATCCGCGATCGCCACGGCGACCGCCATGATCAGGAATACGGAGACGGCATCCAGCAGCCGCTGAATCCCCACCAGGAGATATCCGTCCGATACCGCATCGATGAAGCCGTTGATCAGCGCGAGCCCCGGGATCATGTAGACGACCGAACCGAGCAACGTCGCCGACACCGCGTGACTGAGCCCCAGCCGCAATCCCGCGGTGCCGATCAAGGCCGAAATCAGCGCGCACACCGCCGTCAACGGTGTCCGCGGCACGCTCCGCGCCTCCAGCAGGATCCGAACGAACTGCCCGGCGCCCGCGGCGAGGGAGGTGACGCCGAACGCCCCCCAATCGCCCCCGGCGATGCGGGAAAAGAAGGCCCCGGCACACGCCGCGAACAACGCGGATACTCCGAGATTATAGGGCGAGACGCGGGTCTTGATTCGCTCGATGGCCCCGGCAACGTGGGCGCCGTCCATGTCGGCGTTCACCAGCCGTTCGCCGAGTTCGACGGCCTCGGCAGCTCGAGCCAGCTGCACCCCAAGTACACCGGCAGGCTGCACGGCCACAGCCGGACCGGCCGCAATGGCGAAATCTGACCGCCAAATTGTCGACGTATCTGTGGCGCCGCGCCGCCCCAGCGCATTGCGAAAGGTGCGTTCCGCCGCTGCCGTGGAGCCGCCGTTTCGCATGACCAACAATGCCAGAGCCAGCGCCAGGTCAAGTCGTTGTGCGCCGGACATCTCGCTGCCGTGCCGGTCGCCGGCGTCGTGTGTCCTCACTCGACCATCCAGGCCGGGTGCTGCCAAAACCTTTGTGCCCTCATCCCGATCACCTCGGCGGCCACCCCCGCGGTTCACGCCAGGAAGTGCGGAGACTGCCTCGAGCAACGCTCCCTGACCCCTTCGGCACCTTGACGAGGGCCGTCGCCCGGAATCGCCCCCCGGCGGGTCGCCAGGTCGCAGACTCCCGTTGCTATAGACACTACCGCGGCCTCGAGGAGAAGTCGACTACCCAAAGTAGCATAGCAGGTTGAGTTTCCGCGGAGAGCCAAAGAGCACCTCGGCGAGGGCGACCGGCGGATGGCGCTGTGTGCAACCTAATGAGCCAAATACGACGTCCGCCCGATTGCCTGACACATCCGCGCGGCAGGGGGCAATGTCCGCGGTGAAAGCGCGAGGAATTAATGTGCTAATGCTAGTGGTTGCGACGCTCATAGGACTTCTCGCCGGGGTAATCAACAGGTCGGCGTTCGGAGAGTCGACTGCGGCTAATCCTGCAATTCTGGAGGTCGTCACCATCGACGGGAATAACCGGAGCACGTCATCGGGCACGGGCTGGTTCCTCGAAGCGAATGGCGTAGCCGTCACGAGCAGCACAACTGTCAATCGCGCCGTAAGCGCCGGCGATCGGCTCCTGACTATCATCGGCAATGAGTTTTACGCAGCCGATCTCGTATGCAGCACCCGGGTGGTCGACACGCAAGGAACAGTTACACCTCGTGCCGACATCGCGGAGATCAAGCTTCGTCCCTCGGACTTCCCATTCCAGCGCTTGAGCGGCACAACAGGCACGTATACAGCGCACACAGGCCCGCTCCCGGCATTTCAGACTCTATCCATGGCGCAGGGATCGATTGATGTGGGACAACCTGTCATGATGGTAAACAGTGGAACTTCGTTGGGAAGCCAGGTACAGGTGCCCGGCGTCGTGAACAGCCTCGGCACGGCGTTCGACGGCACCAGGCTATTTGGAATCCGGTTTTCGGGTGACGCGCCAAACTCGGGAGCTAGCGGCGCACCGGTTCTCAATAACAGCGGTCAGGTTGCAGGAGTGTTCGCGTGGGAAGATCCCAAGACCCATCTTGGCTATGCGCAGACGGTCGACGTACTTAAGCGTTGCAGCGGGCCCTGAGCGCGCGCCATCGAGGTATGCCACCCCTCTTGGCAGGCGACCGAAATCGCCGATTGCCCCTAACGATCGAGCGGGCGAGCGTACCCGGCCAGCTGCGGTGACCCACATGATTCACATTCACCCACCTATCCCCTTCGCGGCGCTACCAGTAAGAATCTGCCACAAGCCGGCGACGATGCCGCAAGCCCCGATGACAATGGCAACTAGCCCAAGGTAGCCGATGAGACCGATGAAAAAGTGAAGTGCCACAAGGCCAAGCGCCGCAAACACCACGCCTGCATACAGGAACTCCAACCCTTGGGTACGCATCCGCCTTTTCCCCGCTTGGTTCGGTTCCGGGCTACTCACCGCGTCCCCCTTCGTTACCGGCGACCCGACAAGACGAAGTCTGGTGCCTCTATTCGCTACTCTGTGCGGCCCCACCGCTGGCCTCGCGACTGATGGCTTGGGCTTGACCCCGCAGGCGGCGGATCTCCGTGACCGTGCCAGTGAAGATTGCGGGCGGCTAATCGGGAAAGAGGTACATGCCGACGACAACGGCCGTGCCAATTAGCGCAATCAGGATGGGATTGCTGACGAAGTACGGAAACACCGTAAGGATGCCTCCACCAACGGTGGTGCCGATCCGCCCTGTCCTCCGGCCATAAATGAGCGCGCCCATTCCGACGAGGCTGAACAGAGCTCCGAGAATTAGGGTCGCCGGACTGATATTGAACATCCTGATCGGGTCATGCCCGCCCGAGCGCAGAACTAGACCGGACTAGTCCACCTCGACCGCGAGCCTTGGCTTCACCCAATGCGGCGGCAGGTCCGTCCGTAGCTCGCCCCACTGATCACGAAGCGTCGGGATGGCGTGAACGGACACGCCTCTGTTTCGTTGGCCTTCAACTCCTCCAGCATCACCTTGCGCGTATTTCGAAAATCCGTTCGGCCGAAAGTGTTACCCATGTCTTAGGTACGAAGTGTCACCTATGTCTCCGGGTTGGACCCCCCTTACTGTGGCGGGCCGCGAGGGACTCGAACCCCCGACGCCCGGGTTAAAAGCTCGGTCGATCGGCCCTCCAGCCATTATTTTGCAAGGCTTTGCGCACGCGACCCACCGTCGGAATCGGTAGCAGGCCGGTAGCAGATTCTTGGGCGGTGAACGTAGAGTTGTTCAACGGCCGTCCCCTTCCTGCGTACCAGAGACCGGGGTCCGCCGATCGGGAGCCAACCCGCTGAGCATCGCCGACACCGCCTGGGCGGCCACCGCTTGCATGCCCTGCAGCACGTGGGCATAGGTCGAAAGCGTGAACGCCGGCGTCGAGTGGCCGAGGCGCTCTGGGACCACGCGAACGTTGACGCCACGCTGGAGCAGGTGCGTGGCGTG
The DNA here is from genome assembly GCA_021324975.1 of Bacillota bacterium. GTDB lineage: Bacteria > Sysuimicrobiota > Sysuimicrobiia > Sysuimicrobiales > Segetimicrobiaceae > JAJPIA01. Next base: position 116,777 of record JAJPIA010000101.1, read on the forward strand.
CGCATGGCGCAAGTTGTGGAGCGCCCGACGAGAGGAAAGCCCCAGCCTCTTGCAGAGACGCTTCAGGTCGCGCTGGCGAATGTTGCTCGCGTGGAGCGGCTTGCCGTCGGGCTGCGTGAAGACAAGCCCCGTCTCGTGCCGCCCTTGGCAGGCTTGGTCGGTACAGGACGGCCCATGCTCACACGGGGGACGACGGCGGCGCTCCTCGTCCTGGTGGCTGCGCTGGTCACGCAGTACCTCGACAATCTCAGGCGGGAGTGCGATGGCGCGCCGAGAGCGGAGGCTCTTGGGGTCCCGCAGGACATAGCCGCCGCCCCTGGGGCGCTGAAGCGCCTGGTCGATGTACGCGGTCGCTTCCCGAAGGTCGAGATCCTCCCACGCAAGGCCGAGCGTCTCGCCGACGCGAGCGCCGGTCCCGGCGATGAACAGATAGATCGGGTAGTAGGCGCTCGACGTGTGAGCCTCGCTCAGGAACAGGTTTACCTGTGATTCGGTCCACACGTCCAGCGTCACACGCGCCCGCTTCGGCGCCTGAGCCGCGGCGGCAGGATTCTGGACGATAAGGTCCTGCCACACGGCATCGCGGAGCGCTTTGTGGAGCAGGCGGCGGTGATGGTTGACCGTCGTTGGTCCGAGGCCGGCAGCACCCTCTTGCACACTGCCTTACGCCACTCCCAGACTGCGGGCGATGGAACGCATGCTCAGTCCCTGCGACCAGTGAAGCTGAAGAATGCTCTTGATCTGCCGCATCGCAAGCCTCCGGTTGGCCACGCCCGTTCTCCTCTCGCGCCGTTTGGCGGCGGAAGTTGGGAGGACGCGCGCACGACTCCTGGACGGTGGTCAGCTCCCCGTCCGGCGCCCCGGCGGCCCCGGGTGATCGGGATTTATCAGAATGGGTGATCGGGACTTTCCAGAACGACTGATCAGGAATTACCAGAACGCGTGATCACTTTCAGACCAGAATCGGTGATCGGGATTTTCCAGAACGGGTGATCAGATTGGGGCAGAATCCGCACCGAAGTCTAGCACGCGTTGCGCCGCCGCCGCAGAGAATCGAGGCCACGAACGGGCCGTGACATTTCGTGTGGAAGCTACCGCTCCTCAGCTGCCCGAAGTGAAAGGCTCCCGAATTGGTACAGTGGACATGCCCTCCCCAGGCGCAGGGAGCCCCCAATTGTCCGTCATAGTGCGACAGAAACTGTAGTGCGTGTATTGTGCGGATGAAATCCCGCGCCTAATACCTCGGCCCCCACCATGCCGCGAAGACGTGGTTTTTCTCCCTAACGTCGTCCTATCCCAACACACGAAGAGCGCCGGAAATCGCCCAGCCGGATCACTCGTGTTGAACCACGGTGAACTGCTAAGCACGTCGAGGAGCGCGGTCAGGCTCCGGTCGGCCAGCTCCCGACCACCATCGTGCCCATCATGTTCGTCGTTCCACCCCACAAACACGAGGCACGTCGGCGGCGGGGGTCCCTGAAGGTCAGCGACAAACGTCTTGAGCACGAACGCCCCCCCGCGCCCGGGGGGCGCATGCAGGTCAACGAACGGATTGTGCCTCTGGGCGATCACACTCTCCAGATGATAGACGTACACGGGGAGCGGTGGACGGGCTGCCGCACCTTCAGTCGCCACGGAGGGATGGAAGGTCTGAGCACAAAGACGCGCGCCCCCGTTTTCAGCCGGGGGCGCGGTGGAACGCGGGCCAGGGAAACCGCGGTCTAATGGCTGGGCTCAGTTCGCGGCAGGCCTTTGAAGGCGAGCCACGCACTGAGCACCAGGACGATGATCCCACCAATCAAGGATGAGTACATGTCCGCGGCTCGGTTCGCAAACGACACGAACCACGGAGCCACGATGAACCAGATGCCAACGAGCCCGTTCACGTATTGGATCCATGTTTGTCGACGTGCGGCTTCGTTGAGTGCTGCAGCACCAGCCAAAACGAGCAGGATTGCACCCCCAACGATACTGGTCCACATCTCGCTCGCATTGGCCACGAACCCGAGGCTGAACGGTGCGATGATGAACCAAATACCAATCAATGCGTTCACGACGTTTTGCCAAAGCATGGACGCTCACCTCTTTCGTAATCGCGGTCTCCCTCGGCCCCGTTCCAGCATTCCAGATTCAGATATCCGGACACCATTCTTGACAGGATGGCACGGCGACCCCATCTTACCGTCTTCGGGGCACCCTATGTCCGTGATTGTCAGTCGCTCATGCGCTGTCCGCCTCTTGTAATGCCTTATTCACCGAGAAGAAATGTCGAAAGGCGCTTCAGGCCTCGTGACGGAGCGGTGCGCGATCCACTCCGACCTCCACGTGCACCCTGCCGGCGGCAATCTCCTCGAGCGCCACCGTGACCGGGTTAGCGCTGACCACATCCACCATCGGGAGCGCGCCTTCCTTCAACTGCTGCATCCGCTTCACCACGCCGATGATCAACGCGTACTTGTTGTCAACCCGCGCGAGCAGAGCTTCGAGTGTTGGCCTCGTCAACGCCATGCCCAGTCCCCTTTAGCCCTCCACGGCATTACGGCATTCAACCACCCTCAGATGCGGTCGAGTTGGACACGGCGCCTGCCGGAGCGCCTCGAGATCGCTACGCGCGTGATCCGCGGCAGCTCGGTGAACGGCCGACGCGCGCTCGATCGCCCGCAACCGATCCTCATGGTAGCTGATCTGCGCAACGAGCTGATCTTCCCTCATCCGACACTGGAGAGTGCGGACCCGGTCCATGACATCATCACCTCCTCGCGCGAGACTATGAGCCGAACGCGAGTAGACTCGGCCAATCCGTTGGTTGTTCGCTCGCCGCGGCCGATTGCACTTTTTGCAGGGCCTCATCGACCGAAGGGAAAATGTCGAACAGCTTTTGGAGCGCGAGCACCGAGAAAATGCGGTGCATCGACGCGTTGGCGATCACGAACCCTAGGCGCACGTCGTGCTGCTTCGACCGTTCGTGGACTCGTATCAGTATGTTGAGGCCGGTGCTGTCGATGTACGTTGCCTTCGTCAGGTCCACTACGACGGCGCGACCATTGCCGATCGCCTCTTCCAGCAGCTCCTGGAGCACATGGGCGGTACAGAGGTCAATCTCTCCAGACGCGCGCACAATATTCACGCCGTCCTGTTGAGCATACTCGTACTGCGGCGCCTCGCGCATTCCCCGGGGTCCGTGAGAGACCGCACCTGTTCTCATCACCGTCCTCCTGCCTGTTAGACTTCTGACATAACGCTACACACAACACGCGTCCACACGCCGCTGATCAGACGTGGCTCGGTCGTAGCGGCCGGGAGCTGGCGCTTCCCCGTTTGTGATTCTCCTCGACCTGCACTGACCTCGCCCCCAACCCTAGACCCCTTCCCCGAGCGTGTTGCGCCTGGGAGTCCAGGCCGGAACCGTAAGATGCTGCCGCAAGATCACCTGCACGCCAAGTCCACTTCTCACGTATGCGCTCTACCGCCCCACCGCGCGTCAGCAGCACCCCGCGCAGCAAGTCAGGATTGCCAATCGCGAGGATGTGAACTGGCCTCCCGATCGGCCGGCCATCAACGACGACTGACTCGTCCTCCGACATGATTGTGCTCTCCGTCATCAACCGTGCTCCGTTGACCGCGATCGCTCGGGCGCCACCGTACCACAGCGTCATCTCCAAGAGCAGGTCGCCAGCGTGGACGTGGGCGAGTGCGGGACTGGCATTCACCGAGATCGGCTGGGTCGCGTCGGACACTACGATCTCCACGCCGGGTCCGGATTCCGGCGCCCGATCGGCGAAAGCAGGCCAGCCGCGCGGCCGCCCGATGCTCGCGCCCGGTGATGAAGGTCGCGACCCCTGCCGCCATCCATCCGGCCGCTGCAAGCAGGATCCAGACCGCCACCGAGGCCGCTTTGGGACGACTCGGACGCACAGGTGCGCTCGCCGTCATGTCTGCGTAGTTTCGGTCGCTGTCTCGCCCGCCACCAGGGTTTCCGCGAGCACGTCCCGGTACACCGCCTCGTACCCGTCCGCCATGCGCTCCACGGAGAACCGCTCGGCGACCCATCGCCGGCACAACGACCGATCGATGCGCGGAACCTCTTCGACTGCCCGGATCATGTCGGCGATCGTGCGGCAGACGAAGCCGGTCTGCTCATGGGCAACGACCTCCGGGACCGAGCCATGCGCCATGGCGATCACGGGGGTGCCGCACGCCATCGCTTCGACCACCGTGATCCCGAACGGTTCCGGCCAGTCGATCGGGAACAAATACGCATAGGCGTTCCCGAGGAACTCGTCCTTCTGAGCTTCGTCGATCTCGCCGAGATACTCAATGCTGGGATGTCGCAGGAACGGTTTGATCGCGTGCGTGAAATAGTCGCGGTCGGCGGGGTCCACTTTGGCCGCAATCTTTAACGGCATCTCCGCGGCACGGGCGATCTCGATGGCACGATCCAGCCGCTTTTCAGGAGCGATTCGCCCAAGAAACGCGAGGTAGTCCCCCGGCCGGTCCCGGAGCGTGAAGTTCCGCAGCTCGATGCCATTGTAGACCGTGGCCAGCCAATTGGCGGACGGCAGCGGCGCGCGTTGCGCATCGCTGATCGAGACGAGCTGCACCTCCGCAAAGTCCGCGAACACTTCGCTCAGTTCCGGCAGGTCGAGCCTGCCGTGCGTCGTGGTCACGAGCGGCGTGCGGATGAGCCGGGAATACGGGAACGCAAAATAATCAATGTGGTTGTGGATGATGTCGAACTCGGCCGCCATCTGGCTGACGCGTCCGAGTTCACGGATTGTGTAGGCGACGTAGTCGCGCACGTCGGGATTGAGCCGCAGCCCTTCGGGGCAACATGGGACCAAGCGTGCCGACGTCCGCGAATCACCGCTTGCGAAGAGCACGACATCGTGCCCGCGTCGCACGAGCTCCTCGGTCAACCCGTAGACGACGCGCTCGGTGCCACCATATAGCTTTGGCGGGACGGATTCGTACAACGGTGCCACTTGTGCGATGCGCATCGAACTTCCCCCCCCTTAAACAGAGACGCAGGGCAGCTCGGCACCGCCCTGCGTCGCATCGAGACCTCGTTGAACGCTGCACCCGCACCGCCGCGATGAATACTCGCAGGGCCCTCGCCGGGCACATCTCGCACACGCGTCTTCAGTTGTTCAGCTTTGCGTCCCTCATCTTAGGAACGTGATCGGCATGATGTCAAGCACGCCAGAGTGTTCGGGAGTGTTCGGGAGTGTTCGGGGATGTTCGTCGCTCCCACAGCGGACGAACATGGACACACCGCACGCTCTCGCGCCGTCCCCCCTTCTGTCGGCGCGCGCGCTATCCCCGAGCCGGGCCACCACGTGATCGACTCCGCTCTCCGCTTACTTGATGGGACGCCCCGGCCGTAGCTCCTGCGTTCGTTTGGCGAAGTCCCCGCCCGCGTGGTGCACGCGCTTCAGCCGTTGCACCTCCCGTTGGAGCGCACTCTCCACGAGTTGTGACAGGGTCAGCCTCTCTGGCGGTCCGGACAACGCGACGGTGACATCCCGCAATTCGTCCACCAGCACCTCCGCAAGGTAAAAGGTCACCCGGACCTTCCGCTGGGCACCTTCCTCCGGCGCTCGAACCGGCACCGGATGCCGCGCGCTGCCCTTTGTCCGACCCTCTCCGTTGTGCCTTGTGTTCATCAGCGCTCCCGCACCGTTCATCAGTGGCATCATATCACGTCGGACGGCTTTTGTACACATTTCATTCAAATCACACAAATGACCCTTGACAATAAAGACCATAAATACGTACAATACTGTGCGAAACCAACCATGATGATCCGACGAAGGGAGGCCTGTGTCATGATCAGCTCTACGCGCTGGAACCCGTTTGCGGACCTGCTCGCCATGCAGCGCGACATGGCCAATTTCGTCAACCGAGCGCTAGGAGGCCCGGACGCCTCGAGCGGTCCCTCGGGGCGAGGCGTGGCATGGACTCCTGGGACGGAGGCATTCTACAAGGACAATGCGCTGGTGGTCCGAGCATGGCTGCCGGGCGTGGATCCGAACAAGGTCGACGTGCAAGTGGTGGGCAACATGCTGACGTTGAAGGGGGAACGCGTTTTCCCCTATCAACTGCCCGAGAACGCGTATTTGTATAGCGACGTGGCATACGGACCGTTTGAGCGCGTGTTGACGTTGCCCGAGACCCTCCAGTTCGATCGCATCTCAGCGAGGTACGCAGCCGGCGTCCTGGAGATCACCATCCCGGTTCACGAAGGCGCATTGCCCAAGAAGGTGTCAATCGACGTTCAACCCGAGCCGAAGACGGTTGCGGCCACCACCAGATAGCCGCGCCCTCGCCCCGGGCGGATGGCGCGAGGTGCAACGAGTCAGCCTCGCGCCATCCGGTGAAGTTGGTCATGGGGACCAGCCTTCGCGTGTTCTACGTCGTCTGTCGCGGTTGTCAATCGTCGCTACCGATCATCGGCCTGGCGGCTCACGCCGGTGCCCTTCATGCGGCGATGTGCGCGACGGTGCTTGGAAGCGGTTACCGCAGATGCCCCAGTTGTGGGCAGGGGTACGAGTACCGAGCCGAAGACGTCCGCTGGTACGATTCGTCCACCTTCCAAGAGCACCCGAGCGAGTGCGATTGAGCGTGACAACGTAACTGCGGCGGGGCTCGATCGAACCATCACCGACGGGGCCGTCGTCTGGGCATGATGCGACCTACACGGTACGGGGTACGGTCTAACGGGCAGCGCGCGCACAAGATCAACGTGTCCCGCACCAGGCGCGACAACTGGTCTGCTATGGCCGTTCGGCCTTAAGGACTGGGCAAGAAGACCCCGTAATCCTCGACCGGCTCAACGATGCACGGCCCGCTGATATCGAGAACGTCGATCCGAGACCGTGTACCTTCCCGCCAGCACCGGAACGCGACGCGCGCGGACCCGACCCTGAGATTCTCGACTTCGACCCAGTCGAGCCAGGACGGCAGCGCGGGCGCAACGTAGAGCCGATCTCGAGGGGCGTCTGCCCGAAGGCCGAGCAGCATCTGCAGCAGCAGAAACGCGCTGCCGGCCGCCCACGCCTGCGGGATATTCGCGCCCAGGTACTGCACCGGGAATCCTCCATCGGCACGCGCCAGACCGGACAACAACTCGGGCAGCCGGTACCGCTGAAAGGCAGCGGCGGCATCCAGGATGGCCCGGGCGATCCGAGCGGTTGCTGCCACATCGCCGTATCGCCGACAGCCGGCCGCAATGAGGGAGTTGTCATGGGGCCAGACCGCGCCCCGCTGGTACGCGTAGGGGTTGAACGCGGGATGCGCCGCGCTGAGCGTGCGGATGCCCCACCCGCTCCACATATCCTCCCGCATCAGGCGGGCGATCACGCGCGGTGCGCGCGCAGGGGCGGCAATCCCGGACCACAGACAGTGCCCGGCGTTGCTGACGGCGCTCGTAATGGGATCTTTGTGCGAGTCCAGGCCGAACGCAAACGTCCCCTCGTCATCAAGCCAGAAGGCCGCATCAAACCGCTCGGCGAGGTTCCGTGCTTCCTCGCGAAGCCGGCCTGCCCGCTCCGGCTCGCCCACGGCCTCGTAGAGCACCGCCATCCGGCGCTTCGCGTCATACGCATACCCTTGCAGTTCACAAAGCGCAATGGGGGGCTCGACGGGCTGGCCATCGGCGTAGACTGTGCCATCCGTGGAGTCCTTCCATCCCTGATGTTTGATGCCATGAGGCGATCGCGTCCGGTATTCTTGGAATCCGTCGCCGTCCCGGTCCCCGTAACGGTCCATCCACTCCAGGCAGCGCTGGGCGATGGGCATGCGTGCGGAGAGCAATTCCCGCTCGCCCGTCCATAGATACGTCTCGTGTAGCAGAATCGGATACAGCAGCGTGGCATCAGCGGTCCCATAGTACGGTGTGTGCGGGATCTGCCCAAACCACGCCAGCTCGCCCCTGCGCAGTTCATGTGGGAGTTTGCCCGGATCGGCGTCCCGAAAGTCGTCCGAGGCTGTGGCTTGATGCTGCGCCAGCGACGCAAGCGCGCCCGCCGCGAAGGACGGATTAAGCGGGAGCGTCTGGAAGCCGGCGATCAAACTGTCGCGACCGAATAGGGCGACAAACCAGGGCGCGCCGGCCGCAAGCACCAGCGACGCCTCCGGGCCCTGCGTCGCGTCCAGCAACAGGGAGACGAGATCATCGGCCGATTGCCGTAACGTGGCCGTCACGGCTTCATCGCTCGTCCGGATATGAGTGGACGCCGCGTGCCACGCGTCTACGATGGTCGGACGCGCGGCCGGGAAAGCTTCGCCCCGGAGCGACGTCGGAAGATGGACGATATCGTCGCGCTCGGGCGAGAGCTGCACCCTGGCGCGCCATCGCGCCCCTGGCGGAAGCGTCAGCTCGAACAGCAGCGCATGACGTTCGTATCGAGCGGACGTGGACGACTCGACAATCCGATACAACGCCTGGGTGCGGTAGCCGTTCCGATTGTACGCTACCGTGAGTTGTTGGGTGTCAGCGTCCCAAACCGTCGTGATCGCCCGGCGTATACGCGGGTGATGGCTCCGTACCTCGAACACGTCCGCAAAATCTGTTCCGATTTCGAGCTCCAGGGTTAGCCGGACTGGTTCACGATGATAATTGACGAGCACGAAATCTTCGTGCATCGCGCTCGATACGCGCCGCTCGACGGTGAGACCAACTACGTTCTTGGGAATCGGTCCCGCGGCGCTAAGCAGCGCGACATTCGTGAACTCGAATCGCGCCGCGGTATGAGAAACGGATGCTGACGTCACGAGCTTCCACTTGCGTCCGTTGATGCGATACTGATAGTGCGACAGGAATCGGGTGTCGTGCGTGAAAAATCCTTGTTCAGCGCGGCTTTGGATCCCAGCGTCGGGCTTGCTCACGATGAACGCGAGGCCGCGGTGAACCGTAATGGTGTCCGGGCCGATTTTGATGTCGCCCGGCACCAGCATACGGGCATCCACGACTGATGAACGGCGTGAGCGTGCGTTTACACGGTATTCGCGAAGTCCCGCATGAATCGTTCCAGCGCGTCGATCGCCGCCTGAACCTGCTTCACCACGTCTTTGACCGACGGGTATTCGCCCATTCCCTTGAGCCCCACCGCCACGCGACGAAGATCGCGCTGGCAACTCGCAGCCGCATCTCGCAACACCGTGATCTTTGCCGCCATTTGTCCCTCCTGCCCGAACGCTGCGATTGAGAATTCGGTTTGCGGAGAACGGACGACGTTCCTCCCGCACAGAACGCCAGTGTCAGGAACACCGAGGTTACCATAGTTTCAGTGCGACCAGCTGACGCGACACCCAAGGTCGGAACTAATAATTGGTGCCCCTGTTGGCCTACCGTCATATCTGGTATCTTTCGGCACCGCCCACTCCCTGCAGCAGAGGAAAACCATAGGGAAAGCCCGCGCCCCATAGAATGGGGTGGTGGGGCCTGAGGTTCGGCCATGCGAGGGAGGGTGCGCCGGTGAGGACTGTCCTTCTGCTCGTGGCGGGGCTGTTGGCAGTCGTGATCGGCATCATGCCCTGGCAGACGACCGCGGCCCAGCAACCGCGGACGGTCACGGTGGCGCTCTACGCGGACGCGATTTCCCTGGATCCCGAGAACACGAACGATAACCTCACGTATTCCATCGAGCGCGAAGTGTACGACGGGCTCGTCGGGATCTCGCCCGACTTGAAGTTCGTTCCGGAGCTCGCGACGTCGTGGGACGTGTCGCCGGACGCTCGAGTCTATACGTTCCACCTCCGGCGCGGGGTAACGTTCCAGGACGGCACGCCCTTCAACGCCCAGGCCGTGAAGATCAACTTCGACCGCGCCAGGGATCCCGCGAACAAGTTGATCCGGCGCAACCTCTACGAGAACATTGCTTCGATTGACGTCGTCGATGACTGGACGGTTCGGTTCGCGCTGGCAAAGCCGTTCGGCGCGATGATGTACAACTTCTCCCACGCTGCGAGCCGCGTCGTCAGCCCTGCGGCCATCGCGAAAGGCGAGCAGTAGCGGTAGGGCGAAAATCTGTCGTGCGACTGCGGTGTTTGCGCCGGTACCAGTGCGCCTTGCATCACCGAAAGAAGGGATCGGGGGTGCGAGGCAGGGGGGTCGGCGGCAAGCGCGAAGTCTGGCCGGGACGAGACTCGCGTGCGCGGTGGCGCTCGAATCTTCCAACCCGTCCTGCGCACGCGCTGGGGTATTGAAGTCGACTGGACGACCGCAGGTGGACAGTCCAGATCTCGGTATCCAGTTGCTCGGGGGCTTTCGCGCCGCCTACCGTGGCGCCGACCTGACCATCCGTTCCGAGCGGGTGCAATCGCTCCTCGCCTATCTGGCACTCCACCGCGGGAGTCCCCAGAACCGCGCGCACGTGGCGTCGGTATTCTGGCCGGACTCCCCGGAAGCGCAGGCGCGGACCAACCTCAGGAAGCTCATGCTCGAACTGCGCCATGCGCTCCCCCGCGCCGATCGGTATGTGCGCAGCGACGGCGCGGCGCTCACCTGGAACGAGCGCGCCCCGTATCGGCTCGATGTCGCCGAGTTCGAACGAGCCGCCCGGTCCGCCTCGGCACGATCGTTAGAGCGGGCTGTGACGCTCTACCGTGGAGAGCTGCTGCCGGGCGTTTACGACAACTGGGTGCTCTCCGAGCGCGAGCGGCTGCGGCGGGCGCACATCGCCGTGCTGGAGCGGCTGGTGACGATCATGGAAACCCGGTGCGCGTACCCCAAGGCGCTTGCGTACGCACAGCAACTCCTCGCGGAGGACCCGCTTCGGGAAGACACGTACCGCCTGCTGATGCGCTTACACGCGGTAACCGGTAATCACGCTGGCGCGTTGCGCATGTACCACGCGTGCACAACCGTTCTGCAACGCGAACTTGGCGTTTCCCCGAGCTCGGCGACCCGGGAGGCGTACGCGCGCCTGTTGCACGCGGACGCACGACCCACACCGGCCCCGTTGGCCGTCCCGTCCCTTATCGGCCGTGAGCGCGAGTGGGAGCAGGTGCTCGCGGCTTGGAAGGACGCCGCGTACGGCCCGCGGGTCGTCGCCTTCACAGGCGAGGCCGGGATCGGCAAGACGCGGCTGGCCGAGGAGATCGCGGACTGGGCCGCGCGCCAAGGGATCGCCGTGGCGCGGGCACGATGCTACGCGGCGAAGCGCGGGCTGGCCTACGACACCGTAGCCGCACTCGTGCGCACGCGGCTGCCGCTCCCCCCTCTCGGGATGCCATGGCGGCGCGAGGTAGCGCGGGTGCTCCCCGAACTCGCGGCCGGCCACCCGGAGCTGTCGTCGCCGGAGCCACTCAGGGAAGGCTGGCAGCGCCGGCGCCTGTTCGAAGCCCTGGCGCGCGTCATGCTGGGAAGTCAGCCCTTGGTCATCGCGGTGGACGATCTTCACTGGTGCGATCGCGACAGCCTCGAGTGGCTTCACTACCTCACCACGTACGATGAGGAGGCCCGTCTACTGCTCGTCATCGCCGTCCGGCAGGACGAGGTCGGGCCCGGCCATCTCGGCGGCAGGGTGTTGGCCTCGTGGCGCCGCAGTGGGCGGCTCGCCGAGATCGAAGTTGCACCGCTGGATTGCGGTGCTACGGCCCGCCTGTCCGCCGCGGTCAGCGGCGAGGCTCTGGACGCCGGCGAGGCTGGACGTGTGTTTCGGGCAACAGGTGGCAACCCGCTCTACGTGATCGAACTGACGCGGGCGGGGTGGGCCCGCGCCGTCGCCGCCTCCTCCGCCGCGCGTCCGCTGCCGCCGCGTGTCCAGGCCCTTATCCAGGCGCGGCTGGACGGGCTATCGTCCGCGGCCCGCGACGCGGCGGGGGCCGCCGCGGCGATCGGCCGCGAGTTCACGTTTGCATTGCTGGCGCGCGTCGTGGGAGGTGACGACGCGGCGCTGCTTGCGGCCGTGGACGAACTGTGGCGGCGGCGCATCCTCCGCGAGTCGGGCGCCGATGCGTACGATTTCGGCCACGAGACTCTGAGGGACGCCGTCTACGCTGGGCTCGGCCCCGCCCGCCGGGCGCGACTGCACCGTCGGATCGCGGAGGCGTTGGAAGCTCTGCACGAGCCGTTCCGGGACGAGATCAGCGGGGAGATCGCGTCCCACTTCGATCGCGCAGGCGAGCCTGTGCGTGCCATACCGTACTACCGGCGCGCAGCAGAGGCGGCCCGCCGCGTGTACGCCAACGACCTGGCGGCGCGCTGCTACGAGCGGCTCGTTGAGCTTACTGCAGACGCCGGGCGCATCGACGCGCTGCGCGCGCTCGGGGACGTGCGGGAGTTCACCGGACGGTGGGTGCAGGCGGCGGAAGCGTACGAGCGGGCGCTGACCCTGGCCCGTGAGATCGGCGATCATGGGATCCTGGCGCGGTGCCGCACGGCGCTGGGACGGTTGCTCGTGCGCCGGGGTCACTATGCCGCGGCGCTGGGCCATCTGGAGCAAGCTCGTGCCGATTGGGGACGCGTCGCAGATCCGGCCGGCCTCGCCGATGCGCTGCTGAACATCGGTATCGCCCACTGGTCCCAAGGCCGGTATACAGAGGCGATCGCGGCCTACGCCGAGATGCTGCGACTTGCCCGCAGCAGCGGTGACCGCCGCCGAGAAGCCGAGGCGATCGGACACATTGGGCTTGTGCATTATGAACGGCTTGAATATGCGCAAGCGCTCGTCTGCTACGAGCAGCATCTTAGGATAGCACGCGAACTGGACGACAAGCACACTATCGCGAGGGTGACCGGCAACCTCGGCACGGTGTTGCACAAGCTCGGAGACTTTCCCCGGGCGGCGATGGCGCACATTGAAGGCGCGCAGCTCGCAGAGGCGATCGGCGACCGGCGCACGCTGAGTCTCGCGCTGGGCAACCTCGGAACGGTGTGTCACGATAGCGGCGACGCGCCGCGAGCCCTGGCCTGTTATCGGACGGCACTCGCTCTCGCGCTGGACATCGGTGAACCGTGGCACGCGGGGATCATCGCGGGCAACGCCTCGCGGACTTTGATGGCACTCGGGGAACAGCGTATCGCCGATCGGGCGCTCGCGGCCGCCGTCGCGCTCGGACGGCGGCATCTCCACGGGCCTTATTTCCTCTCCAAGCACCTGTGCTGGCAGGCGGAGGCCGCGCTCGGACAAGGAAGAACAGCCGAGGCCGAGGCCCTCGCCGCCGAAGCGGCGCACATCGCGACGGAAGTCGGACGCCGGGACATCCAGCTGCGTGCAAGCATCCTCCTGATCCGGATTCGTGCTGCTCTGCGCGAGATGCCGGTCTGCGACGCGATCGGTCAGTTGGAGGGGATGCTGGCCGCGTGGTCGGCGGTCCGCGAGCAGGCGGAGATTCACTACGCGGCATGGCAGATCGATGGTGCCCGGGACGACCATTGCCGGGCCGCGGCGGCAATGTACCGGACGGCATATGAGACGGTGCCGAACGTCGAGTACAGCACGCGTTACGCGGAGTTGACCGGGGGTGCGCTGCCGGCCCCTCGGCCGCTGTGTGAAGTCCCGGAGTTGGCCGCGCGACCCGGACCATCTCTCGAGGCGCTCGTGCGGGATCTTGAACAAATGGCCTCGGAATCAGGGGCAGCCGAGATCGAGTCTCCCTCCGTCGCGGTGGAGCCCCTGACGATGTCCGCCGAGTCGGCGCCCAACAAGTTGGTCTGAAGATAAGGATCCCCCGGAAGGTCGGTTGCTCCCCGTCGTTACCGACCGGACTTGTGCGTCCGACTGACCATCTGCTCGTGCTCCGGTTACCTCTTCCGTAAGTCTTCAGCCCGCCCTGGACACCCACTACCTCGGAACGCTCTTGAAACGCCCCACCATGTACACCATGAACTGACGACGAGGTTGCTGCCAGCCGAAACCGGACGCGCGATCGGTGCCGCGGTCCGGTCAGGCGGAGTGCCGTATCGGGGGGTGAGTCATGCGCGTGTTCCTCGCATTGGCGGTGGTCGTCGGTGCGTTGGTGCTCGTGGCGGCACCGCGCCAAGCGGGCGCGGCGAAGACGTGGATCGTCCAGGTCGGCGCTTCGGCGAACAAGCAGGCGGACCAGGCGCTGTTGTTCCTCCCGGGGACGATCACGATCAACGAGGGGGACACGGTTCAATGGAAACTTGCCGCATCCGATCACGCGATCTACTTCCCGGCGGACCAGAAGCCGCCGGATCTCATCATTCCGGGGGCCGCCAAAGGGCAATTGCTGTGGAATCCCGCCGTGATGTACGCGTCGCACCAGAAGACCTATGATGGCTCCGCCCCCATTAGCGGCGGCGCGCTCCTCCACGATCCGGACGCGCCGAAGAGCTATACGCTGACCTTCACGAAAGCCGGGACGTACAAGTATCTGTGCATGTTCCACCCGGGCATGGAAGGCACCGTCATCGTGCAGCCCGCGGGCACCCCGTATCCGAAGACGCAGGCCCAGTACGACGAGGAGGCCGCCGCCGAGGCGAAGGCCGCGCTCGCGAAGGCCGAAGCCCTCCGGGCCTCCAACAGTCCCATCGTGACCGCCGTCGGCGGGCATCACAACTACACGCTCAGGCTGGTCGGATCGGTCACGGATGGGGTGACGGTCTATCGGTTCCCGGTGCAGTCGTTGACGATCCACCGTGGGGACACGGTCACCTGGGCGATGCAGGACCCGACCGAACTCCACACGGTCTCCTTCGGCGTAGGCAACCGCTCGTTCGACATCGTGACGATGCAGCCACGGTCGCAGGACCCGCCACTTCCGGTGGTGACCCCGGCCACGATGCGGCCGGCCGGCGGGCCGGTCTATCGCGGCGCGGGGCTGTACAACTCCGGGTTCATGATGACGGATCCGCCGGGGGTGCGGCAATATACCCTCACGTTCATGCAGCGAGGCACGTTCAAGTACATCTGCGCCACGCATGACGACTTCGGGATGGCAGCGACGGTCGTCGTGCGATAGCGCTCAGGGTGAGCGGCGCCGTGCGCCATGCCGTCGTGCCCACGCCACGACGTGATGTGTGAGGTGTGCCGTGGTGGATGTGCATAAGCAGAATCCGTCGGACCTCTTCACAGTTCGCGTTTGGGCCGAGCAGGTAGACGACGCTGTGGAGTGGCGAGGGAAGGTGCAGCATCTTCCGACCGGCGAAGCCCGGTACTTCCGCGAATGGACGGCTCTGGTGCGTTTCATGGTTGACCTGCTGACGCGGTCCAGATCCGGCCGCCTCGTGGGCGGATGCGACGAGTCACCTGGCTGAGCGAGTGCCGGGACCTGCCGCGCGCTTTCACTTCGGCCGCCTCCACCCCATGGTCCGCGGACGGCGCTGGTCAACCGCGGACAGCAGCAGCGCCATCCGGTTCGCCCCGGACCAGACGAGCGTAACACAATCCGCCAGGGGTCGGTGACGCACCGCGCGATACATGAGAGGAGGAGGCAACATGAGGCACTGGGGTGTGCTTGGGGTTGCGGGGATCCTCGCGGTGGCTGTGGGCTTCCCGTCATCAGCACGTGCCGCCATGGGCGGTACGATTGTGCAGAGGACTGAGTCGGCTCACTACCGGCTCGAGCTCGACATCGGGTACGCAGAAACGATGTACACGGCCGCGGAAGCCGCCAAAACGCATCCGACATCCGGCGAGATCATGGTTACCGGCCGGATGACGGGGCCAATGCCCGGGATGGCCGGCATGTCCGCCGGCACAGGCGCGGGGAACGCCATGGCCATGGACTGGCGCCACCTGGAACTCCACGTGATCGACAAGAACACGGGGACGGCCGTCGAATACGCGGCCGTGCGCATCACCGTGACGAATACCGCAACCGGCAAGCGCGTCGCCGTCCCCATCACGCAAATGTACGGCCTCGCGGAAGGGTTCCCCGACTGGCACTATGGCAACAACGTCCTGATGCCCCCGGCTGCGTACATTATCGCGTGCGAGGTGAACGACGAGCAAGTGGCGTTCCATGTGACGGTGCCGGCGGCCGCCATGTAAATTCGTCTTACCGAGGTACTGCCGCCTCAGCGAAAGGAGCACACACGTGCAACGGGCGGGGGGCCGTGAGAGAGCCGCCTCGCCGCCCTGCGGCGCCGAGTTCAAGGTCGAGGGTACGGAGAAGTTGGTTGAGATCGTCGTCGACCTCCAGACGCGCCGGGCGATTCTCATGCGGCTGATGCCGCGGATGCTCTTCTTCATGCCGTCCGTGTCGCTCGTCACTACGACGGCGGGCTGGTATCTCGCGGTCTGGATGGGGCTGTTCGGCGTGCGGTCGCCCGAGATCTGGTGGCTGCGGGCGACACTCGCGATCGTCACGGTGATGACGGTGCACGGCCTCGGGACCTCCTGCCGACCAATCTCGGCGTCTACTTCGAGTTGCGCAAGCCGAAGCCAGACGGCGAACGCATCGGCCGGTTGATGCGCCGATGCATCGTGGGTCGTAGCGAGCCAGACCGTGGTGCAATTTGCCCTCATTCTCATCATGGCTAGGTTTGCGACGGGAATCTGATCCGACCGTTGGCTCAACCAGAGCGTGCTGGGGGAGGGGACACCTCATGAACGAACTGGCGGTGACAACGACCGGCGGTGAGACGATCCTGGCCAAGGAGCGGGTGGACCAACTGGGCGCACGTCTCCGTGGCCCGCTCCTCCGCGCCACAGACGAGGGCTATGACGAGTGTCGGCGCATCTTCAACGCGATGATCGACCGGCGTCCGGCGCTGATCGTTCGCTGTCTGAGCGCCGACGATGTGCTGCACGCCGTTCGGTTCGCGCGTGATCACGAGGCTCTTGTCGCGGTGCGTGGGGGTGGTCATGGCGTCGCCGGCAACGCCGTCTGCGACGGAGCGATCTTGATCGACCTCTCGCTCATGAAAGGGATCCGCGTCGATCCCGCGCGGCGCATTGCGCGCGCCGAGCCCGGGCTGCGGCTGGCCGAGTTCGACCAGGAGACGCAGGTCTTCGGTCTGGCCGCGCCGACCGGGCTCATCTCGAACACCGGGATCGCTGGCCTGACGCTCGGAGGAGGCGTCGGTTGGCTGAGCGGCCTGTACGGCTTGGCGTGCGACAACCTGCTCTCAGTCGACATCGTGACGGCGGACGGGAAACTGGTAACGGCGAGCACGACGGAAAACCCGGACCTCTTTTGGGGCGTGCGGGGGGGAAGCGGTAACTTCGGCGTGGTCACGTCCTTCGAATACCGCTTGCACCCCGTGGGGCCCGTGCTGGCCGGCATGATTGCGTACCCGTACGGCAAGGCGAAGGCGTTCCTCCAAGCGGCGCTCGACGTCTCCTCAAACGGGCCGGACGAACTCACGATGAAGCCCGTGCTCCTTACGCTTGCGGACGGCACACGGGCGGGCGCCGCGAACCTCTGTTACTGTGGTCAATTGGCGGAGGGGCAGCGGATCATACGGCGTCTACGCTCTCTTGGGGCGCCGCTCGTGGACTCTGTCCAGCCGATGCCTTACGTCGGGGTGCAGTCGATGCTCGACGCCGGTGTCCCGCTCGGGAACCGCCACTACTGGAAGTCGAGCTTTGTCCGTCATCCGGGCGAGCAGGCGCTTGAGGTTATGGTGGATTTTATGGCGCGGACGCCGTCGCCGCTGACATTCTCGTACCTCATGCGAGTCCACGGCGCCGCGACCCGGGTCAGGCCATCCGACACGGCATTCGCTCACCGCGCCAATTGCTACGACTTCGCGATCATCTCGCAGTGGCCCGACGCCGCCGACGACGAGCGCAACGTTGCGTGGACGCGGGCGTTCTTCGAGGCGATGCACCCCCACGTCGAGCAGAGCGTATATGTCAACAATCTAGGCGAGGAGGGCGATGACCGGGTACGGGCGGCGTACGGGCCCAACTACGACCGGCTGGCCGTTCTAAAGCGGCGGTACGACCCGACGAACTTCTTCCGCCTGAACCATAACGTCAGGCCGGCGCCGCCGGCGACGTAAGCGGCCCACGACGCCCCGCCTCTACAACACCCGGATTCCCCCATTTTTGTGTCCCCGGCGCGACGTGCCAAGCGGTCCCCTACGATAAGCTCGTGGCGTTGCTGAGCGACATCTTGACCATCCTGGCCGACTAGGCCGTGGTGTTACCCAAGTCGGCCGCCGTGGATTCGACATCCGTCGGGGCAGTTGTATCGAACACCGCACCCTCGCTCAGCCGGGGGCCATGCTTTCAGACGCCATTGAACACCTCATCGGCCCGGGCCGGGCGGGTGGGTCGGTGTCGCTTCGCGGCTTTACCGGATTCGCCGCGCTGCGCCCGTCGCCACCGAGCCGACGCTGGTTCTCCGCCGACCTCCATCGCGCAGATCCCCCTCCGGTGCGGCGATTTCAGTCGGACGTCTCGAACCCTGCGGGGCTCTCAATGGTTGCGAGCGCCTGTTCCGGGATTTAGCGACTCATCCGAGTGGAGGACGTTCCCACGTACCGCCAGTTGAGTGTCGAGTGTACGCAACTGCCCGTCCCCCGGCCAGAAGTATCCACCAAGTGTCGGGAGGGGTGTCCTTTGGGGTTGCCTGTCCGGACGAAGTCAGAGTGCAGCGTGAGAACGACAGGTTGGCTCCCTCTACGTTTATCTTGCGTAAGGAGGCGTTTCATCCTTGATCCACCGAGCGACGGTGTTTCGGTGCACGCCGAGGGTTCGCGCGAGTGAAGGATTGGTGGTCATTCGCTGCGAGAGCGGTATTCGATTAAGGGAACCAGTTGGGGCAAACGCCTCTCTTGCATGTTGCCTGGTGTCGAGCGACAGGTCCAACCGCCACGTTTCTACCCGACCGAACGCCGTGGGTTCCCGCGACCTAATTCTCCTGTGGACACAAAGGCAGGCCACTTGGGGAATACCCTGGTCTCTTATCCTGGCCGCCCGCGCGGCGCACGAGCAAGCACGTGGCCTGGCCCTAGATTGATTCTGCTGCCGTGAACCCAGAAACAGTAGCAGGACAGTAGCAAAAGCAAATGCTATGCTCTCAGAGCCCTGCTGTGGTGGGCCGTGAGGGACTCGAACCCCCGACGCCCGGGTTAAAAGCCCGGCGCTCTACCCGCTGAGCTAACGGCCCACGCCACGAATTCTACCACGTCCCCCTGACGTTGCCGACTGTCTCGCGCGCGTTAGCTCCGCCCCGCCGGCTCCAATCGCTGGTGGTGCGTCGCTCCTGCTCGGATATCGGCCTGCTCGTAGCGCATGGGCCGCAGGCGCAGCTCGGACCAGTCCCTCGCTTGATCGGCGTAGTGGGGACTCCCCGGGTGGCCCGACGCCCCGAGCGGGACGATCCAGGCGCTGTTGCGCCAATTGCCGACATCGAACACATATCGCGCCACCGAGCCGCTCGTGACGGCAAAGCCGGCCGCCGGCACGAACGACGACGCCTGGACGGTGTCGCCGTCGCCGCCCGCGGGCACGCTCGACGGGTTGAGGACCGCCGCGTTGTCCGGGAAGATCGCGGCGAGCGGATGCTTGGGTTGCGTTGCATGGACCCGGCCCCAGCGCCACGTCTCAACGTCGGGGCCGAGCCGCCCGCCGAGATCGGCCGCCGCGGCCTCCAAACTTCGTCGCAACATGGACGACCAGTCCGTACCCCGCGGCAGCAGCGTCCGGTCGTCTCGGCGGACCCACTCGGGGAGCAGCGACCTGAGCCGCGCGATGTGCCCTACGCCCGGGCCCGGCACCGCCGCAAATGCCTCGGCGGCGAGCGGGCCGAGCAGCGGCTCGAAGAGATCTCGCATGAGACGGTCGCGGAACGCCGCGTAGATTGTCGGCGCCACGGCCGCCGGGTCCATGACACCGTCCCAGGCGCGGAGCTCGGTGAGCGCCCGCTGCGCGAGCGGCTCGGCCACGGCGATGCCGGCCAGGATGCCGATCCACTCGCCGGCCGGGATCGAGACGCGATCGGCGTGCACGCGTCCCATGTCTTCCGCGGTGGCGCGCTCAAGGCCGCGCAGGCGCTCGATCACCCGGCGCGTGCGGAAGTCGGGCGCGTAATCGAGGCCGAGGTAGTGGGGATACTCGGGTCCCGTGATCCGGCTGTTGGCGGTCGCGATCCATCCGGTATCCGGATTGCGGTAGGCCGGCATGTCTTCGAACGGGATGACGCCGTGCCACTCGTACTCACCGTCCCAACCGGGCACGGGGAGCCATGCGTTTGCGGCGGCCCGCAGCGGAACCTGGCCGCGGGTACGGTAGCCGATCGTGCCGCGCGTGTCGGCGAAGACGAAGTTGTTGCCGGGGTCCACCCAGACGCGCATCGCGTGCTCGAGCTCGTCCGCGGATGTCGCGCGGAGCATGGGCAGGAGCGCTTCGAACGTTCGATTCGGCTCGGCGGTCGCCGTATAGCGCATCGTGACCGCGTAGCCGCCCCGGGGATCACCGAGCACCACCGGACCGTGGTGCGTGACCGTAACGTCGATCTCGACGGGCTCGGCCGCGCGCACCTGAATGGTCTCGCGGGTCACGCCGGCGCGCCGCCACTCACCCCGGAACAGGTATCGCGCGGGATCGTCGCGGTCGAAGCGCTCGACAAAAAGGTCCTGGCAGTCCGCCATCGCGTGCGTCACGCACCACGCGACGTGACGATTGTGGCCGAAGTGCGGCATCCCGGGCACACCGGGAAACGACAATCCGATGGCGTCGAACTCGGGACACGCGAGATGATTCTGGTAGTAGACGTTCGGCACATCGAGGGCACGATGCGGATCGCCCGCCACGAGCGGCTTCCCGGACGCGGTGCGCATGCCCGACACGGCCCAGTTATTGCTGCCGCCTTCGAGATCAGCCTCGAAGTCGCCGGCCTCCGCGAGCAACGGCGCGATCGCCGTAAATGCGCCGAGCGCGTCCGGCGGCTGGCCCGCGAATTGTGCACCCGGCGGAACGATGAGGGTGAGATTCGCTGGAATCCCGGGACACAGCTTTGCCGCAACCGCGGCACCGAGACGTCGGAGGAGCCGCGCGCGCCAGACCTTTTGCTGCCACGGCCCCATGTCCACGTGGCGTACCTTGAACACGGCAAGGCAGTCCCACGGCGTCCACGGCTCGGGGCGCGCGCCGAGGAGGCGAAACTCGGCCGGCAACGTCCGCGTGGACGCGAGAAACGCATTGACGCCGGCGGCGTACGCGTCGAGCATCGCCCGCGTCTCGTCGTTCGCGGAGTCGTAGTCGGTGCGCGCGGTGGCGCCGAGTCGAAGACGCCGGAAGCGGGCGTCCTGCGGAACGGCGGCCCGGCCGGCATACTCGGCCCAGCGCCCGTAGGCGCGCCGTCTGTCGTACTCCATGTGCCACAGCCGGTCCTGGGCGTGCACGAACCCCTGCCCCACACACACGTCGTGCACCGAGCGGGCCTCGACATGCGGGATGCCGTCGGCGTCCCGCCAGATCTCGACCGGCGCATGCAACGCCCCCACCGGTACCGTGCTATCCAGGTCGGGAAGTGCCCGGCGCAGGTCGTCTGTCGTCAAGGCCATCGGTCCCACCGTCCTTCGTTGGATTTTCGCCCATACCACGCGTGTTTGTCCAAGGGAAGCCTTCGCGCTGGGCCAACCGTCCTCCGGCCATGGGGAATGCGATCGCAGGTTTCCACCGTAATAACCTATTAAAGCCACTTGACAGGTTATATTGGCTGCGCTAAGGTAGGGACCACGCCACCCTCTCCGATCGCGCCGCCGGCAGTGATGGCCGAAGCCCTCTTCTGCGACGCCCCGTAGCCGAGAACCCCAGGGGATCGAGCGGCCAGACACGAAATGCCCACTCGCGGTCCGGCGCGCTGGCGCCGGACCGCGACCTAGTGACGATCCGGAGGTCCTGGGATGAACGGTCGACGATGGGCGCTCGTCCTCGGGGCCAGCAGCGGTTTTGGCGAGGCGGCGAGCCTCGCGCTGGCTCGCGCCGGCTACGATATCGTGGGCGTGCACCTGGACCGCAAGGCCACCTTGCCGCATGTCGAGGAGGTCATCGGCCGCATCCGCGAAACGGGACGGACGCCGGTCTTCTTCAACGTCAACGCCGCCGACCCGGAGCGGCGCGTGGAGGTGCTCGCCCGCGCCAAGGACGCGGCGGGGCCCGACGGCACCGTCGCGGTGCTCCTGCATTCGCTCGCCTTCGGCAACCTACGGCCGTATGTGGCGGAGACCCCCGAGACCTCGATCACCGCGGCGCAGATGGACATGACGCTTTCGGTCATGGCCCACAGTCTCGTCTATTGGACGCAGGACCTGGTGTTCGGCGGTCTCATGGGGCGCGGGGGCAAGATCTTCGCGATGACGAGCGCCGGCGCGACGCGGGTGCTCCCGAACTACGGCGCCGTCTCGGCCGCCAAGGCGGCGCTGGAATCCCACATGCGCCAGCTCGCGATGGAGCTCGCACCGCGCGGCATCGCGGTGAACGCGATTCGCGCCGGGGTCACGGACACGCCGGCGCTCAGAAAGATTCCCGGACACGAGGTGATTGCGAGCAACGCGCGCTTCCGCAATCCCTCCGGCCGCCTCACGACGACCGAAGACGTCGCGCGCGCGCTCGTCGCACTGTGCGGGCCCGGTACGGAGTGGATCACGGGCGCCGTGCTCGGCGTGGACGGCGGCGAAGATATCGTCGGCTAAGCCCTAGCTTCGCGCCCCAATCGGCACGTACGCGCGGTTGCGCGGACCGACGTATTCCGCGCGGGGACGGATAAGGCGGTTGTCGGCGAACTGCTCGAGCACGTGCGCCGTCCATCCGGAGATGCGGCTCACGGCGAAGACCGGAGTGAACAGGTCGAGCGGGATCCCCAGCGCGTAGTAGCAGCTTGCCGAGTAGAAGTCCACGTTGCAGTGCAGGTGCTTTTCCGCCAGCATGAACTGCTCGATCTCGCGCGACATCTGGAACCACTTGAGCTGGTTCGTCTGCCGGCAGAGCTCCTCGGACATCTTCCGCAGGTGCGTCGCGCGCGGATCCTCCGTCTTGTAGACCCGGTGGCCGAAGCCCGCGATCTTTTTCTTTTCGGCGAGCAGGCGCTTGACCGTGGGCACGGCGTTCTGGACTTCGCCGATCTGGAGCAGGAGGCGCATCACGGCCTCGTTCGCGCCGCCGTGCAGCGGGCCCTTGAGGGTGCCGATGCCCGACGTGATCGCGGAGTGCATGTCGGCCAGGGTGGCGGCCGTGACGCGGGCGGCGAAGGTACTGGCGTTCAGCTCGTGGTCGGCGTGGAGGATGAGGGCGATGTCGACGGTCCGGGCTGCAGTGTCGGTGGGCCGCTCGCCCCGCAGCATGTAGAGAAAGTTGGCCGCATGGTTGAGCGCGGGATCGGGCGCGACCAGCGGCTGCCGGTGGCGGCACCGATCGATCGCGGCCACGATGGTCGCGATCTGCGCCGTCAGCCGGATGGCCTTGCGCACGTTCGCCGGGCGCGCGTCATCCTTGGCATCGGGATCGTACACGCCGAGGGCCGATACCGCCGTGCGGAGCACGTCCATCGGCAGCGCGTCCGCCGGCGCGGCCGCGATGATCTCGACGACCGGGGCCGGGAGCGTCCGCGCCGCGCGGAGGTCGTGGTTCAGGGCGTCGAGCTCGGCGCGGGTCGGCAGCTCACCGTGCCACAGCAGGTAGGCCACCTCCTCGAACGACGCGTGCGCGACCAAGTCGTGGATGTCATAGCCCTGGTAGATCAGCCGCCCCTCCACGCCGTCGACGAAGCAGATGCGGCTCGACGCCGCGACGATCCCTTCGAGCCCCTCCGCGACCGCGCTGGGACCGCCCGCGGACTGGCCTGGTGTGGGCTGCATGGCATCGACCTCCCGGACTGCGGGCCGAGCGTGGCACCCGGCCCGTACATGATGCGCGAGCGTGCTACCCTTCACTCTCTGTTATGCCCGCTACCTTCACCGTATGGCCCGCCGGAGCCGGTGTCAACGCGCGGCGGAGCCGCCCCGGTGACGGCGGTACCGTCACCGGTCGCTCACGGCGGCCTTGAGGTCGCGGACAAACGCGCCGACGCGGCCCAGATCCTCCGGGTCCTCCTCGAGCATCCTGACGAGCGCGCTCCCGACGATCACGCCGTCCGCGTAGCGCGCCACCTCCCGGGCCTGGCCGGGCCGGCTGATGCCGAAGCCGACGCACACCGGGGTCTCGGAGGCGGCACGGATCCGCCCGACCAGCTCGGCCAGCTCCGGCGGCACCTCGTCGCGCACGCCGGTCACGCCGGTGCGCGACACGCAATAAATGAAGCCTGTCGAGGCGCCGGCGACGGAGCGGATCCGCGCATCGGTGCTGGTCGGCGCCAGGAGAAAGATCGTGGCCAGCCCCGCCGCCCCTCCCTCCGCGACGAGGACATCGCCTTCCTCGGGCGGCAGATCGGCCGTGATCACGCCGTCGAGTCCCGCCGCCACGGCCTCGCGGCAGAACGCGGCGAGGCCATGGTGGAGCAGCAAATTGTAGTAGGTCATGAACACGAGCGGCACGCCCGTGTGCTCCCGGATGCGTGCGACGAGTGCGAGCGCGCCTCCGAGCGTCATACCACCGGCAAGCGCCCGGAAGCCGGCGCGCTGGTTCACCGGGCCGTCGGCGATAGGGTCGCTGAAGGGCACACCGAGCTCGATCGCGTCCGCGCCCGCGGCGACCAGCAGCTCCACCAGCCGCTCCGTCGCCGCGGGGTCCGGGTCCCCCGCCATGACGTACGGCACCAGCACCCGCCGGCCGGCCGCCCGCGCGGCGCCCAGAACGCGGACGAGCCGGTTGTCCCGGAGGGCTGCCGTGGAGGTCGGCGCGGCGGCCCGCCGCGCCGCGGACCGGCCCGTTCCGGCGGCCGCGCGGGACCGGCTCATCGGCGGTCTCCGACATCTTCACCCACGGCCTTGGCGATCGTGTGCACGTCCTTGTCGCCGCGTCCGCTCAAACCGACCACGACGAGCTTGTCCGGCCCGAGCGCCGGCGCGAGCGTGTTGAGATGCGCGAGCGCATGCGCCGACTCCAGCGCCGGAAGGATGCCCTCGGTCCGGCACAGGAGGTGCACCGCTTCGAGCGCCTCCTCATCCGTGACCGCGACGTACCGGGCACGACCGGTGTCCTTCATGTACGCGTGCTCCGGGCCGACGCCGGGGTAGTCCAACCCGGCGGAAATCGAGTGGGTGGGGAGGACCTGCCCGCCCGCGTCCTGCAACACGTAGCTGTAGGCGCCGTGCAGGACCCCGGGGCTGCCGGCGGTGAGCGACGCGGCATGTTCGCCGGTGGCCAAGCCCCGGCCGGCCGCTTCCACGCCGACGAGCGCGACCGTGGGATCGTCTCGGAAGGCGTGGAACAGACCGAGCGCGTTGCTGCCGCCACCGACGCACGCGACGCAGCAGTCCGGCAAGCGGTCCTCGACGTCCAGCATCTGGCGGCGCGCCTCCTCGCCGATGATCGCCTGAAACGTCCGCACGATCTCGGGATACGGATGAGGCCCGGCCACGGTGCCGAACACGTAGAACGTGTCCCGGACGTTGGTGACCCAATCGCGCAGGGCCTCGTTGATCGCGTCCTTGAGCGTCCGGCTTCCCCCCTCGACCCCGATCACGCGCGCGCCGAGCAGTCGCATGCGGAAGACATTGAGGGCCTGCCGCTCCATGTCCTCGACGCCCATGTAGACCTCGCAGGGGAGGCCGAACGCCGCCGCGGCGGCGGCGGTGGCGACCCCGTGCTGGCCGGCGCCGGTCTCGGCGATGATCCGGCGCTTGCCCATCCGCACCGCCAGCAGCACCTGGCCGACGGTGTTGTTGATCTTGTGCGCGCCGGTGTGAAGGAGGTCCTCGCGCTTGAGATAGATGCGGGCGCCGCCGAGCGCCTCCGTGAGGCGGCGGGCGAAGTACAGCGGCGTGGGCCGGCCGCAGAACGTGCGGAGACGTTGCTCGAGCTCCGCCGTGAACGCGGGATCGCGGCGCGCTTCGTGGAACGCCGTCTCCAGCTCCTCCAGCGCCGGGATCAGCGTCTCGGGCACGTACCGGCCCCCGTAGACGCCGTACCGTCCCCGTAGTTCAGCGCGCGCCTTGCGCGGCATCGTCCTCACGGTCGCACCTCCCCGTTGCACCGGGTCACCTGCGCGATAAACGCGCGGATCTTAACGGGATCCTTCTCCCCGTGCGTCTCCACGCCCGACGCCACGTCCACCGCGTACGGCCGCGCCGCCTCGATCGCGGCCGCCACATTCTCCTGGGTGAGCCCGCCCGAGAGGATCACGCGCCCGGACGCGTGCGCGGCCCGCGCGAGCGTCCAGTCGAACGTCTGCCCGGTTCCGCCCATCGCGCCGGGGACATGGGCGTCGAGCAGAAACGCGGCCACGCGATACCGCTCGAGCTGCCGGAGGCTCCCGGCGTCGCGGATCTTGATCGCCTTGATCACGTGGCGGTCGAAGCGATCGCAGAACTCCGGGGTCTCCTCGCCGTGAAACTGCAGCGCGTCGAGCGCGCACACGTCCGCGATCTTGCGGACGACCTCGGCCTCCTCGTTGGCGAACACGCCGACCTTGGCCACAAACGGCGGAACGGCGCGCGCGATGGCCCGCGCGGTCTCCGGAGCGACGTAGCGCCGTCCCGGGCGCCAGAAATTCAGGCCGATCGCGTCGGCCCCGGCCTCCACCGCGGCCAGCGCATCCTCCAACCGCCGGATTCCGCAGATCTTGACGCGGACCATCAGCCTCCCCGCGCGCGCGCCGCGGCCTCGAAGTAGTCCATCCCCATGCGCTCGAGGCAGAGCGCCACCGTCTGCTGGGCCTCGCGGCGCGCGACCCGGCTGCCCTCGACGAGGATCTCCTCGAGCCGTCCGGGCGTCGCGGCCCACGCGGCGCGGCGCTCGCGTATCGGGGCGAGAAACTCGTTGAGCGCCCGCGCGAGGCGCTTCTTGACCTCGACATCGCCCACGGTGCCCTTGCGGTACCGCGCCTTGAGCTCCTCGACCTCGGCGGCGTCTCTGTTGAAGGCGTCGTGGTAGATGAAGACGGGGTTGCCCTCGACGTGACCGGGGTCGGTCGGATGGATCCGCGTCGGGTCGGTGAACATCCGGCTCACCTTCTTCTCGACCGTCGCCGCGTCGTCGGAGAGGTAGATCGCGTTGTCGAGCGACTTGCTCATCTTGGCCTGACCGTCGGTCCCGACGAGCGTGCCGACCCGTCCGGTGATGGTCTCCGGCTCGGGAAACACGGGCCCGTACAACTCGTTGAACCGCCGCGCGACCTCGCGCGTGACCTCGAGATGGCTCGACTGGTCCTTGCCCACGGGCACGACGTCGGCGCGCACCATGAGGATGTCGGCCGCCTGGAGGACGGGGTACGAGAGGAGCCCGAGGGTCGCCGTCTCGAGCCGGAGGTCCCGCATCACCTCCTTCAGCGTCGGCACGCGCTGCAGGCGCGGGACCGTGGTCAGCATCGAAAAGATCAGGTAGAGCACCGCGACCTCCGGCACCAACGACTGCACGTAGATCGTGCTTCGCTCCGGATCGATCCCGACGCTCAGGTAGTCGAGCACCAGGTCGCGGATATTCTGGGCGATCTCGTGGGTCCGCTCCACGCCGGTCGTGAGCACATGGTAGTCGGCCACCAGGAAGAAGCACTCGTACTCCTCCTGCAGCCGCAGGCGGTTCTCCAGGGAGCCCACGTAGTGCCCCAGGTGCAGCTTCCCCGTCGGCCGGTCGCCGGTCAGCAGTCGCCCCTGTTTGCCCGGCACCGCCGGCCGGATCGACGTCCTATGGATCTGTGTCTCCGTCATGCCGCCTCCTGTGTGGCCGACCTTAGCGTTCCGTGCCCGCGCGCCGTGCGTGCGGATGCCCGAGGAGCTCGCGGACGCGCGCGGCGGGATCCGCGGACCGCATCAGCGCCGTGCCGACGAGCACGGCGTCGACCCTCAGGCGCTCCAGTTCCTCGACGTGTCCGCGTGTCTCGATGCCGCTCTCGGCCACGATGCGCGGGCCGGCGGGCACGAGCGGCCGCAGCCGCCGCGTCGTCTCCAGCGTCGTCTCCAGCGTGTCCAGGTTGCGGTTGTTGATGCCGAGGACGGCCGGCCGCGCGGCGAGCGCGCGCCGGAGCTCGTCCTCGGAGTGCACCTCCACCAGCGCGGCCATTCCGAGCTCCGCGGCCAGTCCCTGGAGGTCGCGCAGCGCGCCGGCGTCGAGGATCGCCGCGATCAGGAGCACCGCGTCCGCCGCGAGCGTCCGGGCCTCGTACACCTGGTACGGATCCAGCGTGAAGTCCTTGCGCAGCACCGGCACCGGCACCGCGCGCCGCACCATCGCAAGATGCTCGTCGGCGCCGTGGAAGAACCGCGCGTCCGTGAGCACGGACACGGCCGCCGCGCCGTGCTCGGCGTAGGTGCGCGCCACCGCGGCCGGATCGAACGTCTCGCGGATCACGCCGGCCGACGGCGACGCACCTTTGACCTCGGCAATGAGGCGCACCGGCGGACCCTGGATCGCGGCCGCGAACCCGCGCGCCGGCGGTGCGTCCGCGGCGCGCCGGCGGATGTCCTCGAGCGGAACGCGCCGGCGGCGCGCCGTGAGCTCCTCCCGCTTGTGCGCGACGATCGCGCCCAACACTCCCACCCGGCTCACCTCCATGGAGCCGCCGCGGCGATGCGCGGTGCGCGCCCGGGCCCGGACGCGCGGACGTCGTGTCTCACGCGAACTTCGTCCGGAGCCGCAGGCCCTCGAGCTTGGCGTACGCGGCCCCGGAATCGATGCTTCGGGCCGCGAGCGCGATGCCGTCGCCGACCGTGCCGGCAAGCCCGGCGGCGACCAGCGCGACCCCTGCGTTCAGGACGACGATGTCGCGCCGCGGCCCCGGCCGGCCCTGCAGGATCTCCACGACGATCGCGGCGTTCTCCGCGGCGGTACCGCCGCGGAGCGCGTCGAGCGGCGCGCGCTCCAGCCCGAACTGCTCCGGGCGGATCACGTACGTCCGCACCTCCCCGCCCTCCATTTCGGAGACGCGGGTCGGCGCCGAGAGCGAAATTTCGTCCATGCCGTCCTCGCCATGGACGACGAACGCCCGCTCGCCGCCGAGGCCGGCGAGCACGCGCGCCATCACCTCCGTGTACCGAGGGCCGGGCACGCCCATGAGATACCGCCTCGCCCGGGCCGGATTAGTCAGCGGCCCGAGGATGTTGAAGACCGTGCGGATCCCGATTTCCCGCCGCGGCACCACGGCGTGCCGGAACGCCGGGTGGAACTGCGGCGCGAACAAGTAGCCCACGCCGA
>JAJPIA010000032.1 GCA_021324975.1 Bacillota bacterium
CGCTTAATGAGTACAACCGACTCTACGCGCATCCGTTCACCTGGTCATTCACCCGGCACGCGATGCATCAGTGGTACTGCCAACGCACTTCAGCAATGGTGCACTAGGTCGAACCTCGGAGGGGGAGCCCCGTGTTGGCGGCTCCCCGGTTTACTTGCCAGTTATTAGCAGGCCTTCGCAACGCCTTGAATTACATGACCTGGCGAGCACAGCAGGGGACTGAAAATCCCCGTGTCGGCGGTTCGACTCCGTCCCCCCGGCACCAGCACCAGCGGATCGGATTCCACCCGTTGCGTTGCCTGCATTGTCGCCGATCTGCACGACCCCGGCAAGCGTGCCGACGAAGTGCGCCACCAAATGCGGACCGCCGCGCTTGAGCACGATGCGCTCCACAGCGCGCGTCGTCCGCCAGATCTACCGCTGGTACGCTGACGGGCAGCGTCCGAGCCGGCCATTGAAGTGACGCCGCATACCTTCCGGCACACGTTTGCCGTCGAGTATCTGCGGGCCAATCCGGGCGACGTGCTGCGGCTCCAGGCGATTCTGGGGCATTCCACGCTCGAGATGGTGCGGCGGTACGTGCGCTACGTCGAGCAGGACTTGATGTTCGGGTACGAGCGCGCGAGCCCGGCGGATCGACTGCGGGAAACTACAGGGTCACAAAGGCTCACAAAGCAACGGGGCACGCAGGCGCGGCTACGCCTCGTTGCCGATCAATCCGACGACTGATCGTCGTGAGTTGCTCGGACGCGCGGCTCCAGACCGTCGCGCTGAAGCTGCAGTACTAACCTCGCGTTCGCCAGAGGATCGCGACGTCGCGGTACTCCGTGTAACGCCGTCGAAGTTCTACGGAACAGATGCCTGTTATTCACCCTTTGTCGACTCCATGGCAGACGGCCGGTGCGATCGTCGTTTCGGCCCTCGTCGGTGCGATAATTGGCTTCGAACGGCGCAGCATCGGGAAGACTATCGGTGTCCGCACCTTTGCCAGTGTTGCGCTTGTGGCCACACTCGCCGGATGGCAGTCCCTTGCGGTCGTGTACGGTGTCATCGCAGCGTTGATACCGCTGACCGTCGGTCTCAACGTCATCAGCTTTGCCCGCGACCGATCGCTCGAGATGACGACGTCCATCGCCATGTTCGTAACCGCGCTGCTGGGCATTCTCGTGGCTCGGGGCCAGTTGATCCCCGCTGCGGGCTGTGCGGTCGTGATGACAGCCTTGCTCCGGTGGAAGGAACCACTCAGCGGATTCGCGAGCGCGGTCACGCTCCAAGAAATTCGTGGTGCCCTGATCGTCGGCGTGATTGGCTTCGTGGTCTATCCGTTGCTGCCTATCGGCGCGGTCGATCCGTGGGGGCTCATGAACGTCCGCGATGCGTGGATCGGCGTGCTGGCGATCTCCGGCGTCGGGTTTCTGAATTACATCGTCCTCCGATTGTGG
This sequence comes from Bacillota bacterium, assembly GCA_021324975.1. Lineage (GTDB taxonomy): Bacteria > Sysuimicrobiota > Sysuimicrobiia > Sysuimicrobiales > Segetimicrobiaceae > JAJPIA01. The sequence continues at coordinate 1,443 of JAJPIA010000032.1, forward strand.
GGCGCACGAGGAGTGGCGTGGACGGGCTTATTGGGAGGGTTCGTCAACAGTCGCGCGGTCGCCGTTGAGTTGGCGACACGTGCCCGGGCCGATCCTCGGTTGTGGCCGTTTGCCCTGTTCGGTATCCTTGCCGCGAATGTCGCGATGGTCATGCGCAACATGCTAATCTTGACTGCCCTCGCGCCGGCCACGTGGCGCTGGAGCGCGACCGCGTTCGCGTGCATGCTTGCGACCAGTGCGACGTTGGCGTTGATAGCGCGACGTCGAGCACGACATGCGGTGGACCTCAAGCCCGGCACGCCAGTTGCGCTCAGGCATGTCCTCGCGTTTGGAGTCATCTTTCTCATGATCGGGACCGCTGGAGACTTGGCCCAGCGCATCTTGGGGCATACGGGATTCCTCATCGTCACGGTCGTCGGCGGCCTTGTGAGTAGCGCCTCGAGCGTGGTGGCGACCGCCGTCCTCGCTGTTCAAGGTAAGGTCCCGGCCGACATCGCCGCGTATGCTGTGATCCTCGCGTCAATGACAACCCTAGCCACCAACATTCCGGCCGTGCAGATCGCCGGCAAGGATCATTCCGCCACGCTCAGACTTGCATATCTCTCCGCTATCACCGTGCTTGCGGGCATCATCGGCACAGTGGTCCCAGCGATGCTACGACACTAGCGTCTCGCCCAAGCTCGGCGCGCGACGCTCGCAAGGAGCTCCTTCTGAGCCGGCCGGCGTGATCATGGCGTCCCGGTAGCGCTCTCCCACACGCGCGACGTTGCCCCAGGCGCGATGCGGCGTGCCGCAAGTCCGTATCGGGGCACCACCTTTTGATCAGCGGACCACATGCGTTTCCAACGCGCGTCGGAATCACCACGGCTTACCTGGGCCGGCCGCTACGATGCTGCCAGCGCCGCGCTGGCGTCTCACGAGGGCGAGGGAGATCGCGGAGGGTATCCCAAGAGACTCCCCGAGGCCTTGCCCCTCCGAAACCACGCTCCGCCGACGGGCCGGCGGGGGCAACATGGGCATCCTGGCGGTGGTCCGGGAGTAGACCGCAGTTTATTCGGTCTCGGGGCGCTGTTCCTCGGCGTGCCGCGCTGAGGCTTCGTCCATGCGCGCCTTGATGGCGTCGGTCACGATGAGGATCGTGGGGTCGCCTGTCTGCTCGATGGTCTGCTTCGGGATCCCGTACTTCCGGTTGAGCACGATGTTCGCGGCACGGAGCGCGAGATCGGGGTTCTTGCCGTGGATCGCCCTGGCGATCGCCTCCAGCGACGCCGGCATGAGCGCATCGAGCGCCGCCTTGAACTCCGCCGGCAATTTCGGTCGACCGCCAGGATTGCCCGACTGGCCTTTCTTCCAGGGGCGAAGCCGGGACCGCGCGCCCACTGTTCGTCCAGTGTTCTGACTATCCCGCGCAGCTGCCATCAGAGCTCCCGCTCGCACTTAAGCTGCTCGTCCGGCATGTGCGCTCCACGGCCTTCAAGACCGAGCAGCGCTTCAACTGTGGAACTTGGGTTAGCGTCGAATTGGAAACGGCTCCCAGGTTACGAGCGGCACAACCTGCACTGGCCCCGTGATCTCCTGGACTTCCACATGGGAGCATCCTCCCTGGCGACGGGATCGGAGCGTGATGCGCGATGCACCGACCCGGAGGTCGTGAACCTCCACCCAATCCAGCCAGGAAGGAAGCGCGGGCGCGACGTAGAGCCGCTGATGAGGCGCGTCGGCACGAAGGCCAAGGAGCACGTGCACGAACGCCAATGTACTCCCGGCCGCCCACGCCTGAGGGATGTTGGCACCTAGGTATTGCACCGGGAAGCCCAGACTGTTCCGGGTCTGTCCGCCGAGGAGCTCTGGAAGGCGGTACCGCTGAAACATGGCTGCCGCGTCGAGAATGCCCCGCGCGATCTGGGCGGCCGCGTGGGCGTCCCCGTACCTACGGCATCCAGCGGCGATCAACAGATTGTCGTGCGGCCAAACGGCTCCTCGCTGATACGCGAAGGGGTTGAACGCCGGATGCGCTGCGCTCAGCGTGCGGATGCCCCAGCCGCTCCACATATCCTCGGCCAGCAAGCGCGCGATAACGCGTCGAGCACGATCCGGCGGCGCGATCCCGGACCAGAGACAGTGTCCCGCATTGCTGACGATGCTCGTAATCAGTGCCTTGCGTGAATCGAGTCCAAACGCGTAAGTCCCTTCGTCTTCGAGCCAAAATGTGCTGTTGAACCGCGTCCGGAGCGCCTCACCTTCCTCGCGCAGGCGGTCGGCATCAGCGTCTCGCCCGAGCGCGTCGTAGAGTGCGGCCATGCGCAGCTTTGCATCGTACACATAGCCTTGGAGCTCACACAACGCAACCGGCGGCTCAACGAGTGGCCCGTCAGCGTACATGGTCCCGTCGCCAGAATCCTTCCACCCTTGATGTTTGATCCCTCGCGGGGAGCGCGTACGGTACTCTTGAAACCCATCGCCGTCTCGATCGCCGTACTGGTCGATCCAGTGCAAGCACCGTTCGGCCACTGGGAGGTACGTCTCGAGGAGTTTACGATTGCCGGTCCACATGTATGTCTCATGAAGCAGGATTGGATACAGAATCGTAGCGTCGGCGCTCCCATAGTACGGGGTATGTGGAATCTGGTCGAACCGCGCCAGTTCTCCCATCCTGAGTTCGTGTGGAATCTTCCCAGGGTCGGCGTCGCGAAAATCATCGAGGGCCGTCGCCTGATACGCTGCGAGGGCCTCGAGGGCCCCGTGCGCAAACCCCAGATGGAGCGGCAGAGTTTGAAACCCCGAAATCAGGGCGTCCCGGCCGAATAAGGCGACGAACCATGGGACCCCGGCGGAAAGCACGCTCGGGACATCGGGACCTCGAACATCGAGAACGAGGGAGATGAGATCGTCGACGGACTGTTCGAGCGTGCGGGTCAGCGCGTCATCGCTGGTCCGGGTTTTCGAGAACGCGTCGCGCCACCGTTGGATGAATGGCTCGCGTTCGGTGATCGATGCTTGACCGCACTCCTTGGGGGCGGGATACACCACTCCGTTAAGTTCTGGGATAAGAAGGGTGCATGCATGCCAACGCTCGCCAGAGTTGAGCACAAGATCAAACAGCAAGGCATGACCGTGGCGACGAGCCGAAGTGGCGGTGCGGCGAACTCGGTAGTGAAATCGGGCGACGTACGCGCCCCGCGAGTACTCGCTCGTAAACCGCTGATCCCGCTCGTCCCAGAACGTGCGGATCGACCGTCGAACACGCTGGTAGTGGCTCCGCACCTCGAATAAATCCGCGAAGTCCGTCCCGATCTCAATCTCAAGGGTCAGATGCACAGGATGCCCATGATAGTTCACCAGGTCGAAGTCCTCATGGACGCCCTCCGCAATCGTGCGTTTCACCGTGAGGCCGAGCACATGTTTGGGTATCGGTCCATCGACGCTCAAAAGAGCGGGGTTCGTGAACTCGAACCGAACGGCTGTGTAGGCGACCGGGGACGCACTGACGACCTTCCACGTTCGCCCGTTGATCCGATAGCGATAGTGCGATAAGAATCGCACATCATGATTGAACAAACCGTGTTCCACGGTCCGGCGGATACTGCCATCCAACCCACCAACCATGAAGCTGCGTCCGTAATTGATGGTGGTGGTGTCTGGGCCTACTTTGACTTCGCTCAGCATGATCCGGTGAGAACGAGCGCCTCGTCGACGGCATGCTGATAGATCCGCTCGTACCCGTCGGCCATGTGGGCCGTGGAGAATCGTCTGGCGACGTGCATGCGACACAGTCGACGATCGAGACGCGGCACGTTGGCCACCGCCTCGATCATCTCGGCCATCGTCCGGCACACGTATCCGGTCTCACCGTGGACAACGACTTCGGGCACAGATCCACGGGCCATCGCGATGACCGGTGTGCCACACGCCATGGCTTCAACCATCGTGATCCCGAACGGTTCTGGCCAGTCGATCGGAAACAGATACGCGTAGGCGTTCCCAAGGAACTCGTCCTTTTGCTTCTCATTGATCTCGCCGATGTATTCGACCGAGGAGTCCCTAAGCAACGGCTCGATTTCGCGCGTGAAATAGTCGCGATCGACCGGATCCACCTTCGCGGCGATTTTCAGCGGCATCCCCACCGCACGCGCAATCGCGATCGCACGATCCGGGCGCTTCTCGGGTGAAATCCGTCCCAGAAACGCAAGATAGGATCCGGGCGTCTCCCGCAGCGTAAAATGACCGAGATCGATTCCATTGTAGACTGTGCCGAGCCAGTTTAGATGGCGCAGCGGAGTGCGCTGGACGTCGCTAATCGAGACGAGCCGGACCTCGGGGAACGTCGCAAACACCTCATGGAGTTCCGGCAAGTCCAGGCGGCCGTGCAGCGTCGTGACCATCGGTGTCCGTATCAGTCGCGAGTGGGGGAAAGCGAAGTAGTCGATATGATTGTGAATCAGATCGAACTCGCTCGACATCTCCGCCACAACACTAAGCTCATGCGTCGTGTACGCGACGTGGTCATGCACGCCGAGCTCCAAGCGCAGCCCGTGGCTACAGCAAGGGATCAATCGTGCTGACGTATCGGAGTCGCCGCTCGCGAACAGCGTCACCGCATGGCCGCGACGGACGAGCTCCTCGGTGACCCCATCCACAACACGCTCCGTGCCTCCATAGAGTTTGGGGGGGACTGACTCGTACAACGGTGCAATCTGTGCGATCCGCATTGCGTGCGTATCCCCTCTCACGAAACACAGGACGGATCTCGCCCTGCCCTATCACTTTTGCATGCTGTGTTGAAAAGTCGCGTCAATCCCCAGGGAATTTGGAGAGTTCAGCGAGGCAGCTTCACCCGTCACAGTATACCTCAACGCCGCGAATGTTGTTTGCCCGAAGCTTGTCTCGGCCCTTCGCGCATCACGAATACTCGGTCTCCTTTACCGAGTTGAACCAGACGCGAACTTCGACATCGATCTTCCTGGGCTTGGGAGGACCATTCCTGGTTGGAGGCCTAGACCTCCGCGCCCAGGAGCGCTCCTGACGTGAGGCGGGCATCGCACGGCGCGCCGCCGGCGGCAGCGGCCGCGGGCCCGGCGAGAGAAGAACAATTATAAGGAAGGCGGTGAGAGGAGGTAGAAGCTCCAGAGATTCAGTCCCCATCAAACCGGGGCAACCTCACCGCTCAGGCGACGATTCGTCGGTGCCGTGGAACGTGCAGGCGGCAAAGTAGTAGCTCGTCATGGGGTCACATGACACCATGGTATAAGCGGCTGCCCATATGTACCACCTGGCTGACGCTTCGTGCCGAGTCGTCAGCCCCGCTCCGATGAACCCTTCTGGGATGTCGGCGAGGCGTCGCCATTACCGCGCGGGTAATGGCGGCGATCCTCTGTCTGCCGTACACTCGACGCGGAGGTGTCTAAAATCGGCATCTGCCAAGGAGGCGCACTTGTGCTGATCAAAGCCTTCTTGAACAGTTCGTTCCAATCCCGAGAAGCAGAGGGCAGGTCGTGAAAATCGGGCTGATGGTTCTCCTGGGAAACGACCGCGAAACCTACAGCAAGCGTTCGTACGACTCGATCCGCGCCGTCGCGCAACAAGCGGAACGAGATGGCTTCGATGCCATCTGGCTCGCCGACCACCTTTTGTATCGCAGCCCTGGTGAACCGACGCGGGGAATTTGGGAGTGCTGGACCATGTTGGCGGCGCTCGCGGAGGCGACCCGCCGGGTGGAGATCGGCACGCTCGTGCTGTGTAATTCCTTCCGCAACCCGGCGATCCTGGCGAAAATGGCGACGGCCGCGGACGAGGTCAGCCATGGGCGCTTGATCCTAGGTGTCGGCGCCGGATGGAACGAGCCGGAGTATCAGGCGTTCGGGCTACCGTTTGATCATCGCGTGGACCGCTTCGAAGAAGCCTTGCAAATCCTCAAGCCGCTTCTTCGCGAGGGCTACGCGGATTTCGCAGGACAGTATTATCAAGCGCGCAACTGCGAGGATCTCCCGCGCGGGCCCCGACCGGAAGGGCCGCCGCTAATGGTAGGTACCAGAGGCCCACGCATGCTCAAGCTGACCGCCCGGTACGCCGACCTCTGGAACGTCGGCTATATGGGCAAGCCCGAGACCATGGCGGAGCCTCTTGCCCAAATTGAGCGCGCGTGCCGCGAGGTCGGACGCGACCCGGCGACCATCGGGGTCACGGCGCTCGTCGGCCTGTGGTTCCCCGATCTCCAAGCCAAGCAGCCGAGGTTCTTCCCGACGCCCCTCACGGGAACGGCGCAGGAGATCGCCGGGGCGATGCGCGGCTATGCCAAACTCGGGGTTCAGCACATCATGTTTCAATGTGAGCCCTACACCGCCGAAGCGCTGAGGCGCCTGACGGAAGCGCTCCAGTTCTATCGCGGCATGGAGCGGACAAATTAGATCCATCGACGGAGAACCAAGTTTGGTCCGTGCGTAACGGGTCGGCACTCCGGGGGAATCGCAGATTGTCGGCACAAAACCCTATCGGCGCGCCCTCTGTGTCATACCTATCTTGCGGCGCGTGAAGAGACGGTAGGTCTCGCCTGCCCCCGCGATGCTCGGCCGCGTGCGGGGGGGCGCAGGTGGAACGCATACGTGCGGCCATCACCGGAGACGGTCCACGATTGTGCAAGAAACGGCACGACTTTCCCGGTCGGGGTCTTTGCTCGTGAGGCCTTAGGCGAATTCGGTTTGACATCTTTTCTGTCGTTTCGCTCAGTACCGGCGAGTAGACTATCTGGTCAACTATTCGGCGTTGCATCTCGAATGTCTCTACGAGTTTCATAGAAGCTGAGCGCGATTGGCCACGACGCCTTCGGGTACATAAGTCATGTAGGGGGGAAAGGGGTGACCACATGACGAGCCTGAAGCGCTACGTCGTCGTTGGGGTCGCTGGGCTGATGCTGGCGGGCATACCCGCTGCGGTTGTCGCGGTCCCGGCCCACGCGCAAGGATTCTACATACAAATGGGCCCCGGCGGCCCCGGCGCGGACTGGGACCGGTTCTGTCGCGAAGCGTACTACGTGGGCGACTGGCACGCGATCCGCCGGTGCCGCGCCTATTACCGAGATTACTATCGTCACGACTATTACTATGAGCAGGCCCCCTATCCGTACGACTATTATCGGGAGCCTCCGTACCCGATGGCTCCGACGCAGTCGGAGCCCCAGCAGCATTAGCGACGACGGCAGATCGGCGGCGCCCAGGAGGCTGGTCTCGCCGTTCAGGAGTCGGACCGCCTTCGTCGTTGTGACTGTGCAGTTTAGTCTAGTAGCCGCGGGAACGGGGCATGATCGTCGCAGAAGCTGCCGTGCCTCGCCGAGGTCCTTGTGACAACGAACCGCAAGCCGATGGTGTTGGTGGAAAGGCGGGACAGAAGCCCCCTTGGGGTGGCCCGCCGCAAGCGATTTGATGAGTCACTGGCGCTGCTCCGGGCATTGGGCTTGTCTCCCGCGGCCATCGAGCACTATCGACGGTTGGCCCGCAAGACTCACCGGCTTCCCCATGAGCTCGTACGCGGGGTGGCCGAGCGCGCGGCCGAGGATGCCACGCTGGTTGCTATGATCTCGCTCGGCCGAGGTCCCGCATAGGATCGACGGGTCCCCCCCGCGGTCGCCGCGATCGCATACCCCGTCGCTGCGGGTGGCCCGCGGTGGCGTGGTAGAATAAGTCCCGCTTCACGTCCGCCCAGGTTGGATGCCGGTCCGTGCGTCCGCAGCAGGCGTATCGGCAGGTGGCATCAAGGGAGGGGTGTGCGTGGTCGGGCTCTACCCCGAAATCGAACCGTACGATCGCGGTATGCTCGACGTCGGTGATGGCCACCGCACGTACTGGGAGACGTGCGGTAACCCGGGCGGCAAGGCCGCCGTCGTCCTGCATGGCGGCCCAGGATCGGGCTGCACAGAGTGGCATCGCCGGCTCTTCGATCCGCAAGCGTATCGCATCGTGCTGTTTGACCAGCGTGGATGCGGCCGGAGCACGCCGCACGTCGGCGGACCCGATACGACCCTCGAGCACAACACGACCTGGCATCTGGTCGCCGACATCGAGCGGTTGCGGCACCATCTGGGCATCGCCCGGTGGCTCGTGCTCGGCGGCTCTTGGGGGAGCACGCTGGCGCTCGCTTATGCGGAGCGGCATCCCGACCGGGTGACCGAGCTGATCCTCTTCGGCGTGACGACCGGCCGGCGCAAAGAGTTCGACTGGTGGTTTCGCGGTGGCGTGGCCCCGCTGTTCCCGGCGCAGTGGGAGCGTCTCTGCGCCGCCGTGCCCCCTGATGCGCGGCACTACGATATCATCGAGACCTACAGCCGCCTGCTCAACGATGCTGACCTCGCGGTCCGCGAACGGGCTGCCGTGGAATGGTGCATGTGGGAATCGGCGACGCTGGCGTGGCCGCCGTTACCGCGTCTGGCGCCGCGCTTCACCGACCCCGCATACGCGATGGCGTTCGCCCGCTTGGTGACGCACTACGTCCGGCACGACGGGTGGATCGAGGACGACGCCCTGCTGCGCGGCGCCGGTGTCCTCGCGGCAGTGCCGGGAACCATGGTGCAGGGCCGCCTCGACGTCGGGGCACCGATCGCATGGGCGTGGGATCTGCACCGCGTCTGGCCCAGCGCTCAACTGATGGTCGTGGAGAGCGAGGGCCACGCGCCCGGGCCGGGTGCCACCGAGGCGCTGGTACGGTCGACCGATGCGTTCGTACCGCGGTGATGGCGGGCGCGGGTCAGGTGCGCCTCACCAGGGGACGTCGAGATGCCGGATGCGCCACCCGGCATCGGTCCGGACCAGCCGCGCGGTGAACGCGCCCAGCGTTCGGGCGGGGCCGCGCGCCGTGCCATCCGCGGCGAGGCGATAGACGCGCGGATGCCATAGTGCCTCCGCGTGGTCGGGGCTGACGTGGATACGGTACCCGTCGGTTACGTAACGAGCGCGGGGCTTGCGCTGGAGGTAGTCACGAAACTGCCGGACTACGGCGTTTCGGCCGTGCCGGTGCTGAGTGTCGAACCAGTTGACCGCGACGTCGCCCGTAAAAATTGTGTCCAGGGATTCCCAGCGTTGATGGTTGAGCGCCTCCTGGAATCGCACGAGCAGTTCATCGATCGCAGCGGTGTCGGACTTGGGCGCGGGCATAGCAAGGGCGGCCATCGGGATCTCCTCTGATGAGTGAAGTGATATGCTTCACGGGGTTTAACGTCCACGGCGCGCGAACTGCATCCCGCCGCGGCACACGTTAGCGTGGCGGCGCTCGAGACCGGCGGGGCACGACTCGTTCCCCCGCCTCGCTTTCGTGTGTGGAGACTCCGTCTTGCGCTCGCGGCGGTGCTGGCGCTGGCGACGATGGTACGCCTGCACTGGATCGGCCTCGGGTCGCTCGACATCGACGAAGCGTTCGCCCTCTGGGTCGCCCGCCATCCGGTTCAGGGCATCTGGTCTGCGCTGGCGAGGCTCGACGATCATCCGCCGCTCTACTATCTCGCGCTCCATGTTTGGGTCCGGGCGTTCGGCGACGCCCCGGTGACGCTCCGGATGCTCTCGGTCGCAAGCGGTGTGCTGACCGTTGCGCTGGCCTACGCCCTGGGGCGTCTGGCCGGCGGCCGGGCCCTGGGCGTGCTCGCGGCGCTGTTGGTTGCGCTGGCACCCGACCTTGTCCGGTGGAGCCAGGAGGCCAGGATGTACGCGCTGGAAACGTCGGCCCTGACCGGCGCGACCGCGGCCGCGGCCGCGCTGCTGGCCGATGATGGACGCTCGCGCGCCGCCTGGGTTGGATATGTCGGAGCCACGTCGGCCGCCGTGTGGACCGACTACACCGCATTGCTCTTCCCCGTGGCGGTGACGGCGGTCCTCGTCTGGATCGCATGGACGCTCCCCCGCGCGGCGCGACCTCCGTTTGTGCGGAGGTGGGCGCTGGCGCACCTTGCCACGGCGGTGCTGTGCGCTCCCGCGCTCGTCTTGCTCGCGCGGCAGGTTGGGGGAGGAACGGTTGTCGCGTGGTACGCCCTCAACCCGTACGCAGTGCCTGCGGCCGCGTTGGCGGCCGCCCTTGTCCTCATGCTCGGACGAGCAGCGTGGCCGGACAACCCCCGCTGGGTGGCCCTCACGACGGCATTGTGGGTTGTCCCGATCGGGTGCCTCATGGGGATGTCGGTTGTCGTCCCGATATTTGTAAAACGCTCGTACCTCTGGACCGACGTGCCGCTTGGGCTTGTCCTGTCGGCGGCGTTGTTGCGGGTGCGCCGCCCCGCCGCCCTGAGACTCGCCCTGGCCGCGGTCATCGCGGTTGGTACGGCCGCCGGGCTGGCGGCCCATTATCGCGACGACCTTGGGGGAGACGTCCTTCGCGGGTGGGATCAGGCGGCCGAGTATGTGGCCACGCGAGCGCGTGCCGGGGATCTGCTGCTCTTTTACGTCCCGTATGTGCAGCCGGCGTTCGACTACTATTCGGCACGGTACCGGTTGTCTGTCGAGGAGCGCGGCATACCGGTGGATTTCGGCGGCGGACGGACCCTGTTTCCGCCGCTCCGCAGCGCCGACACCGCCCACGTGCGCGCCCTTCTCGTGGGGCGGTCCCGGGTGTGGTTCGTGCACGGGATGTACCCCAGCGCGAGGCCGATTCTCGACGTGCTGGGGGCGCAGGGGCGCCTGATCGATAGTCGGGCGGTGACGCCTGCGCTCAGGATCTACCTGTACGAAATCCGGTCCCCCCGTCCGTCGAAGTAGCCGGCGGGGTCTCGCCGCACGGACCGCTTCGCATCGCGGCGGGGCAGGGTGCGCTCCTGGACCGTTGAATGGTATGGGATCATCGGCGAGGACAGGGAGGAATCGTGAAGCCCAGGACCATCATCGACAAGATCTGGGACGCGCACGTCGTGCGAAGCGCACCCGAGCAGCCGGATGTATTGTTCGTGGACATGCACCTCGTGCACGAGGTGACGACGCCGCAGGCGTTTGAGGGGCTGCGCCTCGCGGGGCGACGGGTCCGGCGGCCCGACCTTACGTTCGCGACACTCGATCACAACGTACCGACCTGGCCGCGATCCCAGCCCGTGACGGATCCCATTAGTCGGCGCCAGATCGCCGCGTTGGAAGACAACTGCCGCGCCTTCGGGATCCGGTTGGAGGGACTGGAGAGCCGCCGGCAGGGTATCGTTCACATCATCGGGCCGGAACTGGGGCTCACGCAACCCGGTATGCTGATCGCCTGCGGTGACAGCCACACCGGCACGCACGGCGCGCTCGGCGCCCTGGCCTTCGGCATCGGCACGACGGAGGTCGAGCACGTGCTCGCCACGCAGACCGTGCCGCTCCGGCGCCCGAAGACGATGGAAGTGAGGGTCGAGGGTGCGTTGCCGCCTGGAACCACGCCCAAGGATCTCATCCTCGGCATCATTCGCCAGATCGGTGTCGGAGGCGGGATCGGCCATATCATCGAGTACACGGGATCGACAATCCGCGGACTGTCTGTCGAAGGCCGGCTCACGGTCTGCAACATGACGGTGGAAGGCGGCGGGCGGGCCGGGATCATCGCGCCCGATGACCAGACCTTCACGTACGTGGCGGGCCGGCCGTACGCGCCGCCGGGCCGCTTGTGGGACGAAGCGCTCGCGTACTGGGAGACGCTTCCGACCGATCCCGGTGCCGTCTACGACCGGCGTGTCGACGTCGATGCCGCGACGATCGCGCCGTTCGTCACGTGGGGCACCAACCCATCTCAGTCGGAGCCGGTGACGGGACGGGTGCCGGATCCCAGCGCGGTCCGAGACCCGGCGGTACGCCGTGCGATCGAGCGGGCGCTGACGTACATGGCGCTACGCCCGGGGACGCCGATTCAAGAGATCGCGATCGACCGTGTGTTCATCGGATCCTGCACGAACGCCCGCCTCGAAGACCTCCGGGCGGCGGCCCGGATGGTCGCAGGACGCAGAGTGCACGCCAACGTACGGGCGATGGTCGTCCCCGGCTCGCAGCAGGTTAAGGCCGCCGCGGAGCGGGAACGTCTCGATCGTATTTTCACGGACGCCGGGTTCGAGTGGCGGGAAGCCGGGTGCTCCATGTGCCTGGGCATGAACCCAGACATCCTGGGCCCCGGAGAGCGCTGCGCATCCACCTCGAACCGCAACTTCGAGGGGCGCCAGGGCCCCGGCGGGCGGACCCACCTCGTCAGCCCGCCCATGGCGGCGGCGGCGGCGATCGCGGGGCGTTTTGTCGATATCCGCGAGTGGAGGGCGTAGCGATGGAACCGTTCACGGAGCACACCGGCGTCGTCCTGCCGCTCGACCGGGCTGACGTCGATACGGATCTGATCATCCCGGCCCGGTTCCTCAAGCGCACCGGGCGGACCGGCTACGGCGACATGCTGTTCTTCACGCTCCGGTTCGACGCCGGCGGCATGCCGCTCCAGGATTCGACCTTCGCCAAGCCGCAATATCGCGGGGCCACGGTGCTGGTGGCCGGACCGAACTTCGGGTGCGGGTCCTCCCGCGAGCACGCGGCGTGGGCTCTGCGGGAGTATGGGTTTCGCGCCATCATCGCGCCTTCGTTTGCGAATATCTTCGCGGTCAACGCGGCCCAAAACGGCGTGCTCACGGTCGTGTTGCCCGAGGAACGAGTCCGTCAGATGCTGGAGACGGCGGCCGCGCGCGAGGGCTACCAGCTTACCGTGAACCTGGAGCAGCAGACGGTGACGGACGGGTTCGGCCGGCGGGACCGGTTTGAGATCGATCCCTTTACCAAGCACTGCTTGCTGCACGGCTTGGACGCGATCGGGCTCACACTGCAGGCGTCCGACGACATCGCTCGCTTTGAGTCTTCCCGCCCCGCGTGGATGCCGCGAGTCACGACATAGACTGACCGCCTGCACCCCGCTTAGTCCACGCCGGCCGGCGGCTGTCGTCCCGCTACATCCGACGCGTCACGGCTTCGCGGCGCGCACGAGCGTCACGTACTCATCCACCGCCTCGCTGCCCGTGATGATGCGCAGGATCAGCTCATCGACGGCGCCATCCCAGTCGGCGAGGGCCGCGGGGAGTCTGTCCGCGGCCGCGACGGCAATCGCAGCTTCGGTCGGCGATGCCCTCATACGGGCAAAGTGGGCCTGGTACGCCGGGATGGTCGCATATCGCGCTGCTTCGTCGGTCAGCCTGGTCCGGGCTGCATCTCCGATCGCGGCACGCACGTAGGCCAGGACCGGCGGCGTCTGGCGGCCGGCCTCGGCGGCGCCGGCGCGCACCCATTCCGCAGAGCGGCGCGCATGCGCAGGGGTCAGCCAGTTGAGGAGCACGCCGTCTGACAGCGCGCCCGCGAGCCGGCACATCTGCGGCCCCAACGCGGCCACAATCAGCCGCGCCGGCAGCGCGGAGCGCAGAGCGGCGACGCCGTCCCGCACCCGGGCCAGCGCACCCGGATTGGCGCTGCCGACACCGAGAAGCAAACGGTCCAGCGGCAGCCCGTTGGCCCGCACGCCGTCAGCAATACTCGCGGCCCCGCGCGTCTGCAGCGGGATCACGCCGACCCCCAACCGGATGCGCTGTGTGTGCCGAGACGCGACCGTGAGGGCGGCGAGGCCGTCGATCGAGCCGGGATAATTGACCCAACACGAGTGGTACCCGAGCGCCTCGGCTTCGCGCGCCGCGGCCTCGATGATCGCGGGCGCAACGCCCGCAAACAATGCAACGCCTCGTCGCATCCGTGCCGTCCTTTCGCCTGCGCGTTTCCGTCGGCACAGTGTTTTGCGGCCGGCCGAACGAGGACCTCTCGCCGGTCGGTGCCGAAAAGGAAAGGGCCGCCCAAATAAGCCCGACGTCCGGCGACGCGCCGCAATCCGTCCACGTGCGAGGTGGTCGATGAGCAATCTCTGCGTCTTGATCGCATCGTACCTGGAGCCCGAATACGTCGAGCGAATTGCCGCCACACCGGGCGTCGATGTGATCTACGAGCCCGCGCTACTGCCGCGGCCGCGGTATCGCGCCGATCACCACGGCGCCCCGCTGCGGCGCGCGCCGCAGGACGAAGCGCGCTGGCGCGGCTACCTCGCGCGCGCCGAGGTGCTGTTCGACTTCGATTTCACAAACTTGGACCGGCTCCTGGAGTTGGCGCCTCGGGTCCGGTGGATTCAAGCGACGAGCGCCGGCATCGGCCAGCTCTTGGTCCGTACCGGCCTCGTGCACAGCCAGGTAGCGTTCACGACGGCGAGCGGGATCCACGCCGCGCCGCTGGCAGAGTTCTGCCTCTGGGCCCTGTTGGGGTACGTCAAGGACGCGCCCCGGCTCGCCCGCGAGCACGCGGCCCATCACTGGGAGCGCTACTGCGGCCGGGAATTGCGGGGCATGACCGCCGGCATCGTGGGACTCGGCCGCGTGGGCCGCGAGGTGGCGCGGTTGTGTCGCGCCTGCGGGATGCGGACCATCGCCACGAAGCGAACGATCCGCGCCGACGATGCGGAGGTAGCGGATGAGCTCGTTCCGGCGGATGCGCTGCCCAGGCTCCTTGGCGTCTCGGACGCGGTCATCCTGTGCGCGCCGCACACGCCGGAGACGGAGCGGATGCTCGGTGCCCGCGAGATGCGCGCCATGAAGCGGGGAGCGTATCTGATCAATATCGGCCGCGGCGCCCTCATTGACGAGCCCGCGCTCATCGAGGCACTGCGGGACGGGCACCTCGGCGGCGCCGCGCTCGACGTGTTCGCGGAAGAGCCGCTGCCGCCCGCGAGTCCGCTCTGGGACATGCCGAACGTCATCGTCAGCCCGCACTCGGCGAGCACGGCGGACACGGAGAACGACAAGTTGACGGCGTTGTTCTGCGAAAACCTCAGGAAGTACCTGGCGGGGGCGCCCCTCCTGAACCGGTTCGATCCGGACCGGCTCTACTGAGGCACGGCGACCTGCGCCGCCTCGGACACGGTGGTGGTGACAACGGCGCCTGCCGGGACCTGCACTTGCCCGCCGTGGACGAGGGAGCCGCCCAGGAAGCCGATCGGCCAGATGAGGACGATCCCGGCCACGCCGGAGCCGGCGGTACGGCTGGCCCCATGGATCTGCGCCACCGTGTCCGGCGTGACGTCCACCGGCGAGAGCTTCACTGGGCGGCCGTCGACGGCCGCGGTCTCCACACTCTCGATGTGCACGCGGGCGCCCTTGCCGAAGAGCCCGGGATGCGCCACGGCGGTGACGATGCCGTGAGCGGGCGTCGCCGCCCGGACCGCGATGGCTCGATCCACCACGACGTCCGACGCAACCTCGAACTGGACCGCGGTGCCCTGTGCGGTTGTCGCGGAATCCACCGGCGTCTCGAATCGCAGCAGCACCGCGGTGCCGGCGGGCACGAGCACCCCGGCATCTGCGAGGGCCGGAGCCGGCCCGACGGCCGCCGCAGCCAACACGGCCGCGGTGACGATCGTGGCGATGCGCAGCATGTTGCTGTTCCTCCTCTGCGGGCGCTCAGGGGTCGACGAACCGAGTGCCGGGTTCTGCCGCCGCCGTGGGTTCTCCTCCAGCCGGCCGGGCGCGGCGTGTCCGTGCCGCATCGTGCCGCAGCAGACGGGGCCGGGATCGACCGCCCGCGCCGTGCGATGGGCCGTGCCTCGCGGAGCCGGGAAAAATAAGGCAAATCGAACGCCCGGCGGAAGGAAACCCGGCCCAGTTCCCGAACACCGTAACCCCGAGATTGGTTCACCACGACAAGCGCGGGAGGGACGTATGACCAAGGCCCAATTCGCGGCGCGGCTTGCCGAGAAGCTGTCGAGCAGAGAGCGGACCGTCAGCAAGGCGGAAGCCGGACGGATCGTGGACGAGATCACGAGCCTCGTGACGACGGTCCTGAAGCGGGGCGACAAGGTCCGGTTCCCCGGCTTCGGGAGTTTCCGCGTATCCAAGCGCAAGGCGCGCACCGCGCGCAACCCGCAAACCGGCGAACCCGTGCGGGTGCCTGCGCGGACCGTGCCGCGGTTCACGGCGGCGAAAGAGCTCAAAGCCGCGATCAAGTAGGCGCCGGCGGGGTCAAGGCCGCGGGGGCCGCAAGGCCCCGCGGCCTTGTTGTTTTTGACCGCGCGGGCCCGTGTGTGGCGAGGACGGCGCGAATAAACGCGGGCCGTGGACGATTGGGCCACCGCCATGTTACCATCTAGTGTTGTGAGTTCTGGGACAAAAGCTCGAGCCGCGACGCTCGGGTCGGTCCGTCATCGCACCTGCCCCGCGGCTCCCAGGAGGCAAGGCAAGGAATGACGGTTAACCAAATGAAGCTGCTGATCGGCGGCGTGCAGCTTCGTGATGGTGTGTCCACGGTCGCCGACCTCGTTGGCCGAATCCTCACGCGTGCAGGATTGCACGTGCTCAGCGTCGAGCGAAGCTTCGCATCGACGATCTACGGCGCCCACCAATTCGACCCGCTCGTTGTCTCCGCAGCGCCGCTCCTGTCCTGGGGCGATCGTGCGGTCGATGTGCTCGTCGGTCTCGAGTACGACAGCAACCCCGACGCGCCGCAGCAACCCAACCGCGACACGATTCGGCAGCACGGTGGCGATCTCGTCGAGGGCGGCGTGCTTCTCTACGACAGCTCCGGCGGCCCCGTGAACACCGAGGCGCTCCAGGCCCGCGGCGGGCAGGTCTTCGCGATCCCCGCCCGTGACATCGCGCTCCGGGAGCTCAAGAAGGAAGTCGTCAAGAACCTCATCATGACGGGCGCGCTGTTCCGTCTGCTCGAGTTCGATCAGGACGAGCGCTGGCTGCGCCAGCTCTTGGAGGAGCGCTTCGGGCGCAAGGGTGCGGCCATCGTGGATCTCAACCTCGAGGCGGCGCGCCGCGGTCGCACCCTCGTCGAGCGGATCCTCGAGGATCGGCGCCGGCCCTCGGTCGGCTACCGGATCGAGGCGGTCCGCAGCGCGTCGCCCGCGGTGTACGTCAGCGGCAACGAGGCATTGTCGATCGGCGCGGTCGAGGCGGGGGTCCGCTTCTACGCCGGCTATCCGATCACGCCGGCGTCCGGCATCCTCGAGTACATGGAGAGGCATCTGCCCGGGTACGGCGGGCGGGTGCTGCAGGGGGCCAACGAGCGCGAGTCGATCCGCGCCGCGCTCGGCGCGAGCGTCACCGGCGTGCTGAGCATGGTGGGGACGAGCGGTCCGGGACTATCGCTCAAGGTGGAGGAGATCGGCGTCTCCGGGACCACCGAGACGCCGCTTGTGATTGTCGACGCGATGCGCGCGGGACCGTCGACGGGCATGCCGACGAAGACGGAGCAGGGGGACCTCACGCTCGTCACGGGCGGCGGGCACGGGGAGATCCCGCGCATCGTGCTGGCGCCGTCGACGATCGACGAGTGTTATACGCTGATGCGGGACGCGGTGCGGCTGTCGGACAAGTACCAGTGCCCGGTGTTCTTTCTGACCGACCTCAACCTCAGCGAGGGGCGCATGACGGTGGCGGAGTCGGTCTTCCGGTCCGGCGGCGCATCGATCGCGCGCCACGTCGCCACGGAAGAGGATGTGCGCGGGGCGCGGTACCTGCGGTACCGTCTGACGGACAGCGGGATCTCGCCGCGCCTGATCCCGGGGCAGCGGGGCGGGGTCTCCAAGATCAGCAGCACCGAGCACGACGAGTTCGGGTTCGTGACGACGGACCCCGCGATGCGCGTTGCCCAGATGGACAAGCGGATGCGCAAGCTCCACACGTACCTGCGGGAGGACGCCAAGGCGCCCCAGGTGTACGGCCACCTGGGGCGCGGACCGACGTTGGTCGGGTGGGGCGGGACCAAATTGGCCCTGTTGGACGCGCGCGAGCGGCTGCGTCGCGAAGGGACCGAGGCGGCCGTCGTCCACTTCACGCACCTCTGGCCGTTCCCGACGCACCTGGCCAAGCCGCTGTTGGACACCGGCCGGCCGGTCGTCGTGTGCGAGCACAACTACTCGGGACAGTTTGCCGATCTCGTCCAGGCGCACTGCCTGGTGCCGACCCGGCGCGTGCTCAAATACAACGGCCGGACGTTGTATCCGTCCGAGGTCGTGCGCGCGGTCCAGGAGGTCACCCACAACGGGGCGGTGGCGGTCCGGCTCGGCGGCAAGGATCCGGTCATGGTCGAGGTGAGCATCGATGCCTGAGACGGCCCAGACGACGAGAGCGATCTGGGACCAAAATGCCGCGCCGCGGCACCGCATCCAGTGGTGCCCCGGGTGCGGCGATTACGCGGTGCTGAACGCGGTCAAGGCGGCGGTGACGTCGCTCGAGCTCACGCCGTCGGAGTTACTCCTGGTCGCGGGGATCGGCTGCTCGGGCCAGATCCGTAACTACCTGAACGGCAACTCGTTCTACGGCACCCACGGCGGCGCGCTCGCCTACGCGCTCGGTGCGAAAATGGCCAACCCGGAGTTGACCGTGCTGGTCATGGCCGGGGACGGCGACACGCTCGCGATCGGCATCGAAAACTTCGTGCACGCCTGTCGCCGCGATCCGGATATCACGCTGGTGCTGATGAACAACGGCGTGTACGGGCTCACCAAGGGACAGGACTCGCCGTCCGCGGGCCTCGGCCAGCCGGATTGGAAACCGTCCGAGGAGCACCCCCCGTTCATCGATCCGGTGGAGGTTGCACTGACGTGCGGCGCGACGTTTATCGGGCAGGGATTTTCGGGCGACCCCAAGCACGCCGCGCAGTTGATCGTGGAGGGCGTGCGCCATCGGGGATTCGCCGTCATCAACGACTTTTCGCCGTGCGTGACCTACAACAAGGTGAACACCTACGATTGGTTCCGCGCGCACGTGGAGCCCGTGCCGGCAAGCCATGACCCGTCGAGCAAGGCGGCGGCGTGGGAGTTGGTGCGCGACTTCCGGGACAGGGGCAAGCTGCCCACGGGCATCGTGTACCGCGCAGCGCGCGAGAAGGGTGGCGCGGCGAAGCGCCTGCCCATGTGGCCCGACGAGCTGGCGCGGGCAGACGTCGATCCGTTGGTCAAGCGACTGCGCTGACGCTGCGCAGCACAGTTGAGCGAGCCGGATACCGATGACCGCCGCGAGGCGGTCATCGCGCGTTTCGCGCGGGCCGCACGTGGCGGGGTTCGGGGGGTGGCGCCGGCGCGCCGCTCCGCGCTTCGCGCGCCGGTGGCGGCACCGTCGCGGCCTGGAACGTGTCCCGCCGCAGGACCGGGAGGTCCCGTCCCGCGGCGACCCACACGATCGCGACGCCCGCGATGGAGACCATCCCGAGCAGCACCAGCGCGGCCTGCGGGCCGGCCACGTCCGCGAGCCGGCCGAACACCAGCATGCCGAGCAGGGTCGTGCCGGCGATAAACACCTGGCGGCTCGCCATGAGCCGGCCGACAATCCATGAGGGGGCGTTGGCAAGGGAGATTGAGGCGTTCGCGATGTTGGTGGCGATGTTGCCGACGCCGAAGAGGAACGCCCCCGCGATGAGCACCGGGTACGACGTTGTCAGGCCGAACAGACCGACGCCCACGCCGGTCAGGAGAAACACGACGATGACGAAGGGCACGCTCACCCACCGCCGGCCGGTCGCCGCGAGCGTCAGCGCGGAGACGAGCTTGCCGACGCCGATGACGCTGTTGATCACGCCGTAGGCGACCACCGGCAGCCCGGCGGCGCGAATGATCATCGGTGCGCGGAGCGCCGGGAATGCCAGCGTGAGGTACCCGGGGACGATGAGGAGGGCCAGCACGAGGTGGAGCGGCGTGCGGCGAATGTAAGTGAGCCCTTCGCTGATCTCCGTCACCAGATGCTTCGGGGCCCCGGTGCCGAGGCCGGCCCGCCACACCAGCGGCATGAGGCCGACGCAGACGGCGCTCACCACAAAGCTCAGCGCGTCGAGATAGAACACCATGTGGTAGCCGAGCGTGAGTACGATCGCGCCGCCGAGCACGCCGCCGATGATCTCAGCGATCCGCTCGGTTGTCTGCAGCATCGCCGTGCCCGTCGGCAGGATCTCCTCAGGGACGACGACCGGGATGAGCCCATACACCGCCGACCGGAAAAACACCGTCCCGATGTTCAAGACGACGAGCACGAGGAACCCCGCCGGGAGCGAGCGCAGGAGCACAAATGGCAGCGCCGCGACCAGCGCCGCACGCCCGAGGTCGGCCGCGATCATGAGCCCTCGGCGATCCACGCGATCGGCGAGCGCACCGGCCAGGAAGCCGAGGAGCCCCTGGCCGACCGTGGCGGTGATGAGCGCGCCGGCGAGCACCGTGGCCGACTTGGTGAGCTGATACACCCAGAGCGTCAGCGCGATGAAGAAGATCTCGTCACCGAGGAAGCTGACCAGTTGGCCGCCCCACAAGAGGGCGAAGGAGGGGTGCCGGAAGAGGAGCACCCATGCCGGGAGGGCGGCGGAACCCGGGCGTCCGGCGCGGCGCTCCGGGATCCCGCCGGCCGGCTGGCGGATGACGCCGGCGCGGGTGAGCACGGTTTGCAGCGCGGCGATCACCCGCGGATCGAACTGCGTTCCGGCGTTGCGGGCAAGCTCGTCGATCGCATCCCGCGGCGATCGCGCCGCCCGGTACGGTCGGTCGGTAGTCATGGCGTTGTACGCGTCGACCACGAGATTGATGCGCGAGCTGAGTGGGATCTGATCCCCTGCCAGCCTTGATGGATACCCGGTGCCGTTGAGATTTTCGTGGCTTGCCCCCACGAGCGGCGCGATCTCGGCCAGCCCGCTGATGGACTCCACGATGCGCACGCCTGCCTCGACGTGCGACTGCATGACGCGCCACTCGTCGCCCGTCAGCTTGCCCGGTTTCAGCAGGATCTCCGACGGGATCACGGTTTTGCCGACGTCGTGCAGCAGGCCCGTCAGATAGACGCGATGCACCTCGGGCTCGTCGAGGCCCAGGACCCTCGCGATGCGCCGCGACAACTCCGCCACGGCGGCCGAGTGGTCGGCCGTGTACGGGTCCCGCGCGTCCACCGCGGCGGCAAGGACGGATACGGCCGCCAGCGCCCGGCGCTGCTCCTGCCCCCGCAGGATCCTCGGCAGGTAGAGTTGCAGCGTCAGCGCGGCGGCGAGCGGAGGCACCAGGAGGCGCGTCGTCAAGGCGGGGTTGTTGTCTGCCGCCCAAACCGCAACAAGCGCCGCCAAGGTAAAGATAGCCATGTGGAACGTCGTCGAGGTTGCCCGGAAGCGGACCGCGCGTGCCCAGGTAAGACCCTCCTCTAGGTGCAGGTGCGCGGAGGACACAATCAAGTGGACGACAGTGTACGCGAGCCCGGCAAGGAGCACGTCGCTGGGGCTGCCCCAGTCCGGCATGGCGTAGACGACCAGCGCCGCGGCGCTGAGCGACAGCAGCTGATCCCCTCCGCCGACCAGTACATCCTGCCACGACCGTCGGACGAGGCCAAACATTGTGCCGGCGGCGGCGCCGAGCAGGGTAGGCGCCCAACCGAACAGCACGAGCCCCGCTACCGTGATGACCGGGCTCAGCGGCAACTCTCCGGACGGGTCGAGATAGACGGGATACTGGTCGAGGAGCGCGGTGGTCAGCGCGATCACGAGCAGGGCGGGGATGTCGGCGATGGTGACGGCGCGCAGCCCCGTCAGGAGCAGGACAGCAGCGCACGCGGCAATCGACCACGTGAGTGTGCTCAGGGAAGCCCCTCGTGGCGACGCCGGGAGGTCGATCTTGCTCAAGAGGCGCTCACCGCGCCGGCCTGCCGGTCGGCGAGCACCGCGATCAGCGCTTCGACAACCCGAGGATCGAGCGCGCTCCCTGCCATCGCGCGAAAGCGCTGTGTGGCCTTCGCGCGGGCGCGTGGGCCGGTGCCGGCCTGATGCCGCGCCTCTTCGTAGGCTTCGGCGGCGGCCAGGATACGCGCCGCAAGGGGGATCCGCCGTCCCCTCCGGCCATCGGGCGCGCCCGTGCCGTCCCAGTGCTCGTGGTGCGCCCTCACGATCCGCGCGACGAGCGGATCCGGAAATCTCGCGAGAATCTCGCTCCCCGCGCTCGCGTGATGCGCCGGGGCCTCGGGTCCCGTGGACGGGCCGGCCAGCGTGCCAACATCGTGCAGACGCGCGGCGAGGCGCATGCTGCGAATCGTGGCCTCCGGCACGCGGAGGCGCCGTCCCACCGCAGTAGCGAGATCTCCGACGCGCTCTCCGTGTTCCCGGGCGCGTGGATCCACGCCTTCGAGCACCCTCACGACGGCCTCGACGATCTCGCCAACCGCCTGCTGCGACCGATGATATGAGGCAAGCTCTTGCCGCGGGATCGGAAGCGCGATCGCCGAGACGGCCGTGAGACCCAAGGCAGCCCACGCGTTTCCGACGCGGGCGGCAATGCCCGCGAGCAAGATCGCCATTGGCGCTGCCAGCAGCTGGATGTCCCATTGATCGATGACGTTCTGACGCCACGTGGCGGAAAACGGGTGACCGAAGCGCAGGTGCTTGTAGACCGCGAAGATCCCTTCGTTCACGATACGGTTGATGCCCACGATGACGACGGCCGCAACGGCGAGCTGCAGGAGCCCGGGCTCGATCCTCGCGGCCGCCGCATGTCCCGCGACCGCGGCTGCGGCCGTGGCAAGGCCCCAGCCGGCACCATTGTTGCCGGCACGCCAGAGTTCGCTCTTGGAGAAGAGCAGCAGTCCCAAGCACGATCCGATCCCGACGCCCAACAACACGTCCTGGGGCAGCCAGATCAAGGCCGCCACGATCTTGACGTTGTTGACGGGGAACGTGCTGCCGCCGGAGGGGTTAGGGATGGGCGGGACGAGGCCCGCGGCCATGAACACAAGCACCAGCCCGCCGACGATCACCGCGTGGCTGTGCGGCATCGCCACGACTGCCGCCGTTGCGTAAAGACCCGTGAGCGCGAGGCTGAATCCTTGAATCGGACGCGAAAGTCCGCGGAAAGATTCCCCCATTGGCGAGCGAGATCAAGGTAGGCGATCCGGGCGGCCGTCATTCAGTCGATCTCGTTCAGCAGCCGCTGTCCCCAGCCATGTGCCTGCAGAGCTAGCGATGAACCGTCACCACATGTGATTTCGTCACATGCATGTGGCGCTCACCCGTTATCCGATGGCCGACGGTGCCATCGATACCCGATGGCGTCAGCAGTTACAGGCCCCCCGCGTCGACGGCTCGTCGATGCGTGCGGGAGCGCCGCGGCGTGGCATGCCGCTTATGATATGGCGCCGCCCGGATCTCACCCGATATGCAATTATCGGTGCCCCCCCGATCCTCCTGGAATGCTACGACATCGCGTCGAGAAGGATAACAATTCGTCGAACCCTACTGAACTCCTGCTGGACCGACGTCCGGCCTGCGGTCGACTCGGACTTTGCGATCGCCGGTCGTCAGAGCGTCTCCCCCTGTCGTCGTACCCAAGTCCCCCAGTGGATGGACTCGGTCCCGGTCAGAGCTCGAGATGTCCATTTATCCTCTACCATGAGACACTGCCGCCGTAAATACTGCGCCGGCCCGAGTTGCCCGGACCGGGCGCGCACACACGATGAGACATCGCCGCGCAACTGATCCATGGCTTCTCGATCGGAAGAGCAGGGGAGGGCGAACCGGGTCAGTTTTGTACCAGTGAATTCCTGATAAGCTACACACCCCGCCTCATTCCGAGTTCGAGGCAAGTTCTATGCCGGGTCCCGACGATACCGGGCCCGGCCTTCCTCATATACATCGCCGCCGTGGACGTCGTTGACCACCACGACGGGGAACCGCTCCACGACGAGCCTGTGGATCGCTTCCGGTCCAAGATCGGGAAAGGCGACTACCGCGGCGTCGCGGACGCACGCGCCGAGCAGCGCCGCCGTGCCTTCGATGGCGCCAAAGTAGACGGCGCGCTGCCGCATCATCGCGGCGCGGACCTCGGCGGAACGCTTGCCTTTGCCGATCATGCCGCGGAGGCGGGTCGTGTCCAGGATCAGCGGGGTGTACGCGTCCATTCTGGAGGCCGTGGTCGGACCGGCCGAGCCGATCGGCCGGCCCGGCCGGGGCGGGGTCGGGCCGCAGTAGTAAACGACCTGGTCGCGGAGATCCACCGGTAGCGGGAGGCGACCGGCAATGAGGCCGGCGAGGCGCTCGTGTGCCGCATCGCGCGCCGTGTAGATCGTGCCGCTCAGCAACACGGCGTCGCCGGCGCGTAGGCTCTCGGCACGTTCGACGTCGAACGGGACCGTCACCTCGACCGTCCGGCGGGGTGTCACAGGATCACGCTGCCCGCCCGGTGGGAATGACAGTCGAGATTGACCGCGACCGGCAGGCTCGCGATGTGGGTCGCGCGGCTCTCCACGTGTACGGCCAGCGCCGTGACCCGACCGCCGAACCCGGCCGGGCCGATTCCCAGAGCGTTGATTTTGTCGAGAAGCTCCCGTTCGAGGGCTGCGAGCTCCGGATCCGCGTTCGCGGCCCCGACATCCCGCAGAAGCGCTCGCTTGCTCAACAGAGCCGCCTGTTCGAAGGTGCCGCCCATGCCCACGCCGACGATGAGCGGCGGGCTGGGGTTGGGCCCCGCGTCGGAAATCGCCCGGACGACGAACCGCACCGCGCCCTCCCGGCCGTCCGCCGGTGTGAGCATCGCGAGACGGCTCATGTTGTCGCAGCCGGCGCCCTTGGCGAGAAAGCCAAGCGCCACCCGGTCCCCCGGCACGACGCGCGTGTAGATGATGGCGGGCGTGTTGTCACCGGTGTTGGTCCGGCGCAGGGCCTGCTCGACCACGGACGGCCGCAGGTAGCCGTCGCGGTACCCCTGCCGGACGCCTTCCTGGATCGCCGCTTCCAGGTTGCCGCCGGCGACATGGACGTCCTGGCCCAGATCGAGAAAGACCACCGCCTGGCCGGTGTCCTGGCAGATTGGGTACCATTGCGAGCGGGCGACCTCCGCGTTCTCCAGCAGGCGTTCGAGCACGTGGCGGCCGGTCTCGCTCTCTTCCATCGCCAGCGCCCGCCTGAGGGCTCCGAGCATGTCCTCGCCCATACGGTGGTTGACGGTGATGCATAGATCGCGCACCGCGGCGGTAATGTCGCCGGCAGCGATCGTCCGGATCGTCAAATGACGCCCTCTGCCGCGAGCCGCGCGAGGTCGTCCTTCGTGAGGCCGAGCCACCCGCCGTAGACCTCGTCGTTGTGGGCCCCGAGTGGAGGACCGGCCGTGCGAACGGCGCCCGGCGTCTCGGAGAGCTTCGGCACGATGCCCACCATGGCCAGGTCGCCCGCATCGCGGTCCGGCACCGAGATCACGTTGTCCCGCGCCGCCACGTGCGGATCCGCGACGATGCGCGAGATATCGTAGACCGGTCCGGCCACGGCGCCGCTCGCTTCGAGGCGGGCGAGGACTTCGCTCGCCGTGCGGCTCCCGATCCAGTCGGCGATGATGGCGTCGAGCTCGGCGCGGTGCGCCACCCGGGCCGCGTTGTCGCGGAACCGCGGGTCCTCGATCAACTCGGGGCGGCCGATGGCCGCCGCCAAGCGTTCGAACACGCGCTGGCTCGTCGCGGACAGCGCGATCCACGTGCCGTCGCTGGCGGCGTACAAGTTTCTCGGGGCGGCGTCCGGGAATGTGTTGCCGGTGCGCCTGGCCTCGATGGCGAGCGCCCGGTATTGTGTCACGTGGGGGACCAGCATCCGCAGGAGCGGCTCGTACAGGCTCACGTCGACGATCTGGCCTCGGCCGGTCGCGTCGCGGTGATGGAGCGCCATGAGCACCGCCATCGCGCCCATGACGCCGGCCACCTCGTCCGCGAGCGGGATCGGCGGGACGAGTGGCGGCGAATCAGGGAATCCGGTAATGGCGACGAGCCCGCTCATGGCCTCCGCGATCGTGCCGAAGCCCGGCCGATGGCGGTAGGGGCCGGTTTGACCAAACCCGGAGATACGCAGCACGATGAGCCGCGGCGTACCCTGGAGCAGGTGGTCCGGCGCCAGGCCCCATCGCTCCAGCGTGCCGGGCCGGAAGTTTTCCACCAAGACGTCGGCGCGCCGCGCGAGACGGACCAGCAGCTCCTGGCCCCGCGGCTGGCTGAGGTCAAGTGTGATAGATTGCTTGTTCCTCGACATGACCTTCCACCACACCGAGGATCCATCGACAAACGGTCCCCAGGAACGAAGCGGGTCACCGCGCTTTGGGTGCTCGACCTTGACGACGCGGGCGCCAAAATCGGCGAGCATGGATGTCGCGGTGCCCCCGGAAACAATCGTCGAGAGGTCCAGGATGATGAGATCGCTGAGCGGACCGCCGGCGTGCATCATCGCGGGTTGAACAACTCGGTCGCCCTCCGGGCACACAGATTCCGCCCAGGCATCGGCCTCCCTGCCACCGAGCCTTGCACGGCGCGGCCGCCCCCACGGCCCGGCACGCCGCTATGGAGGCGCGTCAAAGGACCGGCGGTCGCAGCAGCACGGCTCGGGCGTCGCGTGCCGGCGCCGATAGCGGGTGCCCGGGGAGATCTTCGAGCTGGGCAAGGATCTCCGCGGCCTGCCAGACGAGGCGCTGCAGGTCGCCATCGGGGACGTGGTGGCGCGACGTCACGCTCCCCCAGGCCCGGCCGGCCGCCCACGCCATGATCGCCGAGGCGCGCCACGCCGCCTGGGCCACCTGACTGCCTCCGCCCGCGAGATCGTCCTCGAGCGGATCCCCCGGGAGTCCCTTGTCGCGGAGCGCGGCGTTCAAGCGCACGACGATGCGCCGCAGCGCAAGGAGCGCCCGGCGCGCCTCGTCCGCGGTCGGCCCATGCTCCCACCCCGCCAGGCGCGTCGTGGCATCGGATCCGCCGTGACCCGGGCGAGTGAGTGTCCGTACGCGAGGAACGACAAGCCGTTCGGTCCCGAGCGCTCCGGCCACCCCTGCCAGCGCCACGGGCTTCGCGGGCAGAATCCTGGCGCGGATCGCCTCGGCTAGCAATAGCATTCTCGGATGGCGCATGCGCGCCGCGGCTCGGCCCGCATCCGTGGGGCGTCCGGCGGGGTCGAGGTACCCGAAACCATGGAGGATCGACCGGCGCGCGCGGAACTCATGCACCTCACGATTCTCGAGGGCATCGAGCGTACGCACCGTCTCGCGGCGGTCCCGCTCCAGGGCCGCAAGGTCGGATAGGCTTGCGATGCAGCGGTCGACGACGGGACACCCTGTGCAGGGGATCAGCACGATCTCCTGCCCGAGTTGCGCCACGAGGTCCGCTCCATCCGGCCGGCGCCGCGCGCGCCGGAGGCGGCCGAGCAGCCCCTCAAACTTGGCCCGTGTCGCGAGGCGGTCCCCGCAGGGCCGTTTCACGAGGGGGTCCGGCGGGAGCGCGGCAAGGCGTTCGCGCGCCGCGGCAATCTCCGGCTGCCGGAGAAAGCCCGCGAACGACCGGCGCATCATATCCTCGGCGTCCGCCGACGGTCCCCGGACAAGCAGGTTGAGCACCTGGGCGTCGCTCGGCGTGAACCTCGAGACCACCGGGTCGGGCGCGGCCGCGGCCAGGGCCAGGCCCGCCTGCGCGTCATCGGCGCTCTCCGCCGAGACGACCACGATCCCGAGCGTGTCCCGGCCTCGGCGCCCTGCCCGGCCGCTCATCTGATGGAACTCTGTCGGCGTGAGCGGCTCGACGCCTTCGGGGCCGTGCCGGTAGAGTGTCGAAAGCGCGACGGTGCGCGCCGGAACATCCAGCCCGGCCGCGAGCGTGGTCGTGGCGCAAATGAAGCGCACCAGCCCCGCTTCGAGCAACTCTTCCACACAGAGGCGCCACGCCGTCAGGTGCCCGGCGTGGTGTGACGCCACGCCCGCGCGGCGAAGCCCAGTGAGCAGCGGGTGGGCGGCAAGCTGGGGAGTGGCCGTAAGCCATCGCTGGATCCGCGCCGCGCGCTCGGCGTCTCCCGGTGCGGGCCGGGTGCCGAGGAGCCGCGCAGCGTCGTCGCATTCGCGGCGGCTCGGAAAGAAGAGAATCGCGGGCGTGAGATGATGCCGGCCGAGCGCCTCCGCGACCGTCGCGAGCCAGCGCGGCTGCTTCGAACGCAGGCGGACTCGCGGTGCGGCGTCCGGGGGCAGGAGCTGCCCGCTCCCGTCCGCCAGGAGAAACGCCAGCGGCACGGGGCGCGTGTCCAGCGTGATCACCGCCGGCGCGCGTCCGCGGAGCGTGGCGATCCACGCGGCCAGCGCGGCGGCGTTTGGGATCGTGGCGGAGAGCAGCAGCAACCGGGTTTCTCGCGGCGCCAGCAGGAGCACCTCTTCCCAGGCCGTGCCGCGTTCGGGGTCGGCAAGATAGTGGGCCTCGTCGAGCACGATCACGCCGGCGGGTGCTTCCCGGCCTCGTGGGTCGTAGAGCGTGTTGCGCAGGATTTCGGTCGTTGCCACGATCACCGGCGCTCGCGTGTTCACGCGCCGCTCGCCGGTGAGGAGCCCCACGGCGGAGTCGCCGAACAGGGCCTGGAATCTGCGGAACTTCTGGTTCGAGAGCGCTTTGAGCGGGGTCGTGTACCAAACCCTCGAGGGTGTCGCGCCGGCCGAGGTCTCGAGGGTCCCTGCGATGTGCTGCTCTGCGATCCAGGTCTTGCCGCTGCCCGTGGGCGCGGAGACCACGACGTCGCCGTGTTCCAGCGCGGCGAGCGCATCGCGTTGAAACTGCGCGGGGGCAAACGGAGTGCGCGGCGCCTCGCCGACGTCGCGGAGGATGGCCTGCAGGGTGGTCACAGTGGTGCCGGTCACAGGAGGCGCCTGGGGCCGCGTCGAATGCCGGACGGGAACGCGAGATCGTGGTTGTTCGAGGGACCTGTGCCCAGGCAGACGAAGGGATTCACGACGTACGAGCGGCGGTTTTTGGCGAGCCTGATCCGGCAGGTCTGGCGGGCCTGCCAGGGGTTCGTCGCCGTGGTCGTAGAGCGCGGACCGGGTGAGGCCATCTACGCGCTCGAGAACCTCGCCGAATGGTCGACCGCCCAGCGTGCCCGATTGCGCTCAACCGCGGGACGTTCGCAGGCCGTGGGAGAGCCGGCGCGCCGCGTTGCGACCGAGTTGCTCCGCGACGTGCACACCTTTTGCGGCGGGCTCGGTGATCTACTCGGCAATACCCAGCAGTCCGCGCTCGATCCCGACGAGGTGGAGGACGAGGCGCTGACGATGGTCGATGGATTCCTGTCGTGGACGACCTTGATGGCCACGCAGCTGGGGATCTCCGGCAACCTCCGCCCGCGGACCCTCTGGCACGAGCGATAGCGCCGCGCCGGGCTACCGGACCTCGAACTTGTCCCCCGGGTTCAGCACCTGCACGCGGGACTCCGTTGACGACTCCACCAGCCGCTTGAACGCCTGCGGATCCTGAGCGATCACCGGCCACGTGTTATAGTGCTGCGGCAGGACCGTGCGCGCGCCGAGGAACTTCGCCGCGAGCGCGGCGTCCTCGGGTCCCATCGTGAAATTGTCGCCGATCGGCAGCACGGCCACGTCGAGCCCGCCCTCGCCGATCAACCGCATGTCCGAGAACACGGCGGTATCTCCGGCGTCGTACACGCGCTTGCCTTCGACCTCAAGCACGACGCCCGCCGGCATGCCCCCGTAGGTCCCGTCGGGGAACGCCGAGCCGTGGAACGCCGGCGTCAGCTTGACCCGCCCAAACGGGAACATGTGACCCCCGCCGATGTGGAGCGCATGGACGTTGGTCACTCCTTGCTTCTGCGCGTAGTTGACGATCTCGAAGTTGGCGATCACCGTTGCCCCCGTCCGCCTCGCGAGTTCGGCGGTATCGCCGTAGTGATCGCCGTGCGCGTGCGTGACGATGATGAAAGCGGGGCGAAGCTCGGCGGCGCCTTGCGGCGCCCTCGCATTGCCGGTGAGAAACGGGTCGATGAGCACGGTCGTACCCTTGGTCTCGAGCGCCCATGTCGCGTGGCCAAGATATGTCAGTGTCGCCATGATCCGGCCTCCTTCCGTGCCCGTTGTCCCGGCGCGCACGCCGGCATCGCTCGAGCGGCGCGGTTCCGAGGGTGGGCAAGACCGTGTCGGCAGCGCAGTGCGTTAAGCCTATAATATGTTAGCAGAATGTCCGGCAGGGAGGTAGACGTGACGACACTGATCGATCTCGCCAGCGATACCCTGACGAGCCCCTCGGCGGGCATGCGGGCTTTCATGGCGCAGGCGCCGGTGGGCGACGAGCAGCGCCAGGAGGACCCCTCGGTCAATGCCCTGCAGGAGCGGGTCGCCGCGCTGCTCGGCAAAGAGGCCGCGTTGTATCTCCCGTCGGCGACCATGGCCAACGCTATCGCGGTCAAGACGCACACGCGGCCGGGCGACGAGGTGGTGTTGGAGCGGACCGCGCATATTGTCACGTCCGAGGCAGGCGGCACGGCACTGCTCTCCGGGGCGATGGTGTACGTCATCGACGGCGTCCGGGGTGTTTTTACCGAGCAGCAGGTGGTCGACGCCATCCGGCGGGACGATCCCCACTGCGCGCGCACGCGACTCGTCTGCGTGGAGCAGACGTCGAACCAGGGTGGGGGTACCGTGTGGCCCGTCGCCCGCCTGCACGCGGTCGCGGAGGCCGCCCACCGGCACAGGTTGCGCACCCACATGGACGGCGCGCGCGTCATGAACGCCGCGGCCGCCTCCGGGATCCCGGCCGAGGAGCACGCGCGCGGGTACGATTCCGTGACGTTTTGCCTGACGAAAGGTTTGGGATGCCCGGTGGGGGCGCTGCTTGCCGGCGAGCGTGAGTTTATCACCGAAGCCCGGCGCTATAAGCACATGTTCGGCGGCGCCATGCGGCAGGCGGGGATCATCGCGGCGGCCGGGTTGTACGCGCTCGACCATAACGTCGAGCGGCTAACGCAGGATCACACGCACGCCAAGATTCTGGCGCGAGGCCTGGCCGAGATCCCGGGCGTCGCCATCGACGTCGCGCACGTCGAGACCAACCTGGTCTTCTTCGACGTGGCGGGGACGGGGCTCACGGCCAGGGAGGCCGTCGAGCGGCTCCTGGCCCGCGGGGTCCGTATGGGAGCGACCGGCCGGACGCGCATCCGTGCGGTCACGCACCTGGATGTCTCGCAGCGGGACGTAGAACGGGCGGTCGAGATCGCGCACGAGGTGTGGGGGCGGGCGCGCGCCGGCGCCCCGGGCGAATAGGCCGCGGACGAAGGCGAGACGCTCACCAACGGCAGGACCGGGGGCGCCCCGCGCCCCCGGTCCCGTCATGCCGGCAACCCGTTCGGGTCAGACGTGCCCGTGCTTTGCTTGGAATTCTTCCTTGCTCAATTTGTAGTGGTCCGCGCCCTCTTCGATGTACTTCTTGTACTGGTCCGGGACGTCGCCTTCCGCAAAGATCGCCGTCACCGGGCACACCGATTCGCAGGCGCCGCAGTCGATACACTCATCCGGATTGATGTACAGGTGGATCTCTCCCTGATCCTCGTCCGCCTTCGGATGGATGCAGTCGACGGGGCAGACCTCGACGCACGAGCGGTCCTTCGTCCCGATGCACGGCTCGGTGATCACATAGGTCATGCCGGCCTCCTTGGACACTGATCTCACGCGATACGATTCCGCTGCCGCCATTATACGCTAGCGCCCCGAGGATGTCCTCGTGTGCTCGGGCTGGCCGCGCGGCGACGGGCCCTGGGCCGGGGAATCTGTCGGCCGCGCGGCGTATGCTATGACGGCATGCACTCTTCGGGACGCGCGATCGAGGCCGCCACGATCCCGCCGGAGGTCAGTGCCCTGTTGAGCGACCTCGGACGGTTTGGCGCGCACGTGCGGCGCACCTTGGCCGGCCGCACGCGCCGGCGGCGGAGTACCGCGCCCGGCGCGGCTCGGGCCGCCGTGCTCGTTCCGATCGTGCCGTCGGGCGCCGGCGCTGCGGTGCTCTTGACGAAGCGGACGGACACGGTGCTGTATCACCGCGGTCAGATCTCGTTCCCCGGCGGCCGCATCGAACCGGGCGAGACCCCGACCGATGCGGCGCTGCGCGAGACATTCGAGGAGATCGGCGTCCCGCCGGCCGACGTGGAGATCCTCGGACGGCTCGGCGACGAGACGATCCAGGCGTCCGGGTTCACCGTCACGCCGGTGGTGGGCGTTCTGGCCGCGCCGGGCCGGTTGCGATTGAGCGTGCGCGAGGTGCGCGCGGTCCTCCGCGTTCCGCTCTCCGTCTTCCTCGACCACCGGAACATTCGCAGCGAGGTCCGGGAGCGAGACGGGCGACCGCGGCGCGTGCGGGTCTACCAGATTGGCTCAGACGTTGTCTGGGGTGCCACGGCGCGCATCATCGCCAGGTTCCTGCACGCCGTGCTGGGGGCACCCCCGCGCCGCGTGGGGCAGGTCAGATAGGCGGAGGCGGATCGGATGCGCGTTGCGATCCTGTCGGATGTTCATGGTAACGTCCGCGCGCTGGAGAGCGTTCTTGCCGACGTGCGATCCCGGGTCCCGTTCGACGCGATCGTCAACGCCGGCGATCTCGCCTTCGGCGGCCCGTGGCCGCGCGAGGCCCTGGAGATGCTTAGGGGCTTCGGGTGGCCTACGATTGTAGGGAATACCGATCAGTGGCTTGCCGGTGAGATCCCCGGGGTCGAGACACCGCCGGCGCTCGCCGGGGTTCGGGAGTGGGTCCGCCGCCGCGTACGGGAAGACGACCTGGATTACCTGCGCGCGCTGCCGACGGCCCACCGGATCGAGCCGGCCGGCGGGCCGGCCCTCGTGGTGGTCCACGCCACGCCGATGAGCACCACCGACACTGTCGATCCGGACGCCCCGGCAGCCACGCTGTCCACGATGCTCGAGCAGGCGCACACGCGCTATCTGGCATACGGCCACATTCACCGGCCCTACGTGCGCGACGTCGCGGGCGGAATGGTCTTTAACGTGGGGAGCGTCGGCCTGCCGTTCGACGGAATCGCGCAGCCCGCCTGGGCGGCGTGTACGCTGGCCGGAGGGCGCTGGAGCGCCGAGATCGTGCGCGTCCCGTACGACCACGAGGCGGTCGCCCGCGACTTCGCGGCGAGCGACCATCCGCTCGGCGAATTGTTCGCCCGTCGGGTTCGGACCGCACGGATGGACTGACCGGCGCATGGTACGGGCGGACTATCACATGCATCTCGAGCGCGGACCGTGGACGCTCGAGTGGCTCGGCCGGTTCGTGGCCCGGGCACGTGCCGCGGGCTTGACGGAGATCGGCTTCAGCGAGCATCCGCACCGGTTCCAGGAATGCCGAAAAATGTACCCTCCGCGCGACCTCGTGGAGGGCTGGGTCGATCAACAGTGCACGGAGAGCCTCCACAGCTACATCCGGCTCATCGAGGACGCGCGCCGTGTCGGCCTGCCCGTCAAAATCGGGTTGGAGTGGGACTACCTCCCCGGCTACGAGGCGGAGGTCGAGCGGCTGCTCGGCACGTACCCATGGGACTTCGCCATCGGCTCGGTCCACTGGCTGCCGCCCGAGGACCGGGGCGGCGTGTGGTGGGGGTTCGACAACCTGAGCCGCGCCGATGAGTGGGAGCGGCGCGACGTACTGGCCGCATACCGCCGGTACTTCCGGCTGATCGCGCAGGCGGCGGAGACGCGGTTCTTCGATTTTATCGGCCACCCCGACGTCATCAAGGTCTGCGGGTACCGCCCGGCGGCCGACCTCGCCGAGCTCTACGATGCCGCCGCGGAGGCGATGGCACGATCCGGGGTCTGCGCCGAGATGAATACGGCGGGCTGGCGCAAGCCGGTCGGTGAGGTGTATCCCGCCCCGGGGATGCTCCGCGCGTGCCGGCGCGCCGGCGTGCCAACGCTCATCAACTCGGACGCGCACGTTCCGGAGGACGTCGGCCGCGACTTCGCGCGCGCCGCGGCGATCGCCCGCGACGCCGGCTACGATGAGGTGGCGACGTTCGCCGGCCGGGTGCGGGTGATGACGCCGCTCGCGTGAGGCGCCGGCGCGGGAAGCCGCCCCCGGCCGCGGTCGTTGACAGTCATTGGACCCGTTTGCGATTATGACATTGGTGCATTGAGGGATTCGAGCACACACGTACCGGCGCGTCGCTGGCGCGAAGCCGCGGGCGCCGCGGTCATGTGTGGGCGTTGTTTGAGAGGGTGTCGATGTCGGGATATGTCCCCGTGCTGGTGCACCTCATTCTCGCGGTGCTCCTGGCGTGCACCGTGCTCGGTCTGCACCTGCTCGTCGGGCCACGGCACCCCACGCTCGAGAAGTCTCTTCCGTACGAGTCCGGCGTGTGGCCCGTGGGCAGCGCGCGCGAGCGGGTTCCCGTTTACTACTACCTCATCGCCATGCTCTTCATTTTGTTCGACGTAGAGATTGTGTTCATCTATCCCTGGGCTGTGCTCGTACGCGAGCTCGGGCGCACGGGCCTCGGCGAGATGTTCGGCTTCCTGGCTGTGCTCGTCCTGGGCTACGTGTATGTTCTCCGTCGAGGGGCGCTGCAATGGGAGTGATCCGGTCCGAGCAGGACCTCGAACGCAACGTGCTGACGACGACCCTGGAGCGGCTCATCGCTTGGGGGCGCGGAAACTCCGTGTGGCCCGCGCAGTTCGGCCTGGCGTGCTGCGCGATCGAGATGATGTGCGCCGCCGGACCCCGGTTCGACATCTCTCGCTTCGGTTCTGAGCTGTTTCGGGCGTCCCCGCGGCAGTCGGACCTGATGATCGTGGCCGGGCGCGTGAGCCAGAAGATGGCGCCGGTGTTGCGTCACATCTACGACCAGATGCTCGATCCGAAGTGGGTCATCTCGATGGGCGACTGCGCCAGCACGGGGGGCCTGTACAACAACTACGCCGTGGTGCAGGGCGTCGACAAGATCGTGCCGGTCGACGTGTACGTCGCCGGCTGTCCGCCGCGTCCCGAAGCGCTGCTGCACGGCCTGCAACTGCTCCAACGCAAGATCCAGACGCGCCAGACGGCCGCCGCCACGCGCGCGACCTAGCCGGGACCGTTGGTGGACGAGACGTCGATTCTCGACCGGCTGCGTCCGCACGTGCCGTGGGACCGCGTGAGCGCGTCCGAAGAACGGGGCGGCGCGATCGTGCGGGTGCCGCCGGACGCGCTGCTCGAGGTGCTCCGGGCCGCGCGCGACCGGCTGGGCCTCGACACGTGCGCGGACATCACCGCGTGGGACCGGCTGCCGCGCGAGCCGCGGTTCGAGATCGTCTATATTCTGGGACGCGCCGGCACCGGCGATCGTCTGATGGTCCGCACTCTGGCCGATGGGGAGCCGCCGCGCGTTCCGAGCGCGACCGATATCTATCGCGGCGCCGGATTCCCGGAGCGCGAGGTCTACGATATGTTCGGGGTCGTCTTCGACGGGCACCCGGACCTGCGCCGCATCCTGATGCCGGACGAGTGGGAAGGCCATCCACTGCGGCGCGATTTCTCGCTGTTCGAGGAGCCGGTGGAGTTCATCGGGCACACGCCCAAGGTGCCGAGTGAGATCATTCCGTACTTCCCGCCGGGGAGCCCATCGGGGTCCGGCGGGGAGCCCCCGCCCCGGTGACGGTGGTGGCGACGACCGAGACGCTCACGCTCAACATGGGCCCGCAGCACCCCAGCACGCACGGGGTGCTGCGCTTGGTGCTCGAGCTGGAGGGCGAGGTCGTTCGGAAATGCACGCCTGTGATGGGCTATCTCCACACGGGCATCGAGAAAGAGATGGAAACGCGCACCTACCACCAGAACGTCACATTGGTGGACCGGATCGAGTATCTCGCGAACTACAACGAGGAGATGGCCTTCTATCAATCCGTGGAGCGCCTCTTCGGGCTCGAGCCGCCGCCGCGCGCGCGGTACATCCGCGTCCTCATGTGCGAGATGAACCGCATCGCGAGCCACCTGATGTATCTCGGCGCCGGCGCCATGGATCTGAACGTCAGCAGCGTCTTTTTGTACTGCCTGCAGGACCGCGAGAAGTTCCTGGATCTCTCCGAGATGGTATCGGGGCAGCGCATGATGCCGGGGTACTTCCGCGTCGGAGGCGTCGCCGATGACCTGCCGGAGGGATTCGTGGCCGCGTCGCGCGTGTGGCTCGACGAGATGGCGGGCAGGATCGACGAGTACGACCGCCTGCTCACGGACAACTTGATCTGGCGGGAGCGCCTCGAGGGCGTCGCGCTGCTGTCCGCCGAGGACGCGATCGCACTCGGCGGCACCGGCCCCGTGCTTCGCGGCTCCGGGATCGCGCACGATCTTCGCAAGGTGCTGCCGTACGGCGGGTACGAGGAGTTCGACTTCGACGTACCCGTGGAGCGCGGATGCGATGCGTTCGCCCGCTACCGGGTCCGCATGGAGGAGATGCGTCAGGCCCGGCGCATTGCGCTGCAGGCCTTGGACCGCCTGCCGGACGGGCCCGTGATCGTCGCCGACCGCAAGGTCGCGCTGCCGCCGCGCGCCGAGCTGGCCCGCAGCATGGAGGCGGTGATCCATCAATTCAAGCTCGTCAGCGAAGGGATGCACCCGCCTGCCGGCGAGACCTACGTGGCCACGGAATCCCCGCGCGGTGAAAAAGGCTACTTCGTCGTGAGCGACGGGAGCAACCGCCCCGTGCGCGTGCACGTCCGCGCGCCGAGCTTCTATAACCTGCAGACCCTGCCGGCGATGGTCGAGGGCCGGCCGCTCGCGGACGTGGTCGTCGCGGTTGCGAGCATCGACATCGTCCTGGGAGACGTGGACCGGTGAGCGGGCGGGTGCTGTCGGACGCGACGCTCAGCGAGATCGCGCGCCTGCGCGACGCCTATCCGCAGGCGGAGTCGGCCCTGCTGCCGGCGCTGCACGCGGCGCAGGACCAGGTGGGGTACCTCAGCCCGGAGGCCATTGCCGACGTCGCCGAGGCGCTCGGCCTGGCCGAGACCGAGGTGACGTCTGTCGCGAGCTACTACAGCATGTTCTTCCTCACGCCGGTGGGACGGCACAAGATCCGCGTCTGCACGAACCTCTCGTGCTATCTCAACGGCGCCGAGGAGGTGCTCCACCGATTGTGCGAGCGGCTCGGCGTGTCGCCCGGGGAGACCACGGCGGATGGACGCATCCTCCTCGAGGCGGTCGAGTGCCTCGGCGCGTGCGAGGAAGCCCCCGTCGTGCTGGCGGACACGACGCGCCACGCACGCGTCACGGCCGCCGCAGCCGACGACCTGCTCGGGGGGGTCCGCTGATGCCCGAGCTGCTCCTCATGAAGTATGCGGGACAGCCCGGGCGCGACGCGGTGGAGGAGTACGTGCGGACGGGCGGGTACGAGGCGGCGACGCGCGCCCTCAAAGAGCTCACGCCGGACGATCTCGTGGCGATGGTCGAGGCGTCGGGCCTGCGCGGCCGAGGCGGCGCCGGCTTTCCGACCGGCCGCAAATGGCGGTTGACGCCGAAGCGCGAGGGGGACGTGCGCTACCTGGTCGTCAACGCCGATGAGGGCGAGCCCGGGACATTCAAGGACCGCACGCTCATCGAGGGCGATCCGCACCAGATCCTCGAGGGCGTGCTGATCGCGTCGTACGCGAACCAGGTACACCGTGCGTTTATCTACGTCCGCGGCGAGATGTTCCTGGGGTATGAACGCCTGCGCCGCGCCCTCGAGGGCGCCTACGCCCGAGGGTTCTTTGGCAGGAACATCCTCGGGACGGGCTTCGATCTCGACGTCACGCTTCATCGCGGCGCGGGCTCCTACGAGTGCGGGGAAGAGACCGCGTTGCTGGAGAGCCTCGAAGGGCGCCGTGGCGAGCCGCGCGTCAAGCCACCGTACTACCCGGCGGTGAAAGGACTGTACGGCCGGCCGACCGTGCTCAACAACGCGGAGACGTTGGCGCACATCCCGCACATCGTGCGCCTCGGGGCCGACGGCTACAAAGCGTACGGTCCGCCGATCCTGTACTCGGTGTCGGGCCACGTCACCCGCCCGGGCGTCAAGGAGCTGCCGATCGGGACGCCCCTCCGGGAGATCATCTTCGAGCACGCGGGCGGGCTGCGGCCCGGCCGCACCTTCAAGGCGGTCTTCCCCGGCGGATCGTCCGCGGCGATCCTGACCGCGGAGCATCTGGACACGCCGGCGGACTTTGACTCGCTGGCGAAGCTCGGCTCGATGCTCGGCTCGAGCGCGATCATCGTGATGGACGATACGACCTGCATCCCGGCCGTGATGCGGCGGACGGTCGAATTCTACCGCGACGAGTCCTGCGGCAAGTGCACCCCCTGCCGCGAGGGCACGATCTGGCTCAGCCAGATCCTCGACCGGATCCTCGAGGGCCACGGCCGCATGGAGGATCTCGAGCTGATGGACGGCATCGCGCAGCAGATGACGGGCATCTGCCTGTGCGCGCTGGGCGAGAGCGTGCCTCCCCCGCTGCGTGCCTCGCTCAAGTACTTCCGCGACGAGTTCCTGCATCACATCCGCGCCGGATCATGCGATGTCGTGCGCACCCCGGTGGCGGCCGGTGGAGCGCGGGGATGACCCGCGAGGAGCCGGATCGAGAGGAGCAGGAGCGATGAGCAGCGCGCCGCCGCTGACGACGGTCCGCCTGACGATTGACGGGCGCGAGATCGTCGTCCCCAAGGGCACGACGATCTACACCGCCGCGGCGCAGGCGGGCATCGATGTCCCCACGTTCTGCTACCACGACCGCATGGAACCGCTCGGTGCCTGCCGTGTCTGCCTCGTCGAGGTCGAGAAGATGCCGAAGCTGGTGACCTCGTGCACGCAGGAGGCGGGGGACGGTATGGTCGTTCACACCGCATCCGACAAGGCGAAGGCCGGCCAACGGGCGATCCTCGAGTTCTTGTTGATCAACCATCCTCTCGACTGTCCGATCTGCGACAAGGGCGGGGAATGTCCGCTCCAGGACAACACGCTCAAGTTCGGACCCGGCCAGAGCCGGTTCGTCGAGGTCAAGCGCACCTTCCGCAAACACCTCCGGATGGGACCGACGCTCGTGCTCGACCGCGAGCGGTGCATCCTGTGCTGGCGGTGCGTGCGGTTCGGGGAGATCATCGCCGGCGACGACGCGCTGCAGGGCTTTGAGCGAGGCTACCGCGACCAGATCGCCACGCCGCAGATGGCCCCGGTGCAGAGCAAGTTTATCGGCAACACCATCGAGATCTGCCCCGTGGGTGCGCTCACGAGCGCGACCTACCGCTTTCGGTCCAGACCATGGGACAACCGCGCGGTCGCGAGCATCTGCCCACACTGCGGCTGTGGGTGTGCTACGACGCTCAACGTCCGGGGCGACGACCTCGCCCGGACGCGGGCCCGCGCCCACCCAGAGGTCAACGATGTGTGGCTGTGCGACAAGGGATTCTTCGGGTACGAGTTTGTGCAGAGCCCCGAGCGCCTGACGACGCCGCTGGTCCGTCGCGACGGCGTGCTGGGGGAGGCGACGTGGGCCGAGGCGATCGATCGCGTGGCGGGCGCGCTGCGCGCGGCCGCTCCGCAGGCCATCGGCGTCGTGGGCGGCGCGCGGTCCACGAACGAAGACAACTATCTGCTGCTGCGGTTGTTCAGGGGCATTGTCGGCACGAACTCCGTGGACTTCCGCACCGACACTGCCCATCCGGTGCCGGCGTCCGGAGGGTGCTGGGGTCTGCCGTGCTCGATCGCGGAGGTCGAGGCGGCGGACACGATCGTGCTCCTCGGGTGTGACCTCACCGAGGAGTACCCGATCGTCTGGCTGCGCGTCAAAAAGGCGGTGGACCGCGGCGCGCGGCTCGTGATCCTGAACCCCTGGGAACTCGAGATCACCCGCTGGGCGACGCACGCGCTCACGTACCGGTCCGGCGCGGAACCGGCGCTGCTCGAGGCGCTGGCGGGCCGCGGGGACATGGCCGCCGCCGCCGCGGCGTCGGAGGTCCCCGTCGACCGGCTCCGGGAGGCCGCGGATGCGCTGGCCAGGGCCGCCCGTCCGCTCGTCCTCCTCGGCCGCACCGCGGTGGAACACTCGGACGTGCTCCCGGTGATCGCCGCCGCGGAGGCGCTGCGCTCTGCGCGTCCCGGACCGCAGGTGGGGTTGCTGCGAGGGCGCGCCAACAGCGGCGGGGCACAGCTGCTCGGCCTCATGCCGGACATGCTCCCCGGATATCGCGCGATCACCGACCCCGAGGCTCGGGCGGCCGTGTCGTCCGTGTGGGGCCGCGCCGTGCCGGAGGCTCCCGGCCACACCGTGCGGGGGATGCTGGAGGCGGCGCGAGAGGGGGCGCTCGAACTGCTCTACGTCGTGGGCGCGGATCCGGCCACGGACTACCCGGACCGGCGCGCGTGGGAGGAGGCACGCCGCCGCCTCCGCATGCTCATCGTGCACGATCTCTTCCTGACTGAGACCGCGGCGGCCGCGGATGTCGTGCTGCCCGTGCTTGCCTACGCGGAGAAGAGCGGAACCGTCGGCAATATCGAGGGGCGCGTGCTGCGGCAAGATGCGGCGGTGCGCGGGCCGGGCAGCGCTCGGTCCGATGGCGCCATCTTCGCGGCGATCGCGGAGCGGTTGGGGAGCGAGCTCGCGTACGCCTCGTGGGAAGACGTCTCCGCGGAGATCGCGCGGCTGATCCCGGGCTGGGCGCCGGACGCCCGCCTCGCGCCCCCGGCGTTTCGCGCGGCGGCCGCGGGGGCGGCAGGCGCCGGCCCGGCGACCGCCGGCGACGGGGAGCTCGTGCTGGTCGCCGGGACCCGGCTCTACGACCGTGGCACGATGGCGCTGCGGTGCCCCGGGATCCGGGGCCAGGCCGGCGAGCCGTTTGTGGGGCTGCATCCGGACGACGCCGCCAGGCTCGGCGTCACCGCGGGGGCGATGTGCGAGCTGCGGTCGCCCCGCGCCGCGATCCGACTCGCGGCCCGGCTCCTGCCCGGGCTGCATCGCGGCCATGCCTACGTGCCGCGCGGATACGAGGCGGCGCCGGTCTCGGCGCTGCTCGACGAGCGCGGTCCCGTGTCGGTCACCGTGCGCCCCGCCGGGAGCCCCGGGTGACGCATCGGGCCCAGGACTGGGATTGGGAGGGGGGAGCGGCCGCGTGCTGGTGACGCTCCTGATCGACGTCGTGCGGAGCCTCGTGTTCCTGGTGGGCGTCCTGACCGGCTTCGCGTACGTCACGCTGCTGGAGCGCCGGCTGCTCGCGCGCTTCCAGCTTCGGATCGGCCCGGACCGGGTGGGCCCGCTCGGCCTCCTGCAGCCGCTCGCGGACGGCATCAAGCTGATCTTCAAGGAAAACTTCATGCCCGCCGGCGCCGACCCGATCGTCTACCAGACGGCGCCGCTCATCTCGGCGGTGGCCGCGCTGTTCGTGTACGCGGTCATCCCCTTGGCCCCCCCGATCCACCTCTTCGGCCGGGAGATCCCCCTGTACGTGGCGGACGTCAACGTCGCGATCCTGCTCGTGCTCGGGGCGAGCAGCGTCGGGGTGTACGGGATCATTCTCGGCGGCTGGTCGTCCAACAACAAGTACGCGATTCTCGGCGGTCTGCGATCGAGCGCGCAGGTGATCTCCTATGAGCTCACGTTGGGGCTCGCCGTGCTCGGCGTCGTCCTGGTGGCGAATTCACTGCGCCTCACGGACATCGTGCGGGCGCAGTCGCACGTGTGGTTCATCGTGCAGCAGCCCCTGGCGTTCGTCCTGTTCATGATCGCGGCGTTCGCGGAGACCAACCGGGCGCCGTTCGACCTCCCGGAGTCGGAGCAGGAGCTGATCGCCGGCTTCCAGACCGAGTACGGCGGGTTCAAGTTCGCGATGTTCTATCTCGCGGAGTATATTGGGATCATCACGATGGGTGCCCTAGTCACGACGCTGTTTCTCGGCGGTTGGCAGGGCCCGTGGCTGCCGCCGATCGTGTGGTTCCTGATCAAGGTGTTCGCGGTCGTGTGCTTCTTCATTCTCGTGCGCGCGACGCTGCCCCGGCTGCGCTACGATCAGCTGATGCACCTCGGGTGGAAGGTGCTCATTCCGCTCGGCATCGTCAACCTGGCCGCGACGGCGGCGCTGATCGTGTGGCGCGGCGCGCCGTGTCGCCGCGGTGGGACCGGAGTGATCGGACATGGTGGAAACAGTGAGTGAGCGACTCCGGCAGGCTTGGAAGATGGTCTCGGGACTGGGGGTCATCGGCCAAAAGATGTTCCGCCGACCCGTGACCACGCGCTACCCGGAGGAGAAGACTCGGGTCCAGGAGCGCTTCAAGGGGCGGCATTTCCTCACCCTCTTCGCGGACGGGATGGAACGGTGCGTCGGGTGCGAGCTGTGCGTGATCGTCTGCCCGAGCCAGTCCATCTACGTCAAGGCCGCGGAGAACGATCCGCTGGAGCCGCACTCGAAGGGCGAGCGCTACGCCGAGGACTTCCAGATCAACATGCTGCGCTGCATCTTCTGCGGTTTCTGCGAGGAAGCGTGCCCGACCGGGGC
>JAJPIA010000093.1 GCA_021324975.1 Bacillota bacterium
CGCTTAATGAGTACAACCGACTCTACGCGCATCCGTTCACCTGGTCATTCACCCGGCACGCGATGCATCAGTGGTACTGCCAACGCACTTCAGCAATGGTGCACTAGACAGGCAATACCACGCACTGCCGGCGGCGGGCGCCATCGGACGCGACTTGCGTCCGGTGGCGCCCGCAGTTTAGGAACACTACGACTTGGTCTTCAGGCAGAAGCCGACGGGCGCTTGATTGTAGTTTCCGATGTAACCGCTATTAACAATCGTCCGATCCCACGCGTTGAGCACTACGACGTAGCCGCACGGGGGCAAGCCAGTCGTGTCTAACGTCCATGTTCCCGTGCTGCCAAACGTCGATGCTCCAGGATCGGTCCAGTAGAGCGGGAGTGGAACTGGCGCTGTGAATGTTCCGCCGGCCGCCGGCAACAGCTCCAGCGACAGGTAGTAGAAGTGGAGGTCGCTGACGGAGTAGTTCCCACTGATCTTGTCGCCGACGAAGAAATCGCCACACGAACCTCCGCCAGACGTAATGTTGATCGAGACCGACGGCGCAACGTTGTCGAGTAGAATCGTCGCGGTGTTGACAGCTGGGAAGAACGTACTGGTCGACGGTTCGTAGACGTCCATCTTGATCTGCCAAAGGCCGTTGGGCTTGCCCGCCGTCTGC
This sequence comes from Bacillota bacterium, assembly GCA_021324975.1. GTDB lineage: Bacteria > Sysuimicrobiota > Sysuimicrobiia > Sysuimicrobiales > Segetimicrobiaceae > JAJPIA01. The sequence goes on from JAJPIA010000093.1 coordinate 662, forward strand.
CACTTGGCGAGCACGTTGCCTGCCACGTTGATAAGCGCGTCGCCCGGGCCGGTGATCCAATCCGCCTGGTACGTATAGTAGCCGGCGGTGATGCCGCTCAGGTCAACGTTCTGCGTGACGTCCGGCAAGGGGACCGGAATACCGCTCCACGGAATGAGTTCACGCGAAACTGTGAACGTGTCGTTGAGAGCTGTCCACGTCACACCACCGTCGCTGCTCACCGAAATCCGGTACTTCAGCGGCAGTGCGCCGGCGCTTAAGTTCGACGCCGGATAGAGGTAACCAGTGATCGTGACCTCGCCGCCGAACGGACTTTGCACGGCGGTAAAGCCCACCGTCGCCGACGTTCCGTCAGCCAGTCCCGAGATGTTGTTGATCTTGGTGACAGACATGGAACCCACCGTGTCAAACCAGGCGCTCTGTACGCCCGGTTGCACGGCAGGGCCAGGCGGGAGACAGATAAGCGTTTCATCGCGATTCCCCCATACCGGCACGTAGTTCGGGTTGCTGCATGGTGGCGGGACCTGCCACGACAAGATGGCACGGATCGGAATCAGCTTCGGTCCGGCGGTACAGACCTGTTGAAAGGCGAACAGGCTTGTCGGGAGCGTGACGGCGTACTCGAGGCCGTCTTTCGGTATGTGGACATTGTCGTAGACCGCGACGGATGCGGTCCCCAGACACGTCGCAAACGCGCCGCTGCCATCGAGGTCAGCCCAGAATGAGACGTATTCCTGACTGCCAGTGGTGCACGGCCCACCGTTGTACCCGTTCGGCTGCTTGATACGAATGATGGCCTCTAACGTATACGAACTTTCGTTCAGCCCGACGCACTCGAGCTGCTCATAGAACGTGTCGCCGGTCGCAGACGCGAGTGCCGCGGTAGCCTGTGTGACATCGAACGTGACGCCGAAAAGTTGCGTTGGCCCACCGAAGTCGGCTGCTTGCAACCGCTCGTCCGGGGTCTCATTCAGGGCCCGGTTCAGTGCGGCGAGCGCGTATCGATGGGGTGGGACATTCTTGCCGGCGTAGAGCTGTTGCAACTCTGCAAGACTTAGCGCCTTCGGGGGAGCAGTCTTGACAGTCTGCGTGATGTCGATCGCTTCAGTGAGCTTGGCGACGGGCTTCACCGCGAGGTCCGCGAGCGCCTGTTCGAGGACGATTAGTTGGACGGGCGCGACCTCGATAGTGGTGTTATGCGTGTTACCCCAGACAGGCGTGAAGGTGGGATCGTTCGGCGGGGGCGGTACGTCCCACGAAAGAATCCCACGCACAAGCACGAGATTGTTCAGGAAACAGAGCTTCCGCGGAGGATCAAATGGAAGGGTAACGGCATACTCCAGATTCTGGAAGGGCTTCCCGGGTGTCTCAGGGATGTCGAACGCCGTGAAACTTGCCAGTCCAAGATCGACCCACGTCTTGCCGCCGTCGTATGAGGCGTAGAAACGAATGTACTCTTGTGAACCGGCGGAGCAGATGCCGCCGAGGAAGCCGTAGGGCAGCTTGATGTATACTACCGCGTTCAACAGATTCTGTTGCGGCCTGAATCCGATACAGGCCAGTTCTTCGTACGTCGTATTCCCCGACATAGAGACGACGGCCTTGAACGGACTTTGCTTGACGTTTCCGAAGTAATTGGGGTTCGTTAGCAGGAGCGATCGGAAGTTGAGCCGCTCCGGGTGGACCTGAGAGGAGCCGGATCGTCGTTGAGCGCTCATTTGGAGGTCCCCCCAATACGTAGTGGTCTGACCTTGCGTCCACCTCACCGTTCAGTTCGGCCCACACATTGGTCGAGCCGGAGCGCACGCCGAGCTAACGGCGCAGCACCGCCTATGAGTGCAGGCCGCCAGGTCGCGCATTGGGGCGCCTCCGTCGCCACGAGAGCCCGATTCCGAACGTACGCCCAACGAGCCACGAACTGACCTGTAGCCGCGCACGGCCAGCCGAATCCCAGGAAGGGGAACACCGACAAAGCGCAATCAACAGGAGGCAACGCGTCGCCTGAAAGCAAAACGACACAGTGCCCCTGAAAGGACTCTGTGCCTCGACAAACCACACTGTAGAGTCCTCTTCGGCAACCCGGCTAACCCAAAGGGTCCCGTGGCTTTGCGTCCCCGAATTGCTTCGGGTTTGCCCGTTCGGAGGCAGTGCTTGGCTATTCAGTTGTGTGATGATTATGGGCTGGTGCCCGAACGCTGTCAATCACCGGTGTGTGTTCGGTGTGGCAAGATGATGCCAACACGTCTCGAGTAGTATCCCTCTCGGGAAAAATTTGCGCGCGCTCCTCACGGATCTTCGAGAGAACATCTCCTGGACTCGCTGTGCTTCCGTGTTCCAATCCGTAATCTTGGCGTCGACATCCTCCATTGTCCGCCGTACACGAGCCGGCACGTGGTGCCGCCGGCACACATTACGTGGTTGGGCGTTCCATATACTCCTTGGCCTTCTCTCGGGCCGCTGAGTCTACGCTCTGGACGGCGTCGCGATCCGTCGCTTGCGCCTCGCACCGTCGGCGATCGTGACGGCCACGCCGCATGCGACGCACGCCCCACCCACGACCGGCACCGCGCCGTAGCCCCAGGTTGCGGCGGCCCATCCCGCGAACACGGCGCCGAGGACCCCGGCCGCGGCCGACGCGGCGTTGAACAAGCCCATCCCGCTCCCCTCGCCGACCGGTGAACGCTGCGCGGCGAGGGCGGTTCCGCTGACGCTGAGGATGGTCCACGCCCCGACGAACGCCGCGAACGCCGCTTCGGCAAGGAGCCCCCGCCCGGCAAGACGCCACGCGGCCAGGGCGCTCAAGGCGACCAGACACGCGAGACGGATGATGAAGCCGCGGCGCACCATCGCGGCGCTGCCTATACGCTTCGTCCATGCACCGGCCGGCCGGTAGAGCAGCAGCGAGATGGCCACGGCCGCCGCGTAGGCCAGCGACGAGGTGTCGGGATCGATCCGGAACGTCCGCGCCATCAACACGGGGTACACAGTGAAGTAGGCCGCGCTACCCGCGAAGGCGAGCACCCAAGCGAGGAGGAACACGCCGAACGGTGAGGCCAGCACCGGACGGAGGTCTCGAAAGATCCCGGGCCTTCCCAGGTGGAAGTGACGGTGCATGTTGCCCGGTCCGTGCTCGACGCGCGAGGCCGGCAGTTGCGCCGCGGACCGCTCGCTCCGGGCGGGCGCAGTGACCGCTCCCGCCGATGTGGACGCGGCCCCGGCCTGGCGCGGTGGGGTGCGCGAGCATACCCAGGCCGGAATCGCCGCGGCCATGGTGAGGCCGCCATCCAGGACGAGCCCGCCGCGCAGGTCTGCCTGGCTCATGATGCCCGACGCAACCAGGCCGGCGACCTGACCGGCACCGTAGAGCGTCTGGAGCGATCCGATACGCAGTGCCCACTCGGCCTCCGGATGCGCCTCGACGACGAGGAGGTACGGGATCGTCGTGGCCGCGGCCGCGCCCGCGCCGGCAAGCAGCGCCAGCCATGTGAGCGCGGGGGCCTGCGATACGACGGCGAACGCGAGGACGGCGGCTCCGGTGACGACCATACCGGCGGCAAGCAGCAGCCGATGCAGACGGTACCGGTCCGCCAGGGCTCCACACAGCGGTGCGACGACGCTCCCCAGGTTGAAGGCGCCCATGACGATGCCGACGTAGCTCGGCGATCCGGCCAGGGCGGCCTTCAACGGAAACAGGATCGGGATCCCGCCGACGACCGTGACGCCGAGCAGCGCGTACGCGAAGTACCATGGTTCGATGTACGCTCGCGCCCGGGCCCGTGCGCGCGGCGGGACCGTGCCGCCGTCCTCAGCCCCGCTCACGAGATTGTCTGTGTGTGCATGATCCGCGCCTAATGCGCTGGGTTTTGCATTCCAAATCTCTGCGTTCCTCCTAGCACGCCCGGACCCGCCGAGAACCGCGATCGCCCCTGAGGCTCCATAAAAGAAAAGGGAGTTGATATCCCGCGCGATTGACGCCGCCGGGTGAAGGGGTTTCCGATCGATCGGCGGAACACAAGTACCTTGCGAGCGAAGTCCGATTCCATCACTGTGGAGACGATGCGCACGTAGCGGGGACGCCTTGGAGCGGCGCGACGCGACGTGCAGCGCATGCACTGAGCGCGGCTTATCCACATCATGTTAGCCACACTATCCGGAATTCGGTCGAACCAACTTTCCGGATTGAGACCCCGGCCCGAGCATGGTACAAGCGTGGTGGAGGCGCAAACCCTCCGGCGGAACTCCGGTCTGATTGCTCGTTGCGGCAGCTGTTCGGTCCGGCCAGGCGTACTTCGGGGATCCCACTCCGGAGAACGACTGGCGGCGGCGAAGGGCGACGGGACGAGTAAGCGGCGGCGGGACGCCGGGTTGGGGCGGGCGCCTCCCCGCTTTTGCTCGCGCCCGCACGCTCCGGCGCAACGCTCCCTAGAGCAACCGCTCCAACTCGATCTCGTCGCGGATGGGGATGCCGTACCGCCCGTCGCGGGGGATCGACGGTTTGTGCTTCCTGGCCTCGTCGATCTGTCCGCGATGGACCGCGGCCAGCGCGAACCCGCGCCGCTGATAGAACCGCAGCGCATCCACGTTGTCGTTTGTGGTCACGAGCCAGAGTCGGGCACATCCGGCGGTTTTCGCCGCTTCAACGACGGCCGCGATCAACGCCGATCCGATGCCCTGGTGCCGCGGCTCGGCATCGATCACGAGGATCGCGCATTCGGGCGGCGCGGGCCGGTAGGCCAGCAGACCGCAGGGCGCCCCGCCGATTTCGGCTACCAGCGCCGGCCAGTCGGAGACCCGGTGCGCAACGCCACGGCTCCACATAACTGGGCCTCCCCAGTACCGATCCACCCTCGCCTCGATCCACGCGCGGTCCTGCGCGGTTGCGGCCCAAACTGCCACGGTCACACGTGACGCTCCCGGCCGCCCTTACGCGATCTTGACCTCGCCGACGTCCCCGTCGATCGTGATCTCCGTCCCGTAGGGCCGAGACAGCGATGCGAACCACTCCAGGATCTCGCCGGCGACCGGGGCGGACGCCAGTCGCGGCGTGCCGCGATCCGGCCACCCCGCGCCGAACCCGAGCGACAGCGGATGGAGGCGGATGCTGCGCAGCATCCGGTCCTCGAAGACGCACAGCGGCAACACGGTCTCCCAGTACAAGCGGTCCGCGGCGAAGCTCTGCGTCCCGTCCTTGGACAGCTCTCGGAAGAGCTCCGGTGCGGACCGCGAGGAGTCGATGCGGAGCGTCTCGTAGTCGTCGGCCGGGACCCGCTCCAGGTATTCGTGCTGGAAGATGAAGTTGCCGAGGGAGTAGAAGATCGGCTTTCCTTTATATAGCTCGAGGCCGCGGAGCAGGTGCGGCCCGTGGCCGATCACCATGTCCGCCCCGGCGTCCACCCACGCGTGCGCCACCGCCGCGATGAAATCCGCCGGCAGCCATCGCTCCGTGCCCTGCTCGTGCGCGTGGACGCTCACGAGCGTGAGATCGGAGATCGCGGCGGCGGCGCGGACGGCCGCGACGTTGGCGGCGAGATCCGCGTCATGCGGCTCGGTACGGACGCCGAATTCCGTGCCGACGATAAACGAGCGCTCCGCGAACTGGAACTCGCCTTCGCGCTTCGGCGGATGCCCGAAGCCCATCCACACGCGCCACTGCCGCTGACGCTCGACGCCCGTGCGCTCGGCGATCCGCTGAATGGCGTCCATGTGCGGCTGGTCCACGACGTAGAGGGTATCGAATCGCTGCGGATTGAGGCCCGGCCGTCCCTGCGCATCCGGCCGCTGCGCGCCGGCGCGCTGTCCGGGCGCAAACGTGGACGCGCACGCGACGAGCCCGACGCGTCCCTGCGGCGTCTCGAGAAAAGCGGGCAGCCGCGCTTCCCCGAGGCTGCGCCCGGCTCCGGCGCACACAAACCCCATCTCTTCCAGCGCGTTGACCGTGCGAACGCATCCCTCTTCCCCGTAGTTGAGCGTGTGGTTGTTGGCGAACGCGGTGAGATTGAAGCCCATGCGCATGAGATCCCGGGCCACGGCCGGATCGGCGGAGAGGTTCATGCCGCCGCTTTCGACGACGGGCGTCCCGCGAAACCGGCTCAGAACCATCTCCATGTTGGTGAAGCGGACGTCCGCGGACTGGATGAGGCGAATCATGTCGGCGAACGGTCCGTCGCCGTAATCCGGCATGCGCCGCGTGATGAGTGAGTCGCCTGTCGCCGTGACCGTGATCCGTTTGGGCATGATCGCCTCCTCGGCAGGGAGTCTCACTTGAGCAATCGCGCCAGCGCGAAGGGCAGGGCGCTGGCGACGAGCACCAGCAGGATGAGCGCGATCGTGAGCTTGAGCTGAAATCGCCGGCTGTCCCGCTGCAGGCTGAGCTCGAACTGGCGCCGGTTTTCCTCTTGCCGCTCCTGATACCGCTTGCGCTCCAGGTCGTCCTGTTCCGCGCGGGCGTACGCGAGGTGCTCCTTGGGACTGAAGCCGGGGACGTACACGGACCACCTGGGACACCGCCGGTCGCGATCGAGGACGAGCTGCGCCTGCTGCGCCCGATTGAGCGGCGTGCCGTACTCGCGCTCGAGATCCGCGGCATGGACGAAGCAGTGCGGCACCGTGGAAGTCGCGCCGCGGCCCGGCAGCACCAACTCGCCGGCAAAGGTGTCGCGCTGCGCCTCGCTGACTTCGTGGAGCGCGGGCTCCAGCGCGGCGTCCAGGACGCGCTGCGCCAAGTATCCGCACGTCCGGCAGCGCCCGCGCTGATCGGGCGTTACCGCCTCGTTGGGCAGGTCATTCCGGCCGGCCATCACGTCCGCTCCGCGGAGCACCGACCCCGAGGCGTCCGGTCCCGCTGTGCTCCGCGTAGCCGCCAGGGTGGGTCGCCATCGCGGATGAGTCGGCAGCCTCGCTGAGCCGACGGGCTGCCGCGAGATTCACGTACGAGCCGTCGAGCGCGCCGGTCGAGCCGCATCCGAGCAGGCGGAGCGTGCGCTCCAGATCCGCGCGGAGCAGTTCGAGCGCGCGCGCGACGCCGGCCGTCCCCGCGGCCGCAAGCCCGTAGGCGTACGCGCGTCCCACGAGGACCGCGCGGGCACCGAGGCACAGGGCCTTGATGGCGTCGGCGCCGCGACGGATACCGCTGTCCATGAGCACCTCCGCCTCGGCGCTGACGGCGTGGACGACTTCCGGCAAGGCGGTCAAGGCGGCCGGCACCGAGTCGAGTTGGCGGCCGCCGTGGTTGGAGACGATGACGGCGGCCGCTCCCGCGTCGACCGCACGGCGGGCGTCATCGCCGGTGAGGATGCCTTTGACGACGATCGGGCCGCGCCACACCTCGCGGATCCACCGGAAGTCGTCCCAGCTCAGCGTGGCGCGCGAGAGATCGTCCCGCGCCTCCACGAGCGTCATCGGGCCCCGGCCGGGCACGACAAGGTTGGGCAGGCGGGGCACGCCGCCGTCCAAGAGAAAGCTCGCGAGCCAGGCCGGACGGGCGAGCAGTTGCGGGAGAAACGGCAGCTTGTCGAGCACGCTGCCGGCCACGAGCTCTCTTGCGCCGTTGCGCACGTCGCGCTCCCGCATCCCCACGACCGGCGTGTCCACCGTCACCACCAGCGCGGAGAACCCCGCCGCGCGGGCCCGTTCGATCGCCAGTTCCGCGGTCGCGCGGCCGCCGACGAGATAGAGTTGGTACCACACGGGTCCGGAGGACGCGGCCTTGACCTCTTCCAGAGGATGCCCCGACACGCTGGACAGGATATAGGCCGTGCCCGCCATCCCCGCCGCCCGGGCAGCCCCAACTTCTCCCTCCGGATGGATCAAGCGGGTATACCCGACGGGCGCGAGCAGCACCGGGAACGCAAGGTCGCAGCCCACCACGCGCGCACGCAGGTCGCACGTCTCCAGCGGGACGGCCTGCCGCGGCCGAAACATCACCGCCTCCAGGGCTCGGCGATTGTCCCTCAGCGTGACCTCGGCGTCGGCGCCGCCGTCGACATACTCAAAGATCGCCCTCGGCAGCCGGCGCTTGGCCAGGGTTCGAAGGTCCTCGATGCTCGCGACGCGAGGCGCCGCGACGATACGCGACGCCCTGGTTACCGGCAAGCATGCCTCCTCTCGATCGTGACGACCTCGGGCGCGGGCCGTCCTGCGCGGGCCCGTCCTGTCCTGCTCTGGTTCGCCCGCGGCGCGCCGGGCCCTTGTGCTGCAATCTGTTGGAGGCGGCCGGTGCGCCCCCTCCTATTCATCGAGACAGACGGCCGGGCGCGTTCGAAGGGTGGCGGCCCGGCCCGTTCCTCCATCTGCGGTATATTTGACTGGGCGCGGCGTGACGATGGAGAGCTAGGCTCCGCAGGCGAGGGCGCGGAGGGGGCCACATGTCGTGGGTGGCGTCGGGGGTTGTGGCGTTTACGCTGTTTGTTGGGCTCTCGCTCTTGTCCACCGGCGACATGTTGACATGGGGTCTGCTCGCCGGCTTCATCTTCGTCATCGGGGGCGTAAACTGGGGCTTACCCGGGTGGTGGCGCCACCTGTGGTGGGAAGTGCTGCTCGTGGCCGCGGCGTTTTTCTACGCCGCCACGAAATGACGGACTGATGTCAGATGCCGTCGTCGGGGTCCGGCGACGAGCGTGCTTCGTGGACGAGCCGCGGATAGCGCTCCACCAAAAACAGCACGGCCTGCGCCCGGTTGCGCAGCCCGAGCTGCCGGTAGATCGCTCGTACGTGGCTCTTGACCGTGGACGTGGAGAGGTAGAGCTTGTTCGCGATCTCCCGGGCGCTCAGGCCGCGGGCGATCTCGACCAGGACTTCCCATTCGCGCTCCGTGAGGCCCCAGCGAGTTTTCGAGCCGCCGCCTCGCTTGCCGCTCCCGGGCCGGACCGCCGTCGACTCTTCCAGACCGGCCTCGTCCGTCCGGGCGGCGTGCACGGCGCTCGCCAAGTCCGTGGGCGAGATGTCTTTGGGCAACACGCGGGTGGCACCGGCCTCCGCCGCGCGCTGCGCGACCGGCGGGTCGGCGGCGCCGACCGCAAGCACCTGCACGCCGGGGCAGTTCTGACGGATCCGCCGCATCGCGTCCAGGCTGTCGCCGTTCGTCGCGCTCACGTCGACGAGGACCAGGTCCGGCCCCAGCCGCTGCGCCCAGGCCACGACGTCTTTGGCCTCGGAGGCTTCCCCGACGATCTCGACGTCGCTCGCCGCGGCGAGGGCCGTGCGAATTCCCAGGCGAATCATCGGATGATCGGCGAGGACTAAGAGGCGAATGTTCATGGGCCGGGTGCGCAACCTCCGCTCATCGTGGATCTGCCGTTCCCCGAGCGCCGACGCGGTGAGCGCCTGCGGTTGCGGGGAGAGGAGGTCCTGCGGCATGGCGAGCGGCCCGGCGACTTGCCGATGGCCGTCACCGCCGGACCAATGACTCTGCGGGCGCCGTGACGCCAATTTCAAACACCTGGTTGTAGTATGCGTACCGCTGGTCGAGTTGCACGCTGAACCACACACCCTCCGCCGCGTAGAACATCTTCCTTAAGTGCAGGCCGGCGTCGACGACCGAACCGGTCGGCCGTCCCATCATCCGCACGACCTGCTCTTCCGTGGTGCCGGCATGGATGCCCGCGGTCGTGCCGTAGTGAGGATCGTTCAGCACCCAGATCCGGTCCACGAGCCCCGTGGCGTCGGTCCCGACGCCGATACCGCTGTTGGCCGGCGGCTGGAACCAGCGATAGACACGGCGCCCGTCGAGAAACGTCCACGTGCTCGCAGGCGCCCCGAGAATCGCGATGACGTCTTGCATGCGCGTGCCCAGCCGCAGAGCGCCGATACCGCGTCCCGGCGTAATGATGTACTGGGTCGACTTGTCCGGCGGAGCCGCCGCCGATTGCGCTCGAGCACTGGGCGGCCTCCAGGCAGGGACTCCCATTACCACCAGCACGACTAGACATCCTAGCGCGCGCGCAACGCGCGACATCTGCATAGACGCCCCCCGCGCACACCAAGCTCTCGGTGGCACGCGCACGCCCTCGGCCCCGAACGCCGGCTCAAGACGGCACATGATCTTTAAGTGTTTACCCATGATTTAGCAATCCGCATCTTTCCGTCCGCTGTCTCAAGGCAAAGCCACCACGCCGCGGGCGGACGACCGCCACCTCCGGCCGTCGACGGGTTCACGCCTCGACTACCCGTCAATGCCCGATTCATGGTGCTAGCAACAAAGGACTAGCATCTTCGGTTGATCTTTGCCGAATCGGCCGCCGCGCAGTTTGCACACGCGGCTGCGTGGTGATATCTGCTGTGGGAGCAATGCACTGGAGCCTTGATCCAGCATGGCCGCAGTAACGCTTCCACGGCACACCGGCTGCACGCGCACAGACCGACGGCGCTCTGAGTGAACGCGAGAGCCGAGATCCGAGAACACATGCCGCCGAACAGGCAGGAGGAGGTGGTGCGGACTGCTTGCGCTCAGCTAGCCGTCGAGGGCGATCCCGCTTCACGTCCGAGACGGCGGAGTGGGCAGAACCCAACGTTGCAGTGACGACGCATTCCCGCTCCCGGTCAGTGGCGGGGCACGCGGAAGTGGTCGAGCGGCGCTCACCGAGGCCGCGGGATGAGGCACCGGGATTCTCCGCGGTGCGAAGGCAGTAGCGATGACCAGAACCTCGGCGCGGGGGTGGAACGGTACGGCGATGGCGGCGGGCCGGGCGGCAGCCCGCAGTCCGCGCAGCTGATCGCGCGTGCCGCATGGCACATGCGGACACAACGAAGGAGGACGGTGATGAGTAGCACGCACCGGAAGATCTTGTTCTTGGGCGTCACAGGCTTGCTGGCGCTCGCCGTTCCGGCATGGTACGCGGCGGTCGGCGTTCCGGCCGCGCAGGCGCAACCGGCCTTTACGGCCACCGGCGGCGGCGGAGCGGGCGGCAGCGGTGGCGCGGGAGGCACGAACAATACCAACGGTGGCGGCAACGGCGGGAGCGGCGGTGCGGGCGGTAACGGCGGCAACAACAGCGGTGGCAACGGCGGGAGCGGCGGCAACGGTGGCGCGGGCGGTAGCTTCCAGGGTGGCAACGACGGCAACGGTGGCAACGGTGGCAACGGCGGCAACGGTGCCGGCGACTCGATCTTCGGCGGTGCCGGCGGGTCGGGCGGCAACGGCGGGAACGGGGCCAACCTGAACGGCGGGAACGGGGGGAATGGCGGTAACGGTGGTAACGGCGGCAACGCTGCGTCCGCAGGCGGTCAGGGTGGTGCCGGCGGTGCCGGCGGTGCCGGCGGGAACGGCGGCGCGAACGGCGGTGGCAACGGAACGAACGGCGGCAACGGGACCAACGGCGGCAACGGGAGCGGCACCCAGAACGGCTTGAACGGGCAGAACGGTCCGAACGGGCAGAACGCGCCGAACGGCGGAACGCAGCCGGCACGTGGTGGCGACGGCAGCGGCGGCCCGGCCGGCAACGGCGGGATCGGCGGCAGCTTCAACTTCAACAACTCCGGCAACGGCGGTAGCGGTGGGAATGGCGGCAACGGCGGCAGCTCGAACAGCGGCGGCCATTCCACGGGATCGGGCGGCGTCGGCGGTCAGGGCGGCAACGGTGGCAACAACAATAACGTCAACTCCGGTAACGGCGGTAACGGCGGCAACGGCGGCAGCGGCGGGAGCCACAACACTGGCGCGGGCTCAGGAATGGGCGGCAACGGCGGTATGGGCGGCGATGGCGGTAACTCGAACGTCAACGCGTCCGGCAATGGCGGCCTCGGCGGGAACGGTGGGGCCGGCGGTAGTTCCAACAGCGGCAACAACTCCGGCAACGGCGGGAACGGCGCGCAGGGTGGTAACGGTGGTAGCTTCAACACCGGCGCGAGCGCGACGGCCGGATCCGGCAACGGCGGCGCCGCCGGGAACGGTGGAGCCGGCGGCAGCTCGAACAGCGGCAACAATTCCGGCAACGGCGGGAACGGCGGTCAGGGTGGCGACGGCGGGTCGCATAACAGCGGCACGTCGGGCAACGGCGGGGCCGGCGGGAACGGTGGGGCCGGCGGGAGCTCGAACAGCGGCAACAATTCCGGCGACGGCGGGCACGGTGGTCAGGGCGGTAACGGCGGCAGCGGCAATTCCGTCAGCGGCGGCAACGCGGGCGCCGGCGGGAACGGCGGAGCCGGCGGCAGCTTGAACAGCGGCAACAACTCCGGCAACGGCGGCAACGGCGGTCAGGGCGGTAACGGCGGCAACCTCAACACGGGCACCGCGGGCACAGGCGGCGCCGGCGGGAACGGCGGAGCCGGCGGCAGCTTGAACAGCGGTAACAACTCCGGTAACGGCGGCAACGGCGCCCAGGGCGGCAACGGTGGGAGCGACAATACGGGTAGCGCGGGTAATGGCGGGGCTGGCGGCGTGGGCGGCAACGGTGGCAGCTCCAACAGCGGCAACGGCTCCGGCAACGGCGGCAGCGGCGGTCAGGGCGGCAACGGCGGGGGCGGCAATACGGGTAGTGCGGGTAGCGGCGGGGCCGGCGGCGCAGGCGGGGCTGGCGGCAGCTCCAACAGCGGCAGCAGCTCCGGTAACGGCGGCAGCGGCGGCCAGGGCGGCAACGGCGGCAACCTGAACGCCGGGAGCGCGGGTAGTGGCGGTGCAGGCGGTAGCGGCGGGGCCGGCGGGAGCAGCAACACCGGCGCGAGCTCCGGCAACGGCGGCAGCGGCGGCCAAGGCGGCAACGGCGGCAACAGCAACACCGGAACCTCGGGCAGCGGCGGCGCCGGCGGTAGCGGCGGCGCCGGCGGCAACAGCAACTCGAGTGGCTCGGGTAATGGTGGCGCGGGCGGCCACGGCGGTAACGGCGGCTCGAGCAATCAGTAGGCGCGCCTAGCAGCGCGCGAGGTACGGCGGCGCCCGGGGCTCATCTCCCGGGCGTCGCTGCATCACCGGGGGTCTAGTGCCTCGCGTCGCATGCCGAAGTAATGTGAGGCGCCTAGCGGCAGGGCGGTCGCAGCACGTCGTTTGATTGGGCGCTCCCGACGCTGCTGTCCGTCGTGGAGTGCCACGTCCAGATCCCGATCACGTGTCCCCGATCGTTCAGCACCGGCGAGCCACTGTTGCCGGCCTGCGGCCGGCCTTGAAACTGCATGTCGAACACCTCGGTGCCGTCGCGCGCCATGTGGAAGGCGCTGATCTGACCCTCGGCCCTCCACTCCGCCGGAATCGGCGAGATCTGTCCGAAGCCCAGGACGTTCACATGCTCCCCCGTCGCCGGTCCATCCGCGACGATGAGCGGCAAAAAGGCCGGCATCGGCCCGTCGTGCGCGGAGCCGAGCGTGACCTCGGGCCCGCCGGGCACGCGGTACGCAAATGTGCGAAACGGGAACGACGGTGGCTCCAGGGCCACCTCGGCGATGTCGCGGCCGATCGGCACGGGCTGTCCGCTGTACACGATCGGATCATAGGACAGCCGGGTGGCGCAGACCACGCGCACGCCGTAGAACGTGTGCCCGACAATCGCCAGGAGACGGTAGCGCCGGGGCTGCGACAGGCTTGGAAAGACGACGTGGCTGTTCGTGATCGCCGTGCCGTCCGCGCGGACGAAGAACGCCGTGCCGGTCATCTTCGGGGTCCACTGGTCCTTGGCATCGATGTCCATGAGCTGGAACACCGCGTCGGCGGGGTCCGAGACATCGCCGCGCGCCTGCGCGAGGCCACCGAGCGCCAGCATCGCGGCGAGAACGGCCGGCGATACGCGGCGCCAAGCCCTCGCCGCGGTCATCATGCCGCCGGGCGCAGCACCGCGGCGCTCACCGCGCGTCGAGACGGTACCCGATCCCGCGGACCGCAACGATGCGGACGCCGCCGGGTCCCTCGACCTTTTTGCGGAGCCACGCGACATGGGTGTCCAGGGTACGCGTGTCGCCGAAGTAATCCTCGCCCCACACGTCGCGGAGCAGGCGCTCCCGCCGCACGATCTTGCCCTGATGGCGGAGGAGCAGGTGAAGCAGGCTGAATTCCTTGGCCGACAGCGGCACCGCGGTGCCATCCGCGGTCACCTCGTGGTGCTCGATGTCCATCACCAACCGCCGCACGGCGAGCCGGTCTTCCACGCCGGCCTGCACCACCAGGGTTTCGAGGACGTTCGCGATGTCTTCGCACCGGTCGGTCGCGCCCTCGAGCATTTCGCAGATGTCCTTCCACTTCAGGATGTCCCGGACACTCATCCGTCGGGCGAACAGCCGCGCGATCGCTTCGCGCAGCACGTCGTCGCCGCGATTCTCGAGGAGGTGCAGTGTTCGCGTGTGCGGGAAGACGTCGTGCATGGGGTGCACGCGGCGCACGGCCTCGCGCAGCTCATGGGCGGACTCCAGCACGATCTTTCCGAGCTCCAACGCCGGCGGGAACACCCGCCGGATGCGGTGGATGGCGAGACGCGCCGCGGCGGCTTCGATAGAGTCGAGCACGTCGTCGAGATTCCCGATCAGCGATTGGAGCGCGTCCGGCGGGGTCCCGCCGGCGCGTCCCCCCGCGAGCATCTCGAACATGTCACGGGCAATGGCATCGCCCTTGTGCTCGAGGTCGCGGATCGGCGGCCAGGCATCGCCGAAGCCGGTCTTTCCCTCCAAGGCGCCCGCGAGGATGCGGGCCGCGTTGAGGATGGTTTCCGTGTGATCCCGCAGCAGGTCGAACTCGGCGCTGCCGGCCGCCCGGTCCGGCGCCGGCTCGGGAGGATCCTGCTCCACGTCCATCGTGCGTTCAGTATACCTCGCGGCCCGCGCGGCCGGGCGGCCCCTGCGCGCGGTCCCGCGGGTCGCGCCCGGCGTCACGCCGGCTGCGCCGGCAGCTCGAACAGCCGCCGCGCGTTGCCGCCGAAAATCGCCGTCATGTCGGCCGCCGGGAGATCCAGGCGGCGAAACGTCTCCCATTGCTCCTCCAGGATGGCCGTGCGGTACTCCTCGGGTGCGCCGGAGTCGGTGCCAAACATGATGCGGCCGGCGCCGTAGGTTCGCAGCAGGTCCCGAAACACGGACTCCAGCGATGGGTGGCCGGGCACGAACTCACGCCAGTTGTTCGTGCCCGAGGTATCCACCCAGATGTTTTCCGTGTGATACGCGAGGAACAAGGCTTCGCGCAAGAAGCCCGCCCCGCAGTGCGCGATCGCAAACGTGATCTCGGGAAAATCGCGCGCGGCGGCCGTGAGGTGCAACGGGTTCGCGTACATGAGATCGTAGATCGGGGCGACCGTGATGCCGAAGTGGAAGAGCACCGCGAGTCCGGCCTCCGCCGCGGCCTCATAGATGGGATAGACGGCGCGGTCGCTCGCGCTGAACCGTTGAATCGGCGGGTAGAGCTTGAGACCCCGGAATCCCCAATCGCGGAACCGGCGGACGGTCGCCGCCGCGTCCGCCGCTGTGGGATCCGCAACGCTGCCCCAGGCCTGGAAGCGCACCGGATCGCGCCGGAGAAACTCGGCGAGTTCCTCGTTGCCTTCGCCGATGGCGATGAAAAAGCCCGTCGCCACCCCGGCCTGATTGAACGCCGTCGTCCATCGCCGGGCGTGGTCCTCCATAGACGTGCGCTCCAGGGCGGCGATTCGCTGCGCCATCCGCCCGCCGCGCGCGGCGAACGCTTCCATCGCCTTCGGCCGCGTCGACCAGGGTCGCGCCCGGATGCGGTGAAACATCGAGGCGGTCACGAGGTGCAGGTGACTATCGATCACGCTGGGCCGTACGCTCGGCATCTGATCTCCTCGCCGCGCCGGCACGGCGCGGGTTCACGGGCTTGGCAACGCCGTGGTCGCGCACTACGATAACATGAGATGATTCGCCTCGGGCGCTCCCTCCTATTGTGCCTCACCGTTGTGGCGCTGGCCACCGGCGGGGCCGCCGCGTGGCGGGCGGATGCGGCCCCGGACATCCACATCGTCCTCCGCACCGGGGAGCCCGCGCCGGACGGCGGAACCTTTAGCGAGTTTTCCGATCCGTCGATCAACGACGGCGGTGACCTCATCTTCGGGGCCGTCATCACGGGCGCGCGCGCGCGCGAGACGCTGTACCTTCGGGCCGGCGGCCGCGTGCGGCCGCTCGTCTCGACCGGCGCACCGGCGCCGACCGGCGGTGTGTTTCGCGCGTTCAGCGACCTGCTGCTAAACGACGGCGGCACCGCGGGCTTCTTGGGGCGCACGACGGATGCCCGCGTGACGGAGGCGATCTATCTGGTGCGCGGTGACGCGATTTCGCCGGTGGCTGCCGTCGGCGAGACCGCGCCCGGCGGCGGCGTGTTTACCGACTTCGCCAACCCCACGCTCAACAACCGCGACCTCGTGGCGTTCGTGGGCCGGACGGTGGGACGGGAAGGGATCTTCACGGCGAGCCAGAGCCGGGCCTCGGCGGTGGTGATGGCAGGCGATCCCGCGCCGGACGGCGGCGCGTTCGAGTTCTTCCTGGACGGCACGCCGGCGCTGAACAATCGCGACGGCATCGCGTTCGTCGCGTCCACGACCGAGCATCACCGCCAGGGCGTCTACATCCTCGCGGGCGGGCACCCGGTGCCGATCGTGACGACCGACGATGACGCCCCGGTGGGCGGCCGCTTCACCGAGTTTGGGTCGGTCGTTTTGACCGACGCGGGAACGGTGGGGTTCGTCGGGCGCACCGCACGGAGCCAGGTGCCCGAAGCCTTGTACGTGACCGGCCGGGCGACCTTGGTGCCGCTCGCCACCGCGGGCCAGGATGTGGCGGGAAGCTCGCTCACGAAATTCGCCGTGGCGGTGATCGATGCGCGTGAGGACATGGTGTTCGAGCTGAGCCTCCCGGTGATACCCCAGGCGATCTACCTCGCCACGCGGGCCGGGGTGCGGGCGATCGTGCGGGCCGGGGAGCGCGCGCCGGGCGGCGGCACGTTCACCGCGTTCAGTTCCCCCGCCCTGAACGGCGCCGGGCAAGTGGCGTTTGTGGCCGAGACCGATGACGGCCGGCACGGCATCTATCTCGTGAGCCTGCGATGAGCGTGGAACCGCAGGAGCACGCCGTGCTCGACGCGCTGTGGGCCGTGCAGCAGCTCGACACGAGATTGCTGGACGCACGGGCGCGTTTGAGCGCGCTCGACGACGGGGCGGCGCTGCGGGCGGAGACGGAGACGGCCCGCGCCGCCGCGGCCGCGGCGGCGGAGCGGCTGCACCGTGCGCAGGCCGCGCTGCGGGACCAAGAACTGCAGCTCCAGACCACCGAGACGAAGCAGAAGAAGGTACAGGCCGATCTCTACGGCGGGCGCGTGACCAACCCCAAGGAGCTCGCGGCGCTGGAGGAGGAGCTCGGTGCGTTCGCGCGCGCCCGCGACCACCTGGAGGACCGGATCCTCGCGCTCTTCGACCAGATCGAGTCGCTGAGGCGCGAAGACACCGAGGCCCGAGGCACCGTCGCGGCATTAGAGGAGCGGTTGCGCGTCCGGGTCGCGGATTTCGAGGCGGCGCGGCGCGAGATCACGGTCGAGATCGAGGCGCTCGAGGCCGAACGCGCCGAGCGCGCGGCGGCGGTGGAGGCCCGGCTGCTGCGCAAGTACGAGGGCATCGCGGCGCAGCAGGCCGGCGTCGGCATGGTGGCGATCATCGGCGGGTTCTGCGGTGGATGCCGCAATGACGTGCCTCCGCAGTTCGTGTCGCGTGTCCGCGACGGCCAGGTGGTCACCTGCGAGCGCTGCCACCGAATCCTGTACCTCAACGGGCCGGGGAGCCCGTCGAGGAGCGGCGCGTGAAGTCCGCGGCGCCGGACGTGACGCTCTGTATCGACGGCGCGTCGCGAGGGAATCCGGGGCGGGCCGCGATCGGCGTCGTAGCCATGCGGGGCGGGCGCGCTGTTCGTGAGATCGGCGAGGCGATCGGCATCACCACAAACAACGTCGCCGAATACCGCGCGCTCTTACGGGCGTTAGCGGAAGCCGAGGCGCTCGGGGCGCGCAGCGTTCGCGTGCAGAGCGACAGCGAGCTCCTGGTGCGCCAGCTCCGGGGCGAATACCGAGTGCGGAGCGACCAGCTCGCGCCGCTTCATCGGGCGGCGATGGCCCGGTTGCGCACCTTCGAGGCTGTGACGATCGTGTACGTCCCTCGGGAGCAGAACCGCGCGGCGGACGCCCTGGCGAACCAGGCGCTGGACGCCGGCGATCCGGACCCCGCGGTCGGCCCTCGCTAGGGGCCACGCCCCGCCTTCACAATGTCTCCACGATCCGTCCACGGTCCCTCCATCCCCCACGCGCATACTCGGATCGAACGGAAACGATCCGGAAGCAGAGGAGGGATGGTCGTGAGAGCCGTGTTCGTTGTCGTCATCGCGCTGGCCGTCGCCGCCGCGGGCGCCGGCGTGGCATCGTACTCGTACTCGCTCGGGGTGGCGCAGGGACTGGCGCAAAGCGGGAAGGTGCCCGTGCCGGGACCCTATCCCGGCTATGGGTACCCGTATTGGTATGGGGGTCCCTTCCACGGGCCGTTTGGATTCTTCGGCATCCTGTGGCCACTGGTGCTGGTGTTGCTCGTCGTGATGCTGCTGCGGGGGCTGGCGTGGCGCGGCCGAGCCTGGCATCACGTGCGCGGCGGGCAGGTTCCGCCCTGGTTCGAGGAATGGCACCGCCGGGCCCATGAATCACGCGGCGGCGCCGGGACGGTTTAGGCGATGATGTCTTCCAGCGCTATCGTGGTGAGGCGCCGGGTGCCTGGACAGAGCGACTCGGCACCCGCCCAGCCGGCGGAGGGACGCGAAGGCGGCCGGCGCCCACGGGACTACGCATCGCGAAGACGGCGAGGCAATGCGCACGATTCTGGTCGTTGACGACGAGCCCAAGATCGTCCGGATCGCGCGCGACTACCTGGAACGCGCGGGGTTTCGCGTGCTCACCGCCGGTGACGGGAGGTCGGTGCCCGGGCTGCTGCGAACGGCCCGGCCCGACCTCATCGTCCTCGACCTCGCGCTGCCCGACGTCGACGGTCTCGATGTGGCGCGATCGCTCCGGCGGGAGTCGTCCGTGCCGATCATCATGCTGACCGCGCGCGCCGACGAGTCCGACCGGCTGATCGGCTTGGAACTGGGGGCGGACGACTACATCGTCAAGCCGTTCAGTCCCAAAGAGCTCGTGGCGCGGGTGCGCGCGGTGCTGAGGCGTTGGGACGGCGCGCATGCCGGCGCCGAACTCATCCGCGTCGCCGAGCTCGAGCTCGATGTCCCACGAATGCACGCGAGCGTCGGCGGCCGGGAGGTGACGCTGACGCCCACCGAGTTTCAGATGCTGGCCACGATCGCGCGCGAGCCGGGACGCGTCTTCACCCGCGGGCAGCTCCTGGAGGCCGTGCACGGCATCACCGTCGAATCGTACGAGCGCGCGGTCGATTCGCACATCAAGAACATCCGCCGAAAGATCGAGCCCGACCCGCATCACCCCCGATACGTGCTGTCCGTACACGGCATCGGGTACAAGTTCGCCGACGCATGAGACAGGCGCACTGCGGCCCGCCGTGGCGCCGGGGCGCGCGCCCTCCGTGGTGGCCTGAGAACGAGCCGTGGCCGCCGGCCGGTCCGGGTGCCGTGTGGCAGCACGTGCGGCGGCGGTTTCTGCTGCGGGCGCTCGTGGGATTGGCGGCCGTCGTGGCCGCGTCCGCGGGGCTGTCGGCGGCGCTCCTCTGGGTTGCGGCCAGGCTGGTTGGGACCGGTCCCCCGCCGGGATGGATCGGGCTTGGCGGCGCGCTCCTGGCGCTGGTCTGCGTGCTCGCGGGCGCGGTGCTCGGGGGGCTGGGGATCCGTCGCGCGGTCATGCGCGTCGGCGACCTCATCGTCGCCCTCGGACGGATTGCGGACGGCGACTATGCGGCCCGCGTGCGTGAAGCGGGGCCCCCCGAGCTGCGGACGCTCGGTCGCGCGTTCAACACCATGGCCGCACGCCTGGAACGGCAGGATGCCGGACGGCGCGCGCTCCTCACCGACATCTCGCACGAGCTGCGGACGCCGCTCGCCGTCTTGCAAGGCAATCTGGAGGGCATGCTCGACGGCGTGTACCCGCGCGACCCGGCACACCTGTCGCTGGTCCTGGAGGAGACGCAGGTCCTCGGCCGGCTGATCGAGGACCTGCGGACGCTGACGCTGAGCGAAAGCTTCGAGCTCGCGCTGGCGCGGGCGCCCACGAACCTCGTCGCCGTCGCGCGCGACGCGGTCGCCTCGTTCGAGGCGCAGGCCGCGGCAGGCGGGGTCACCCTGCGTCTGGCCGGCGATGCGGAGGCGCCGCTCGCCGACGTCGACCCCGAGCGCATCCGTCAAGTGCTGAACAACCTGCTGGCCAATGCCCTGCGGCACACGCCGCGCGGGGGCGCCGTGTCGGTGCGGTGCGCCGCCGACGGCGCGAACCGCGTGACCGTGGCCGTCCACGACACCGGACGGGGTATCGCCGCCGCCGATCTGCCGCACGTGTTCGAGCGTTTCTACAAGGGCCCGGATTCCCGCGGCGCCGGATTGGGCCTCGCCATCGCAAAGAGCCTGGTCGAGGCGCACGGGGGCGCCATCGCCGCGGAGAGCCCGCCGGACGGAGGGACGATCGTGCGGTTTACGCTCCCGGCGGTGCCGGGAACGATGGCCGGTTGAACGCGCACCAACGGCCATGACGTGATAGGATGGAGTGGGAGCAGGCTGGGCGGCCGCGGGCGCCCGCGCGCTCGAGGAAAGTCCGGGCTCCGCAGGGCAGGGTGCTGGGTAAATGCCCAGTGGGGGCGACCCCGAGGAGAGTGCCACAGAGATAGACCGCCTCGGTGCTTTCGGCCGGGGTAAGGGTGCAACGGTGCGGTAAGAGCGCACCAGCGGCCGGGTGACCGGCCGGCTCGGTAAACCCCACCCGGAGCAAGGTCACGTAGGGGGAGATGAGGCGGCCCGCCGATCCCCGGGTAGACCGCTAGAGGCGCCGGGTAACCGGCGACCCAAGAGAGATGGCCG
>JAJPIA010000094.1 GCA_021324975.1 Bacillota bacterium
GGGATTCGAACCCACGGACCCCGGTTAAGGGGTCACGGTTTAGCAAACCGTTGCCTTGGACCGCTCGGCCACCCCTCCGGCCTCCTGGCGCTCTTATCCTACCCGCCAAGGGAGCCATTGGCAAGCACTCACAACGCCGCTCGAATCAAGCCGGTTCAAGCCCCGGTTGCCGTTGGAGCCCCGGCACGGGCGACGCTAGGATGATAATCACCTGCGCGAGAAAGCCGAGCGCCGCCGCGAGCAGGCAGACCTTCGCGCCGAACAGTCCGCCCACGACCGCGCCCGCCGCGGCTCCGAGCGGGCGGCTCCCGTAGGTCGCGGTGGTGATGATCGCCGAGGCGCGGCCGAGCAGGTGCGCGGGTGTCACTGCCTGCCTGAGCGTCGTCGTGCTGATGACCCACAGCATCGGTCCAACGCCGATCAAGAACCAAGCCAGGCCGGCGAGTCCGGGCCACGGGAGCCAGATCGTGAGCGCTAGTGTGGCCGCTGCGGCGAGCCCGGCCAACGGTCCCACGACGATTACGGCGCCAAACGGTAAAGCCCGCGCGATCCGCGGCGCAAGCACCGCGCCCGCCAGCATGCCCCCGCCGTAGGCGCCGAGGGTCGCACCCACGCCGGACGATCCGAGACCGAGGTGGTGGACCGCGTACGGAACATACACGGCTTGCAGCATGAAGAACGAGGTGTTGAAGACGAGGGCAGTCATCAGGATCGGCCTGAGCAGCGGGTGCCCGAGCACGAATGACCCCCCGGCGCGGAGACCATTGACGAGACCGCCTTCGCCTTTCGCGGAGTGAGGTTCGGGGATCCCGCCAAGGAGGCACACGGCGGTCATCGAGAGCGCCGCGGCCAGGGCAAAGGCGGGTGCCGCGCCGGCCCAACCAACGAGGGCGCCCGCCATCGCTGGGCCCGCGGTGAAGGCCACGCTGCGTGCCAGTTCCAGCCGTCCGTTTGCGGCGGCCAGCGCCTCACGTGCGACGAGGGCGGGGACGAGCGCCGGTGCCGCGACGCTGTAGGTGACCGTGCCCGCCGCGCCGGTGAAGCCGAGCAGGGCCAAGAGAGGCAAACTCAACTGATGGAGCGCGATCAAGGCGAGCGTCGCCCCGAGAGACGCGGCGCGTACTCCTTCAGCGAGCACCATCAGCCGGGAGCGCGACGTGCGGTCGGCAGCCACGCCGGCCGGCACCGCGAGCAAGAGAAACGGCAGCGTCTGCATGGTTTGGAGAAAGCCAGTCTGCGCGGCGCCGGCGCCGAGCGAGAGCACCGCCACGATCGGTGCCGCAGCGAGAGAGATCTGCTCCGCCGACTGCGCGGCAAGGTTGGACCACGTCAAGCGGTGGAGCGCGCGCGGAAGCGCGGCGATCGGAGAGTGCATGGCGGCGAGGACCTCCGCATCTTTGGAGTCTCGTGGCCGAAGCCACGCCGCCATTGTGTGGGAATGCGTATGCGCGTTCTATCCGAGTCTTGCGCTCATATTGCGGAGGCGCGGGCACGTTCGTCTGGCCGGCGCCTCGACATCATCCCGCGCCCCAGGGGTCGGGTCCGGGGTCGCCTCCCGACGACGCGGCCGCGAGCCTCGGGAGATAGTGGTCCCAGATCTCCGCGTGGCCCTGGCCCGCTTTCGTCACCGGGTCCCGATGGGTGAGCTGGAGCTCTGTTCCGCCGCCGTCCGGCCGCAACTCGATCTCCACCACCGCGGACCCCGGCGGGAGCTTCTCGCTCCCGACCCACCCCCAGGTACACACGATGCGGACGCCCGGCACGACCTCGAGGTAGGTGCCGCTAACGACGTGGCCCGCGTTGATGACCCGGCGGTACGACCCTCCGGGCCGGGCATCGCCGTGGGCCTCCGCGCCGAACCACCGGCCGATCTTCGCCGGGTCGGTGAGGAAGGCAAAGACCACCGGTGGAGGCGCGGGGATCCGGACGGTGCGGCGAACCGATCCGGCCTCGTCATCGGGCTCCGTCAGCACACGCCCTCCGCGGGCATGGCCCGCACCGAATCGACATGGTGTCGCACCGGATGTCCGAGCGTGTGGCAGGGACCGGTCGCGCGCCCGTGAAACTCTAGGCGTTCGGCGTGCGCCGGAAGCGCGACGCATGCTCTGGAGGTCGGGATGCCGGAACCGTCCACCATCGGGTTGTTTCTGCTCGCGGCGCTCACGCTACTGCTCATCCCCGGTCCCGCGGTGTTGAACATCGTGACGTGCAGCGCCGCCCACGGCAGGCGCGCGGGGCTCATCTGCGTCCTCGGGACGCACGCCGCGACGCTGATTCACGCGACGGCCGCTGCAGCCGGACTTTCGGCGCTCCTGGTATCGTCGGCGCTCGCGTTCAGCACGGTGAAGTACGCGGGCGCCGCGTACCTCATCTACCTGGGGATTCACGCGCTCGTCGCGAGCGAGACCCGTGGGCCGGAGTCCAACGTGGCGCCCAGGCGGCCCCATGAGCTGCTCGCGCAGGGATTCTGGGTGAACCTGCTCAACCCCAAGACCGCGCTTTTCTTCTTCGCGTTCCTGCCCCAGTTCGTCGACACGACGAGAGGCGCCGCCGCGGCGCAGATTCTCGCGTTCGGCGGCTTGTTCGTGATGCTCGGCATGTGCACGGACGGGGCCTACGCCATGGCCGCCGGTTCCGTCGGCCGGTGGATCCGGGGAGGGACGCGGTTCGGGCGGACCCGGCGCATCGTCACGGGCGGGATCTATATCAGTCTCGGGGTCGCGTCGGCGTGGGCGACACCCGAGAAGAGCTAACCGTCCTCGCGGCCGCAGCGCCGGAGGGCTGCCGAAGGGCCGCCGGGATCGCAGGGGCGCACCGGACGGCGTCAGGGCGCCAGCCGCTCGATGCGCCACCGCTCGTCTTCGCGACGATATCGAAGGCGATCGTGGAGCCGGTTGGGCCGGCTCTGCCAGAACTCAAACGACTCGGGGATCAAACGGTATCCGCCCCAGTGCGGCGGCCGGGGCACCTCGCGATCCTGATATTGCAACGCGAGTCGTTTCACCTCGTCTTCGAGAACCGCCCGGCCGGGCAACACCTCGCTCTGGGGTGATGCCCAGGCACCGATCTGGCTGTCGCGGGCCCGCCCGCGGAAATACGTGTCCGACTCCTCACGGGACGCTTTGACCACATGCCCCTCGACGCGAACCTGGCGGCCGCTCCGCGCCCAGTAGAACAGCGCCGAGGCTACCGGGTTCTCGGCCAGTTCCTTCGCTTTGCGGCTCTCGTAGTTCGTGTAAAATACCAGGCCGCGGGCGTCGAGCCCGTTGAGCAGGACGGTGCGGACGGACGGGCGGCCGTCGCCCGTTGCCGTGGCAACGATCATGGCGGCGGGCATCCGCAAACCCTCGCGGATTTCGTTGTCCAACCACAGCCGGAATTGCGTGAATGGATCGGGGTGAACGTCGGCCTCGCTCAATGCGCTCAACAGACCCTCCTTGGGCGCACCGCGGCGCGAGCCGCTGCGCGCATTCACGTACAGTAGCTTACGCGGCGGCGGTACCCGGGAGCAAGCTCAGGCGCCGGGGTACGCGCGGCGGTTGTCGGTGGAGAGGCCTGCGTGGCCGTGCCCTCGAATGGTGGAACGCGTGCGCGGTGCTTGCTTCCGGCGCGAGGTCACGATGCTTCATTGGAAGGTGATCCGGCAGGCACTCATCTTGTTCGCTGGGTGCGGTTGCGGTTTGCTGGCGCTGCTTGGGCCGCAGTTCGCCGGCGCCGTGCCGGCCCCGGGCACGTTCGTCCTGGCCGTCTCGGATAACCCCGACAATCTCAATCCATACCTGCACAGCCTGCTCGCCAGCCAACAGGTGTATGGGTTCGTCTTCGACAGCCTGTACCGCGTGAATGACCGCGGCCATTGGGAACCGGCGCTCGCCACCAAGGAAGAGGTCAGCGCCGACGGGTTGACGTGGACCTATACGCTGCGCCCGGGCGCCCGTTGGTCCGACGGCCAGCCGGTCACGTCGGCGGATGTCAAGTACACCTGGCAGCTCGCCACCGACAAGGGTGTGCACATCAGCTACGCGACGGGCTTCGACCGGATCGCGGGGGTGGCGACACCGACGCCGGGCACGGTCGTGTTTCATCTCAAGGCGCCGTACGCGCCGTTTCGTGAGCAGGTGGCCGGGGCACCGATTGTCCCGCACCACCTCCTGGCAGGGCTCTCGGCAGATGAGATCAACCGCGCCGCGTTCAACCAGAGGCCCGTGGGGACGGGCCCGTTCGCGGTATCGGAGTTCGTCGCTGACGACCATGTGACGTTGCGGGCGAACCCTTACTATTGGGGACCCCGGCCGAAGCTGCGCCAGATTGTCGTCCGAATCGTGCCCGACCAGAACACCCAGGTCAACCTCTTGCGTGCGGGCGACCTGAGCGTGCTCCAGGGCGTGCCGCCGGCGCGGCTCGACGAGGTCCGCCGGTTCCCGGGCGTCGCCCTGCAGCGGTATCTCTCCTCGACGTACGCGCTCATCCAACTGGACGAATATCAGTTTCTGCGCGACGTGCGGGTGCGGCAGGCGCTGGATTTCGCGACGCCCAAGGCGCTGATTATCAAGGATGTCATGCGCGGGCAGGCCGCGCCTGCGGTGAGCGACATGGTGCCGGATGGCCCCTGGGCGAACCGCGGCCTCGCGGCGCGTCCCTACGATCCGGAACAGGCGCGCGGGCTTCTTCGCGCGGCGGGGTTTGTGCGCGGCGCCGACGGGATGTTCACGAAAAGCGGCGCGCGCGTCGAGGTGCCGTTGTGGACGGTCTCGTCCCGGCTCTACTTCGTGCAGGCCATGCAGATCATCGCCCAGGCGTGGCGGGCCGTGGGTGTGTCGACCGAGACCCATGCGGTCAGTTCGGCGGCGTTGTTTGGACAGAACGGTCCGCAGTGGAACGGCAAGGATGCGGCGCTGATCTTTTCGTGGGGCCAGGGCGTCTTCCCCGAGAACCGCATCAACTGGGGCTCCGCGTATATTCCCGCCGATGCCAACAGTGCGGGCGAGAATGCGGAGCGGTACCGCAATCCCGAGATGGACGCCCTGCTCGACCAAGCCGACGGCGCCGTGGACCTGGCGCGGCGCCGGGAGATCTACCTGCGCATCCAAGCTTTGGAGCAGCGCGATGTTCCGGTGATCTTTTTGTTCTGGTATGTGAACAACGACGCGGTCGCGGCGAACGTCCAGGGGTACGCCGCGACGACGTTCGGCACGACGCCCCCGGAGACGTGGAGCACGCGGTGAGGCGCCCCGCCGGCGTCCCTGACGGCCGCCGGCCGGAGCGGGCATGACGAGCTACGTCCTGCAGCGGGCGGCCCAGGCCGTGGCGCTGCTGGCGCTCGTGTCGCTGGTCGGGTACGCGATCATGAACCTCGCGCCGGGCGGTCCCCTCGCGGTGTACATGCACAATCCGCAGGTCACGCCGGAGCGCATCGCGATCCTGCGGCATCAACTGGGGTTCGACCGTCCATGGTACGCGCGCTACGTGGTCTGGGCGGGGGCCTTGCTGCGGGGCCAGTGGGGCGACTCCTATTACACGGGGCGTCCCGTGCTGGCGATGATCGGCGAGCGCCTCCCGGCCACCTTGGCTCTGATGCTGAGCGCGTTCGGCCTGGCGATCGCCCTGGCCATCCCGCTCGGCACGTTCGCCGCTACCCACAAGTACTCGTGGGGCGACACCGCACTGTCGCTCGGCTCGTTCTTCGCGTGGGCCATGCCGACGTTCTGGTTTGGGTTGATGCTGCAACTCCTGTTTGCGGTTCGCTGGCGGCTCCTGCCGGTCGCCGGGATGCACGAGATCGGCAACGCTTCGCTGCCGGACCTCGTGCGCCACCTGGTCCTGCCGGCCCTCGTCTTGGGGCTCGGCTCCATTGCGAGTTGGAGTCGCTACCTCCGGAGCAGCCTCCTGGAAGTGCTCTCGCAGGATTACGTCCGCACCGCACGCGCCAAGGGACTGCCTGAGACGCGCGTCCGGCAGCGCCACATGCTGCGGAACTCCTTGATCCCGATCGTGACGCTGATCGGACTGGACCTGCACGCGCTCTTCAGCGGGGCGGTGATCACCGAATCGATCTTTGGCTGGCCGGGAATGGGACGGTTGTTCCTGGAGGCGCTCAACAACCGCGACTACCCCGTTCAGATGGCGGGCTTGATGCTCAGCGCGGCGCTGCTGGTTGCCGGCAACCTCATGGCCGACTTGGCGTACGTCGCGCTCGATCCCCGCATTCGTTACCGCTGATGTTCGTCAAGCCGGCACGGGTGCTCGCGCATGGCGGTGTCCCCTCCCCATGATGGCCGCGCGCATCTGGAGGCGTTTCCGCCGGCACCGGGCGGCCGTCGCCGGTGCCGTTGCGCTCGCGCTCGTCATGGGCGGCGCCGTGCTCGCCCCGCTTCTGACGCCGTACAGTCCCACCGCGCTCGATCCCGACCACGCGCTGGAAGCGCCGACCCCACGCCACCCGCTCGGCACCGACGATCTCGGCCGCGACGAGCTGGCGCGGCTGCTGTACGGGGGCCGCGTGAGCCTGCTGGTCGGCATCACCGCGATGCTGGTCGGGAGTGCGATCGGGGTGACGCTCGGGTCGGCGGCGGGATATCTCGGCGGCCGCGTGGATGCCGCCGTGATGCGCCTCGTGGATCTCGTGCTCAGCTTTCCGGCGATCTTTCTGCTGCTCATCCTGCTCAACTGGACGGCCGGGCGTGCGCCGGTGGCCTTGATGGTCGGCTACCTGGGCCTATTCGGCTGGACGGGCTTGGCGCGCATCGTGCGCGCGGAGTATCTGTCGCTTCGCGAGCGGGAGTTCGTCGAGGCCGCCCGGGCGGGCGGCGCCGGCGTGCGGCGCGTGGTCTTTCGACACATCCTGCCGAACGCCATGGCGCCCATCCTGGTGCAGGCGGCGTTCGCCGTGGGTGGTGCGATGCTGGCGGAAGCGGCGCTCGACTTTCTCGGGTTTGGGCTGCCTCCCGAGATCCCGACGTGGGGTAATCTCATGACGCAGGCGGAGAGCTATCTCACCTCGAACCCTGTGCTCGTGATCGCGCCCGGCGCGGTCGTGACCCTCAGCGTGGTCGCGGTGTTCTTCATCGGCGATGCCCTGCGCGACGCGCTCGATGTGCGGGCGCAATAGGCGAGGCTTGGTCCCGGGGTGACCGCCCCGGGAGCCGGGAGTGCCCGGCGAAATTTTGTGAAAGTTCGCCGCTAAACGGGGAACATAGCTTAGTAGAAGCGAGTTCGAGTCGCGACATCGCGGCAACGCACAACGTGCCGAATCCCCGAGGACCGTGCGGGGAACGGGGGACCCAAGTTTTGTGGGGCGTAGCCTGTGTGTGCGCGCAGGCAGGGCAAGTCTCTCGGCCCGAGCCCGTCAGCTAACCCCGTAGGCATCGAGAGAAGGCCAGCCGGGCCCTGAACCACCCGGAGACCTTCTCCGGGTGGGTTTTATTTTGCGCATGGGCCTCATCGGCTCGGCGAAGTCCGCGCGGCGGAGGTGTGATGCATGGTCATCGCACGAGGGCGCCTGGAGCAACTCGACGGAATGCTGAAAGGGCGCCAACTGGTGATCGTCAGCAATCGCGAACCGTACGCACATCGGACCAGCCCGGGGGGCGTCAGCATCGAGCGCCCCGCGGGGGGATTGGTGGCCGCGCTGGATCCGGTGATGCAGGCTGTCTCGGGCACCTGGATTGCGTGGGGCGACGGCGACGCGGATTTTGCGGTTGCCGATGCGGATGGCCGGCTACAGGTGCCGGATGATGATCCACGCTACACACTCAAGCGCATCGCGCTCTCCCGGCCGGACGTCGACGGGTACTACTACGGCTATGCGAACCAGGTGTTGTGGCCGTTGTGCCACATGGTCCTGGATCAAGTCCGCGTACGGACGCGGTACTGGGAGACCTACGAGGCGGTCAACAGGCGGTTCGCGGAGGCGGTGGCCGTGGAGGCCCCCCGCGACGCCGTCGTGTGGCTGCACGATTACCACCTCGCGACCTGTCCGCGGACGCTCCGAGAGCTTCGGCCGGATTTGTTCCTCATGCATTTCTGGCACGTTCCGTGGCCCGCGTGGGATGCGTTTCGGGTCTGTCCGGAGCGGGTTCCGCTCCTCGACGGCCTGCTGGCCAACGACCTCGTGACGTTTCAGCATCCCCGGCACGTCGCGCACTTTCTCGAGTGCGTGCAGCGCGATCTCGGCGCGCACGTCGCCGGCAATACCGTCTGGTACGCGGGGCGGCGCACGGTGGTGGAGGCGTTTCCCATTAGCGTGGACGCCGCGGCGCTCGACGAGGTTGCGCGGTCATCGCAGGCCGAGCGTTGGATGGACGGCTTTCGCCGCGTGCTCGGCCTCGATGGGCGGCGCATCGTGCTCAGTGTAGATCGGCTGGACTACACGAAGGGCATTCTCAAGCGGCTCCGCGCCATCGATCAGCTGCTGTCCCGGTGGCCGGAATACCGCGGCCGGGTCGTGTTTATTCAAAAGCTCGCCGCGAGCCGGGGACAGATCAAGGTGTACCGCGATCTTCGGGCCCGGATCGAGGAACGGATCGAGCGGCTCAACGCGGCCCATGGCACGCCGGATTGGATCCCGATCATCGCGCTGCCCGACCCGCTTCCGCCGGCCGGCATGGCTGCGCTGTATCGGCTCGCGGACTTGTGCGTCGTCAGTTCCATTCAAGACGGCATGAACCTCGTGGCCAAGGAATTCGTGGCATGCCAGGTGGATGCGGGCGGTGTGTTGCTTCTGAGCGAGTTCGCCGGTGCGCACGACGAGCTCACGGGTAGCGTGTCCGTCAATCCGTACGACGCGGCCGGCTGCGCCGCCGCGATGGCGCGGGCACTGGCGATGCCCGTGGAAGAGCGGCGGCAGCGGCTCGACCACCTGCGGCGGCACGTGTTTGCGCAGGACGTGTATCGTTGGATGGGCAAGCATCTCGAGACCGCGTCCCACCTGCTCGACGCCGCTGCGGCGGTGCGTCCCAAGGCCGAGGCGGCCGTGGTCATCGGGCGCGCGTCGCGGAGCGGCCGTCCACTGGCCGTGTTCCTGGACTTCGACGGGACGTTGGCGCCGTTCCACGATGATCCGGCGCAGGTGTCTCTACCGTCCGATGCCCGAACGGCGCTGGTCCGGCTGGTGGAGCGCCCCAATACCCTGGTGGCCATCGTCAGCGGCCGCGCGCTGGACGACTTAACGGCGCGCATCGGATTGGACGGGATCGTGTACGCAGGGAACTACGGGTTGGAAATAATGGAGGGGGACGGAACCTGGGTGCTGCCCGACGCGGAGCGCGTGCGTCCGGCGATCGAGGCGTGCGCCCGGCGGCTGCAGCGGCGGCTGCGGGAGATTCCCGGCGCCTGGTTGCAGGACAAGGGGCTGACCCTCACGGTGCACTACCGGCGCACACCACACGCCTTCTTCGAGCGCGTGCGCGACGCCGTGTTCGAGGAAACCGGGCAGGCGCCGGCCGGGCAGATCGGCGTGCAGCTCGGTGCGCGCGCGCTTGAAGTGCGGCCCAAGGCCGCGTGGGACAAGGGCGCCGCGGTCCGGCGCATCCTGATGCAAAAGTTTGGAGAAGCCTGGGCGATGCGCGTTCAACCGATCTACATCGGCGACGATTGGGCGGACGAGGATGCCTTCCGTGCACTGCCTGAGTCGGCCCTCACCATCAAGGTAGGCCACCGTCCGCCGCAGACCTCTGCACGGTACCGTGTCGCCGGGGTGGATGACGTGCATCGGCTGCTGTCGGTGTTAGTGCTGACCGATGGGATGGGCGACAGCGCCGATCAAGCAGGCGATGTCGCGGCGCTCCGCAACGACGTGGCCCGCGCGCGGCGGACGCTCGACTCCCGACTGGCTCACACGCCCCGCTAACCACGGGGAATGCCGACCTGCCGCCGCGACCCGGGTCGCGCGGCGGCGGGCCGGCTCGTGCGGGCGGTCAGCCTGGGAGCTGCCCGCGACGTGCCGGACGTGCGGGGCCGGGGGTCGCGCTCACGGGGTCTGCTGAAAGATCGTCTTGTACTGGCCCGGGTTGAAGACGAAGATCGCCGAAACGCGACTGCCCAGCGCTCCCGTCTTGTCCACGAGAAACGCCACGCCGATCTTGTCGTACACCAGGGTATCGTCGTCCTCATGGCTGTCCACACTGTCTTCCTGGCCGTAGGCGCTCCGAACCGACTCCATCTCCGCGCCCGCCGCGATGCCCTTGTCGGTCCGGTAGCCATCGTCCATCGAGACGACGAGTGCCACCACCTTGCTCGACGTCTTGTCGGCGATCGCGCCGATGCGCCGCAGCGGCCAGAAGTATGCCGTGAGGTTGCTGCTCGGAATATCATCCGCGGAGTGGACCGGACCCAGCGACCTCACCATGTTGTTGACGTCTTGGCCGAGCCGAAATCCGCCGATGGCCTGGCCGGGAAGAATAGGATTGATCCCCTGCGCGTACGCGGTTGCCCCTGCCGTCGCGAGCGCCAAGGCCGTGAAAGAGATAATCCGAAGCCACCGCCGTATCATCGCCGCCTCCCCCGCGCGCCAGCGGGCCGTCGCGTTGCATTGTCGAGCCGGTGCCTAGAGAAAGCAACCACGATTTGCTAATATTGGTGCGGTACCGAGCTCGCGCCCGTAGCTCAGCGGATAGAGCGCCGGACTACGAATCCGTAGGTCGGGGGTTCAAATCCCTCCGGGCGCGCCAACAATGCCGATAATATCAAGCGTCCTGAACGGGCGCTCAGTTCCTCCGTAGGCAGTTCCTCCGTAGGCAGTTCCTCCGTAGACTGAATTCTAATACTTTTCTGGTGAGACCGCATTAAGATCGTGTAACGACGTTAGAATCTAACGGCTATGCAAGGCGTCCTGCAAGAATATTCAGAGCCGGTCCACAAACCCGCGGCACTCAGCCTTTACGGCCGACGAACACCGCTCGGTTGAGGCGAAGATACACTTCGACCGCCACGCTCGGGAGCATTGAAGCAGGCACACCACAATGCCAGGACTCGCAACGCCTCAGCGCAGGAAAGCCGTGTAACGGTTCCCGGAGGAATCGGTGATGACGGGGCGGCTGCTGCGGGCGGCCGCCCGGACCGCGCGGTGTCGGGTGCGTTTAGCGGCCGCTTCCGACTGTCGCCCTGGCTTGGCGGAGGGTCAAGTCCTTCGTATACACTGGTGAGCCGGGTTGCTGCAGCAAGCCACCGTCGTAGAGCGACCCCGTGTCGAAGGGCGCAAAGCCGATCTCCTCGATGAGGTGCGCGACCACGGCCTTCGCGTTCCGGTCGTCACCGGCGACGTAGAGAGCGAGCCGGTCCTCCAGCGGGCGATCCGGCAGCGCCTTGCTGCCGAGCGTCTTGTACTGCATGGTGTTGAACGACTTCACCACGCGGGCGCCCTTGAGATGCCGGGCCACGAGCTCGCTGGACGTCAGGCTGCCGAAGTTAACCTCCCCGTCTCGCTCCGGGTAATAGTTCATGGCATCGATCACGATCTTGCCAGAGAACGGCGGCGCCGGCAGCGCGCGATAGCGACCGTACGGAATCGCCACCACGACGGGTTCCCCGAACCCCGCCGCCTGCTCGACCGTGCCTGTCGCGGCCGTGGGCCCGAGCTCCCGAGCGAGCTCGGACAGCGAGTCCGGACCCCGTGAATTGCTGAGCATGACATCGTGCCCGGCTCGAACGAAGAGTTCCGCGCATGTCGCGCCGATGTGCCCAGCTCCGACGATCCCGATTCGCATGGCGAAGCCTCGGTTGTTGACGCGTGACGCCTGTGATGACTCGACACTATCTTGTCAAGGAATTCCCATCCAAGGGCCGGGCGAAACGCCTCCATCGTATGGTGGGCAGCCGCGCGTGTACCTGGCACGCCCCCCATGCGGTTGAGCACACGAGCGGGGCATGCCCGTACGGCATGCCCCGCTCGAGGACGATCACGGTTCAGGCGCTAGTTGTTGTTGCTCCCGCCTGAGCCGCCGCTCCCACCGTGCCCGCCGTTGCCGGAGCTGCCGCCGTTGTTGTTCCCGCCGGCACCGCCGTTACCGCCCGCACCGCCGTTGCCGTTCCCGCTTGTGCCGCCGGTGCTGCCCGAGGCGTTGCCGTTGCTGTTCCCGCCGGCGCCGCCGTTGCCGGCTGCCCCGCCGTTCCCGGAGCCGCCCGTGTTGCTGTTGCCGCCGGCGCCGCCGTTCCCACCCGCACCACCGTTGCCGTTGTTGCTGCCGCCGGCTCCACCGGTCGCAGTGGCGGATCCGTTGCCGCCCGTGCCGTTGTTATTGCCGCCCGCGCCGCCGTTGCCGGCCGTGCCGCCGTTCCCGGAGCCGTTCGTGTTGCTGTTGCCGCCGGCACCGCCGTTACCGCCCGCGCCGCCGCTGCCGTTGCTGCTGCCGCCGGCGCCGCCGGGATGGAGGCCGGTTCCGCCTGTGCCGCCGATCCCGTTGTTGTTGCCACCGGCACCGCCCTTACCACCGGCACCGCCGTTACCCGAGCCACCGAGACCGCCGACGCCCGTGTTGCCGACATTCAGGTTCCCACCGGCGCCGCCATTCCCGCCGGCGCCACCGTTGCCGTTGCTGCTACCACCGGCCCCGCCGGCCGCGCCCGCAGCCGTCGCTGTGCCCGCGCCGCCCGCACCGCCGGTGCCGTTCCCGTTCCCGCCGGCTCCACCAGCGCCACCTGCGCCGCCGTTGCCGGACGAAACGCTGTTGGTCGAGCCGCCCGCGCCACCCTTGCCGCCGGCGCCGCCGTCACCGTTATTGTTGCCTCCATTGCCGCCCGCGCCGCCAGCACCGCCGCCGGTGCCTGCACCGCCGGCACCGCCGGCACCGCCGTCACCGTTGTTGATGCCGCTCGCTCCGCCGGCGCCACCCGCGCCGCCGTTGCCGGACGCACTCGTGTTGGTGCTTCCACCGTTTCCGCCGTTGCCGCCCGCGCCGCCGTTGCCGTTCCCATTACCGCCGGCGCCGCCCGCGCCGCCGTTGCCGCCGTGATTTGCGCCACCCGCGCCGCCAGTGCCGCCGTTGCCGTTCCCGCCGGCCGGGCTCGCCCCCGTGCTGTTCGACGCGTTGCCGCCGGCGCCGCCGGCCCCGCCGTCACCGGAGCCGGTCACGTTGAAGCTCCCGCCGTTGCCACCGGCCCCGCCGTTGCCGCCGTTGCCGTTGTTCGACCCGCCGGCCCCGCCGGCGCCACCATTACCGCCAGAGGTGGCACCACCCGCGCCGCCGTTGCCGCCGTGGCTGTTGCCATTGCTCCCGTTACCGCCGGCCCCGCCATTGCCGCCGTTGCCCGAGGTGTTCACGTTGTTGCTGCCGCCGTTTCCACCGGCACCACCCGCGCCACCGCCGCCGCCGGTCGTGCCAGCGGCCCCGCCGGCTCCACCCGTACCACCACCGACCACGGTGGTTCCGGGACTACCCGGGAGCCCGTTGCCGCTACCGCCGGTACCTCCCGCCCCACCGGCGCCGCCGTTGCCCGACGTCTGCGCGTGGGCCACCGTGGCGGCCGCGTTCACATAGAGGGCAGGGATCGCGAGGGCGAGCGCTACTGTGAGGAAGAAGTACCAGATCGAGCGTGTCTTGCGACCACTACTCACCAAACATCGCCTCCTTGTGACTGGTGCTGGGAGCTTTTCTGCCTTGATGCTGCACCGCCGATTGCAGGAGCCTTGTCGCCGCAAACAGGCAGCGCGAACCCGCTCGCGACCGGGGGCGACCGTC
This sequence comes from Bacillota bacterium, assembly GCA_021324975.1. Taxonomy (GTDB): domain Bacteria; phylum Sysuimicrobiota; class Sysuimicrobiia; order Sysuimicrobiales; family Segetimicrobiaceae; genus JAJPIA01. The sequence continues at coordinate 13,674 of JAJPIA010000094.1, forward strand.
CCGTGTGGCTCCACGCGCACGCGCCCCAATGGTCCCCGTGTGGTGCGCGGGCGCGCGTTGTACGCAACGAAGGACGAAGACGAGGTGGAATTCGTGAGCCCGCAGCCGGCGTCCGATAAACAATAAAGCGGCCGTCCGCGAGAACAACATCGGAGCGGCACGCCCGGTCAACGGTCGAGAGCACACGGCAGAACATCTGCCGATATTTTCCCAGGCCATGTCGCAACGCTCTTCGTTTCGTCACCCCAAGGGACTAGGCTCTTCGGCCATTTCTTCATGCTTGAGTCGCGAGTGCCTGAGGGTCTCGACCGCCGGCCTCCGCAGAGCAACGGCGCACGGCAATGCCCGTGCGCATATGACTGACGCCGTACCGCATCGGGCCGGCTTGGAGGTAGCGATCCGGGACGCCACTCCGGCTTGCTATACTAACTCCATGCGGTATATGGGGTGTGCGGGGTGAGGCGGCTGGACGGCGGCGTGCCACGACGGGCCCGACGATCGACACAACGGACCGCGTGTGATGCCGTGGGCTCGTCGCAATGAGTCTCCGAGGTCGCGAGCTGGCACCGGAGGCCCGCGCGCAGATCGCCGCGATTCGCGCGGCCGCGCGCAAGGGTTTGGCGGCCACCGAGATTGCTGAGCGCTGTCAGTTTTCCATTACGGTCGTCAATCGCGTGCTCGCGCCGGCCAACCATGCGCGGCTGTCCGATCCTGCGGAGCTGTTGAGCGCGCGCATCCTCTCGCCGGGACGGGCTCCTGCCGAGGTGCAGCTCTACTGGGTAGGGTTCCTGACTGCGGCCGGACGCATCCTGGGACAAGGCCCGTCCATGGCTATTGTCGTGACGCTGGGAGATCGCGCCGACGCCCACATGATGCGGTTCATGCAAGAGATCACGGGCCCCGGCGTACGGCAGGAGTACTGTGAGAGCAGCCTGCTCGGGTGGCAGGCCTACGTGCGGGAACCCGGCCTCTGCAAGGCGCTGATGCCCTGGGGCATCCCTTCTGACGCCCACGGCGAGGACCCGGCCCTGCTCGATGACATCCCCGAGGACCTTGCGGCGCCGTTTCTCGGCGGCTACGTGGATGGAAACTGGCCTGCCGGGACGTTCCCTCACAGCGGCCGCCTGACCTGGCACGGTACCCCCGCGGTGCTCGCGGCGGTGAATCGGCTGCTGTCGCGGTGCTGGCAGATCCCGGAGGGGCGAATCGTGTCGCGCGGGCCGCGCGCGACCCTCCGGCATGCGACGCCGCGTATTGATCGGCAGATCTGGGAGCGCGTGCGAGCCTACGCACCGCGAAGCCAGTAGCCTGCTTGGGGCTGTGCGGCGGACGCGGAAATGGGCCATGGCGCGCGCGGCGTTGCTCGCGCTGCTGCTCTGTGCCGGCGTGGCGCTCGCGCCGGCGCACGCTGCGGACGGCAACCTCGTGGTGGCCGCGCTCCAGGCGCTCGAGCAGCACTATGTGAAACCCGTGGACGACGTGGGCCTGCTCAACGCGGCGATTGGCGCGCTGCGGAAGTCGGCGCACCTTGATGCCGACGCGCTGCCCGACATCCCTCCCGGCACCGGCGCATCCGCGTCGGGCATGTTTCTCGACGCCTTCGACCGGGCGGTCCAGAGCGCTACGGGCTCATCGACCGATCTCGCCTACGCCGCGACACGCGCCATGCTCGCGTCGTTGCACGATAGCCACGTGAATTTCTACGCACCAGCGGCGTTCGTCGAGCTTCAGCGGAGCTTGGCCGGGCAGGCCAGCTACGTGGGCATCGGTGTGTACGTCAAAAGCATCAAGATGCCGAATGGCAAGAGCGTCGCGTTCGTGGCGGCGCCGTTCCCGGGCGGCCCGGCGGCTCGCGCCGGCCTTCAGCGCTTCGACCGCATCCTGCGGGTCAACGGGAAGGATACGACCGGAATGACGGCCGGCGATCTCGTCGGCGTCCTGCGCGGGTCTCCCGGTTCGCCGGTTGCGGTGACGGTGAAGCGCGGGAACGGTCGCACGGTGACCGTGTCGATCGTCCGCCACGCCATCAACATCCCCCCCGTGGCGGCGTCCTTCATCCGGCCGGGCGTAGCCTACGTCCGCCTCTTGGGCTTCCCCCAGGGGACCGGCCGCACGTTGCGGACGGCGCTCCGCGCCATGGCCGCGCGCGCCGCGATCTCCGCGATGATTCTGGACCTCCGGAGTAACGGCGGCGGGCTGATCCAGGAAGGACGCCGCGTGGCCGGAACGTTGCTCCCGCCCGGCACCGTGTTGGGGCATACGCTCGAGCGCGCGAACCCGCCCGCGGAGCTGACATCCGACGGAGCGCCCATCGTTTCGGCGGACACCCCGCTGATAGTCCTGATCGACGACGGGACGGCGTCGACGGCGGAACTGCTGACGGCGGGCCTGCGCGATGCCCACCGCGGCACATTGCTCGGGGAGAAGACCGAAGGCGCGCTTGGAGTTGCCCTGCGATTTCCGCTGCCGGAGGGCGGGATGGAAATCACCGTGTCGCAAGTGAGCGGTCCGCGCTACGAGCAAATCGAGGGGGTGGGGATCACCCCGGACCTTCCGGTCGATCTTACGGTGGCGGACGTGACGCGGGGCGAGGACACGCAGTTGGAGGCGGCGCTGCGGAGCCTCGAGCGGCCGCGCGCTAGCAGCCCCCGTGTCCCGGATCGTAGATGCAGTACGTGGCGTTCACCCCTGGGTCCCACGATACCGTCTTTGCCGTGTGCCGTTGCTGGTCTGTGGAATCCGTGACCACGATGGCCTCGACGCGGTGCGCACCGGGCGATGCGGTCGCGTAGACCGACTCTCCGGGCCCGGCCGAGCCCTGCGGGACGTCGTCGATGAGAAAGCGGACCGTCCCCTCGGCGAGTTGGTTCCACAGGCGGACGCACACATAAGAAGGATGCGCGGTGCCGCAGGCGGGAGAAAACCCGGGTTGCGCCTGGCCCCACGCGGTCGCAGGGCACACGATCACCAGCGGCAGCAGGACCACCGCGACCGTCTTCATGAGGGTCCACCTCCCGCTCCTATTTTACCTCTTTTACCTCGCGCGACATTTAGGTGCGCGATGGCGGAGGCCTCGGCTGCTACGGCACAAAACATGCGGTGCTTGCGTACACTACGATCGAGGCCGGCAAGCGCGGCCGTTGGGGTATAGTTAGGGAGGGGACGATCAGGTGATACACGGGACAAGCCCTATGCAGAGCCGAGGAGTGCACGGACGCAAGAGCGGAAGGGTCGTGGGCCGGGCCGCCGGCCTCGCGGTCGTCCTGTACGTGCTGGTGGTCGGTGTGACCATCGCGGCCATGTTCGGAGCGGCCGGCATGGGGGCGGCGCAGGCGCAACCCGGCGCCGGGGTCGTCTCGCCCGCAGAGATGGCCGGAACGTGGCAGTGGTGGTGCTGCGGTGCGAGTCACGGATCTGTGATCCTGACCGTCAGGCCGGATGGTACGCTCGACGGCCGCATCGTCGAGGACGGCCAAGGAGCCGCGGCGCCGATCCGGCACGTGCGGGTTGATCAAAACACGGTGACCTTCACCCGGGCAACGGCATCGGGCTGCCTCCAGCAGTGGACGGGGGTCGTGAGCCGGAGCACGGGGGGCAATGGCGGCGCGGGCGGTGCAGGCGGCGCGGGCGGTGCAGGCGGCGCCGGCGGCGCGGGGGGCGCCGGCGGTGCAGGCGGCAACGGAGGTAACGGCGGCAATGGCGGAAGCGGCGGGGGTGGGGGCCAGGCTGGCGCCGGAGGAGCTGGGGGCCAGGCTGGCGCCGGAGGTATCGGCGGCACGCCCGGCATGCCGGGCCGTCCGGGCGTGCCGGGAGCACCGGGTCGACCCGGTCTCGTCTGGAGTGGTCAGGTGAGCGGCTGCGGGGTTACGGGTTCCGCGGCGAACTTCCGGGCCTGGAAACTCTAGGGCCTCGTGTCGTATCTCCGACGAGGGTAGGCGGGCTGGGCGGACGTGACCGAAGAGTAATGCGGTGGTGCAGTAGCGGGTATCACGTCCCCAGCGCATCCAGCCGAGCCATATCATCCGCGGTGATCTCGAAGTCGAATACCGCCGCGTTCTCTTCCATGTGCGGGGCGTGTTCGGATTTCGGCAGGGCGATGGTCTCCTTTTGCAGCGCCCACCGGATGAGGATCTGCGCCGGCGATTTGTCGTAGCGTCGCGCGATCTCGCCCAGCCTCCGGTTCCGGAGATTGCGGCCCTTGGTTAGCGGGCTGTACGCTTCGACCGCGATGCCTTCCCGGCGGCAGTAGTCTGCGAGCTCCTGGTCGAACCCAAACGGCGAGCATTTGATCTGGTTGACCGCCGGCGGGATCTTCGCCATGCGCAGGATCTCGGCAAGTTGGTCGATCGAGTGGTTGCTGACGCCGATGGCCCGGCACCGTCCGTCCGCGCAGAGCTCTTCCATCGCCGACCATGTCCGGGTGACAAGGCCCGGCGCCGGCCAGTGCACGAGGTACAGATCGACGTAGTCCAGGCGGAGCCGCGCCAGGCTCTCGTCGAACGCCTTGCGGGCATGCGGCTGATCGCCGTTCGCCAGCTTGGTCGTGACCCACACGTCTGACCGCGGCAGGCCGCTCGCGCGAACTCCGTCCCCCACGCCTTCTTCGTTGCCGTACATCTTGGCCGTGTCGATGTGCCGGTATCCGAGGCGGAGGGCCTGGACGACGGCCTTCGCGGTGGGTTCTCCATTCGCGATCGGCCAGGTCCCCAACCCCAAGACGGGAATGGCCGTGCCGTTGTTGAGCGGGACCCGAGACTGCGGGCCGGTGACCATGGGGACCTCTTCTCGGCGCCGCAACCGCGTCCCTCGTTCCCATTTTGTTCTTTCTTGCGCTCGCCGGGCGGCGATCTTCGCGACTTTCGCAGAGCGTATTCACGACCTCTTCACGCCGTCCGTTTACGATCGGGCACAGAGGCTGGGGGTGGTGAACGCTGCCCGGCCCGAAAGTGAGGGATAACGATGCGTCGAGTGACCGCGGTAATCACAGGGCTTCTGGTGGCGTGCTTGGGGTTTGCGAGCGTCGGCAGCGCTCAAGCGCCGCAACCGCTGCAGGTTCAAGGAACGCTGCAGGCGGCAAACTGCCAGGCGCAGGAGCTGACCTTGAACACATCCGGCGGTGCCACCACCTTTCCGATCACCAATCAGACGGCGATCTACGTGAACGGCCGGCTGACGTCCGTGTGCGCGCTGGCGTCCTTTACGGGCGCGCCGGTGACGGCCTACCTGGTCCCGGAGAACAGCCAGTTCATTCTCGGCCGCGTGGACGTGAACGCGCCTCAGAGCGCGTCCCAGCCCGCGCCTGCGGGCGTGGCCGCGCCGTCGTCGAGCTCGACGGCCGTGGGGATCGCAGTCGGCGCGCTCGTCCTGGGTGGTCTTGCCTACCTGATCCTGCACAACGCCGCGTCCCATCCCGCGCCGGCCTACGACTACGGTCATCGGTACGATCGACGCTACTGCGGCAGTGATCGCTACTGGAACGCGAGGTGCCCGTAGCGCTCCGCAGAGGGAGCGGATCGCGCAAGGACGGATGTCGCATCGGCTTCCCGGCGCCGCGCCGGGAAGCCGATGGCCCATGGATGCGGGGTGGGCGTCCCCCGGGCGCGCCCGCAGATTTGGGCGCGCCGTGCAGGGCGGTCGCCCGAGCAGTTGTCGGCTGCGCGAGGGGATACGGGCCGCGGCGCGTTAATGCGAGGGATGCGGGACCAATTCCGCGGCGGAGCGTAGGGCGTGCACCATTTCCTCTAGACCCCGCTGGGCGTCGTCAGGGACGCCCCCGGCCAGCGGAAGCAAGATCCCCTGGAACACCTCGTGCGCGTCCAGCTGCACCCGATCGGACCCCACCGGGTCGATAGAGAACGTGAGCGTGCGTTGTAGGTTGTGCCCCAGCATCCAGCCGCCCCAGCTCAACTCCTGCTCCGGCTTGACGCTCAGCACCGTCTCCTCGATGACGACGGTTTGATTGCCGTTGTGAAGCGTGAGCTCGAGCTGTGCCCCTTCGCGGAGCTCGCCTTTCGCGGGTGAGATGTAGGGGTTCCACGCAGGGTAGCGGGGTAGATCGGTCAAGAGGTCCCACACGGTGTCGGCGGACGCGTTGATCACGACGAGCGACCGCGCCTCGCGGTGCGTGCTGAGATTGGGCAGGCTTAACGTCTGCGCCAGGACCATGAGCGTCGCCATCACGCCGGCGTGGAGCCGGATTCCGGTTCCGCCTGGGCCGCGCCGCGGCAGGGCGCGGGAACCGATGCCCATGGGCTCACTATATCATGTCCGCGGTCGGCCGGCGCCGCAGGTCGCGCCGCCAGGAGAGATCGCCCGCCGAGCGGAATCGTCGCTCGCCCACGCTTTCCCCGACGAGGTGTGCCATGGGGTGGTCCACGCTGTCGATCGGCGCCCGCGCTCCCGAGATCGTCAACGCCGTGGTCGAGATCCCGAAAGGCTCCAGCAATAAGTACGAGTACGACGAGACGCTCGGGGTGATCCGCCTGGATCGCGTCCTGTTCTCGCCCATCTACTATCCCGCCGACTACGGGTTCATCCCGGAGACGCGGTCGCCGGACGGCGACCACCTCGACATCATGGTGTTGATCTCCCAACCGACGTTCCCCGGCTGTGTGCTCGAGGCCGCGCCGGTGGGGATCCTCGACATGCGTGACGAGGCCGGGCGCGACTGGAAGATTATCGGCGTCGCCGTCGGCGACACGCGGATGGCGTCCACGCGGACCATCGACAGCGTCAACCAGCACACGCGCCGCGAGATCGAGCACTTCTTCGAGACCTACAAGAACCTGGAAGGCAAGGCCGTCACGGTGACGGGATGGCGCGGCCAGGAGGACGCCTACCGGGTCATCACCGAGGCGCGGGCGCGGTATCGGGGCGCCCAGGCCCGCTAGGCCGTTATCGCTGGAGGCCGATGTTGGCCTTGGGGTCGAGGAAGCTCGCCACGGCTTCGCCGAACAGATTGAACGCCAGCACCGCCAACATGATGACGACGCCCGGGAGCACGGACTCCCAGGGCGCGATCATGAGCGACTGCCGCCCCTCGTTGATGATCGCGCCCCAGGTCGGCGTGGGCGGGAGCACTCCGAGCCCGAGGTAGTCGAGTCCCGCCTCGATCAAGATGGCGATCGGGATGGAGAACGTCCCGTACACCGTGAGAACCTGAAAGAGGTTCGGCAGAATGTGCCGCAACATTACGCGCCCGAGCCCCGCGCCGCTCGCCCGCGCCGCGGAGACGAACTCCATCTCTCGAAGTGAGAGCGTGCACGCGTGGGTGATCCGCGCGAAGCGGGGGACGTAGGCGATCCCCACGGCCAGCATCACATTCTGGACGCCCGACCCAAAGAACGCCAGGATCAGGATCGCGAGCAGGATGAACGGGAACGCCAGCGCCACGTCGATGCAGCGCATGATCGCCTGCTCCGCGCGCCGCGCGCTGATGCCCGCCATCATGCCGAGGAGTGTCCCGCCGGCCGCTCCGATCGCGACCGCGAGCACGCCGACGAGCAGGGAGAGGCGCGTGCCGTAGATCACCCGCGACAGGATGTCCCGGCCGAACAGGTCCGTGCCGAACGGATGCTGCCACGTGGGCGGTTGGAACGACGCCGCCGGGGACACGAGTGACGGGCTGTAGGGCGCCAGGAGCGGCGCGAACACCGCGGTGATCACGAGGAGCACAATGAAGCCCAGCGACAGGAGCGCCGGGACGTTGCGCTGCAGGTTCTTGCCGAACGCGCGCCACCGCGATCGCGTGGCCGGCGCGGCCGGGGCGAGGGCGACGGACGGCAGCGCTTGGACCATGCGGCTACTGATATTGGATCCGGGGGTCCACGGCCGCGTAACAGAGGTCCGTCACGAGGTTCATCACGACCAACGACACGGCGAGGATGATGACGCACGCCTGGACCTGCACGTAGTCGCGGCCAGTGACCGAGTTCACGAGGAGGCTCCCGATGCCGGGACGCGCGAACACGGTCTCGATGACGGCGGTCCCGCCCACGACTTCCCCGACGGCCAGTCCGAGGATGCTCAGCACCGGCAGCATGGCGTTGCGCAGGGCGTGGCGGAAGACGACGGAGGCGCCCGCGAGCCCCTTGGCGCGGGCAGTCCGGATGTAGTCGTCCCGGAGCACCGACAGGAGCGTCGTGCGGGTGATCCGCGTGAGGTAGGCAAGGAGACCGGCCGAGAGCGCCACCGCCGGCAAGATGGTGTGCGGAACGATCGAGGCAGGCTGGGCAAGCGTGCCGGCGCCGATCGATGGCACCCATCCCAGGCGGCCCGCAAAGACGATGAGCAGCACAATGCCGACGAGGAAGTTCGGCGCGGAGATCAGGAGCAGCGACAGGAAGAGGGACAGGCGGTCCGCCACGGTCTCGTTGCGTACGGCGGCGGTCACCCCGAGGGGAATGCCCACGCCGACGGCGATTGCCAGCGCGGATAGGCCTAGGATGACCGTGTAGGGCAGGGACGTCACGATCTGGTACGCGGCCGACTGCCCGGTGAGAAACGATGTGCCGAAGTTGCCGGCGGCAACGTTGCCGAGGTAGTGAAGGTACTGGACGACAAGGGGTTGATCCAAGCCCCACATGTGACGCAATGCGACCTCGCGGTCGCTCGTCGCGAACGGTCCGAGGAGGACGGCTGCGGGATCGCCCGGGAGGAGGTGGATGACGAGAAAGACGCTCGTGACCACCCCCCAGATTAACGGGATGATGAGAATGATGCGGCGGATGACATACAGTCGCATGAGAAGCGATTAGGCTCCGGCCACCGCTGCCGCGGCGCCGCACGGCGTCGCGCGTCCGTGAGGTTCGACGAGCCGGCGGGGCGTCCTGCCGCCGGGGCAATGCCGCGGTCGGGCTATGGCGAGAAGGTCTGGGAGACTTCGGGCGGGACGATTTCCACCCACTGAGGCCCGCGGTCGAAGGCGATCTCATGTCCCGCGCCATCGAAGAAACGGAGGCGGTCCGCGCGGGTCGGCTTTCGCCACGTGCCCGGGACCGCGGTGCCGTCCTGCAGGACCCAGGCCCGGCCGGAGCCGATGTCGGCGAACGTCCAGGTGTCTTCCCCGATGACCGTCCGCCCGTGGGTGCGGGGGACCACGGCGATGGCGATCGACTTCGCCCTGAGGACCAGGCCGGTGGCGGCGTCCGTGTCCGGAACGCCGCCCAGGCTGCGGGCGTAGTCGTTGGTCGCCGGCTCATAGGTCCACGTGACCGCGTACTCGGGCAACGAAAACGCGATCGATGCGCTGCCGGCGGCCGGCCGCTGCGCCGCGGGGGCGTCGTCCTTCCAGCTCGCGGGCGCGACGGCGATGCCTTCCAGCGCGACGCGCTGATCGATCACGCTACGGAGCGCTGCGGTTGACGTAAAGACGGTGTGCTCGAACGCCACGTGCGGCGCCGGGATCCGGCGAAACGCGGCAGCGTACCGGAATTCATCCAGGTTCATGATCGGCAGTTGGTGGATGAGCGCCAACGCGTCGGCGTTGCCGCCGACGTGCGCAACGCCGGCGTCGATCTCGAGCGCATAGTCAAGAAACTGGGTGCGCACCGACCGTACCGGACCGATGCGGTCGGCATCGTTCTCCGCGAAGACTGCCAGGTACCGCGTGATACCGCCTTCGGTGATGGCTTCGTAGACTCGCGATGCGGCCGACAGCCCCCATTGGGGGCGCGCCTGCGTGAAGTTGTCGATGATGATCGCGATCGGCCGTCGTGCGGCGAGCTGGTAGGGTACGAGCAGACCGTCAATGGGATCCGGAACGAGGCCTTGAGGCGGACGCGGCGCCGTGGGCGGTCCGGGTCGGGCCTTGTGCACGGAGACCGGGTGATGCGGTCGCGCCGTCCACAACAGCATTGCGACGACGAGCACGAACGCCGACCCGGCGACCAAGCGAAATGCCCGGAGAGAACGATTGTGCATGGCGGATGACGCCACTATATCGGGCGTCCTGTGGCCTGGCAAGGCGAACGAATGTCCACCATGTGCGCGCTTTGCTTCGCCGGTGAGCGTCTCCGCCCGCGGCATTTCACGTCGCCATGCGCGTCGCCGTGTCGAACAGTGACGCGGTACAGCACTCGTCCGCCGCCCCGCGGAAGAGGAACCGGCTCGGCGCGCTCCGTATCGTGCAATCGCGATTTCGCAAAGGGGCGGAGGCACGATGACTCGACGATCGGCTTGGTGGATGGTCGTCGCGGCGGCCGGTGCGTGGTTGTTTGCGGCCGCGCCCGGCGACCTTGATGCACAGCCCGCGCCGAGCGCCACGCTGATCCGCGTTTACGCGGCGTTCGGCCCAGGCGCGCTGCGGCCGGGCGTGCTCGTGACGCGGCGGGTTTCCGGGGAGTGCTTCGCGGCGTCGATCGCGGATCAGGCCAGAGACGACGCCTGGCGGTGCATGAGCGGCAACGCCATCATGGATCCATGCTTTCAGGGATTCGAGGGCAGCGTGCCGGTGCTCGCGTGTCCGGAGACCCCGTGGTCCCCGAGGGTGACGCTGCTGCGCCCCACCAAGGTGCCGGCACGCGGGCAAGCCAACGAGTCGAACATCGGTCGCGGAATGCCGTGGGCCCTCGAGATCGGCGACGGCGCGCGCTGCACATTCTTGACCGGCGCCACCGCGGGTGTGGCCGGCATGCGCGTCAACTATGGATGCGTGGACGGCAAACGGAGCGTCATTGGCGACATAGATCGGACGCTCCCGCGGTGGCGGGTCTTTGTGGACCCCGGTACGGGAGTGACGGTGCCATTACAAGATGTCGCTATCGCGTGGTACTAGTGCCGCGCCGCCGCGCTCCTTCAACACAACTACCGAGACGCCGGACGAGCGTAGTCGCGCGAAGTTTTTCGCGACCGTCGGGGGGCAGGCGCACGCCGGCCCCCCGAGCGCATGCGCTGCTATCAGGCCCGGCTGGCGAAGAGGCCTTGGAGGACCTCCTCGGGCTCCGGCCGCCGGCCCGTCTCCTTTTTCGAAAACACGAGACGCCCGTTTGCGGACACCTCGAATACCCCTCCTGAGGACGGGATCAAGCGCAGCGAGCGAACGTCTTGCGGCTTTTCTTTGAGGATCGACTCCGTCACACGGACGGCGTGGCCGAGGTACCCTCAACTCGTGCAGTATTCGATGGTCACGTCGAGCTTATCTGCCACGTTTTCACCTCCCCAGGCGACGATATAATCCTCGTCTACATGTAACGTCCGGAAAGGCCCCCTGCATCCGGGGCGGCATGCGTTGACCTGCGCGCATCCGGAGCGCATAATTTGTGCAGGCGGTGAGGCCTGTTGCCCGGGATGGCGGGTCGGGCTGAAGACGCGGTTTGAGTCATGAGAGCCTGCCCCGGTCAGGGTTTGCATTCGTTGGGTGGGTCCGAGTACTCCGCGCAGCGGGAACTAGACCGGTCGATCCCTGGTCCGTCATTGGGCCTGGCGGGTCGTTCACGGGAGATCCGCGTTCGGACTTCGGTGTGACCGGCTGAACATGAAATGCGGCGAGAAGGGTGTAGGATTGCTTCCGATCGGGTATGTGTGTTCATAGAGGCGAGCACGTGACACATCAACTACTCGGGCCTCGGTTTCTCCGTGGACCCACCACACATGAATGATTGATTGATTGTCCCTCATGAGGCGTCCTGGACGCGTATTAGCATACAGCGAGCATGGAGGTCATCACGATGGCTCAGCAATTGGATCGAATCGAACAGATGCTTCGCGCGTTGTGCGCCCATTTGGGCGTACGCGAACGTGATCTGGAACAGATGGTGACATCTACCAACGGAGCCGACTCCGCAGTCGGCGACGGCCGCCGCTATATGGGCGTGGTGTCTCGCTTCGAGCATGGGTGGGGCTTTATCGAGTGCGAGGCCATGAACCGCAACTTCTTCGTGCACTACAGTGATATCGAAGGCACCGGCCTCCGGTCACTCGAAGCAGGCGAGGGGGTGTCGTTCGAGATCGCGCCTGGGAAAGACGGCCGCCCAAAGGCGGTCAAGGTCAAGCGCCATGGGAGCGCGCGATCGGCGCAGAGACCGGCGCGAATCGAAGCAATTCCCCGGCGGGCGCCGATCGCTTACACCAACGGCGACGAGGCGATGGACACGGAAGAGGACGCCGACGAGCAGGACATGCCGCAGCCGACCGGGCCGACGCTGCCCTAGCCCGAGATTTCGCCCACCGTGCTACACTAACAGCGATTGCCAGGCGCCCCGCCGCTGCCGGCGAATTACGCCTGACAACGGGCCCGTAGCTCAGTGGATAGAGCAGGGGACTCCTAAGCCTCTGGTCGGGGGTTCGATTCCCTCCGGGCCCGCCATATTTTTCAGGCCCTAGCGAAGGTGCCCAACTCCCGGAAGCCCCGTCTTGCTAATCCCTGCTAATCTGGGCCGCGAGCTGCGCGCTGGCTTGCTCCTCAAGGCCGGGCAGCATGTGGCTGTACGTGTCGAGGGCGGTCGAGATCTGGGCGCGGCCCCCGGGGAGCTGCCGGGCTTCTCTTGAGAATTAGTCGTGCGAAGGCATGGAAGCGTCAGGTCGGGAACGGGCGCCGCGACGGCGATGAGTCCGATTGGTAGTGTTACGCTGTTGGTATGCAGTTTCTGTAACGGAAGACTGAGAAGATACGCTCATCTGCATCGCTTTTCGCGGTCAAGGCGGCACTCGCCGCTACGTCGTCGAAAGGCAGGACGTTGCTCGCGTGAAGGGAATATCCGCCTCTTCACAGCGGACACCCGTGGCGCCCATACGCGGACGTTGCCGCTTGGAACCAAAGTGAGGGCGGGACGTGAGAAAGTTACACGGTGCTGGCCCTAGTCGTTGAACTCGCGACCGGCTCGCACCTCCTTGACGTAACCGACACGAATGACGAAGTCGCCAAAGCGCTCGGCCGGGAGCCGCTCGGCGGCGTAGCGTCGAATGACCGGCGCGAGCGCGTCCAGGATCTGCGCCTCCCCCACGTTGTCCAGGAACAGCTTGTTGAGCCGCTGGCCGTGAAACCCGCCGCCGAGATACACGTTGTATCTGCCGGGCGCGCGCCCCGTGAACCCGATCTCGGCGACGTACGGGCGCGAGCACCCGTTGGGGCAGCCGCTCATTCGAATGATAATAGGGTCGCGCTCGAGCCCGCACGATGACGCGATGGCCTCGAGCTTGGTGATGAGGGACGGGAGGTAGCGCTCGCTCTCCGCCATCGCCAGCCCGCACGTCGGCAGCGCGACGCACGCGACCGCGTGGCGGCGAAGGACGCTCTGCCGCGCAGGATTCATGGCCCCATGCCCCTCAAGGATGCGCTCGATCTGGCTGCGGTGCTCGCTCGGGACGTTGGCCACGATCACGTTCTGGTTCGGCGTGAGGCGGAACTCGCCCGTGTGGATGCCCGCGATCTCGCGGAGGGCCGTCATCAATTGCAGGCCCTCGGCGTCTCGGACCCGCCCGTTTTCCACGAAGACCGTGTAGTGCCAGTGGCCGTTCAGCGCCTTGGACCAGCCGTAGCGGTCGCTGTTGGTGTCGAACCGGAATGGCCTCGCGTCCGCGAGACGCCAGCCAAGGCGTCGATGCAGCTCGTCGCAGAACCACTCCAGCCCGCGGTCGTCGATCGTGTACTTCAGGCGCGCGTGCTTCCTGTCGACGCGATCGCCGTAGTCACGCTGGATGCCGACGACCTGTTCGGCAACCGCGACAACCCCCTCCGGGGCGCAAAATCCGATCACATCCGCAAGCCGCGGGTAGGTGGCGGGTTCGTTGTCGGTGCGCCCCATGCCGCCGCCGACGCTGACGTTGAAGCCCGCCAGCCGCTCGCCGTCGGCGATCGCGATGAACCCAAGGTCTTGCGTGTAGATGTCGACGTCGTTGATCGGCGGCACGACCAGGGCCAGCTTGAACTTCCGGGGCAGGTACGTGCGGCCGTAGATGGGCTCCTCTTCACGGTCGCCGCCTGCGACCGGCGTTTCGTCCAACCAGATTTCGTGGTAGGCGCGTGTTCGCGGGAGCAGCGCGTCGCTGAGCTGCTTCGCCAGCGGATACACCTGTGCGTGGACTGCCGACTGGTCGGGGTTCGGCGAGCACATCACGCCGCGATTGTCGTCGCCGCAGGCGCCGATCGTGTCCAGGAGCGTCGCGTTGATCCGCTGGATCGTTTCTTTCAGGTTCCGCTTCAGCACGCCGTGGAATTGAAACGTCTGCCGCGTCGTGAGCCGGAGGGTGCGGTCGGCGTGTTCGCGCGCCAGCGCGTCCAGCTTGAGCCACTGGTCGGGCCGGCACGTGCCGCCGGGCAGGCGCACGCGCACCATGAACTGGTACGCGGGCTCCAATTTCTGCCGGCGCCGCTCGGCGCGAAGATCGCGGTCGTCCTGCTGGTAGACCCCATGGAATTTGAGAATCTGCGGCGCCTCATCCCCGGGAATCGCACCGGTCAGCGGGTCGACCAGGCCCTCCGCGATGGAGCCGCGGAGGTAGCGGCTCTCGGCTTTGATCGTCTCGTTGGGGTGCAACCGTTCCAAGGGTTGGCTGAGGTCCCGGCTCCGGTCCGTGCCACGATGCGCCGTCGTCATCGTCGCTCTCCGTTCAGTAGACGTCGCGTTGATAGCGTCGTTCCCGCTGCAGGCCCTTGACGTACTCCTCCGCGCACGCATGCTCCACATGTCCCTGCCGCTCCACGATCGCGATCAGCGCCTCGTGGACGGACGGAGCCAAGCGGTCCGCGCTCCCGCACACGTAGAGGTGGGCGCCGTCCTGGAGCCACGCGTAGACGTCGCGCGCCGCCTCCAGCAGGCGGTGCTGCACGTACATCTTCTCCGGCTGGTCCCGCGAGAACGCCACGTCCATGCGGCTGAGTGCGCCCTCGCGGAGCGCGCGCTGCCACTCGAGCTGGTAGAGGAAGTCGGTGCGGAAGCGGCGATCCCCGAACAGCAGCCAGCTGCGCCCGGTTGCCCCGATGGCCTGCCGTTCCTGGACGAACGCGCGGAACGGGGCCACGCCGGTGCCCGCGCCGATCATGATGATGGGCGCCGCGGGGTCTCGGGGCAGCCGAAAGTGCTCGCTCCGCTCGACGTATACGGGGACGCTCTCACCCACGGCGCGCCGCTCCGCGAGATACGCGGATGCCACTCCTTTGTGTAGCCGCGCGTGCGTCTGGTAGCGCACGACGTCGACCGTGAGGTGCGCCTCGTCTGGATACACCGTCAAGCTCGAGGCGACTGAGTAGAGCCGGGGTTCGAGCTTCCGGAGCATGCCGACGAACGCCGCGCCCTGGAGTCCTTTCACGGGGAACGCGGCGACGACATCGATGATCCGCCGCCCGGCCAGGTACGCTCTGAGACGGCTCTGCTCGTCCGGCCGGCTCAACGCGCGAAGCGCTTCCGCCTGGGCAGCATCGCCGTAGCGCGCGACGAAGCGCGGCGTCAGCGTGGTGATTTCATAGTCCGTCGTCAGCGCCCGCGCCAGCGTGGTCTCGCCCGCGGCACCCGCGACCGCTTCGTCCGGGTTCAGGGCGAGCGTCTCGATCAACTCGTTGACGAGCGCGGGGTCGTTTTCGGCCACAACGCCGAGCGAGTCCCCGGGCTCATAGATCAACCCGGAGCTGCGGAGCGAGAGTTCGAGGTGTCGCGTCTCCTTATCCGAGCCGCGACCGTTCAACACGAGGCTGTCGACCATCTCGGCCGGGAACGGCCTCCGGCGGTCGTACGACGGAGCGGCGGGTTCCGTCGCCGGGGCATCGGGGACTAGCGTTCGAACAACGGCCCGTGCGCCCGACCCGTTGCCGGCCCCGTCCGCCGGCGCACTGCCGTTCGACGTGAGGCGGCCGAGCACTGCCTCCATCCAGGCCTCGGCCGGGTCCTCGTAGTCGGTGTCGCAGTCGACGCGATCGAGCAACCGGCGGGCTCCGAGCTCTTCCAACCGGCGATCGAAGTCCTTGGCCGTCTGGCAGAAGTGTTCGTAGCTGGAGTCGCCGAGACCCAGCACGGCAAACGTCGTGCCCTCGAGCCGTGGCGCCTTTCGGCTGTGGAGGAATTCGTAGAAGCCGGCCGCGGGGTCGGGAGGCGCGCCGTCGCCGTGGGTGGCCGTCACCACGACGAGGCGGGTGACGCTCTTCAGCTCCTGGGATCGAAACATGGCCATATCGACGGCGCGCGCCGAGAGACCGCAAGCGGTGGCGAATTCGCCCAAGCGCTTCGCTACCGCTGCGGCATGACCGGTCTCCGACCCGTAGAGGATCGTGATCGGCTCAGCGGCAAGTGGCGCGGTGGACGGTGCCGCCGGGACGTCGGCGCGTCCCTGCAGCGCAACCCCCGCCAGGTAACCGCTGATCCACAGCGCTTCCTCGCGGGACAGCGTTTCAAGGAGTGCCTCGAGTTGTCCGGCGTGCCCAGCCGTGAGCGGAACCCCCGGCCCGAGGAGCACGCCAGGTGCCTGACCAGGCCGGCGCAGCGCGGAGTCTCCCAGGGTGTCGCTCCTCCTCATACTTCTTCAGACCATCGCCCGCGGCATGCGGCCGGGGCCGGCACCGGAAGCCTCGTACGGGCGGGCACGACTGATCGGGCATCGAGCAGTGCGTGCGATCGCGGCGCGGGCGGGATCGGGATCGCGCTCGGGCTCGGGGAATCCCCGGGAATGCGGCGTTCGGGCGCGAACCAACGCAACGTCTGCCCCAGGCGCGCCACGTCCCCGACGATGAGCACGGTGGGCGCCGGCAGCGCCGCTGCGCCCACACGCTGCGCAATCGTCCCGAGCGTGCCGGTGATGGTGATCTGCCGCGGGGTCGTCCCGACGCTCACAACCGCCGCCGGTGTGCGGACGTCGCGCCCGTGAGCGATCAAGCACCGGCACGTCTCGGGAAGCGTCCGCAGGCCCATGAGCACCACCAGCACGGGCATTCGCGCCAGCGCGCTCCAATCGAGAGCCGGCCGGTTGCCGCCCACCTGGCCCGTGACGACCGCGAAGGCGGAGCCGTGCCGCCGGTGGGTGACGGGGATGCCCGCGTACGCCGGCACCGCGATCGCCGCGGTCACGCCCGGGACCACCTCAAAGCGAACGCCGGCGGAGCGCAGCGCTTCGCACTCTTCGCCGCCGCGGCCAAACACGAAGGGATCCCCTCCCTTGAGCCGTACGACGGTCGACCCCGCGCGGGCGCGGTCGATCAACAAGGCATTGATTTGATCCTGGCGTAGCGTGTGGTGCCCCGGTCGCTTGCCCGCGTAAATGAGCTCCGCCGCGTGCGGGGCTTCCCGGACGAGTGTCGGGTGGGCGAGCCGATCGTAGACGACCACGTCCGAGGCGCGGAGGACCTCGAGCCCGCGCACGGTGATCAATTTGGGATCGCCGGGGCCGGCGCCGACAAGATAGACCGTGCCGGGCCGCACCGCGCCGGTCATGGATCCTGCTCCGGAGACCGCGCTTTGCACGGTAACGTTGGAGATGACACGGTGCCGGCACCCGTGACGCTGCCCGTGACCGGCATTACCGGTCCGCTCCCGCGCGGACCAACGATGCGAGCCGCTCTCGCGCTCCCGCCGCGTCGCCGCGTCGCACATGGTCGAGCGCATCCGAATCAACGAGGCGGTACCACAAGGCTGCGCGGCGAGCGGGATCAGGCTCGCGTGCCGTGACCGCGGGCCGCAGCTCGCCCAGGATCTCGAGGAGAACCCCGTACTCCGGGCCGACGAGCTTGGCGATGCGGTTTCGCAGGCGGACGGCGAGCGCGGGGCTCTTGCCGGCGGTAGAGACGGCGATGGCGAGTTCGCCCTGGCGATGGATGGCCGGCGCGATGAAATGACAGTGCGGGGCGTCGTCCACGGCGTTGACGAGGACACGTTCGTCGGTGGCTTCATCCCACACGGCTGAGTGCGTCCCACGGTCGCCCGCGGCGATCGCCAGGAACGCTCCTTTGAGATCACCGCGCCGGTACGCGCGCCTGATGATCTCGACGCGTCCCTCCGAAGCGAGGGCATGCAGCGGGGGCGTGACCGAGTCGGCGATCACCACGACGCGTGCCCTCGCCTCCAACAATCCAAGAGCTTTTTGATGGGCGACCGGTCCACCGCCCACCACGACACAGCGCCGTCCGGCGAGGTCAAGCGCGACGGGATAGTAACGGCTCACCGGCGATCGCTTCCTGCGAGCCCAGCGCGCTCGTGCCGGTCGAGGCCCGGGCGGCGGAGCGACGGTCGAATGACGCAGGATGGACGGAAGCTCGCGGAGGCACGCTCCGCGTCGGGTCGCGGCAAATCCATGGGATCCTCCCGTGCGCAGGCGACAAATCGCCTGGCACTGTATGTCTAGCCGGAACGGCGAAGACGGCGGAGGAAGTCTGCTACGCGAGGACGACCCGGACGCAGGCAGGCTGCCTCCGCCGGGTACACATGCAGTGCGCGAGGAACGCTCGGTGATTCATTCTGTGCGGCAATGTACAGAACGGTCCGGGCATTGTCAAGCGCGCGAATCAACTTTGTAATTGCTCAATGATTTTGTCCTCCGCTAACTGCTCAGTGATTCTGTCACCCTGGGGCCATGAACAGGGGGAGAGTCACCTTGAGCAAGCGGGTTCGTAGCGAGCACTACGTGTGCGGTGCAGCACGCATCAAGACCCCGGCGCGCTCCATTCGTAGAGCACGTTGGGTTCGCGCTCTTGGTTGTTCGATCCGTCGGTGAGCTTCACGGGAACGAATCCATCTACGACTTTCCGCACGGCTGCGTGAAGGCATCGCTCGTCTCAGCGTAGCCGCGGTCAGGCTTGTTCGCATCGGTCCACGCCAACATGCCAACGGCCTGTCCCGCACCGTTGACCGCCGGCGCGCCGCTGAACCCCGCGCCTGGCGCCGACCGTTCGGGGAACGCGAGCACCCCCACCCGCGTGCCATCCCGCGCCCGGTCGACCTCGAGGACCGTGCCCGCGACGCGATCCTGCGCTCCGGCCGAATTCGCCGCGCGGTACCCGATGACCGTGACGGCGTCGCCGGGTCTCATCCCCTTGCCTGGGGGCAGGGCCGAGAAGGCCGGTAGCGCTGCCGTATGCGCCGGTGCCCAAAATTGCCGGCCATCGGGCGCCTGCCATGACAGCGCTCCACCCGGGAGCAAGAGATCGTTTGCCGGGCGAAGCTTGATCTCCGCCACGTCACGGCTCCACGCGTGAAAACTGTAGAGGCCCGGGACGGACGAGGTGGGGTCATAGGGCAGCCGCGAGGCACACACGATGTCGGCTGCGTAGGCTTCGCGATTTACCACAGCAATGAGCCGCTTGGCCCGGTCGCGGGTGACGACCGACGCGACGTGACTCGCCGTGAGGGCCGTCCCGTCGGCATTGATAAAGAATCCCGTGCCGGTTTGGAGCGGGCGGGTACTGTCGCGGTCAACCGCTGCAACGAAGAACACGGCGGGGTTTTCGCCCGCGGGCTGATCCCAGGCTGCCGTCGGCGCCGCGGCCAACGCCGTCAACACGAGCATGATCTGGACATAGACATGTCGAGGGGGTCGCACTGTCCCGGGCACCCGCCGATGGGATGAGCAGCGCGCTATTCGCCGCAGGACGACGTTCCGCCTGGGGCGGGCGCGGCCGCTTCCCATGGCCCCGAGCGCGAGGCCGTGGTAGGCGCACGGGCCCGGCACACCGAGGGCCGATATACGGCAGTGTCGAGGTACGACAAGGCGCCGGCGCACGTCGATTTTGCAACGGACAGGAGGAAGGTCCGGTCGGACGCGGGCGACCTGGTCCCCGCCCGGCGGCGGTCTACCGCACCCCGGATGAGGGTAAGTTCTACTTCACCAGAGTTCGGTGGAGGGCGGGACCCGTTCCAAGAGCCGGCGGACGATGATCGCGAACATCGCGAGAATGCTTGGGCTCGCGGCGGCCTACTACATCACCGGGCGGCTCGGGCTCCTGCTGGCTGTTCCGCCCGGCTATGCGACCCCAGTCTGGCCTCCAGCCGGGCTCGCGCTGGCCGGCCTGCTGCTACTCGGATATCGCGTCTGGCCGGGGGTGTTCCTCGGCTCCTTTCTGGTGAACCTCACCGGCGTTGGCGGTCCAATCCATGCCGACGCGCTCCTGCGATCCGGAGCGCTGGCCGGGTGGATCGCGGCTGGGGCCACGCTGGAGGCGTGCCTCGGGGCGGCATTGGTCCGACGGCTGGTCGGCTTCCCGACCGCCCTGGACGAGGCCCGGGATGTCGCGCTGTTCCTGGTGCTCGGCGGCCCCGCCGCCAGCGTACTGAATGCCACGTGGAGCGTGACGGCGCTGGCGTTTCAGGGAGTTGTTCCGTGGCCGGCTTACCCATTTAATTGGCTGACATGGTGGGCGGGGGACGCGATGGGCGTCCTCGTCGTGACGCCGCTGGCGCTGATGTGCCTGGCCCCGCCGAGGGAGGCCTGGCGCGCCCGGCTGGTCCCCGTGGGGATTCCGCTCCTGGTGGCGTTTGTGCTCTCTATCGCGATGTTCATCAAGATGAGCGCCTGGGATCAGGCCGCCGCGAGATCTGACTTTGAGGAACACGCGGACAATCTGGGCGCGGTCCTCCGCGGCTCGCTCGACCGCTACCTCGAAGCTCTCTACTCAATCGGCAGTCTCTTCGTAAGCGCCCAGGTGGACCGCCAGGCGTTCGACGAATTTGCGGGCAGGGAGTTGGCGCAGCATCCCGGGATCAAAGCCCTCGAGTGGATCCCCCGGGTGGCGGCTGCCAACCGGGATGCGTACGAGCGCGCGGCGCACGATGACGGGTACTGGATGTTTGCGATCCACGATGTAGCGGCGGGAGGTCGCGTGGTCATTGCTGGGACGCGCAGCGAGTACTTTCCCGTGTATTTCGTGGTTCCGTATCGAGGCAGCGAAGCGGCGTTGGGCTTCGATTTAGCCTCCGACCCGGTGCGCCGTGCCGCCCTGATCGAGGCCCGAGATTCCGGTGACATCGTGGCCTCCGGTCGCGTCACGCTCGTCCAGGAGACCGGCCAATCGTTCGGGGTTCTCCTCTTCGCCCCCGTGTACCATCGCAGCGCTCCGGTTTCCACGCACTCGGCGCGCCGCGACCACCTGCTCGGCTTCGGCCTGCTGGTGCTGCGGATGAAGGACTTCGCAGGCGCGACGTTTCCGGCGGAGCGACTCAACGGGCTGCAGGTGCGAATCGAGGATGACAGCAGCCCGCCGGCGGAGCGTCTGCTGTGGAGCTCGTCCGCGTCGGCTCGTCGGGACACGCCGGGGGACGCGCGTGCGTCCGAGTGGCGGACGAGCCTGCCGGTTGGGGGCCGCCACTGGACCCTGGTCGTGACCCGTCCGCCCGGTCTCGGGGGCGCGGGGCGGTTCTGGCAGCCGTGGGCGCTGTTGACCTTGTCGTTGTTCTTCACGGGGCTGCTGGGATCGCTGCTGCTCATCGTGACCGGCCGCGCGCTCAAGACCGCGCGGCTCGCAACCGAGAACGCCAAGCTGTACGATCGGTATCGGAGCTTATTCGAGGAGGTGCCGGCCGGGCTGTACCGGGCGTCGCCCGAGGGCGACCTGCTCGACGTCAACTCCGCGTTCCTTCGTATGCTGGGGTATCCCAACCGCCAGGCACTGGGGGCGGCCACCGCCGCGAGCCTCTATGTGGACCCCGCCGTCCGCCAGCAATGGCGGGCGCAGCTCGAGCGCGATGGTGTGGTTACCGGGTTCGAGTGCGAGCTGAAATGCTACGATGGCGCGCGTATTTGGGTCCAGACCAATGCGCGCGCCGTGCGCGATTCCGCCGGCCGCGTCGTCGCGTACGAAGGCGCGATCGTCGATATCACGGAACGGAGGCAGGCGGCGGCCCGGCAAGAGGCTGCCGCGTTGGAGAATGCCCGTCTGTACGAGGAGGTCCTTCGCCGCTCGTCCCAACTTCAGGCGCTGCGCGAGATCGACCGGGCCATTACCGGGAGCCTCGACCTGAGCGTGAGCCTCGACGTTGTGCTGACGAAGGCGATGGCCGAGCTAGAGGTGGACGCGGCGTGCGTCTTGCTCCTCAATCCCCATCTCCAGGCGCTGGAGTATGCCACGGCGCACGGATTTCGCACGATCGTCCTGCGCAGTCTTCGCATCGCGCTCGGTGACGGCCTCGCCGGCCGCGTCGCCCAGGAGCGGCAGCGTATGGGCATCGCCGACCTCGCCGCGGTCCCGGACCCGTTGGTCATGCTGCGGCAACCGCAGGGGCGCAGCGAAGGTTTCAGGACGACGTATGCCACCCCACTCGTTGCCAAGGGGCAGATCTTAGGAGTGCTCCAGGTGTTCTTCCGGCGCGTGGCCGAGCCGGGGGAGGAGTGGCTGGAGTTCCTCGACACGTTGGCCGGCCAGACTGCGATCGCGATCAGCGATGCCCGCCAGGTGCAAGCACTGCAGCGGTCCAACGATGATCTCGTACGCGCCTACGATACGACCCTGGCGGGGTGGGCCCACGCGCTCGAGTTGCGGGACAAGGAGACCGAGGGACATACGCAGCGCGTCGCAGACCTGGCGGTGCGGCTGGCCGCCAGGCTGCGCATCGGGGACGCCGGCCTGGTGAATCTCCGCCGCGGCGCTCTGTTGCACGATATCGGCAAGATGGCCGTCCCCGACAGCATCTTGCTCAAGCCCGGCCCCCTCTCAACCGAAGAGCGGCGGATGATCGAGATGCACCCTGTGCATGCGTATGAGTTGCTCGCGCCGATCGAGTACCTGCGCGGCGCCCTGGATATCCCGTATGGCCACCACGAGCGATGGGACGGCACGGGGTACCCGCGCAGGCTCAGAGGCACGGATATCCCGCTGGCGGCCCGCATCTTTGCCGTTGTGGACGTGTGGGACGCTCTCACATCGCGACGTCCCTACCGGGCTGCCTGGAGTGCCGAGCGGGCGCGGCAGTATATCAAGGAGCGTGCCGGTATCCATTTCGACCCGGAGGTGGTCGGCGCGTTCCTGGGCATGCTGGACGAGGATCCGTTGCTCCTTCACGACGGGGTGGCGGACGCGACCCCACCGGCGGACGCGATCCCACCGGCGGACGCGGCCTCGCCGACGGGCGCGGCCTCACCGAGGGGCGCGGCCTCACCGAGGGGCGCGACCTCGCCGACGGGTGCGCGAAGACGCGAGCGCTAGGTAAGAGGATTCGGGCGCAAGACCGGTGTAAGATCGATGCACGTCGGCACGATGGCTCCAAGCGGGGGGATCCACGCTGAACCAGCCGCTCCTCGGCGTTCTGTACCGCCTCTACGAACGTCGCCTGCTCAAATCGCTCCGTGAGGCTCGGCTTCCCCGGCACATCGGGCTCATCCTCGACGGCAACCGCCGCTACGGGCAGGCAGCGGGTTTGAGCGGCGCGGATGCGTACCGGCTGGGCGCGGACAAGGTCAACGATGTGCTGAAGTGGTGCGATGAGCTCGGCATCCCCGAAGTCACGATCTGGGTCCTGTCCATCGACAATCTGGAGCGTCCCGAGGACGAGGTGCAGGCGCTGCTCGCGGTCATCGAGGAAAAGATTCAGGATCTGGCGCGGCACCCCGCGACGGCGGGACGGCAGCGACAGCTGCGCGCCGTCGGCCGCCTGGACGTGCTCCCCGAATCGCTCCGGCAGGCCATCGCGGAAGCAGAGCGTGCTACGGCCGACCATGCCCGATGCTGGCTCAACATCGCGGTCGGTTACAGCGGGCGTCAGGAGATCGCGGACGCCGTCCGGGCGCTCGTGCGGGCGCGCTACCGTGCCGGGATGACGGCCGACGAACTCGAGGCGTACATCACACCGGAGGAGATCGGGAGCCGCGTCTATGCCAACGGCAGCCACGATCCCGATCTCATCATCCGGACGAGCGGTGAGATCCGGCTCAGCGGGTTCCTGCTGTGGCAGAGCGTGTACAGCGAGTATTATTTCTGCGACGTGCCGTGGCCGGCGTTCCGCAAGGTCGATTTCCTTCGGGCGCTCCGGAGCTACCAGCAGCGGGATCGGCGGTTCGGGATCTAACGCGCGCCGGACCGCCGCTTCGGGCTGCCGTTGCTCGACGAGGGCGGCGCCGCAAAGCGTGCGCCGGCGACACGACCGCGCCGGCGCCGGGTACCGAGGCGCGCCCTACGGGTCGGTCCGGGACCCCGGGGTGGTCTTCTTGCCGCTCGCGCCGCGGGCCGGCTGCTTTGGGGGCAGCGGCGTGTGCGCCGCGGACCCGCTGTCGGCTGTCGGCGGCACGCCGCTGATCAGCCACCGGGTCTTTGCGCGCAGATCGCGCGGGTCGGGCACCCAGAAGTCCAGGCGCATCCGGGCGAGGTTGTCGTACAGGACGGCCGGACGGCCCTCGATCGACGCGGCCGTCACCTCCTCCGGCGTGAGCGGCTCGACGCGCTGCATCCATCCGAGGATCTCGGACGAGGTGAGATCGGTCTGGACATCGCCGTGCGCCGTTTCCACGATCTGCGGGATGCGCACGACCACGCCGGGCTTGTGCACCTGAGCCAGTGCGGCGCGGACAAAATGCTGCTGCCGCCGGATGCGCCCGATGTCCCCCTCGGGGTCGTGCCGAAATCGCAGATATTGCTCGGCATGGGCGCCGTCCAGCACCTGCGGGCCCGGATACAAATTGATGTAGAGACCCTGCTCGTGGTCCGTGTATACCATTCGCTTTTCCACGTCGATGGGGACGCCGCCGATCAAATCCACGATCTCACGCATGGCCGGCAGGCTGAACACGACATAATGCGCGATCGGCACATTGAGGAGCCGCACGACCGCCGCGCGCGCCCGCCCGATCCCGCCGGTGGCGTACGCATGATCGAGCTTGGTGACGGGATCGCCGGGCAGGGCGATGGGGATGTCCCGCGGGATGCCGAGGATCCTCACCCGATGGTGCGTGTCGTCCCACTGGACGACCTCGACCGTATCGGTCCGTTGACGGTCTTGGGTCAGGCCGACGATCAGAAACCGTGCGTCACCGCGCGGCACGACCACGACGACGTGGTTCGTGGATTGTGGCGTACGGCGAGCTTGTGGTCCGGACGGCGGCGAGGCGACGCTCAGCGCGAGGGCCAGCGCGAGCGCACAGGCTCCCAGGGCGATCCTGCGGATCGTCGTTGTGATGCTACGGGCGCGGGCGTGCATCTACCCCCCCAGCTTGTGCGGCGATATCGACGAGGTTGGGCGCGTAAGATCCCTGTGGCACACGAAGGAGTATATCACGAGTGTACCCACGCTCATCCGATTTTTCATCGTCCGGGTCCTGGCCTGGGCTATTGAATGTACACGTCGCCGCAGAGCGCCCGCGGCACCGTCACCCGGTGCCCGTCGATCTCGACGCGGCATCCGCTCGGACGCTGTGCCAGGATCTTGACCCTGACTCCCGGGAGGATGCCCAGGCCGGCGAGGCGGCGCAAGGTGGCCGGGTCGCGGTCGCTCACACGTGCTACCACGCCCGTCGCGCCGGCTCCGAACGCCGTCAGGGCAGGATAGCGGATATCGCGCATCGCCCCCGTCGTCGAGGGGATCGGGTCCCCGTGCGGGTCCGTCGTGGGATTCCCAAGGGCGGCGGCGATGCGGGCCTCGACGTCGTGTGAGAGGACGTGCTCCATCTTCTCGGCTTCGCCGTGCACCTTGTCGAGGTCGACCCCCAAGTGCTGCGCCAGGTAGAGTTCGATGAGCCGGTGATGCCGGATCGTCTCGAGCGCGATCCGTTCGCCGGCCGGCGTCAAGGTCAGGCCGCGATAGCGATGATAGGACACCAGCTTGAGCTTCGCCAGCCGCTGCACCATGGCGGTGGTTGTGGCTGCCGCTACGCCGAGCTCCTTCGACAACTCCAGGGTGGCCACGGAGCCGTGTCCCCGTTGAAGCTTGTAAATGGCCTTGAGATAGTCTTCCATCACGCCCGTGATGAGGGGCATGATCTCACCGCACCCCGGCCGGCGCACACATATAGCACACATGTAGCAGCCGCGGATACGGGTGTCAATGGGAATGACCTACGCGGAGGAGCCGGCCCACCGGCCGGCTCCCCGTGACGCGATCGTCCGCGCTAGGCCGGCTTAGCGGCCGTCGTAATAGAAATGACTGTAGCCGGGTTGCGGCTCGTCGTAGTAGCCAGCAAGAACCACGTCGCCCAGCTGGACATTGAACGCACCTCCTTCCATGTTCCTTACCTGAATTTTCTCCACCGGGCCGCCGCTCCCAAACGGGGTCAGGGACGGCGGTTGTCGGCCGGAGAGGGAACATGTACCCTGCGCCGTACCGTAGTATCGGGCGGTGTCCATCAGATGATCACTCAGGGGTGCCCAGTATGACCGACCGCGGCGCGCATGGAACTGCGATGGACCGGCGGACGTTGTTGCGTCGAGGGCTGCAAACGGCGGCCGGCACGGCGGCGGCCGTCGTCGCCGCCTGGTGGCCGGACGGGCGGTCGTGCGCGCGGGCCCAGGCCCCGATCCGAGCGGCCGTGCAGTTCGGCTGGGTCAAGACCGTGGAGTTCGCCGGCAGCTTCATCGCCGACGACCGCGGCTACTACAAGGCCGAGGGGCTGGACGTCGACATGCTGTCCGGCGGCCCCGGCATCGACGTGGTCACGGCGATCGTCTCCGGCAGGGCGATGTTTGGCTGCGGCACGGGCGCGCAGATCCTGGCCAAGGCCCGGCAGCAGGGCGCGCCGCTCAAGGTGATCGGCGTGCTGTATCAAAAGAGCCCGCTCGCCGTGCTCTCCTTGAAGAAGAGCCCGATCCGGACCCCGCAGGACCTGCTGGGTAAGCGGGTGGGGGTAGCGGCGGCCGACAGCATTCCGTGGACGACATGGCTCGCGCTCAACCACCTCGACGCGTCCAGGATCACGCGCGTGCCGGTGCAGTTCGACCCCGCGCCCCTCGTCACCGGTCAGGTCGATGCGTTTCTATCGTTCGCGACGGAACAACCCGTGGAGCTGCAGGTGCAGGGGGTCCCCGTGGAGTTTTTCCTGCTGGCGGACTACGGCTACTCATCCTACTCGGGATGCTACTACGTGCTCGAGGACACGCTGAAGGCCCGGCGCGATGAGGTTGTGCGGTTCATGCGCGCGGAGGTCCGCGGGTGGGAGGCGAACGTCGCCAACCCGTCCCTGGGCGCGAAGCTCTCCGTGGAGAAGTACGGCAAGGCCCTGGGGCTGAGTTACATGTCGCAGTACCTGGGCAACAAGGTTACGATCGAGCGGCTCATGCAGACGCCGGTCACGAAGCAACATGGGCTGCTCTGGATGGGCGACGGCGAGATCGCGGCCAACGTCTCCCTGTTCAAGCAAACCGGCATCGGCGTGGGTCCCGAGCTGTTCACGAACGACGTCTTGCAAGAGATTTACCACGGGCGGAACCGGGTGTGATCGTGCCGGCCGCGCCTCACCCGGCTTCGTCCTGCGACGGGGTGTGACCGCGCCGGACGCGAGCCCGCCGGCCGTGCGGGACCGGCGCGGCGGGTTGGTCCTCGACGGCGTGTGGAAGACGTACCGGCTGGGGCGGCGCGAGATCCACGCGATCGCCGGCATGGATCTGCACGTTCCCGCCGGCGCGTTCGTGGCGCTGCTCGGTCCCTCGGGGTGCGGCAAGTCCACCGCGCTGCGCATCCTCGCCGATCTCGAGGTCCCCACGGCGGGACGGGCGCTCGTGGAGGGCGCGCCCCCGTCGGTCGCCCGCGCGCAACACCGGCTTGCGATCGCGTTTCAGGATCCCGCGTTGCTGCCGTGGCGGACCGTCCACGGCAACGTGACCCTGCCGCTGGAGGTCACCGGCATCCGCGTCTCCCAGCACGACGTGTGGGACCTAATCGCCCTGGTCGGCCTCCGGGGCTTCGAGGGCGCGCATCCCGGTCAGCTGTCCGGCGGGATGAAACAGCGGGTCGCGATCGCCCGCGCACTCGTGACACGTCCACGCGTGTTGCTGCTGGACGAGCCGTTTGGCGCGCTGGACGAGATGACGCGCCAGCGAATGAACCTCGAGCTTCTCCGCATCTGGCACGAGCAGGAGCCGACCACGTTGCTCGTGACGCACTCGATCGCGGAGGCGGTCTTTTTGGCGGACCGGGTCGTGGTGATGACGGCCCATCCGGGGACGATCCGCGCGGAAGTGCCCATCGACCTGCCCCGTCCGCGCGGGCCGGCCCTCGTGCGCACCGCCCCGTTTCACGCGTTGTGCGACCGGCTCAGCGAGTTGTTGTTTGCGGGCGCCGAGGCCGGGGATGCCGCCGGCCGCTGAGCGCCCCGACGCGGCCGTTCGCGCAGCGCGCCGCTGGGGAGACAGGCTGGGACCCGTGTGGCCCCGGTGGGGCGACGCGATCGTGGGTCCGGTGTTGCTGGTCGCGCTCTGGCAGATCGCGGGAACCGTGCTGCCGTGGGCGCAGTACACGCTCTCGAGCCCGTGGGCGATCGTGGCGCGCGCATGGCACGATCTGCCCCTGTATCCGACAAATGTCGCCGCGACGCTGGGGGAAGCGGGCCGGGGGTTTCTCTGGGGGAACCTCGTCGCCATCGCGCTGGCGCTCGTCATCGTGCAGGCGCCGCGGGTCGAGGCGCTCGTCATGCAGGTCGCAATCGTGATCTACGCCACGCCGCTCCTCGCCATCGCGCCGATCATCGCGGTTGTCCTGCCCGGTGATGAGCCGAAGGTGGCGCTGGCCGCCCTGGCGGTGTTCTTTCCGACGCTGATCGCGACGCTGCTCGGTCTCCGCTCGGCCGGGAGCGCGCCGCTTGAATTGCTCCACACGCTCGGCGGCGGCGGCCGGCACGCGCTCGTCAAGATCCGCCTGCCGGCCAGCGTGCCCTGGCTGCTCGCCGGCCTGCGCGTCGCCGCCCCCGGCGCGGTGCTCGGCGCCGTGCTCGGGGAGTTTTTAGGCGGCGACCGCGGCCTGGGGATCGCCATGGTCAACGCCATGGCGACGCTGGACACGCCGCGGGTGTGGGGCCTCGCGATCGCCTCGAGCATCCTCGCGGGCGCCGGGTTCGCCCTCGCCGGCGCGGCCGCGCGCCTGTTCGTCACGTGGGCGCCGCCGCTCGACGTCGCGCCTTCGATCACGAGGCTCACCGGCGCCGGCGGGGGCGTGTGGTTGCTGCGCCGGGCCGCGCTCGTGGCCGCGTCGATTGGGGTGATCCTGGCGCTGTGGCAAGGGTTCATCGTGATGTTTCACCTCAGCCCGTTCTTCGCCAAGGACCCTGCGGCGGTGGTGCGCGATCTCGTCTCCGGGCCGCAGGCGCCCGAAGCCCGGGCGCTCCTGGTCCATGGGCTCGGCGCGACGGTCGCGGACGCGGCTACGGGGTTTGCGGCGGGGACGCTCGTGGCCACCGCCGTCGCGGTGGCGTTTGTGATGTATCCGCGCCTGGAACGCGCGTTGATGCCGGCCGCGATCGCGTTGCGGTCGGTGCCCGTGATTGCGATGACGCCGCTGCTCGTGCTACTGTTCGGCCGGGGAGTGCTCGGCACGACCGTGATCACGGGCATCATCACCTTCTTTCCGACCCTGGTGAATGTGATGCAGGGGCTGCGATCGGCGTCCCCGCAGGCGGTCGAGCTGCTCGCGCTCTACGGGGCGGCGCCGTGGATGATCGTGTGGAAGGTGCGCCTCCCGAGCGCGATGCCCGCCCTGTTTGCCGCGGTGCGGATCTCCGCGCTCGGGTCCATCCTCGGCGCGATCGTCGCGGAGTGGCTGGCGACCGGCCGCGGGCTCGGGTACGTGATGATCACGGCGCGCGCGCAGTTCCAGTTCACGATCCTGTGGGCGGCCGGGATGCTGGTGACGACCGTTTCGGTCGTGCTCTACGGGCTCATCTCGTGGGTCGAGACGCCGGTGTTGCTGCGCTACGCGCCGGGGCAGGCGAGACCGTGAAGCCCGGCCGGCGCAGCATCCGCCGGGATGCGCGATGACGGCGTGGGACGACACGCCGGGGTACGATCGCGCGGCCCTCGTCGCCGCGGCCGCAGGGCGCCGGGAGCTCGACCTCGTCCTGCGCGGCCTATCCATCGTGAACGTGTTTACGGGCGAGACGCTGCCGGGTCGACCTCGGCATCTACCAGGGCCGCATCGCGCACGTCGCCGGACCCGGCGATCCGCCGCTTCGGGGCCGGGAGGAACGCGATCGCCGGGGATGCTGGGCGATCCCGGGGCTGATCGACACCCACGTACACATTGAGAGCAGCATGGTCACCGCGCGGCACTACGCGGAGGCCGTGCTGCCCCACGGCACCACCACCGTGCTCGTCGACCCGCACGAACTGGCGAACGTCGTGGGGCTGCGCGGCGTGCGCTATATGCTCGACGACTCGGCCGACCTGGCGCTGCGGGTCCTCGTGATGGCCCCATCGTGCGTGCCGTCCGCGCCGAGCGTGGAGACCGCGGGCGCGAGCTTCGGTCGCGCGGAGATCGAGGAGATGCTGCGGTGGCCGCGGGTCGTCGGCCTGGCGGAGGTGATGGACTATCCGGCGGTGATCCGTGGCGACCGGCGGATGCTCGACCTCATCGACGCCGCGGAGGCGGCGGGCGGCCTGGTGCAGGGGCACGCGCCACGCGTGCGGGGCCGCATGCTCTCGGCGTACGCGGCCGCGGGGATCGACTCCGACCACGAGAACCGGGAGGTGGTGGACGCCCTGGCGAAGCTCCGGGCCGGCATGTACCTCGAGGTACGGGAAAGCTCGCTGTCGCCGAACGCCGCGGCGATGGCCGCAGCGCTGCGTGGCCGCGGCTACCTGCCCAACGTGACCCTCTGCACGGACGACGTCGTGCCGGAGGACCTCCTCCGGCACGGGCACATCGACCACGTCGCGCGGCGGCTTGTCGAGGAGGGGCTGGATCCGGTTGACGTCGTGCGCTTCGCCACGCTCAACGCCGCGAACCGCCTCCGTCGCCGGGACCTCGGCGCGCTGAGCCCCGGGCGGATCGCCGACCTGGTGCTGGTCAGCGATCTCGGCCGGTTTGACGTGCACGAGGTCTATCGCGCGGGTCGCCTGGTGGCCGTAGATGGCCGGTGCGTGGCCGGAGTCGATGGGCCGGCCCGCCCCGGGGCCGCGCTGGAGCGCGAGAACACCGTCCGCCTGCCGGAGCACTTGACGGCGGAATCTTTTCAGATCCGCGTCCCGGAGATCGCCGACGGGGATGTCACGATCCGGGTGATCGACTTCAACGGCCGGAGCGCACCCGTGCGCACCACGTACGGGGCGATGCCGGTCCGGGTTGCCGGCGGCGAGATCGTCCTGCCCGCCGCCGGCGGTGACGGGGTGGCGCTCCTCGCGGTCGTGGAGCGCCACGGCGGCCACGGCGGCGTCGCGTGTGCGGTGATCCGCGGGTTCGGACCACGCGCCGGCGCGCTCGCCAGCTCGGTCTCGCACGACTCGCACAACCTGACCGTGGTCGGGACCGACCCGCGCGACATGCTCACGGCATGTCGCGCGCTCGCCGACCGCGGCGGGGGTCTCGTGCTCGTCCGCGACGGTACCGTTGCCGCCAGCATCACGCTGCCGATCGCGGGGCTGCTGTCACCGCGGCCGGCCGCGGAGGTCGCCCGCGAGGTGGCGGCGTTCCGGCGCGCGGCGGAAGCCGCCGGGCTGACGGGCGAGCGCTCGTTTACCGGGATCGTCTCTCTCACGCTCGCCGTGAGCCCGGAGGCCAAGCTGTCCGACCGCGGCTTGGTCGACGTGGAACGACAGACGCTGCTGCCGATGGTGATACGATAGAAAGACGCATCGTTCGAGGGGGTGTCGGGATGTTCAGCGCCGTGTTGCACCGTCTGTGGGCCACCGCCCGCGGCCGTGCCCGGATCGGTCTCGGCCTGCTGGCTCTGTTCGTCCTCATTCCCGCGGCGTGGTCCGTGCCGCAAAGCCCCGCATCCGCGCAGGCACGCCCGAAGGCGCCGTGGGTGATCGGCGTGAGCAACAACCTCGTGGGGAACGGATGGCGCGAGGAGATGATCTGCTCGGTAAAGGCCGAAGCGGCGGCCCACCGGGCGCTCGTGCGGCGGGTACTCGTGAGCGACATCAACGGCGGAGCGGCCGAACAAATCGCGGGTATCCGCACGCTCATCTCCTCCGGCGTCAACGCGCTCATCATCGACCCGCCGGACGCCACGAGCCTCAACGGCGTGATTCAAGAGGCGACCCAGCGGGGAATCGTCGTCGTCATCGTCGATCAATTCGTGAGCTCGGACCTGCCGTACCAGGCCGCGAACGATCAGGTCGCCTACGGTCGTCTCGGGATGGCGTGGCTCGCCAAGCAGCTCCACGGGCAGGGCAGCGTCGTCCTGCTCCAGGGCATCGCGGGGGCGCCCGCGGACACGGACCGGTACAACGGGATCCAGGAGGCCCTCAAGGCCTACCCCGGTATCCACGTCATCGCCAAGCCCTACACCGGCTGGCAGTGGGCCCCGGGCGGCAAGGAGATGCTCGATCTGTTGAACGCCCATCATGACATCGCGGGCGTATGGACGTCCGGGATCGACTACACGGCGGTCAATGCGTTCACGACGGCGCACCGCACCTTCGTGCCGGTCGTCGGCGCGGACAACAACGAGTTCGTCCACCAGCTGATCACGATGCGGAGCAGGGGGCTCGTCGGCGCGGCGGTGACCAACCCCGCCACGGTCGGCGGCGTCGGCGCGGACATCGCGCTGCGCGTGCTCCAGGGGCAGACGGCTCCGAAGAAGACGTTGCTGACGCCGCAAGTGTGGGATAACGTCCACGATCTGGCCGCCCTCCAGGCCCACTACCTCCCGACGCAGGCGGCCACGTACAGCGTAGATTGGAGCGTGGCGGGGTACACGCACTACACGCAGCGGCAGCTGTTCTCCTGCAAAGGGATCTGACGGGGCGACCGCCTACGCTGGGCGATAAAGCAACGCGGGGGCCCGGCCGGCGGCCGCGGCCCCCGCGCGCATGCGCCGGCATCTGACGCCGGCGATGAACCTCCTGGAGGTCCGCGGGGTCTCGAAGCGATACGGGGCCGTCGTGGCGCTCCGCTCTGCGAGCCTGACCGTCGCCCCGGCGGAAGTGCACGCGCTGCTCGGCGCGAATGGGGCCGGCAAGAGCACGCTCGTCAAGATCCTGACCGGCGTGATTCGCCCCGACGCCGGCACGATCGAGATGGGCGGCCGGCCGGTGCATCTCACGTCTCCGGCATCGGCGCCAGGCGCCGGGCTCGCCGCGGTGTTTCAGGATCCGTCGCTTGTGCCGGACCTCACGGTGCGCCAAAATCTCCGGCTGACCGGGGCGGACTCCGCGGCGGTGCGTCGCTGGCTCGCGGCCATGGACCTCCGCGTCGACGAGGACGACCTCGTCGGCGACCTCCCGCTGCCGCTGCTCCGCATGTTGGATCTGGCCCGGGCGCTGGCCCGGGAGCCCCGGCTGCTGATTCTCGACGAGATCACGGCCGCGCTCCCCGCGGATCTCGTGGAACGCGTGTTCCTGGTGATCCGGCAATGGCGGGAACACGGCCGGTCCGTGTTGTTCATCTCGCACCGGCTCGTGGAGGTGCGGACGATCTGCGATCGCGCGACGGTGCTGCGGGACGGAGCCGACGTGGGCACGCTCACGCTCGCGGAGCGCACGGAGCAGCACATCGTGGCGTTGATGCTCGGCCCGATGGCGACGAGCGACGACGCGCCGTGCCCGGTCGGGCCGGACACGGGCCCACAGCCCGAAGCCGCCGCGCCGGACCGCGCCAGCGCCGCATCGGAGGCACGGCTCCTTCTCGAGGCGCGCGGTCTCGCAATGTCCGGCGCGCTGCGCGGCGTGTCGTTCAGTCTGCGCGCAGGTGAGATCCTCGGCATCGCGGCGCTCGAGGGACAGGGCCAGGACGCGCTCTTCGACTGCCTCGCGGGGAATCGCCGGGCCGACGCGGGCGAGATCCGCGTCGCCGGCCGGGTCCTTGCGCCGCGCAGCCCGTACGACGCGATCCGCGCCGGCGTCGTGCTCGTGCCGGCAGATCGCGCCCACGCGCTCCTCCCGCAGCGGTCCGCCCGGGAGAACATCGCGCTGCCGCTGTACAATCGGGCGACACGGTGGGGCCTCATCGATCTCCGGGGTGAAGGGACGCGCGCCGGCGCCGCCATCGCGCGGCTCGCCATCGATACCCGCGCGCAGCGCCAAGTGCGGCGCATGAGCGGCGGCAATCAGCAAAAGGTGGTCGTGGCGCGGTGGGTCGCCGCGGGGTTCCGCGTGGTGCTCTGCTTCGACCCCACGCGCGGCATCGACGTCGGAACGAAGCGCCAGATCCACCGCCTGCTGCGCGACCTCGCGGGGGCGGGCGCGGCTGTGCTGCTCTTTACGAGCGAGCTCCCGGAAATCGCGCTCGTCTGCGACCGTGTCCTCGCGCTCTACGAGGGTCGCATCGTGCACGAGCTGCCGGCTCAGGCGGCCGATGAGGCGACGCTCCTCCGCCTGGTCCACGGGCTGGTGCGCGAGGAACCGGTGGGATGACGGATCCGTCGGCCCCGGGCCTGGAGGTCCGCCGCCCGATGGCGGCGGGGCGCGCCATCCGGCGCAGCGCGTGGACCGTGACGATCGTGGGCCTCCTCGGGGCGCTCCTCGTCGTGGAAAAGCTCGTGCATCCCGCGCTCAACGTCTTCGATATGCAGTCGCTCGTGGACGGGGCGCTGCCGCTCTGCCTCGCGGCGATGGCGCAGACGGCGGTCGTGCTCTCCGGCGGCATCGACCTCTCCGTGGGACCGATGATGAGCCTCGTGAACGTCGTCTCCGCCCTGCTGATGACGCACGCGACGAGCGGCCAGGCCGTGCTGATCGCGCTCGGCGTCGTGGCGGCCGTGGTCGCCGCGGGGGCGCTCACGGGCGCCGTCATCGTCGCGACCGGTGTGCCCGACATCATCGTGACGCTTGCGACGGGGTTCGTGTGGGGCGGGCTCGCCCTGCACGTCATGCCGATCCCGGGCGGCGCGGCGCCGGCGGGATTTGCCGCCCTCATGACGGGACAACTTGGGAGCGTGCCGTCGGGCCTCGTGGTAATCGTCGCGGCGCTCGCATTCCTCTGGGAGCCCGTGCACCGGTCGCCGGCCGGCCTGGCGCTGTACGCTGTGGGAAGCAACCGCGCGGCAGCGTATCTCAGCGGCGTCGCGGTCGGCCGCGCGCGCGTCGCCGCCTACGCCCTTGGCGGCGCGTTCGCAGCGCTGGGCGGGCTCGCGCTGACCGCCAGCACGACGAACGGGAACGCCGCCTCGGGGACCTCGTACACGCTGACGAGCGTCGCCGCGACGGTGCTCGGCGGGGTGAGCCTCGTCGGGGGGCGCGGCGGCATGATCGGGCCGGTGGCCGCCGCGCTGCTGCTCACCCTGATCAATACCCTGCTGACCTTCGAAGGGGTCGACCCGAACTTCAGCCTCGTCGTGCAAGGAGCCATCGTCGTCCTGGTCGTGATGGTGGCCGGTCTCGTGCTCGTCCGGAGGCGCGGCGCATGACGCCGTCTCCCGCCGCGACCGACCGGCCGGACACCGGTGCGCTCAGGCCCCGGCCCGCCGTGCGCTGGTCCGCCGCGCGGCGCTCGCTCGCCGACCGGCCTGCCCTCACGCTTGCCGGCATTCTGGTGCTGTTGCTCGCCGCGACCGACGCGGTGAGCCCCGGTTTCGTGACGCCGCACCAGTTGTCGACCACGCTGTTGTACGCGGCGCCGCTCGGCGCGCTCGCGGCCGGGCAGACGCTGGCGATGCTGACGGGCGGCATCGATCTGTCCGTGTCGGCGACGGCCACGGCCGCGGCCTATCTGATCGCCGGGCTCGGCGCGCAGGGCACGCCGCGGGCGCTTGCGGTCGCGCTCGCGCTCGGCCTAGTCGTGGGGATGACGAACGGAATCGGCATCGGCATCTTCCGGGTGCAGCCGCTCATCATGACGCTCGGGATGGCCGGCGTGCTCGGCGGCGCGCTCACGCTCGCCAGCCTCACGTTTACGAACGGGGTGCCCGTGGTGCCGGACGCCGTGCACGAGCTCGGCTCGGGCACGGTCCTGGGCTATCTGCCGCTAAACACGCTCGTGTGGGCGCCGCTTGCGGTCGTGCTCCTCGTCGGCCTCGCGCGCAGCGGCCTCGGTCGCGCCATCTATGCCGTGGGCGACAACCCGCTGGCGTGCCGCCTGGCCGGGGTCCGCGTCTGGCAGGTGCTGCTCGTGACGTATGTCCTGGGCGGGGTGTTGAGCGCGATCGCGGGCATCCTCCTCGTCGGATACACGAACGCCGCGGACCTGAACCTTGCGACGCCGTATCTGCTGCAGTCCGTGGCCGCGGTCGTGATCGGAGGGACGTCGATCCTGGGCGGAAGCGGGGGCTACGCGGGCACGATCCTGGGCGCCCTGATCCTCACCGTGCTCGACAGCCTGCTGACGATCCTGAACGTCTCCCAGGCCGGCAAACAGATGCTCTACGGTGCGATCGTGCTGGGGCTGGCGTGGATCTACGCCCGCACCGCGCTGGTCGAGTAGGAAGCCCCGGATTCCCGCGGGAAAGTACCGGGGACGCCGCACGCCCCCCAGGAGGCACTCGATGCAGCTTGGGTTCGTGAGCGCGATTCTTCCCGAGCTCAGCCTCGAAGACGTGTTTCACGTGGCCGCGCAGAGCGGGTACGACTGCGTCGAGGTGATGTGCTGGCCGCGCGGCAAGGCGGAGCGGCGCTA
>JAJPIA010000035.1 GCA_021324975.1 Bacillota bacterium
GACCCGCGAGATGAGCGGGGCCTGGACCGCCTTGGGCGGGGTCATGACGTCCTGGAGGACGCCGTCGATGCGAAACCGGACCTTCACTTCCCGCCGGTGGGGCTCGACGTGGATGTCGCTGGCCTCGGCGAGCACGGCCTGGGCGAGGATCTGGTTGACCGCCCGGACGATCGGCGCATCCTCGACCATCGCGCGGAGGTGCTCGACGGTCGCCTCCTCCGCGGGCGCCTCGCGGACTGTTTCCGCCTCGACCGAGCCGCGGAGAATCTCCTCGATGTCGGCCTGGCCGCCGTAGACCATCGCGTGCACCCGCGCGATGTCGACGGGGCTCGCGATGACCAGGTCCACGTCGAGGCCGCTCACCAGCCGGATGTCGTCGATCGCGACCACGTTGGCGGGATCCGCGATCGCCACGACCAGGCGGTTGCCGGTGCGGCGGACGGGGACGAAACCGTGGCGCCGGGCGACGTACGCCGGCACGAGGCGGGCCGCCTCCCCGTCGACGTCCCGATCTGGCAGGTTGGTGAACGGCAGGTTCCATTGGACCGCCAGCGCCATCGCCAGCTGCTCCTCGGTCAGCGCGTGCATGTTCACCAGGATGCGGCCGAGCGGCGCGCCGTTCCGCTGCTGGGAGCTGAGCGCTTCCTTGACCTGCTCCGGCGTCACCCACCCCTTCCGGACGATAATCTCGCCGAGGAGCGCGCCCCACCGTTGCCGCGTCGCCGGTCCGTCGGGGGGGGGCGAGTCCACCGGCACGGTCGGCGCGGTCTCGGGCGCAGGGGGAGCGGCGGCCGCGTCCATGCCGGGATCGCCGAGCGCAGGTGCGGGGTCCGCGATGATCTCGACCTCGTCCGCTTGGTCGGCCGGGGCCCACGAGGCGTCCGCGTCCACGGCGGTCGCCGGCGACGCGCTCCCGGGCGCCTCGGAGGCGCCCGGGGGCGGCGATCGCCGCTTCCGTGCCGCGCGGATGGCGTCATCGATGGTCGCCAGCTGGCGCGTGTGCCCCGCGTACTCGGCCGCACGCCGGAGCGACGCCAGGATGTCCGTGTCGTCGGGTGCCAACTCAGCGGCGCGGGCAAACGCGCGGTTCGCCTCCGTCCAGCGGCCCCGTTCGAGGCAACGGTCACCGAGGGCCGTGAGCACCATCACGGCCGGCCGCGTATCGGCCTGGGCGGCGTACAGCCCCGCGAGCTCCCAGTACGCCCAGGGGTCGTCCGGGGCCAGCTCGATGACCTTTTTGAAGCACCCCACCGCCGCGTCGGCATCCCCGAGGCGGTGCCGCAGCATGCCCTCGTGAAACCAGACGGCGACGTCGAGCGTCGTGTCGTGCTCCGCCAGCGAGAGCGCGGCGCGGTAGGCGGCGAGCCGGTCGCGCATGCGCTGATCCGCCCCGGCGCGGTCGCCGGCGGCGCGCAGGCCCTCGACGCGGTCTACAGGCACTCAGCCACCACGGTGCGCGCGCGCTGGGTCTCGACCCGGATCCGGCCGAGGTTGCAGAAGCGGCTCCCCATGAGCACGAGCATCGCGTCCTTGTTGACCTGGGTCACGGCGATCGGTCCGGCCGGAAACTCGGCCAGCACGACCTCCGGTGGGTCGCTCGCCGAGATCTCCGTGGCGACGGCCTCCCAGGCCAGCATCGCGCTGCTCACGAGCGCGCCGATCGCGTCGAGGTCGACCTCCTCCGATTTCGCCCCGTCGATGACGAACCCGTCCCGGCTCACCGCGACGGCGGCGACGATCGACCCCTTGTGCGTCAGGTCGTTCAGGATGTCCTTGAGGCTTCCCGTCAGATTTGTGACCACGATCCACCCCCCAAGATTGGCTGGCTGGCCTTACCCTGCAAGTGTCTCCGTCGCCGACGCCAGGGCCGGCAGGTGCCGGCGGAGCTGCACGCGCGCGGTGCCGACGTTGGCCTTGCCGCCGAGGAACACGACCACGCACCGGTCGACGGCCGGCTGCGCCACCAGCACCGTGAACCGCTCGCAGCTCATCATGAAGTCGTGGAACGCCGGGTCGTGCAGCTTGCGGCACGTGTAGACCAGGAGCTTGACGAGCGTGGCGATCTCCTGGGTCACGGCCTCCAGCGGAAAGTGCGCGTCGAGCTTGACCACGTCGATCGGCGTCCCGTCCATCGCGAGCACACCCGCCCCCAAGACGCCGGGCGTGCCGGAGACGATGGAGTCTAGGATCTCGCGCGTTCTCGTCATGAACCGCTCCTCGGGCTTCTGGCGCTGGTGCGTCATCGCTTACCGCGGCAAGGGCCGGCGCCGGGATGAAGACATTAGCGGCGGTGCAGGTCCGCGACGTGCGTCATCGCGGCGAGGCGCTTGAGCGCCGCGGCCAGCACCCGCGACACGTGCCGCTGCGAGATGCCGAGGCGCGCGGCGACCTCGCTGTGACTGAGGTCCATGTAGAAGAGGTAGTACACGATCTTCCGTTGGAGGTCGGCGAGCCGCTCGACGGCCTGCAGCAGGACGATGCGGTCCTCCACGGGCAGCTGAAACGACACGTACCGTTGATGGGTGATGGCCTCCCGCCGGACGCCCGCTTCCGCGATGACGTCGTCGATCGACCGCACGCTCGTGGAGTCGTAGGCCCGAATGATCTCGTCGACCCCTTTTTCCGTGGTGTTCATGCGGACCGCGATCTCCGCGTGGGTCGGCGTCCGGCCCAGCTCCTGCTGCAGATCCGCCACCGCCGTCGTGAGCTCGCCGTAGAGCTTTCGCGCCCACCGCGGCACCTGCACGGTACCCGCGTCGTCACGGAGGTAGTGCCGGATGTGACCGGAGACGTGGCTGAACGCGTACGCCTCGAACCGGACGCCACGATCCGGGTCGAAGTTCCGGACCGCGTGCATCAGGCCGATCGTCCCCACCTGGGTCAGGTCCTCGAGCGCCACGGAAGGCCGCACGTACCGGTGGGCCACCTTGCGCACGAGCGGCAGAAACCGGCAGACGAGGTCCTCGAAGAGATCGGTGCTGCGCGTCTGCCGGTACTCGCGAAACAGCGCGAGGATGCCGTCCTCGGCCGCGGACGGCGCGGCAGGGAACGACGCCGGCGGCGGGGGCGCCGGATAGTCGTCCGTGGGCGACCGGTGGTCGACCCGCACGGTCACCAAGACACCAGAGGGGCGGCTAGCCGCTCCGCCGCTCGCCGGCGGTCACGGGCGTCTGCGAAGGGTCGGGGGGTTCTACGGGTTCTACGGGATCGTCGCCGCCGTCCTCCGCCCGCTCGGGCGGTTGGGCGGCGAGCCACGCGCCGACGCCCTGCAGGCTCATCCCCTGCTCCTCGATGAGGCGACGGATCTGGCGGATGAGTTCCAGGTCTTTCATCGAGTAGAGCCGGTGATGCCCTCGCGTCCGCGCCGGCTGCAGCAGGCGGTATTCCACCTCCCACATGCGCAGCCGGCGAGGCTCCACGCCCGTGAGCGCCGCGGCGGTCCGGATGGGGTAGATCGGCAGGGTGCTGAGCCTTGGTCCCATGACCCCGTTGTCTCCTTTCAACGTAATCGACGGGTTACGCGCCGTCGGCGCCGACGGTCTGCACGAGCGGCGCGAGACGCTTGAGTGCGGCGGCCAGCAGCCGCGATACGTGCCGCTGGGAGATCCCCATGAGCTTGGCGGTCTCGCTCTGCGTGAGATCGAGGTAGAACAGGTAGTAGACGGCTTTGCGCTGCACCTCCGCCAACCGTTCGATCGCCTGCAGCAGCATCACGCGATCTTCGACCGGGAGCTGGAACGATGCGTAGCGCTGGCGGGGCTGCGGCGCCGCGTCGCCCGCCGCGCCCTCGTCGTTGATCCGCTCGACGCGCGTCGCGCCGTACGCCCGGAGCACCTCGCGCAATTCTTCCTCGCTCAGGTCCATGCGCTCGGCGACCTCCGCGAGGCTGGCCGACCGGCCGAGTGCCTGCTGCAGCTCGGCCGCGGCGGCCTTCATCTCGCCGTAGCGCTTGCGCGCCCATCGGGGCGTCCGCATGAGGTCCGCGTCGTCGCGGAGATAGTGACGGATCTCGCCGGCCACGTGGTGGTACGCGTAGGTCTCGAACTTGACGTTGCGCGCGGGGTCGAAGGTATTGACGGCCGTCATCAGGCCGATCGAGCCGACCTGGACCAGGTCGTCCAAGGACACCGATTGCCGCACGTAGCGGCGGGCAATCTTGCGGACGAGCGGCAGGTACTGGCAGATCAGTTGATGGTAGAGCCGGACGTCTTTGGTCCGCCGGTATTGTTGAAACGCCTCGTCGACCGTCGGCCCGCCCGAGTCCACATCCTGCCTCGCGGCTAACGCACTGCTGCCCATGGTCCCCCCCCGTTCCGGTGCACCCACACGCCGCGGCCCGCCCTGCGGGCGCGGCGCAGACCTGTACCGCCTCCGCGTCTCCGCGGCAGATCGAACCCGATCGTGGCGGGTCACTCCGTGGGGGCACACACAGACATAAAGGAGGAGGGAGACGGAAAAGCCGTGGGCCGTGGCGCGCGGGTGGCTCGTAGGCGAAAAACAAAGCCTCCCGCAACGCGTTCACGGGAGGTTCCGGTCATTCGCTCCGGCAACCCGGCTGACTTGCCAGCTTTCGCTGGCCTGTCCCGTGGCTTTGCGTCCCCAGATCTCTCTGGGTTTGCCCCTACAGAAGCGGTTTAGCTATGGAGTTGTCCCCATTAGAAAAGCATATTCATAGAAACTTGTCAAGAGACTGTCTAAAGGTTGTGACTGCTAGTGGACCGACCGCCCAGAAATCAACTGTGAGGATCCGGACTGGACACGAATGTCGCCATCATGCTCGGGTCGCCGCAGGTCACGCGTCGGACGATCCGCGCTCGGCCCGCGGCGCATCGAGCGCATCGAGCCGCGACTGCAACACCATGGCCGCGGCGATGCGGTCGCGCGCCTCGCGCCGCGCCTCCCGGCGGACGCCGCCACGGATCATGGCCCGGTCCGCTGCCACCGTCGACAAGCGCTCGTCCCACAACTCCACCGAGAGCCCGGTGTCGGCGCGGAGTCGTGCCGCAAACGCCTCCGCCTGCCGCGCGGCGGGGCCGAGGCTGCCGTCCATGTTGCGCGGCCACCCGACCACCACCCGCTCGACGCCGTGCGCGGCGCAGAGGCCCGCCACATGCGCGGCGTCCTCGCGCAGCGACCGGTGCGCAAATGTCGCGAGCGGCGACGCGAGGATGCCGCTCGGGTCGCTCAGCGCAACGCCGACGCGTTTCGTGCCGAGGTCGACGCCGAGGTAGCGCGTCACCGCCGTTCCCGGGCGGTGTCTGCGAGCACCGCGCGCACGATCTCCGGCAGCGCATCGATCGCATCGTCCAGACGCTCCGGATCGCCGCCGCCCCCTTGCGCCAGCTCCGGCCGCCCACCGCCGCGGGTGCCGAGCCGGCGGTTGAGCGCCTGCATGATCTTCGAGGCCGCGGCGCCTCGCGCCACCGCCCCCTGGGTCGCCATCACCACGACCTCGATCCGGCCGTCCGCGCCGCCGGCCGCCACGATGACACCGGCCTGCAGGCGGCCCTTGACCCGGTCGCCGAGCGCCCGCAGCGACGCCTGATCGGCGCCGGGGACCGTGAGGCCCACGACCGCGATGCCGTCGACGTCGCGCGCCGACCGTACCGCTTCCTCGAGATCCGGCGTCGCCTCTTGGGCGCGCGCGCGCTCTGCGCGCTGTTGCACGGCGCGCCGCCGCTGGTCGAGTTGTCGGATGCGCTCGGGCAGCGACTCGGGCGCGACCCGCAGCTCGGCCGCGGCGTCGCGGAGCTTCGCCTGCGCGTCCCGCAGGCGATCGAGCGCGCCCCGGCCGGTCACGGCTTCCAGACGCCGCGTCCCGGCTCCAACGGACCCCTCACCGGTCACGAGAAACAGGCCGATCTCCGAGGTATCGCCCACATGCGTGCCGCCGCACAGCTCGCGGCTGTACGCGTCGAGGCTGACGACGCGCACCTCGTCGCCGTACTTCTCGCCAAAGAGCGCCGTCGCGCCGGCCTCAAGGGCGTCTCGATAGGGCATCACCACGGTCGCGACCGGGAGCGCGGCCAGGATCTGCGCGTTTACGCGATCCTCGACGCGTGTGAGATCGTCCGGCGTGAGCGCGGCCATGTGGGTGAAGTCGAACCGCAGCCGGTCCGGCGCCACGAGCGATCCCGCCTGGCGCGCGTGCTCGCCGAGAATCTCGCGCAGGGCCTTGTGCAGCAGGTGTGTGGCCGTGTGATTGCGGGCCACGTCGGCGCGCCGCGCGCCGTCGACCGCGAGACGCACCCGGTCGCCTGTCTCGATCCGGCCCTCGGTCACCCGCCCGCGGTGCACCCACAGGCCCGGCACCGGGCGCTGCGTGTCCTCCACCGTCACCGTCCCGGCGGGCCCGCGGATGGTCCCGGTGTCGCCGACCTGGCCTCCGGCCTCGGCGTAGAACGGCGTGCGGTCGCAGACGATCTCCGCGTCCTGGCCGGCCTCCGCGGCGCGGACGCGCGCCCCGCGCGCGACGACCGCGACGACCCGGCCGTCCGCCTCCAGCGCGTCGTAGCCCGTGAAGACCGTCTCGATCCCGGCATCCCGCAGCTCGGCGTACACCGTCCGGTCGGGCGCCTCGAACTTGAACGCGAGGGCGCCGCGGGACCGCTCGCGCTGCCGGTCCATCTCCGCGCGGAAGCCTCTCTCGTCCACCTCCATGCCGTGCTCGCGCGCGACGTCCCGCGTGAGGTCGATCGGAAAGCCGTAGGTGTCGTACAGCCGAAACACGTCCGCGCCGGGCAGCACCGCGCCGCCCCCGCCGCGGGTGGCGGCGATCAGCGTATCGAGCCGCGCGAGCCCGTCGTCCAGGGTCCGCTCGAATCGGGATTCCTCGGCGGCGAGGACCTGGTGAATGTACGATCGCTGCGCCACCAGCTCCGGGTACGCGCCGCCGAGCAGGGCGATCACCTCGTCGGCGATCTGGGGCAGCAGGGCCTCCGGCGTCCCGGGCGGGCGCCGCCCCGGATCGGTCGTCAGCATGCGGCGGGCGAAGCGCATCGCGCGGCGGATGATCATCCGCAGCACGTAGTTGCGGCCTTCGTTGCCCGGCGTGACCCCGTCGGCGACGAGGAACGTCATGGCCCGCCCGTGGTCCGCGAGCACGCGATACGCGATCGTGTGCGCCGCGCGCTGCGCGGCGGTGTGGCCGAGGATCCGGGTCTGCAGCCCGTCGAGGATCGGCAAAAAGAGATCGGTGTCGTAGTTGGTCGGCGCGCCCTGCAGCACCGAGGCGATGCGCTCGAGTCCCATGCCGGTGTCGACGCCGGGCTTGGGGAGCCGCGTGCGGCTGCCGTCCGGGGCCTGGTTGAACTCCATGAACACGAGGTTCCAGATTTCGACCCAGCGGGCGCAGCCGTTGTCCAATGCGACCCCGCAGTCCGGCCGGCGACACGTGCACGCCTCCGGCCCGCGGTCGTAGTGCAGCTCGCTGGTCGGGCCGCACGGCCCGACGTCGCCCATCATCCAGAAGTTCGTGCGCTCTCCCATGCGCACGACACGGTCCGCCGGCACCCCGAGCGCCGCCCACGCGGCCGCCGCATCGTCGTCGGCCTCGAACACCGTAAAGACCAGCCGCTCCCGGGGGATCCGGAGGGTCCCGGTGACGAGCTCCAGGGCGAATCGCACGGCGTCGCCCTTGAAGTAGTCGCCGAAACTGAAGTTGCCGAGCATCTCGAAGAACGTGTGATGCCACGGCGACGGCCCCACGCTCTCCAGGTCGTTGTGCTTGCCGCTCACGCGCATGCACTTCTGCGCGGTCGTGGCGCGTACGTACGGCCGCTGCTCGAGCCCGAGGAACACGTCTTTGAACTGCACCATGCCGGCGTTGGCAAACAGCAGGGTGGGATCGCCCGCCGGCACGAGGGAGCCGCTCGGGACGCGGGTGTGCCCCTGCCCCTCGAAGTACCGGAGAAAGGCCTCCCGGATGTCGGCGCCGGTCATCGTCTGGCGCACGGCGCCTCAGGCGCGCTCCGCCGCCGCCGCGCGGACGGAGGCCAGCACGCGGTCCGCCTCCGCGACCGCCCGGTCGATGCCCGCGGCGGCGCGGTCGATCAGGTCCGGCGTGATCGTGAGCGGCGGCGCGATGCGGATGACCTCGGGCTTGTTCAGCGTGTAGAACGTGATGACACC
Organism: Bacillota bacterium; assembly: GCA_021324975.1. Classification (GTDB taxonomy): domain Bacteria; phylum Sysuimicrobiota; class Sysuimicrobiia; order Sysuimicrobiales; family Segetimicrobiaceae; genus JAJPIA01. Next base: position 8,131 of record JAJPIA010000035.1, read on the forward strand.
GCGGTGGCCGGCCTCGGCGGCGACCATGAGCGCGTAGTCGCTGTGCACGAACTCGACGCCCAGCAGGAGGCCGCGTCCCCGCACGTCGCGGATCACGGCCGGGTACCGGCGCCGGAGGTCGTGGAGCCGCCCGAGGAACCGCTCGCCCATCGCCGCGGCCCGCTCGGGGAGGCGCTCCCCCTCCAAGACCTCGAGGGTCGCGATGGCGGCGCGGCATGCCAGGGGATTGCCTCCGAACGTGGACGAGTGGATATACGGCTGGCGCCCGAACGGACCCCACAGCGCCGGGCGGGCGATAAACGCGCCGATCGGGATGACGCCGCCGCCGAGCGCCTTGGCCACCGTGAGGATGTCCGGGACGACGTCCTCGTGATCGACGCCGAACCGCCGCCCGGTGCGGCCGAGGCCCGATTGAATCTCGTCGGCAATCAGCAACACCCCGCGACGGTCGCAGATCCCCCGCACCTCGCGCAGGTATCCCGGCGGCGGTACGATGACGCCCGCCTCGCCCTGGATCGGCTCCAGGATCACCGCGGCGGTGTCGGGCCCGATCGCGTCGTCCACGGCGCCGGCGTCGCCGAAGGGCACGTGCGTGAATCCCGGCACGAGCGGCGCGAACGGAGCCCGGTAGTACTCCCGGCCGGTGGCCGAGAGCGCCCCCAACGTCTTGCCGTGAAACGCCTCCTGCATCGCCACGAACCCGACGCGGCCGGTCACCAGGCGCGCGAGCTTGAGGGCCCCCTCCACCGCCTCCGCGCCGCTGTTGCAGACAAAGGTGTAGCACAAGTCCCCCGGCGTGAACGCGGCGAGGCGCTCGGCCAGCTCCGCGAGCGCGGCGCTCGGCATCGTCCGCACCGACATCGGCATCCGGTCCAGTTGGTCGCGAACGGCGGCCAGGACCCGCGGGTGCCGGTGGCCCACGTTGAAGATCGCCGGGCCGCACGCGCAGTCCACGTACTCGCGCCCGTGCGCATCCCAGACCAGGCAGTCCAGCGCGGCCCACTCCACGGTCTCGGAACCGCCAAACTTGAACAGCCGCGCGAGCCCGGGATTGACGTAGCGCTGGTACCGGTCGATCGTCTCCGCCACGAGACGCTCACGCGCCGCCGGAGGGAGCAGCGGCACCGGGCACCGGCTCGCCGGAGCGGGCTCACGCGATTCCGGGATCACCATGCGCCTCCGCCTGGCCCGCGGCGTCGGGCACCGGCTGCGTCAAGGCCGCCTGCGCGCGCCGGACCACCTGGCGCGTCTCCTTGTACTTGATGCGATCCAGCGCCTCCTCGGGCGTGACCCACTCGCAGCGCACGAAGCCCTCCTCGCGCTGCGGGGAGGCCTCTTCGCCGCCCAGGAACTCCATGAGATAGTAGTGCACGGTCTTGTCGTAGTAGGTGTCCTCCGCCTTCCAAAAAAACGTGTAGCGCTCCTCGCCGAGATCGGAGACGATGCGCACGTTGCGGATTCCCGTCTCCTCCGCGACTTCGCGGCGCGCCACGGCCTCGGGGGTCTCACCCGCTTCGATCGTGCCCTTGGGGAGCATCCACTTGCCGGTCTCGTGCTGCAGGAGCAGGATGCGCACGTCGTCCTGGGGGCGGGCTACGGCGCTCCGTCGAAACACGACGCCGCCCGCGCTGCGGGCCGGCTTGACCTTGCGCCACGGCTGCGGCACCGTCGTCCTCCTGCGCCTGCGCAGACGCGCCGTCCGAGAGGTAGGCCGCGGCCGGCGGTCCCGGCACCGGCGGACCGTTCCGACACCGGGCGCGTACCCCCGACCGATCCGGCGCGCCCGGAACCTATCCGTCGAACCCGCGGCTAGTGGCGCTTACGGCGAACGGCGCGGCGGCGGCGCTTCTGGCTCGGCTTCTCGTAGTGCTCGTGACGCTTGGCGTCGGTGAGGATTCCGGACCGCTTGACTTGCCGTTTGAATCGACGGAGCGCGCTATCCAGCGTCTCGTCCTTGCCGACTCGAACCTCGGTCAACCGGCCCACCTCCACGACGCGCGCGACAATGGGGCCACTATACACGACCGGGCGCGAGACCATCAACCGATCGCGCGCGCCGTGCGTGCCGCCTACGTCGCATCGAGGCGCGTGCGCGCCGCGTCATGCGGGCGCGCGGCTCGAGGCGCCGCACGGCGGCCGCGTCGATGCGCCGAGTCAATGCGCCGGCACCCCCGCCGCCACCCGCTGCACGCTCACCGACCGCACCACGAGATTTTCCTTGCGGTCGCCGGCGCCGTTGATCGCGAAATCCCAGCCCCACGTTTTCGAGAAGTCGGCGTCCGTGATGCGAAACGTGTAGGTCGCCCACCCGCTCCCCGCATCTACCCACTGCCACGGCGTAAACCGGTAGCCGGTCATCGAGTCATACATCAGGTTGAACCCGACGAGCTGGGCCGCGCTGGCCCGGTGCGCTTCCACGGTCACCACAAAATCGTACCGGCCGTTGTTGAAGTACGCGAACGTGTTGTCCAGCATGAAATACACGTAGACGGCCTCCGTGCTCGCGTCGGTGCGCACGGCCGGGCTGCCGTCCACCGTGACGGGGATGATCCCGCCTGACGGCAGGGCGCGGAGCCGCTGGTTGTACAACCCGTGCTCGTCGTCGGTCGGGCCGAGCTGGGCCGAGACCGCGTCCGCATGCGAGAAATCATGGGCGGGGTCGACCACCGCGGTGAGCGGCCCCTGCGCCGCCGCTCGCGCCGCCTCGTCCACGAGCGCCCGGTCGGGGTTCGTCACGAACACCGGGCCCGGCCCGACCGTGATCTTGCCGGCCTCGCCCGGGGCAACGAGCGCAGGCTGGCCCGATGCGCCGACCACGGCGGCGGGCCCGATCGTGGGGATGGCCACCGGCTGCGGCTCGCCCGTCGTCCAGGCCACGACCGTGGGGGTGTCCCCTTTCTCAAACATCAACGCCACGATGCCCGGGCCTCGGTCGAGCGGCCCCACGTACCGGGCGCCGCCGAGATAGCGCATCGCCGTCAGCATCGACGGGTCGAGCGCCGGCCAGAACTCGCGCGTGACGCCCTCGGCCAGGCCGAGCGCCGCGAGCTGGACCGGCGCGCCCCAGTCCTGCCGGCCGTACATCCAGAGCTGGTGCCGCGCGTCCGTGAGGATCCGGGCGTGGATCGTGCTGAGGGCCTCGAGAGCCTCGTCGGGTCGCCGCCCGCGCGGGTAGAGCATGATCGCATCGAAATCGCCGCCGTTTTTGGTCAGCATCGTCTGCATGTACGGCAGGTCAAACCCGCCCGGCGACGCGGCGACCACCAGGGCCCCGGGGTTCGCGCGCCTGGCGGCCGTGCGCACGACGTGAAGCATCGCCACGTAGTCCTGTGCGGTGCCGCGGAAGTCGGCGAGATCCAACGATGGCTCCACCTGCCACGCCGCCACCCGGCTCCCGTAGCGCAGGGTGATGGAGGTGACAAACGCGGCCCAATCCGCGAGGCGCTGCGGCGGCTGCCGGCTCCAGACCGAGGCCGGCGCGTCGGGCGTCATGGCCGCCCATCGCGGGGTGCCCTGCAGCAACAGGACCACGTGTGTCTTGGCGGCCGCGGCCTGCCGGATCGCCGCATCCAGCGGCGTCCAGCGGTAGGCGCCGCGGGTTGGCGCGAGCACGGCCCAATCGGCGACGATGCGGACCCAGCCGATGCCGCCGAGCGCCACGGCGGACGGGCTGGCCGCGGTGCCGGTCGGGTGTTGCGGCGAGGCGAGGTCGATGCCGAACGTGTCACCACCCGGCGTGGCCGACGGCGAGGGGGGCGGCGTCTGGGCGGACGCCAACACGAGCGGCGCCGCCGCGATCAGCAGCGAGGCGAGCACGATCGGCCGTAACGGGCGCAATGGTCTCCTCCGTACCAATCCGTCGTGGGGGCACATGGCTACAATTCCGATATAGTATCCTCCGCGGCGAACGCGCATCCCCTTCAGAGGAGGCCCCCCGCTCGGGTGGAATCTGACGCCTATGTGGCAACTACCCAAGGCGGTCTCCCTCGTCGCGGGACACGGCGAGGGGGGCACTGAGATCAATGCGTTCGATCGCGCGCTGATGGACGCGGGCGCCGCGGACCTCAATTTCCTGCGGGTGACCAGCATCCTGCCGCCGGGCGCGCGTGTCATCGAGCTGCCTCCGTATCCCCCCGGCGTGCTGATGCCCGCCGTCTACGCGCGGATCGTGAGCACCCGGCCGGGCGACCGCATCAGCGCGGCGATCGGCGTCGGGCTCTCCCGGGAGAGCCACGGCGTGATCATGGAGTACACGGGACACACCTCGCGCGCGGAGGCCGAGGCCGCGGCACGTCGCATGGTGATCGAAGGGTTCGAGATACGGCGCCTGCGGCTCGAGGAGATCGTGGTGGCGGCCGCGGAGCACGCCGTGGAGCGTGCCGGTTGCGCGGTCGCGCTCGCGTTGTTCTGGCCGACCCCGACCGGCCTGCCCCGATGAGGGGCGCGTGGCTCACGGACCAGGGGTGCGTCGACCTCACGACGAGCTTTTTGGTCACGCGCCGGCTCCACGAGGAGCAGACGCCCTACCAGCATCTCGAGATCTACGAGAGCCCCAGGTTCGGCCGGATGCTCGTGCTGGACGGCGCCGTGCAGACGACGGAGGCGGACGAGTTCATCTACCATGAGATGCTCGCGCATCCGGGGCTCCTCACGCACCCGGCCCCGCGACAGGCGCTGATCATCGGCGGCGGCGACGGCGGGCTGCTGGAGGAGGCGTTGAAACATCCGCTGGAGCGGGCCACGATCGTGGAGATCGACGGCGCCGTCGTGCGCCGGAGCCGCGAGTACCTCGATGTGATCTCCGCCGGGGCATTTGACGATCCCCGCGCCCGGCTCGTCATCGGCGACGGCATCGCCTACGTGGCGAACGCGCCCGACCGGATCGACGTTGCGCTGGTCGACTCGACCGATCCGGTCGGCCCCGCGGCCGGCCTCTTCAGCGTGGAGTTCTACGCCGCCCTCGCCGACCGCCTCACGCCGGATGGCGTGGCCGTCGTCCAGTCCGGCTCGGCGGTGTACCAGCACGAGTTGATCGCGATGGTCCGCCGCAACATGGCGCCGTCGTTCCGGGTCGTGCGCACCTACGCGGCGACCGTCCTGGCGTATCCCGGCGTCCTCTGGTCGTTCACGATCGGCTCGCTCGGGCGCGACCCGATCGACGTCCACTCGAGCGAGATCGCGCGCCGGACCGAGGGCTTCGGCCTCCGTTACTACACGCCCGCCGGCCACCAGGCCGCGTTCGATCTGCCGCCGTATCTCAGGGACGCGATCGCGGCACGATGACGTTCCTCGGGGCTCGCCCACCGGGCGCCGCGACGGCCGCGCGGATCACGTTGCTTGGCGGGCCCTATGACGCCACGGCCTCGTTTCGCCGCGGCAGCCGGTTTGCGCCCGACGCGATCCGGCATGCGTCCGAGAGCATCGAGACCTACAGCCCCGTGCTGGATCGCGACCTCGGCGACATCGCGTTCACCGACGCGGGCGACCTCCGGCTGGAGGGTCTCACCCCGGCGGAAATGGTCAAGACGATCCGCCGGCAGATGCCTCCCGGGGTCCCGCTGTTGCTGGGCGGCGAGCACACGATCACGCTCGGTGCCGTCCAGGGCCTCACACCGCGCGTCCCCGACCTCATGGTGGTGCAGTGGGACGCGCACACCGACCTGCGGGACGAATACGCGGGCGAGCGCACGTCCCACGCCACCGTGATGCGGCGTCTCGTCGACGGCGGGCTGCCGCTCGTGCAGCTCGGGATCCGCGCCGGCACGCGCGAGGAGTTTGCGCTCGCCGAGAAGCGGTGCGTGCATTCGGCCCGCGACCTCCGGGTGCCCGCGGCGCTCGGGGACCGCCTACGGACCACACCGCTGTATCTCAGCGTGGACGTCGACGTTCTCGATCCAGCGATCGCGCCCGGCACCGGCAACCCGGAGCCCGACGGCGCGGGGTACGGCGATCTGCTTCAGAGCCTGCGGAGCCTGGCGGGGTGCCGGGTCGTGGGGATGGATGTCGTCGAGGTCGCACCGGCCCTGGACCCGAGCGGCCGGACCCCGATCATCGCCGCGTCGCTCGTGCGCGAGATGCTGCTGCTCTTCGGCGCCTAGCGGTGCGCGCGGGCCGGCCTACCTCCACCGCTCCGGCTCTCGCGTGTCCAAAGAAGGCGGGGGCGCGCCTGTCCCCGCGCGCGGCGACGGGCGCCCAGTCCTGCGGACAGCGGCATGGCGACGCACCGCACCGCGGGCAGCCGGCGCCGTACCGGCGCGCGACGCGGGCGAGATCGACGCCGCCTAGCACGGCGACGCTCACCGTCCACGCCAGCACGTCGGACAGCTCGAGGGCCAGGGCGCGCCGATCGCGGTGACGGAGACTCTTCGCCACCTCGCCGACCTCCTCGACGAGGCGGCGGAACGTGCCGTCCATGCCGCGCGCCCGGTCGCGCGCGCCGAACGTCCGGGCGATCGCCTGCTGGAGCGCGCCGAGGTCGAGGCCGCGCGGACCCGCCTTCTGTGGAACGGGGGTCACCGAATCACGACGACGCGTGCGCTGAGGCCGATCGGCGTGGCGCGGTCGAGGACCGGCACGCCGTAGACGACGGTCGGCCGCCCCGGCACGACCTGGGAGAGCTCGGCGCGTCCGTTTGCACGCAGCACATAGGTGTCCGCCGTGGTCGCAACCATGGTTTGGGCGACCACAAGGCCGCCGAGACCGGTGACCACTTCCTCCACCGGGCCCGAAATCCGCGCGGCGTCGGGCGCCGAGAACTCGATATCGATCAAGGTGGCGGCCAGGCTGCCGTCAGAGTTGAGGGGACCGCCGACCCGGAGGATGTCGTACGGGGCGACGGTCCCGGCCGGCACGGCCTGGCCGTTCAGCCGCACTACGGTCGCGCCGGTCAGGATGATGCTGCGCCGGGTGCCGGCGCTCGTCAGCAGGTCGACGGTGGATCCGGAGCGCCCAAGGACCACGCCGGTGCGCGACACGGGCCCCGGCGGCGCGGTTGCCATGGCGACGCGGGGCGACGCGATCTCCACGGTCAGGCAGACCACCTCGCCGTCCGGCTGCGCCACGGCCCACAGGATCGCCGGCGCTCCCGGCCGGACTCCGGCGATCGGCACCACCCGCCCGCTCGCATCGACGATGACGCTCGCGCCGAGGAGGCGGACCCGCCGCGTCCCGGTGAGCGTATCCCGGCGCCACGCGGTGCCGCCCCGGGCCCAATCCACGTGGCCGTCCCCTGTGATCGCGAGCGTGAGCGCGCCGCGGCTCGGCTCGACGCTCATGATGGTCCCGGACGCGACGACGCGGCCCCATCCCTTCGCCAGCGGCGCGGCGCCTCCCGGCGCCCCATGCCCCGGTGTTGGCGCGCAGATCGACGCGACCACGGCCACGGCCGCGGCCAGCAGGCCGGCACTCCGCCACACTCTCGCTGTCGTGTTTGTCAAAGGCCCCCCGTCCTCATGTCGCACAGTTCGGCCGTCCTCGCGCCGCAACGTTCGGCCCGGGCGCACCCAGGCACGGCGCCTTAGTGCGCCGGCAGGTGCGGTCCGACCGAGGATGCCTGCTCGAGCGCCTCGCGCACCCCTCGCTGCAGCGCCGCGGGGCTGACCCCGACCGTGTGGGCCAGCTGTGCGGTCGACAGGCGCCCCTGCAGGAAGCGCACCGCCGTGGGCACGTCGATGCCGAGCCGCTGCGACAGGACCACGGCGCGCGTGATCTCGGGGAACGTGAGCCCCTCGCGCCGCAGCCGGTTGACCGTCCCCGGATCCACGGCGACCTGCTGCGATACCGAGTGGGCCAGCGCTTGCTCCTGCGCCGAGAGGAGCTGCCCGGCGATGGCCAGCAACGTCTCGGTCGGCATCGTACCCACCGCCGTGAGGTGCAGGCCCCGCTGATCCCAGATCAGCACTCGAAAGTATCCGAGATCGACGAACCTCGCGGGGCGCCCGCCGACCCGGACGTCCTGGCCAAACGCCGGCGCGCCGATCGATCCTGCGGGCGCCTCGAACAGCGACATGAGACTGTCCCCGTCGCTGTATTGCAGATTGACCGACGTCAGACTCCCGAACCGGCTGATCCCGCCGCCGCTGAAGGTGTAGCCCTCGGGGAGCACTGGGGGCACCAGCACCGTGAAGCCGGCCTGGCGTCCCAAGACTTCGGGGGTGGCCGCCTCGTCGACCGTGGGAAACAAGTGCAGCACGCGCGCGCCGGCCGGCAGGCGGAACCGGAAGTACGCGGCCGGGAGATTGAGGCTGAAGCTGATGCGCGAAAAATACGTGGTGAGCACGACGCCGCGCGACGGGTCCCGCTCTTCGGTGCGCAGCACGGTGCCGGTCGCCTGGTCGATCCACAGCTCCCGGCTCACCCCCGGCCCGTTGGGCGTGAGCAGGACGACGTAGGCCTGCCGCCCGATGACTTCCTCGGTGCCGAGTTCAGTCACCCGGTAGTTGCGGTGCAGCAGGCTCAGGTCGCCGCGCAGCAGCCCGGTGTTCATCGTCGGCCCTTCGAACGCCGTGTTCAGGCGTGGCTCGTAATGCCACGAGGTGGCGCCGTCGTCGACGATCAGCCGCCCCGCGACGTCCTCCGGCGACAGATACTCCAGGCGGGTCATGTTGGGCCGCTTGTGGAACTCGGCCGCGGTAACGGTCTCCGTCCGCCCGTTCCGCAGCACCGTGATGATCTTCGTGCCCTCGTAGTCGATGACGCGCGGCGCGTCGAGGGCGAGCTGCAGCACGCGGTCCACCGAGCCCGGCGCCGGCGGCGCCGGCGCGGCGAGCGTCGTGCCCATCGCGACCAAGACCACCAGGAGCGCGGGCGCGAGAACCGCGGCGGCCCGGACCCCCATCACCGGGGTGCCGCCCCCGCCGGCGGGGCGTCCCCGCTCAGCACCAGATCCGCGTCGCCCGTCGTGAGTCCCAGGTAGGCGCGGTCCGTGAACGGCTCGGCGCCCATCGCCTGCGCATGCTGCCGCACGTACAGATCGACGCCGATCTCCGAGGCGTGCAGGCGGTCGATCGTCCCCTTGACGAGCGGGGTCGCGGCGAGCGCCAGCGCGAGCACCGCGGCGGCCGACGCCCACGCCACGCGGCGGCCGAAGACGCCGCGGATCCGGGCCGCTGCGGCGCGACGATCGAGCCACGGCGCGCGGACGGCGGCCCAAAACCCCGCCGGCGGCTCGGCGACCGGCAGCTCGCCCAGGAGCTCCTTGGTCGTGCGCAGGCCCTCGTACGCGGCGCGGCACGACGCGCAGTCGAGCAGGTGCTCCTGCACCGCCGCGGTCTCGGCCGGCCCGAGCTCACGGTCCAGATAGGCGGACAGCAATTGGCTCACCCGATGATGATTGAGCGTCATGGTTCCCACCCCCGGCGCCGCGCCTCCACGTAGCGCGCCAGCCGCTGCTGCAGGATCTGACGGGCGCGGTGGAGCCGGGACTTCACGGTCCCCAGCGGCACGCGCAAGAACATCGCGATCTCCTCGTACGAATACCCCTCGACGTCGCTCAGCACTACGACCATGCGCAGGTCCGGACTCAGCGTCCCGAGCGCCCGCTGGATCGTCGCGTCGAGCTGCTCGCGCTCGATGATGGCCTCGGGGCTCGAGCCGGGATCGGGCATCTCCCGGAGGAGCTCACCCCGGGGGGTGTCGACCGGCGCGTCCAGCGACTCGACGCGGCCGCGCGGACGCTTGCGTAGCAGATCGATATGGAGATTGCTGACGATCCGGTACAGCCAGCTCTCGAGCGGGGCGTCCGGCTCCACGCGGCGCAACGCCCGGTAGACTCGCAGGAACGTCTCCTGCGCGAGGTCGCGCGCGTCGGCCTCGTTCCCCGTCATCCGATACGCGACGTTGTAGACGTGGCGGGCGTACCGCTGGACGATCGCCTCGTACCGCGCGAGCTCCTCCGTCGTGTACGAGACGGCCTGCGAGGCGTTGGGTCGCGCCATCGACACCACCGCGGCCGGCCTGCCCATTTATCCAGCTACAACGGGCGGCACCGGCAAAAAGTTCGTGGGGCGCGGGCTATCGCGCGACGACGTTGACCAGCTTGCCGGGCACCACGACGACGTCTTCGACGGACTTGCCGTCGAGAAACTTGCGCACCTTGTCGCTGCCGAACGCCGCTTCCCGTAGACGCGCCGCGTCGAATTCCGCCGGCACGGTCACGCGATCGCGCACGCGGCCGTTGACCTGCAGCACGACCGTGATCGTGTCCTCCCGCACGGCGTCGGGATCCCACGCCGGCCACGGCTGGCGGTGGACGCTGTACGCTTCGCCCAGTCGGGCCCACAGCTCTTCGGCGAGGTGCGGCATCAGCGGCGCGAGCATCAGCACGAGCGTGCGCGCCGCCGGCCGCCATTCGCCGGTCGCCGCGGCCCCCTGCTCGCGCAGCCGCGCGAGCGCGTTCGCGCACTCCATCAGCGCCGCCACGGCGGTGTTGAACCGGAACCCCTCGAGATCGCCGGTCACGCGCCGGAGCGTCTGGTGGATCGCGCGCCGCACCTGCGCCCCCAGCTGCGGCGACGCCGCCGGGCCGCCCGCCGGCGCGTCCGCGGTCACGAGGTGCCAGATGCGCTGCGCGAACCGGTGCACGCCTTCGATGCCCTTGGGGTTCCACGGGCCGCCGCCGTCCCACGGACCGATGAACATCAGGTAGGCGCGCACGACGTCCGCCCCCATCGTGCCCACATAGTCGTCGGGGTTGACGACGTTGCCGCGCGACTTGCTCATGCGGTTGCCGTCCGGGCCCAGGATGATGCCCTGGTTGAACAGGCGCAGCATCGGCTCGTCGAAGGGCAGGAGCCCGAGATCGCGCATGGCCTTCGTGAAAAACCGCGTGTACATGAGGTGCAGCACCGCGTGCTCGATCCCACCCGTGTACTGGTCCACCGGCCCCCACCGGCGAACGCGCGCCGCGTCGAAGGGAGCGTCGTGGTTGTGCGGGTCGAGGTAGCGAAATTGGTACCACGACGAGTCCACGAACGTGTCCATCGTGTCCGTCTCGCGCTCCGCCGGACCCCTGCATTCGGGGCAGGTCGTCTTACGAAACGCGTCATTGCGCTTGAGCGGGGACTCGCCGGTCGGCAGAAACTCCGCGTCCTCCGGCAGCAGCACCGGCAGGTCACGGTACGGCACCGGCACCGCCCCGCACGCGGGACAGTAGATGATGGGGATGGGCGTTCCCCAGTACCGCTGCCGGCTGATCAGCCAGTCGCGCAGGCGGTAGGTCACCGCGGCGCGCCCGCGGCCGGCCTGCGCGAGCGCTTCGGTGATCCGGCGGCGGGCCTCCTCGCTCGGCAGCCCGTCGAACGCGCCGGAGTTGACGAGCGTTCCTTCGCCCGGATAGGCCTCCGCGAGCGGCTTGCCGTCCCAGTCCGGCGGCGCGACCACGACCGGTGTGTCGAGGTGGTGCCGGCGCGCGAACTCGTAGTCGCGGCTGTCGTGCGCCGGCACGGCGTGGATCGCCCCGGTTCCGTACGTCAGCAACACATAGTCGCCGATGTAGATGGGGACCCGCGCGTTCGTGAGCGGATGCCGGGCGTACGCGCCGATCCACACCCCGGTTTTCTCCCGGTCCTCCGCGAGCCGCTCGATCTCGGATTGCCGGCGCGTCCGGTGGACATACGCCGCCACCTCCGGCCGGCGGTCCGGCGTCGTCAGCTTCTCGACGAGCGGGTGCTCCGGCGCGAGCACCAGGAAAGTCGCGCCAAACAACGTGTCCGGCCGCGTGGTAAACACGGTGATCGCATCGCCCTGCTCGCTCCGGTAGACGATCTCCGCCCCTTCGCTACGCCCGATCCAGTTGCGCTGCAGCGTCTCCACGCGCTCGGGCCAGTCCATCTTGCTGAAGTCCAGGAGTTCCTCCGCGTACTTCGTAATGCGGAAGTACCACTGCTCCAGATCCTTTTTGATCACGGGCGTCCCGCAGCGCTCGCAGACGCGGTCGGCGCCGATCACCTGCTCCCGCGCGAGCGTCGTGTTGCAGTGGGGGCACCAGTCGACGGCCGCCAGCGCCCGGTACGCGAGCCCCTTCTCGTAAAACTTGAGGAAGAACCACTGGTTCCACACGTAGTAGCCGGGCTGGCAGGTGACGACTTCGCGCGACCAGTCGAACATCGTGCCCATCGACCGCAGCTGGCCGCGCATCCGCTCGATGTTTGCCATGGTCCACTTGTAGGGATGGATGCCGTGCTGGATCGCGGCGTTTTCGGCCGGCAGCCCAAAGGCGTCGAACCCGATCGGGAAGATGACGTTCTGGCCGCGCATGGTGAGGAAGCGCGCCCGGGCGTCCGACGGCGTCATCGCGTACCAGTGACCGATGTGCAGGTCCCCGCTCGGATACGGGTACATCGTGACGAACAGGTACTTCGGGCGCGGTGCGCGCTCGTCGAACTGGTACAGGCCGTCGGCCGCCCACTTGGCCTGCCACTTCGCCTCGATTGCGTTTGGGTCGTAGTGATCGCTCATGGTTACCCACATTCTATGCCGATCTGGCGATAACTTATCATACTCCGGCTACATCACGTCGCGCACCTGGGCGCCGAGGTACCCGGCCGCGACGATCAGGATCGCACCCGCGAGCGAGAGAGGCAGCAACGCCCGCCCGGCGGTGTTGCCGGTCCGCCACCGCCACAGGAAGTTTGCGAGGTACGCTGCCGTGGCCCCGTACGCGATCCAGCTATGGAGCTGATGCCGCGTCACCAGCGCGGTGCCGACGCCCTGCGCCTCGACCGCGAACAGGTCCGTCCAGCCCAGGGCGATCGAAACCCCCGCGCCGAGCAGGCCGAGGCCGACCAACCAATAGGCCATGCGCCGGTAGAGCGGATCCTGAGACCGCCAGCCCACGACGTCGAACAGCGCGCTGGCCAACCAGAGAGCGATGGGAAAATGCACCACCATGGGATGGATCAGCATAGCCACCCATCCCCAAGACGGCGCGCCGGCGCCGTCGCCCGCACATGAGCCACCTCATCCCCCCTGCGAGACACCAGCCCGCAGCGCCTGTGGTTCCGCCACACGACGGCCGATCCCTGCCCTGTGGCGAACCGGCGCGTGTGTGCGCTGCGCCCGGCTCCGCGTGCCGGCGTGGCGGGCATACGCCCGCGCCGCGGCGTGAAACGACACCGCCCCGTGGATGGAGCACTGTTGTGGCCCTGGACGCGCCCCGCACACGCGACGGCCCCGGCGGGCGATATCCCCCGGGGCCGGTGTATCGGTGCCGGGATTGTTACTGCGCCTGGCCGAGGTCCTGGGACGCCGCCTGCAGGTGCCGGGAGACGACGAGGACATAGGGCTGCGCCTCGTTGAGGTTGGTGGACGCGAGCGCCTGCTTCGCGAGGTTCTGGCAGATCATAGCCTCCTGCAGCGCCGCCTGCGCCCCGGCGACGTTGTGCATCGTCGCAGCCTGGAGATCAGGGATGATCCCGTTGCCCTGCGACTGGCACGGATTGCCTGCCTGGGCGAAAAAGTCGGCGCCCTTCGGCCCCTCCAGGCAGTTCAGCACATGATGGGTATGCAGCTGAACGCCCGCGAGCGCGTTCGCCTTCTGGGCCAGCTCACCGGCATGGAACATCGCGGTCTTGAGCTCCATCTGGATCTGGTCCGCGGACCCGGCCGTCATGCTTTGCCCGGAGCCCGCGAGCGGCATGCCGAGCACCCCCAGGCACGCGAGCGCCACTGCCCCGATCGCGATCGTCCTCACGTGGTCCTCCCCTCGTCGTTGTCGGATCTGTCCGGGCCCATGATCCCGAGTCAATGTAACAGGGGCGTGTCGGCGGGCACGGTTCCTCCTTGTCCGCGCCGCCGCCTGCGTCCGCCTGTGACGTGCGTCTCCAGGGCGCGGCGAGACGTCATACGGCCGTCATGCCCGCCGGGCTATGCTGGGCCCAGCCCGTTGCACTGGGGTTCAACACGCGCCCGCACCCGCGACCGGCATGGGGTGCCGGCGTCCTGACGGACCTAACGAATCCGATGGTGGAAACGCGGGACTTCGGCTCGACCCGGATAGGAGGCCCGGACCATGAAGAGCCAACATGAGATGACGGAACTCGCCCTGACCGAAGTGCGGTTGCGCATCGTGCGTACCAAGCTCCGTGAATGGCGGAAAATTCAGCGGCAGCTGGAACGGCGGGCGCGCATCCTGCGGCGCGTGCTGGCGATCCGAACCGTGCACTGAGGGCCTGTCGCACTCGTACCACCGTCCGCTACGGCGCGATCGGGTCGATGGGCTGCCCATTGTCCCGCACCTCGAAAAAAAGATGCGGGCCGGTGCTCCAGCCGCTACTGCCGACCGTCGCGATGAGCTGCCCCCTGCGCACGTGCTGGCCCGCGTGGACGGCGCTCGACAACAGGTGTGAGTAGGTCGTCGACATGCCGTTGCCGTGGTCGATAACGACCAGCATGCCGCTGGCCGGCATCCGGCCGGCGAAGAGCACCGTCCCGTCCGCCGGGGCGCGCACCGGCGCTCCCAACGCGGCGGCGATGTCGATGCCTGTGTGAAACTCCGGGGTATGGAATAGCGGGTGGACTCGCCAGCCATACGGTGACGTCACCCGCCCGATGACCGGCCACGGCAGTCCATCGCGGAGGAGCGCGGGGACCGTGCCGGTCGAAGAAATCGACCCTGAGCGCAGGACGATCGCCTGGATCTCCGCCGACTCGGCATCGAGGCGCGCAAGAATTTGCCGCTCCTGCTCCGCGATGCGCCCCAGGCGCTCGCGGCTCGCGCCCGCGCTGTTCCGAATTGCGCGAAGAGCGCTGGGCGGGCTCCCCGCCTCGCGCTGCGGGGTGACGCCGGCGACGGTCTTCGTCGCGGAGCCTAACGGATGGGCTGCGTCCGCGGCGCCGGGATCGATCGCGATCCACAACAGCAGCCTGCCCGGCTGCGCGACCTCGCCCGGTCTCACGCCGCCCGCCGTGACCCATCCGCTCGCGGGCGCGCGGACCAGGGTCCCCGCGAGACGCACGCGCGCCTCGCGGACCGCGGTCTCCGCGGCCAGGACTCGGGCCTGCGCCGCGGCAAGATCCTGGGCCTGAGCGCGGGCGGCGCCGATCTCCGATTCCGCACGCCGGGCCAGCGATTGCGCGCGCGCCGTCCGCTGTGCGGCCGCGGCGGCGGCCTGTTGTGCCGCGGCCGCGTTGTGGCGTGCGACCCGCAGCGACTCGAGCCGAGCCTCGGCCTGCCGCGTCGTGGCGGCCGCGGCCTCCGCCGCGGCCTCCGCTCCCCGATATGCCTCCTTATCCTTGGCGAGCTGCTGCGCCGGAATCGCGCCCTGGGCCAGCAAGCCGGTGTCCCGGTCGACGGTGCGCGCTGCGGCGTCGAGCGACGCCCGAGCCGCGGCCTCGTCGCGCCGTGCTACCGCCAGCGCGGCCTGGGCGCGGTCGACATCCGCCGGCCCGGCCTGATCGGCGGGTTGGGCGTGAAGCACCCCGGCCCGGCGCACGAGCGTCGGCCGCGCGTGCCCGGGCCGCCCGCAGGACGTCGTGCGCGGCGACGGCCATGTCGCGCTGGGCCTGGCCAAGCGCTCGCTCGGTGCTGAGGTCACCCGCGCGCGTCCCCCCGGGCGCATGAGGCCTGAGGTCGGCCGTTTGCTCGAGCTGCCGTACGGCAAGGCTCGTGTCGGCGCTCGCGGCGCGTTCGCGCTGCGTGAGGGCCGCCGCTGCGCGGTCGGCGTCGGCGCGAGCTCGGGCCAGGCGCGTCTGTACCTCGGCAAGCGCACGGCGGGCAGGCGCAACATCCAGTTGGAGGAGCACGGCCCCGTTGCGAACGTACTGGCCCTCGGCCGCACCAACGGCCACGACCCGCCCCGAGGATGGCGTGGACACGGGCACCAGCACCCGGGCGGGCGGCGGCAGGCTCTCTTGGATGCGGGAGGATGACGCGACGGGCGAAAGGCGCGGGCCGCCCCCGCGAACGTCGCCGAGGAGCGCGGGTTGAGACACGACGAGCACTGTGAGTGCCAGGAGTAGCCGTCTCGCCCGGATCCCTGACGGGCGCCACGATCTCGTCATCGCCGACCTTCAAAAGGAGGATGCCGACCTACCCTCTGTGAGGATACCCAAGGGCCATTCCCAAGGTACGAGGGCGGTGCGGCCGTGTCAAACTGAAGCACATCTGAAGAGCATGGAAAACATCGCCGCGCGGCAAGGAGCCGATCGTGGGAATGGAGTAGTAATCGCCATCCCGGAAAGGAGCGCGGCCTCCATGGATTGGCAGGCAACCGCCGCTGGATTTGGGCCATTGTCATGGGACGCCTGGACCGCGATCGGGACCTGGTGCCTTGCGGTTGTCTCGGTTGCGGTCACGTTGAGCCTGGTGCGCGGTGTGCACCGCACCGCCCGCGCACAGATCGACACGATCCGGGACGCGGCCACGGCGCAGGTGGCCGCGGCGGAGCAGGCGGCCATCGAGCAGCGCGATATCACCGAGCGCATGGCCCAGGCCCACGCGGACATGATGCGCGAGGACCTGCGGGCGCGGTTGCTGCTCTACTACGCAACGCAGTGGGGCTCGGCCCGCATGATCGAGCAACGGAAGCGCTTTGCGGGCATGCTGCTGTCTTCGACGCACGGGCCCGCGGACGGCGTGAACGGCGTCGGGTACGACGTCCCCAACTTCTTCGAGTCGCTCGGCCTCCTGCTGCAGCGCGGACAACTCGACGCGGAGATGCTCTGGCACACGCTCGGCTACGACGCCGCGCGGTACGGGCGAATCCTGCGGGGATTTATCGTGCGCGACCGCGAGACGCATGCGGACCCACACCTGTGGGCCGCCGCGCTCGAGTTGTTCGCGTCGCTGCGGAAGATCGAGGAAGCGCACACGAAGCGCGCCCCGACGGAATTCTCGCGCGACGAGCTCATCAAGTTCCTGCGGGAGGAAACGCACGGTGCCGTACCGGCCCCGGTACCGGCCCGGTCCCACCGATAGCGGTCCCCGCGGCGGACGCGCGGCGGGATTGCGTGGCACCGTCACGTGCGTCAACTGCTGCTCGGACACTTGGCCGCGGGCCACGTGCGGCGGCTCGCCCACCTACTTGTTCAACCAGGCCCGGCTGAAGCCGACCACGCGCCCGTGCCACTGCATGTCGTAGTCTTTGACGTAGGGCTGGAGACCGGTGAGCGACTCGCCGTGCCACAACCACACGGTCAACTGGTTTTCCTGATAGAGCGTCTGGGCTTGGTTCGCCAGCGCTCGGCGTTTCGCGACATCGGGCGTCGCCAGCACCTGATCCGCGATGGATTGGAGCTGCTGGGTCAACCGCTGCATCTGAGGGTCCGTGCTCTTGCGGATCTGACAGATGTTCCAGAACGCGTTCGGCTGCCAGGAACATTCGAGCACGGCCGTCGACGCGTACACGGACCCCTGCGAGTGATAGGTGATGTTCCACCCGTTGCGGTTCTCGCGCCACGTGTCGAGATACGCACCCCACTCGAGTGAGGTGATCTTGGACTCGATGCCCACGGCCCGAAGCTGCTCCTGGATGACCTGATTGTAGAGGCTCCAGTCCTGGAACGTCGTCGAGAGCATCGCCAGGCTCAACCGCTTCCCGTCGCGCTGGCGGATGCCATCCGGCCCCAGCTTCCAGCCGGCCTCGTCGAGAATGCGCGCGGCTTCGCCCGGGTTGTAGGCGATCATCGGGACGTCGGCGTTGTAGTAGTGTGAGCCGGGCGACGCCCCGGCGCGGGCTTTGACCGCGTACCCGTACAGCAGCTTCTTGATCATCGCGTCGCGGTCAACGGCGCGGGCAATGGCCTTTCGCACCGCGAGCTCGGACGTAGGCTCCTGGGTGACGTTGAGGCTGATGAACTGCGCGCCGGGCACGGTCCGCGCCTCCACCACAGCCCCCATGCGCTTGACCCCGTCGACGTCCTTGGGATTGATGTAGTACAGCACGTCCAACGTCTTCGCCTGCAGGTTGTCCATCTCCACATTCACATCGGGCACGATGTTGACCCGCAGCCCGTCGAGCATCGGCGCCCCGCGCCAGTATTGATCGTTGCGGCCGTACTCGATGTGGCTGTCCGACACGTACGCCTGGAACTTAAACGGCCCCGTGCCCACGGGGTGGGATGCGAAGTTGGCGCCGAGCCGCTGGACCGCGGACGGGCTGAGCTGGATGGCGCCCCAGTCCGCGAAGTTGTAGAGCATGTCCGCGTTGACCGTCTTGAGCACGACGCGTACCGTCGTATCGTCCGGCGTCTCGATGCGGTCGATCATCTCGAAGGTCGGATAGTACCGCGAGTTCCGGTTCGTCGTGTGGCGCTCGAAGTTGAACTTGACGGCCGCCGCGTTGAAGGGCGTCCCGTCATGAAAGACGACGCCGTGGCGCAGCTTGAGCGTGTAGGTGAGCCCGTCCCGGGACACGGCCCACGAGGTCGCGAGCATCGGCTTGAGATTTTCCTTGTCGTCCGCGTCGAGCAGCCGGTCGTAGAGATAATTTACGGCGCTCCAGGTAATCCAGTCGGCTTTTGTCAGATCCCACGCCGTCGGGCTTGCCGTGGCCGGCACGACGACGCTGCCACCGCGAGCGGCGGCCGCCGCCCCCGGAAGCGCCGGCCCGACGAGCCGGCCGAGCGGGAACGCCGCCGCGCCCGCCGCGAGGGCGGCGCGAGTGAGCAACGCACGCCGCGAGCTCCGCGCATAGAGCGCGCCGCCTGCGACGCCACGACCGGGCATCGACCGATCCATACCTGATCCCCTCCCTCCACGTCTCGTGCCGGCACCGGTGCACCGGACCGTGATGCGATGGCCGCCCCGCTCACCGCAGGTGCGGGTCGAGGGCGTCGCGCAGCGTATCGCCGACCAGGTTGACGGACAGGACCGTCAGAAAAATCAACACGCCTGGGAACGTCACCAAGAAGGAGGCGTTTCGCATATACTCCTGCCCCGCGCTCAGCATGGCACCCCACTCCGCCGTCGGCGGCTGCACGCCGACGCCGAGGAACCCGAGCGCCGCCGCGGTCAGGAGCGCCCCCGCGACGCTGAGCGTGGCGTGGACGATGATGGGTGCGAGGGTATTCGGCACGAGGTGGCGGAACACCACGCGCGGCTGCGTGGCGCCGATCGCGCGCGCCGCTTCGATAAACTCGCGCGGCTTCAAGGACAGGACGCTGGCGCGGACGATCCGCGCCAGCGTGGGCGCGCTGAAGACCGTCAGCGCGATGATGAGATTGACGAGGCTCGGCCCCATCACGGCGACGATGAGGATCGCGAGCAGGATGCCCGGGAACGCGTACATGATATCCACCAGACGCATCGTGAGGTGGTCCAGGCTCCCGCCGAAGAATCCCCCGATCAACCCCAGCGCCGTGCCCAGGAGGACGCCGCCCGCCGTGCCGCCGAGCGCGATGAATAAGGACACACGGGCGCCATAGATCAGCCGCGACAACTCGTCGCGGCCGGCCTCGTCGGTGCCCAGCCAGTGTTGGGACGACGGCGGATCCAACCGGCTGAGGAGATCTTGTTTGTCCGGGGCGTAGGGCGCCACCAACGACGCCGTGGACGCCGCGACCAGGACCACGGCAAGATACGCCGCGCCGGCGAGCGCAAGGCGATTGCCCGCGAGGTGCCGCCGCAGGCGCAAGAGCGCGCCGCTCGACCGCCCCGCGCGTGCGCCGGGCCACCTGGCAACCCTAACGCCCGAGTCCACCATCGGCGAATAGTACCAACCGCTGTTCCCGCTTGATGTGCGTCATTGATACTTGATCCGGGGATCGACGTACGCGAGCGTCAGATCTGTCAGCAGATTGGCCATAACAAACGACACCGCGACGAGCAGCACCGTCGCCTGCACAACCGGATAGTCTCGGCCGTTGATGCCGCTGACCAGATACCGCCCAACACCGGGCCATCCGAACACGGTCTCCACAATGACCGTGCCGCCCAGCACCCGGCCGAATCCCAATCCGAGCAGCGTGATGATGGTCGGCAACGACGTGCGAAGGACGTGCCTGAGGATCACGGCAGACTCGCGGAGCCCCTTCGCCCGCGCCGTGCGCACGTAGTCGTGGTTGATCACCTCCAGCATGCTGGACCGTGTGTACCGCGCAAGCGCGCCGGCGCTTCCAAAGGCCAGCACCACGGCGGGAAGGATCAGGTGACGCAGGCCCGCGCCGGTGTAGGCCGGGCCGCCCCATCCCGACGGAGGGAGTAGCGGCACCCACAGGGCGAGGGCGAGGATGAGCATGAGCGCCAGCCAGAAGTCGGGCACGGACACGCCGAACAGCGCGCTCGCCATCGCGGCGCCGTCCATCCACGTGCCGCGGCGCACCGCCGACACCGTGCCCAGCACGATGCCGAGGACGACCGACAGCACGAACGCGGGGATCCCGAGCTCCAGCGTGTTCGGCACCCGGAACCCGAGGTCCGCGGACACGAGCGTGTTCTGCCGGATCGAGCGACCGAAATCCCCGCTCGCCATTTGACGCAGGTACACCGCGTACTGCTCGTACAGTGGCCGGTCGAAACCGAACTCGTGGCGGATTCTCGCGGCCACCGCGGCGGTGCTCGGGCCGGGCGTGTCGGGCGGGATCAACAACGCGACCGGGTCTCCGGGGACCACGCGCATGACGAAGAACACCAGCGTTACCGCTCCGAGCACCGTCGGGACCGAAAGCAGAAGACGTCTGAGGAAATAACTCCACACGCCTTGCCTCCTGACACGCGCGCAGCCGGCCGAGACCCTCGGTGCGGGCCCGGCGGATGCACCACCGCGAACGGCGGTGCTCTCCGGGTAGTGTTATGATAGCCGCCGCTCTGGATCCTGTATCGAAAGAATCTCAGCGCCGCTCCTCTGACTGGCGCCAGCTTTACAACGGTCACGCTCCCGTCTATCGTAGGGAAGGATCCAAACACACCAAAGGACCCCGTCATCGTGCCAACCGCTTCGTGCAATGCGCATACGGCGATCGCGCGCCGCGCGACGCGGCGTGGCGAGACGCAAACCCGACCGGTGCCACAGGATCGATGACGGCACACCGGGGCAACACCGCGCCCCCGGCGCTGGCCGCCGGCGTGTACGCGCGCGCCGAGCGCTTTCTGCCGTGGCGCGTGCGCCGCTCGCTGTTCGGGATGCTCGTGGAGCCCCACTGGCTCGACGACGGCGTGCGGTTCTGGTATCGCGTCCGAACACGGACGGGCATGCGATTCATGCTCGTCGATCCGCGCCGCGGCATCCGCGAGCCGGCCTTCGACCACGCCCGCCTCGCGGATGCGCTCGCGCGGGCGTCCGGCTCTCCCTGCGGGTCCCGGGCGTTGCCGTTCGAGCGCATCCGGATCGTGGGCGACGGCGGGGTCGTTGAGTTCGACGTGGGGCCCGTCCGCTGGGCCTACGATGTCCGGAGCGGGGCGTGTGAGCGGTTGGGGGACGCCCTGCCGGACGACGGCGCAAGATCGCCCGACGGCCGCTGGACCGCGGTCATCGAGCACCACAATCTCCTCGTGAGGTCGGCGACGGGCGAGACGCGGGCGCTCACAACGGACGGTCGGCCCGATCAAGCTTACGGGACCCCGCTGCGGTCCCCGCTCGGTGATGCCGGCATCCCCGTGGCCGACCCGGCGCCGGCCACGGCGGTGCTCTGGTCGCCCGACAGCCGGCGCGTCCTTTCCTACCGGGTCGACCGGCGTCGCGCCGGCATGTACCATCTGATCCAAGCCGTCCCGAGAAACGGCAGCCGGCGGCCCGTCCTGCACTCGTACGCGTATCCGCTCCCCGGCGACGAGCCGGTGCCGGTGGCCGAGCTCGTGATCTTCGACGTGGAGAGCGGCTCGTCGCGCGTGGTGGACGGCGAGGGCATCCCGCTACTCTACTACGGCTCTCCGCTGCGCCCGGGCTGGATCTGGTGGAGCACAGACGCAACCAAAGTCTACGCCGTGACGCGAGGCCGCGGGTACACCTCGTACCGCCTCACCGTCATCGACGCCGCCTCCGGAACCTGTCGCGTCCTGGTGGAAGAGCGCGCCGAGGGCGCGATCGATCCCCACCCCGCGCACGGCGGGGCGCCGGTGGTCCGGGTGTGCCGCGACGGCGTCCTATGGTATGCGGATCGCGATGGCTGGGGGCATCTCTACCTCTACGATGGCGCGACCGGGGCGCTCCGGCGGCAGGTCACAGCGGGCGCGTGGACCGTGACGGACATCGTGCATGTCGACGACAGCCGGGGCTGTGTCTACTTCACGGCCGTGGGGCGCGAACCCGGGCGCGACCCGTACTTCAACCATCTATACCGCGCGGGCCTCGACGGGGAGCCGCCGCTCCTGTTGACGCCCGAAGACGCGACGCATGAGATCAGCTTTGCGCCGTCCGGCGCTTGCCTCGTGGATTCCTTTTCGCGGGTCGAGCAGCCGCCGGTCGCCGTCCTGCGCGCGGCGGACGGCGGGATCATCTGCGAGCTCGAACGGGGCGATGCACAGGACCTGCGCGAGGGCGGCTGGACGCCCCCGGAGCGCTTCCGCGTCAAGGGCCGCGACGGCGTGACGGACATCTACGGAGTCCTGATCCGCCCGTCGAACTTCGACGCCGCGGCGACCGGCACGCTACCGGTGCTGGACAGCATCTATGCGGGTCCCCAGACGAATCAGGCGCCGACGTCGTTCGGGGGTTATTCGTCGACGGGCGCCGTGCCGAACAAGTCTCGCGATCTGTGGCACGCACACGCGCTCGCGGAGCTAGGCTTTGCCGTGGTCATGATCGACGGGCTCGGCATGCCGTTCCGGTCGAAAGCATTCGGCGAGCGGTCGTACCGGGCGCTCGGGGACGGCGGCATCGCGGACCACGTGGCGGCGATCCGGCAGCTGGCGGCGCGGTATCCCTACCTCGACCTGGATCGCGTGGGGATCTACGGCCACTCCGCGGGCGGCTATGCGTCGTTGCATGCCATGCTCGTGTTCCCGGACTTCTACAAGGTGGCGGTCTCGTCGGCGGGCAATCACGACCACCGGTTGGACAAGGCGTCGTGGGTGGAGCGCTATATGGGGCTGCCGGCGGGCGACCACTACCGGGAGCAGTCCAACGTCACGCTGGCGCACCGGCTCGCGGGCAAGCTGTTGCTCGTGCACGGCGAAATGGACGAGAACGTGCATCCGGCCTCGACGCTGCAGGTCGTGGACGCGCTCGTCGCGGCGAACAAAGACTTCGATCTCCTGATCCTGCCGAACCGGCCGCACAGCTGCACGAGCGACCCGTACTTTGTCCGGCGCCGCTGGGACTACTTCGTCCGGCACCTGCTCGCCGCAACGCCTCCGGCCGGCTACCGGATCGCCGGGGACGACGCCAACGACGCGCCGTGACCTAGCGCGCCCGCACGGCGGGCGCACCATCGTGGACCACCCCGGAGCCTAGGGGGTGTCCTCTTCGACGATCTCCGAGGCATGCGTGATCCGCACGCACCCCTTGAGCGTCTGCGCCACCGGGCACCCGCGCTCGAACACGGCCAGCGCACGCTCCGCTTCCTCGCGCTTGCCGCGGGGAATCACCAGGTGGTACCTGACCCGGATCTCCGTGACACGCATCACGCGATCCGGCGCCTCGATCGTCCCTTCCGCTTCGGTCCAGAGTTTGTCGGGAAAGCTTGGGATCCCGCGCGCCTCCAGCGCGCCCGCGAGGGTGCCGGTAAGTCACCCCGCCGCTGCCCCGACCAGATGGTCGAGCGTGCTCGGTAGCTCCTCCTCCGGCTCCAGCCCGTAAAAGGCCTTGACCCCGGTGTTCACCCCGTAGCGGACGGGCTCAGGGAAGCCCCCGATGTAGGCGCGACGGTTCGGCCGCTTGTCTTGATACACGCGAACCCTGGCGATATGGACCGCTGCCATGCCACCACCCCACAAAACGTCGTCAGCGCGGGCGCGACTCCTCGGCCCCGGAAGGGTGTAGCTCCACCGGCTTCCCGTGCGGCGTACGGCGATAAGCCTCGGCCCACGCCTCCTTCCGCAACCGCAGGGCCTGCGGGTCGGCGAGCCCCTTGGCGGCGACGAGCCGTTCCAGCACCGCGAGCCAGTGCCGATAGTAGTGCGATCCGTCATCCGGCTCACCACGACCGGTGGCCGTCCGGAGCTCATCCCCGAGCGCCGCCGACCACTCGGTCCACGAAAAGTAGCCACGATCGGCGAGCGTCACGGCCAACGCGAACGCTTGAGCCTCCCACGGCTCGGCGAACGTCCGCTCGTCCGTGTCCCGGGGGAGACGAGGCGGTGCGGGATGCCCGGCCTCGGACGGCCGATCAGGCCGCTTCAAGGTACTCATCCCACAGATCGAGGTAGACGGCGTCGCGCGCGGAGGCCTGGTCTCCCCACAGCTCGCGCGCGGCAAAGCGGACGGAGTACACGTGCTGCGGGCGCTCCCCCGCAAACAGCGCATTGGAATCGGGAAATACGTAGATCCCCTGATCGCGCTCCACCGTACCGACCCTGCCGCGGACATAGCGCGGCAGGCGTGTATGCCCCTGGGGATGCATCATGCGGGCACGCACGCGGTCATGGACGCGAAAGCGCGGGGCGACCGGCAGATCGCGGCTCGCAGCCGATCCCGTTCGGGTCATCGACGACACGCGCGCAGCCGTGAGCGGCGGCTCAGCCTTGGCCGTGCCCGGCGCTGGTCTCCCCGCGGCCACCTCCTCCCGCGCGACCAGACCGGTCTTGACCATGAGCTCCACGAGCCGCGCGAACCATCGCTCGTAGTAGCTCATGCACAGGTACTCGGCCGGGGGAATGAGCTCGATCTCGTAGCGGCCCGCGTCGATGTTCCACTTGCGCCACGCCCGCATGGCGAGGTTCAGCGCGAAGACCCGTCCCTCCCACGGCTCATGAAACACGGGCTCATCGCGCTCATACCGGATCCGACCCATGCCGTGCAAACCGCCCATGTCGTGCACGCCGTTCATGATTGCACGGCCGCCGGGGGGATCGTCACTGTCGCGACGCCGACCATGGCGTCACGCGTGACGAGCGCCGCGAGCTCGTCCTCGCTCAGGTGCTCGCTGTGTGCGGGCCGCTCAGGCAGCACGAGATAGCGTAGCTCGGCCGTGCTGTCCCACACGCGCACTTCCACATTGTCTGCGAGCTCGAGTCCGAACTCGCGGAGCACCCCGCGAGGATCGATCACCGCCCGCGAGCGGTAGGCCGCCGATTTGTACCACACGGGCGGCAGGCCCAGCACCGACCACGGGTAGCAGGAGCACAAGGTGCACACGATGAGATTGTGGACGGCCGGCGTGTTCTCCACCACGCGCATGTGCTCGCCCTGGGTGCCGCCGTATCCAAGTTCCGCGATTGCCGCCGTGCCGTCTGTGAGGAGGCGCTTCTTGTACGCGGAGTCTACCCACGCCCGCGCGACAACGCGGGCGCCGTTGCGGGGTCCGATCTTGTGCTCGTACATGTCCACCAGGGCATCCAGCCCGGCCGGATCCACGAGCCCTTTGTCGACCAACAGCGACTCGAGGGCTTTCACCCGGAGGGCGAGGTCCGAGGGCACCGCCTGATGCTCGTGGCCGCCGTGGTGGTCGTGCGCCCCGTGGTGCTCAGCGTGGTGATGAGCCGGCTGATGGTCATTCATGCGAACGCTCCGACGCTCGTGACGCATATCGACGGATGACATGATCTCGACCGAGCTGGCGGCCCTGCGGTATCGTTTGGCAGTACCCGAGCCCTCTCCTGCTCGCGCAGCGCCCGGGTTCGCGCGGATCAGGTTGCAGCAACTCAATCGCGGGCCTCTGCCCAAACCTCTGCGGCTTCGCGGCGATGTCGTGGACCTGCTGCTTGAAGAACGACAAAGCTACCGGTGATCGCCTACGTCGATGCTTCGGTCTTGCTGAGAGTAGCCCTCGGTCAGCCGAACCTCCTCCTGCGCGTCAACGCTTCGGCGCGCTGGACGGCGAACTGGGGGGCTCAACGCCGAGTTGCTTGGCGTACTCGGCGATTAATCGCTGCCAGCCGCCGAAGGTCATGGCCTCCGCACCGGCGATGCGTCCAATCGGCTCACCCGCGAGGAGCCGCTCAAGGACGTCGAAGCAGATGTGCCACCCCGCGGCGCCCCACGAGACGAAGCGGCGATGGATGTTGTGCCAGAGCGTGAGTCGCGTGCCGCTGCCGAGCGGCTCGAGCTCCCAGCGAAGGTCGCCGCCACCCCAGGTGTACTCGAGCAGCCTCGGCGCTTCGGCCCGCTTCACCGTGGTCTCGGAGACCTGCGGCGTCGGCGTCCCGACCGTCGACAACTTCACCGTGGCACCGACCGTATCCAGGCTCCCGTCGGCGTCGAAGGGCGCCCACTCGCGCAAATGCGCAGGGTCGGTGAGTGCGCGCCAGACCGTTTCCGGTGCGTGGCGCAATTCTCTGACGAGAACGAGCGTCCAGTCGTCTCCGGCCTTTCGTACCTCGGCCCCGCGGGCCGGACCCGGCGCGTACTGCGTGCGAGCGCTCATCTGTCTTCTCCTCTTCCCCCTGCCGCCGCGGATACGGCGCGCCATCAGCCCGCGACCGTGCACACGATGGTTGAAAGCTTGGCCTCGACCGCATCATCCAGCGCGGCGAGATCCGCCGGGTACCGATCGCGATCGGTCATCTACCCGTTCGCCCGCTCAATAGCGTAGCTGGACGAGCTGAACGAGATTGCCGCAGGTGTCGTTCAGCATCGCAATGGTCGAACCGGTTACATCGGTGGGCGGCATCTTGAACTCGGCGCCGCGGGCCTTGATCCGCTCGTAGTCGCCCTTGATGTCGTCGGTGTAGAACATGAGCGCGGGCTGGCCCTGTTGAAAGATGGCCTGTTGATACGCTTTGGCCGCGGGGTTGTTGTTCAGCGCCAGCTGCAGCTGACTGCCGTCCGGCTCCTCGGGCGAAGCCACGGTCAGCCAGCGAAATGAGCCCTGACTGAAATCGGCCTTCTTGGCAAAGCCCAACACCTCGGTATAGAAGCGCAGGGCCTTGTCCTGGTCGTCCACGTATACGCTCGTCAACTTGATCTTCATGTGGCCCTCCTTGGTCACGTTTCGCGGTTTGGACTGCGCCGCTTTCTCGGTGTCTTGCCTTGTGGTGATGTTGACTGATCCATGCGGTCGAGGTGGCGTTCGAGCGCATCGACGTGCGTGGACCAGTACCGGCGGAACGGCGCCAGCCAGTCATACACCTCCCGAAGTGATTCCGGCTTCAGTCGGTAGAGCCGGCGCTGGGCGTCGACCGTGGATTCGACGAAACCCGCTTCGCGCAGCACTCGCAGGTGCTTGGACACGGTCGGCTGTGGCAGCCGGAGCTGACGCTCGATCTCCCCCACCGACCGCTGCGAGGAGACCAGGAGGCTCAAGATCGCCCGGCGATTCGGCTCCGCAATGATTTCGAAGGCAGATTCCATGGCCCGAGCATACTCCAGAACGTATATACTTGTCAAGGCATATTATCTGTCGCGCGGCAGCGTGGCGAGGAATCGGTCGATCTCCGCCTCGGTGTTGTAGAAGTGGGGCGAGACGCGAACCGCGCCTTCCCGCAGGCTCGTCACGATCCGGGCCTCCCGCAGGCGCGCGTGGAGGTCCGCCGAGGCGTGGCGGGCGCTCACGAAGGTCACGGCCCCGGACTTTTCGGACGGTCCGCGCGGGGAGCGCAGCCGGTACCCGCGTGCGGCGAGCCCCTCGCAGAGCCGATCGGTCAGCGCGACCACGCGCGCGGCGACTGCGTCAAGGCCGACCGTGTGGAACAGGTCGAGCGAGGCGCTGAGCCCGAACACCCCAGCGAAATTGGGCGCACTCGCCTCGAACTTCTCTGCGGTCGGGCGGAAAGTGAGGTTGTAGTGAGTGTAGTGGTCTGGATCTTGCTCCACCGAGTGGTGCCCGACCTCCGCGGGCCACACCACGCGTTGGACGTCTCGGCGCAGGTACAGGAACCCGAGCCCGAGCGGGCCCAGCAGCCACTTGTGGCCGCCGGACGCCAGGAAGTCGACCGGCGTGGCGGACACGTCGAGCGGCACGGCGCCGAGACCTTGAATCCCGTCGACGCAGAGGTAGATGCCGCGACCGCGACAGTAGGCGCCGAGGCGGTCGAGATCCACGCGAAACCCGTTGGAGAACTGAACGAAGCTCACGGCGACGAGGCGGGTATGCGCGTCGCAGGCGGCGATCAGGTCGTCCACCACCACCCGGCCGTCGCGGGCGGGTACGAAGTACGTCTCGACGCCGTAGCGCGCCTTGAGGTTGAGCCAGGGGTAGACGTTCGCAGGAAACTCGATGTTGTCGGTGACGACGCGGTCGCCCTCACGCCACGGCAGCCCGGCGGCCACCGCGCTCAGGCCTTCCGCGGTGTTGCGGGTCAGGGCGATTTCCTGCGGTGAGGCGCCGATGAGCCGCGCGATCTTCTCCTTGAGGACGTCGACGGCCGCGGCGAGGCGCTGTGCGCCGACCGATCCCTCGCCCTGCAGAGCCAGCGCTTCGGCGGCGGCCTGCCGGACCGACAGCGAAAGCGGCCCGAGCGCGCTGTGGTCGAGGTAGGTCAGCTCGCTGAGGATCGGAAACTGCGAGCGGATCTTGGCGAGGTCCATGGCGGCGGCGCCTCCGTGAACGTCTCAGTAAAGCGGTGGTGCGTCGAGGTCGAAATACACCCAGTAGGGCCAAAACGCCGGAAACGTGTAGAACGGCTGCAGGAACCGCGTGTGACGCGCCCATCCCCGCCTCCCTCCGTGGTGCGCGCCGCAGGACCGTGACGTCGGAGATACAGTCGCACCCCTTCGGGGTTCTCCAGCAGTGTTCGCGAGATCCCCCCAGGGGGTTCCGGCCCTGGTCCGGTACGCACGCGTAATTCGCCATGGCCAGGCGCTGGCGCGCGCGGATGGGTACTTCTACGGAGAACCGCGCTCGAGTCTTATGGGCTCGAACGCAGGCGGCATCGGACCGCCGGTCAGGAACGCTCGAATCGCGTCGGCGCATAGTCGCGCGTCGCCGACCGGCCAGGGATGCGTCCGTCCTTGCACAGCGTACGCTCTCGCATTGCGAAGTGCGTGAAAAAGGTCCCCGGCAGAGTCCTTCACCACTCGCGGCTCCTTCTCGCCAACGGCGATCAGAACGGGAATCTCGACCCGGTGGAGCTCCGGTGGAATACGAAACGCCTGGTTCTCTGACACGATGCGCGCAAGTGCCCCCGGAGAGAACATGCGAACGTCTGCGGCGAAATCTTCGAGATGCTCGGGTGGCACGCCGATGGCGTGCGCCTGCGCCCGGACAAGCCGGGCGACCGTTCGCAATGGAACATACAGGCCCGCAAGCGCTTTGAGGAGACGCCGGGATCGGAGCCCTGGAATCGGCAGGGAGCGCACGGTGCAACCCGTGACGAAGGCGCTTGCCACGACGTCCGGCGCGCTCGCAGTCAGTTGGACGGCGACCTGCGCACCGAGGGAAAGACCAACGACGTGGACGTTACGCCCCACGCGTTTCCTGATCACCTCGGCGACCATCCTCGCGGCAAACTCGATCGTGAATGGCCCTACGTTAGCGCTCTGTCCGTGGTCGGGGAGATCGACGAGAAGTGAACGATACTCGGGGAGCAATTCGGCCACCGCTCGCCATGACCAGCCGCTGAGGCCGCCGCCCGGCAGAAAGGCGATGGTTCCGCGGCTTGCCGACGTGACGTGCAGGTCTTCGCCAAACAGCGCTGCGGTCGGCACGCGTGTTTTTTCGTCCGCCCACCGGCTGTTTCCCACGCGGAGTTGCCGACCCTGCGCGGCTTCCAGCGCTGCGTGTGGTCGGCGCGAGCCAGCTTCGCCTCGAACCGACACGCGGTGATATCGGGCGGCCCTACTACATCGCCCGATCGTCGCTCAATGCTCTCGCGCTACTGGAAACGCCGTCCGACAACGGCCAGGTGTGCATCGGTTCGAATTCTTGAGGGTGGTGGAGCTGGAGGGAATTGAACCCTCGACCTCCTCTACGCCAAAGAGGCGCTCTCCCGCTGAGCTACAGCCCCACGCACGTACAGACGCGGAACGCTCGTATTATAGCGACAAGGGACACGCAGGTCCATAGGCCCGATCTAGCGCTCCACGATGGGCGCATCGCCCCACAGCCGCTCGAGGTTGTAAAAGGCCCGCTCCCGCGGATCGAAGATGTGGACGACCACGTCGCCGAAGTCGAGCAGCACCCACCGGGCGTCGCGCCGCCCCTCCGCGCGGTGCGCGTGCTCCCCGGACGCTTCCAACGCCTCCTCGACGGCTTCCATAATCGCCTTGATCTGGACCCGGTTGCTGCCGCTCCCGATCACGAAAAAGTCGGTGACGGGACTGTGCTCCTGCAGATCCAGGACGAGAACGTCGCCCGCCTGCTTGGACTCCGCGGCGGCCGCCGCCAGCAGCGCCTTTCGCCGTGCCTCCACTAGCCCGTCCTCCCGCGAAGCGGCGCCCGTGCCTCCGTGTACAGGTTGTGCTTGACGATGTACTGCTCCACCGCTTCCGGGACAAGATATGTGATCGGCCGGCCCTCCCGCACGCGGTTCCGAATGTCGGTGCTGCTGATCGCCATGGCCGGAATCTCCATCGTGTGAATATTGTGCAGGTGCGGCCCGGCGTGGTGGTGCGCCGCCGACCACTGCGCGAGGTCGAGGTAGTAGCCCGGCCGGCTGGCGCCGATGAAGTGACAGAGCCGCAGCAGCTCCTCCGCATCCCGCCACTCGCCGCGCAGGATCTGTCCGAGCGCGTCGGCGCCCGTGATATAGAAGAACTCGCCGCCGGGATACGCGCGCCCCAGCTCCCGGATCGTGTCGATCGTGTACGAGGGCCCGGGGCGATCGATCTCGATTCGCGACACCATGAACCGCGGGTGAGTCGCCGTGGCGAGAAACGTCATCAGATAGCGGTGCTCGGGGCTGGACACGTCGTGGGGGTCCTTGTGCGGCGGATGGCGGTTGGGAACAAACAAGACCACGTCGAGTCCGAACTGCCAGTGCGCCTCCCCGGCCGTCACCAGGTGCCCGTAGTGTACCGGGTCAAAGGTGCCGCCCATGACCCCGATTCTCGTCACGTCCGTCTCGCCATGGCCATCACCAGACATGCGCGGTGCCGCGTTCGCCCGCTCCGGGTTGGCCCGCGGTGTTCCGAGCCGCGGGGTGCGCCTCCTCCGGGCCGCCCGGCCTGGCCGGGGCCGCCTGCAGCTGCGCGAGCATCGCTCGAAGCAGCGCAGCGACACCTTCCCCGGTGGCGGCTGAGATCGGCACCGCGATGCGGCCTCGGGCGGCCATCGCCGCCGCGAACCGCTCCTGCCGCGCGCGCGCGTCCGGCAGGTCGATCTTGTTGGCCGCGACCACGACAGGGCGCGTCGTCAGCTCGGGCGCGTGCAGCTCCAGCTCGCGCTCCACGGTAGCGACCGCCGCCTCTGGATCCGCCGCGCTCAGATCGACGACGTGAACGAGCACACGCGTGCGCTCGATGTGCCGGAGAAATTCGTGCCCCAGCCCGGCGCCGCGGTGGGCGCCCTCGATCAATCCGGGGATGTCGGCGACGACGATCCCGGGCGCCCCGGGCAGCGGGACCGTGCCGAGGACCGGCTCCGTCGTCGTAAACGGATAGTCCGCGACCTTGGGCCGCGCCGCGGAGATCCGCGCCAGCAGCGAGGACTTACCGGCGTTGGGCAGGCCGACGAGCCCCACATCGGCGAGCAGGCGCAACTCCAACAGCAGCCACCGCTCCTCGCCCGGCGTGCCGGGCTCGGCGGTGCGCGGAGCGCGGCGCGTCGGCGTCGCGAAGTGCGCGTTGCCGCGCCCGCCCCGGCCGCCGCGCGCGACGACGACTTCCTGCCCCGCGGCCACGAGGTCGGCGAGGCGGTCGCCCGTGGCCTCATCCAGCACGACCGTGCCTGGCGGCACGGCGATCGCGAGATCCCGGCCGGAGCGGCCCGCCCGCGCGCTCCCTTCACCGTGCGCCCCCCGGCCGGCCTTGAACAGCCGCCGGTACCGAAACGGCAGGAGCGTGTTGAGCTCGACGTCCGCCCGCAGCGTCACGCTGCCCCCGCGGCCGCCGTCGCCGCCCGATGGACCGCCCTTGGGCACGAACTTCTCCCGGCGAAACGCCACGCAGCCGTTGCCGCCGTTACCCGCCTTCACGTAGATGCGCGCCCGGTCAATAAACATTGCCCACCGAGACAAAAAGGCCTCGGGCCTGACGAGCCCGAGGCCGTACCGGAACCGACTGCCTACGCCCGCGCTGGATCCACCGACACCTGCCGGTCGTCGCGGCCGCGCCGCTCAAATCGAACCACGCCGGCAGCCAGCGCAAACAGCGTGTCATCCCTGCCGAGCCCGACGTTGCGCCCGGGATGATACCGGGTGCCGCGCTGCCGGACGAGCACCGAGCCCGCGGAGACGACTTCCCCCCCAAACCGCTTGATGCCCAGGCGCTGCGCGTTGCTGTCGCGCCCGTTCCTGGAACTGCTGCCGCCTTTCTTGTGCGCCACGCTAGCCCTCCTGCCCGGCCGTGACGCGCTCGATCCGCAGCCGGCTCCGGGGCTGCCGGTGCCCGACCCGCCGCCGGTAGTGTTTCTTCGGCCGGAACTTCCCGACGAGCAGCTTGCGGGTTCGGAAGTGGCCGAGCACGGTCGCGACCACGCCGGCGCCCGAGACCTCGGGTGCGCCGCAGGTCACGGTGTCGCCGTCCACGACCATCAAAACGCGGCCCAGCGACACCTCCGCGCCCGGATCGCCCGCGACGCGGTCCAGCTCCACCACCTGCCCGGTCTCGACCCGCAACTGCTTGCCGCCGACTTCGATCACCGCGTACATACCGCGCCCCCACCCTCTTATTACGACCCGGAAATCGTAGCATGCGACCCCGGGGGTGTCAACGACCCGGCGTGCGCCCCGCGCCGGCCGGATTGGCCGGCGCGTGCGGCCCGGCGCCCCGCGCGACCCGTCGTCCCGGCCCGGACGTGATGAGACGCCACAGGCGGCCGAGCCATCCGGACGGCAGCGCCTCGGAGCCTCCCGCGCCCACGATCCCGTGCTCCCGCACCTCGTCCTCGGGCAGGTCCAGCCCCTCGCCGTGGATCGGATCCAGCCAGAGGACCTGCGCGGCCTTCGCCGCCTGTCCGTTGGTAGCGGCCCGCTCCGCAGCCGCCAGGTCGTCGCCCTGGGCCACGACGATCCGGTCGAGGTGCATGCCCGGCCGCGCGCGCACGGCGATTGTCTTGCCGCGATCGTCGCTCAACGCCTGCAGCCACTCCGCGTGCTCCTCCATGATGCGGGCCACCTCGGGGTGCACATACCCGACCAGCGCCCGGCCGCGGGCGGTCGCCGCCGCGCGCCGCAGCTCGCGCCCGGCGCGCACCGCCGCGCTCTCCGGCGACAGAACGCGTCCGCGCCCCTCGCAGTACGGGCACGGCATCCGCATCAGCTCTTCCAAATCTTGGTAGACGCGCTTGCGCGTGATCTCGACGAGGCCGAGCTGCGTGAGATCGATGACGTGCATCTTGGTGCGGTCCGCGCGGACGGCGTCGTGGAGCGCGGCCAGCACCCGGCGCCGGTGCTTCTCTGTCTCCATGTCGATGAAGTCGACGAGGATGATGCCGCCGATGTCGCGGAGGCGGATCTGACGCGCGATCTCGTCCGCCGCCTCGAGGTTCGTGCGCAGGATCGTGCTCGCGAGGTCCGTCTTGCCCACGTACTTGCCGGTGTTGACGTCGATGACGGTCGCGGCCTCCGTCCGGTCGAAGACGAGGTACCCGCCGCTCCGCAGCCACACCTTGCGGTGCAGCGCGCGCTCGATCTCCCGCTCCACGCCGTACGCGTCGAAGATCGGTTCCGGTCCCCGGTGGAGCTGCACCCGGTCGCGCAGCTCCCCCCCGAACGCGCCGACAAGGTCCTGGACCCGCTCGTACTCCTCCGCGGAGTCCAGGATGAAGCGGTCCACGTCGCCGGTGAACAGGTCCCGCACCACCCGCTGGATCAGCCCGAGATCCTGATAGAGCACGGCGGGCGCGCGGCTCGTCGCGGCGGCGTCCGTGATCTTGGCCCACACCCGTTCGAGGAAGCGCACATCGTCGCCGAGGTCGTGTTCCGCCACGCCTTCCGCCGCCGTCCGTACGATCAGGCCCATGCCGTCCGGGCGCAACCGCTCCGCCGCGGCGCGGAGGCGCTTGCGCTCCGGTTCGCTGTCGATGCGGCGGCTGACCCCGACCCCGGTCACGGTCGGCATCAGGACCACGTGGTGCCCGGGCAGCGCGACGTACGTCGTGGCGCGGGCGCCCTTGGTCCCCCGCGGCTCCTTGGTCACCTGCACGAGGATCTCCTGACCCACGCGCAGCCGGTCCGCGATCGTACCGCGGCCGATGCGGTCCTCGAGCTCGTCGCCGGTTTCGGGCTCGATCCGGCTCGACCGGATATCCGTGACGTGCAAAAACGCGTTGCGCTCCAGGCCGATGTCGACGAACGCCGCCTCCATCCCCGGGAGCACGCTGGCGACCCGCCCCTTGTACACGTTGCCCGCGAGCGGCTGGCTGCGCTCGAGGAAAATGCCCGTCAGGCGGCCGTCCTCCAGCACAGCGACGCGCGCCTCGAACGGGTCCACGTTAGCGAGAATGTCCTTCCCCATCGTCTCCAAACTCCTTTGCGGGGCGGCGGGCCGCTAGAACAGGATCTTTTGGCGCCGCATCCCGATGTTGAGCAGCAGCGCCGTCGCCCACAGCATCGTCATCAATGCGCTCCCCCCATAAGAGATAAACGGCAGCGGAATCCCGGTGATGGGCATGATGCCGACGGTCATGCCCACGTTGACGAACACGTGAAACGCCACCATCGACACGATCCCGACGGCCGCCAGCGCCCCGAACCGGTCGCGCGCCACCGCGGCGGCGCGGACCCCGCGCCACAGCCAGATCAAGAACAGGGCGAGCAGTGCCAGGCCGCCCACGAAGCCCAGCTCCTCGCCGATGACCGAAAAGATGAAGTCCGTGTGGTGCTCGGGCACGAACTGCAGCAGGTTTTGCGTACCGGCAAACAGGCCCTTGCCCCACATCAGCCCGCTGCCGACGGCGATCTTGGACTGGATGATGCCGTACCCGGCGCCGCGCGGATCGAGCGCCGGATCGAGGAACACCATCAGCCGCCGGCGCTGGTACTCCTTGAGGAAGTGCCACAGCACGGGCGACACGAGGCACGCCGCGGCCCCGAGCGCGGCGAGATCCCGGCGGCGCGCCCCGCCGGCGAACAGCATCCCGGCAAAGATCGCGCCGTACACCAGCGCCGTCCCGAGATCCGGCTGCCGGAAGATCAGCACCATCGGGATGGCCACGTGGATGAGAAAGGGCATGAGATCTACGACGGAGCGGTACGGCCCGGGACGGTCGGCCATGTGCTTGGCGAGCGTGATCACGATGACGAGTTTCGCGAGCTCTGAGGGCTGAAACTGTCCGAACGGCCCGAGCGGGATCCAGCGCTGCGCGCCCAGGCTGCTGCGCCCGATGACCAGCACCGCGGCGAGCATCAGCAGGTTCGCGACGTACAGCCAGCGCCACCCGGAGGCGAGCGTCCGGTAATCCGCGGCGACGAGCACGATCCCTACCCCGACGCCGATCAGGAGGTGGAGCATCTGGCTGCGGGTGTATGCCAGAGGGTGCGGCATGGACCGCGTCGTGCTGTAGACCATGAGCAGCCCGAACGCCACGAGCACCGCGGTCGACGCGAGGAGCAGCGGATCCAGGTTGCGGACGAGCCTCCGCCGGCGCGCCTGCGGGGCGTCGAGCGCGGTGGGCGCCGCCGCGGTGGCCGTGCTCACGGCTTGGGGTCTCCGGGCTGGGCCGGAGGCGTCATGCCAAAGGCGACCTCCAGCACGCGCTGCACGATCGGGGCGGCGAACTCGGCGCCGTACCCGGCGTTTTCCACCATCGCGACGACGACGACCTTGGGATCATCCGCCGGCGCGTACCCCACGAACCACGCGTACGGCTTGCCGTGGCCGCTCTCCGCCGTGCCGGTCTTGCCTGCGACCGCCAGTCCTGGGATCTGAATCGACGTGGCGGTGCCGCGCGTGACGACGGCCGCCAATCCGGTGCGCAGCGTCGCCAGCGTCTGCGGGCTGAGCGGGACCCGGCCGGCCGGCGGTGGGGCGATGCGCTCCACGATCTGGCCCGTCGGCGCGCGAATTTCCACGGCGATGTGCGGGGTGACGAGCGTCCCGCCGTTGGCAACGGCGGCGACCATGCGCGCCGCCTGGATCGGCGTGACCAGCACGTACCCCTGGCCCACCGCGGTGTTGAGCGTGTCGCCGCCGTACCACGGCTGGTGGTACACGCGCCGCTTCCAGGCGGGGTCGGGCACGACGCCCGCGATCTCATCGGGTAGGTCCACCCCCGTGCGCGTCCCCAGCCCGTACAGGTGCGCGTACTCGGAGATGTGCTCGGGCCCCACGGCCCGGCCGATGGTCCAGAACACGACGTTCGAGGAGACGGCGATGGCCTGCAGGAAGCTCAGGTGACCGAACGCCTCATTCTCATTGTCGTGGAAGATCCGCCCGTTGAGATTGTAGTATCCCGGGTCGTAGAAGCCCGTGTCGGCGTTGACGAGACCCAACTCCAACGCCGCGGTCGCGGTGACGATCTTGAAGACCGACCCGGTGGGATACCCGGCCTGCGCCGCGCGATCGATCAGGGGTTGCCGGGGATCGTGCAGGAGCGCATTCCAGTCGCGGGCGTGGATGCCGGTGGAGAACAGGTCGGGATCGAACGCGGGGTGGCTGACGAACGCCTCCACGGCCCCGGTCTGCGGGTCCATGGCGACGACGGCGCCGAGCCGGTTGCCGAGCGCCGCCTCCGCGGCCTGCTGCATGGGGAGATCGATGCCGAGCACGAGCGTGTCGCCCGGAACGGCCGGGATCGTCCGCAGCGTGCGAGACAGGCGACCCATCGCGTCGACCTCGGCCTGCAGCTCGCCGCTACGCCCGCGCAGATATCGATCGTAGACGCGCTCCACGCCGGCCTTGCCGATCAAATCACCCGATTCGTAGCCGTCCGCCCGAAGCCGGCGCAGGTCCGCGTCGCCGATCTCGCCGAGATATCCCAGCATATGGGCGCCGAGCTCTCGGTACAGGTAATCCCGCACCGGCTCGATCTCGATCAGGACGCCCGGCAGGTCCATGCGGCTCTCCTCCAGCGCCGCGATCACGTCCTTCGGGACGTCCCGGCGGAGCCGCACAGGCTCAAACGGCCGCTCGCGCCCGGCGGCGAGCCGCTGCCGGATTTCGGCCGGATCCATCGAGAGAAAGCGGGCAACGCGGGGGATCTCCTCGTGGGGGCGCACCATCTCGGTCGGCATGAGCGCGACCGTGAACGCAGGCCGGTTGACCACGAGCGGCCGGCCGGCGCGGTCGACGATCAGCCCGCGGGGCGCGGCAACGCTGGTCACACGCAGGCGGTTCTCGTCCGCGAGACGGGCGAAGTAATCGCCCTGCACGACCTGCACCTGCCACAACCGCACGGAGAGCACGGCGAGCAGGGCGACCACCGCGGTGAAGAGGACGACGAGCCTCCGCTCGAAGGTCTCGTGGTCCATCTACCCCGGACCTCCGGCGGTTCCGCGGGCACACCACCCCGCCCCCCTCACACGGTGCGGGGCAGCCTGGGGCGCGCACGCTCCGATAGGGCGGGCCGTCGCGCCCGCGCTACGTCTCCGTGGCCCCCCCGGCGGGGTCCGCCACGTCTCGCCGTACCTCAACGTCACGAGTAACGCCCGCGTTCGCCGGGACCGCTGTTACCGCGGCCGATCGGACAGCCGCTCCAGCCTCCCGTCGAGCCGGCGGAGCCATTGAAACATCGGAATTGCGATACAACCATTATAGCATGCGCTCAGCAACGTCACCCGCAGGGCCTCTGCGACGGGGGCGTCCACGAGCCCGACGAGGTGCCCCGCGCCGATCCAGACGGCGTTGCGCACGACCGTCAGGGCAAAGGCGGCGATCCCGGGAAGCCACGCATCCTCGAGGTAGATCCGGCCTTCGCCCAATCCCGCCCCAAACCCGGCACACAGGTTACCAAGCATCCCCAACCCGAGCGGCACGCCCGTTGCCACGTCCTGCATCCACCCCGCCGCGGCGCCTGCAGCGGCGCCCACTTCCGGCCCGCGCAGCAGACCGGCGCTCACGACCAGCACGAGCAACGGATCGATGACGGCCCCCCATGGCCGAAACACGGCGAGCCACGTGACCTCGAGCGCGAGGGAGGCGGTGGCGAGGAGGCCGTAGGCGACGACGCGGGTCACCGGGCCACCGATTCGCCGCCCCGGATGATGACCAGCACTTCTTCGAGGTGCGTGAGATCCGCGGACGGCCGCACGGTCGCTTCCTCGAACATGTCGCCCGCGGCACGCGCCACCTGCACGACGCTCCCCACGACGAGGCTCGGCGGGTAGATCTGGCCCAATCCGGACGTCACCACCTCGTCCCCCGGCTGGACGTCCGCGTCGCGCGCGAGGTACTTGACGCGAAGGAGCGGCTGCCCCAGCCCTTCGACCACGCCGGCTTCGCGGGAGCGCACCACGAGCACACCGACGGCGCTGCGCGGATCCGGCAGCAGGAGGACCCGCGACCACGTCGGGCCGGCCTCGATGACGTGCCCGACCAGGCCGTCGCTCGTGACCACGGGGTCGTTGCGCCGCACGCCGCCGAACGTTCCCCGATCGACGAGCACGGTGCTGAACCAGTCGCTCGGGTCCCGTCCGATCACGCGGCCCGCCGCGGTTTGATACGGCTGCTGCTCCTTGAAGCCGAGCAGCGCGCGGAGCCGCGCGTTTTCTTGCGCGGCCGGACGCAGCCGCGCGTTCTCTTCGCGGAGCCGCCCAACCTCGGCCCGCAGGCGGGCGTTTTCGGTGCGGAGCGTGCCGATCTCGGTCAGGAGCGACCAGGCCCCGGCGACGCTGCCGCTCAAGCGCGACAACACCGCCGCGGCCGGGGCCACTGCCAGCTCCACGGCCGCGCCCGCCCACCCGATCCGGCGCCGCTCCGGCGTCCGGACCTGTGCCGTCAGCACGGCGAGTGCCACGATGCCGAGCGTCAGGAAGACGATGAGGCGTCGGTGCCGGAGCAGCGTGAAGAACAGCATGTGGCGCTACATCTTCTTACTGGTGATGAGGACCTTCTTGAGCGTCTCGATCTCTTCCAGCGCGCGCCCCGTCCCGAGCACGACGCTGCTCAGCGGGTCTTCCGTGATCATGACGGGCATGCCGGTCTCCTCGGCCAGGAGCCGCTCCAGCCCGCGCAGCAACGCGCCGCCGCCCGCCATGATGATCCCTCGGTCGACGATGTCGGAGGCCAGCTCCGGGGGCGTCCGCTCCAGCGTCATCTTCACCGCCTCGACGATCGCGGCGATCGGCTCCGCCATCGCCTCCCGGATCTCGGTGCCCGTCATGCGCACGGTCCGCGGCAGGCCCGAGACGAGGTCGCGCCCGCGCACCTCAATCGACTGGTCCTCCTTCTGCGGGTACGCGGAGCCGATCTTGATCTTGATGTCTTCGGCGGTGCGCTCCCCGATCAAGAGGTTGTATGCCTTGCGCGCGTATTGAATGATGGCCTCGTCCATCTCGTCGCCGGCCACCCGGATGCTGCGCGCGGTCACGATGCCTCCGAGCGCGATCACCGCGACCTCCGTCGTCCCGCCTCCGATGTCCACGACCATGCTCCCCACAGGTTCCGAGACCGGCAGCCCCGCGCCGATCGCGGCGGCCATCGGTTCTTCGATGAGGTACGCCTCGCGCGCGCCGGCCTGCAGCGTCGCGTCGACCACGGCCCGCTTCTCCACCTCCGTGACGCCGCTCGGAATGCCCACGATGACCCGCGGGCGCATGAACCCGCGCCCGCGCAGCCCGCGCTTGATGAAGTACGAGAGCATCGAGGCCGTGGTGTCGAAGTCCGCGATCACACCGTCCCTGAGCGGCCGCGTGGCGATGATGTCCCCCGGCGTGCGTCCGATCATCTTCTTGGCCTCGTCGCCGACCGCCAGCACCTCGCCCCCGTCGACCCGGCGCGCCACCACCGACGGCTCCCGGAGCACGATGCCCTCGCGCCGCACGTACACAAGCGTGTTCGCGGTGCCGAGATCCACCCCCATGTCCCGCGTGAACCGGCTGAACAAGCCGTTGAAGATCATCCCCCCTCACACTCCTCTCAGGCCCGGTCCGCGCCGGTTCCCCTCCGCGGCCGGCGCGGCGCATCCGTGATCGGGACGAACGGACCGCCGTGTTCGCGCAGGCTGACGTAGCGGCCGTCTCCCACGATCAGATGGTCCAGCACGGGGATCCCCATGAGCCGTCCCGCCCGGTGGAGCCGTGCCGTGAGCGCCAGATCGGCCCGGCTCGGCGTGGGATCGCCCGACGGA
This sequence comes from Bacillota bacterium, assembly GCA_021324975.1. Classification (GTDB taxonomy): domain Bacteria; phylum Sysuimicrobiota; class Sysuimicrobiia; order Sysuimicrobiales; family Segetimicrobiaceae; genus JAJPIA01. The sequence goes on from JAJPIA010000035.1 coordinate 48,427, forward strand.
TGATTATGCACCAAAATCACGGCGGCAGCGCCTCCGCGCACCGCCGCCCGGAAGACCTCCCGTGGATGCACCGGCGAGCTCGCGAGGCCGCCGCGGGCGAGCTCGATCCGATCGAGCACCTCATGGCGGGTGTTGAGCAGCAGCGCCCAGCACCGCTCGGTCTCGCAAAAGCGCAGCTCGTCCATGACGAGCGCCGCCGCGTCCGCGGGCCGATGAACGAGCGGCCGCGCGCGCGGCGGCAGCGCCCGGAGCCGCCGGCCCAACTCGAACGCGGCGAGCAGGTGCAAGGCCTTGACCTCGCCGACGCCCGGTGTGCGGCGCAACTCCGACGAGGTGGCGCCCGCCAGGCGGTCCAGCGTTCCGTGGCGGCCGAGGAGGGTCGTGGCGACGTCGAGCGCGCCGTGATCGCGAAAGCCGGTGCGGAGAAGAACGGCGAGCAGTTCCGCGGTGCTGAGCGCCGCCGGCCCGTGTCGCAGGAGCCGCTCGCGGGGGCGGATCTCCTGCGGCAGGTCTGCAATCCGGCGTGGTGATTCGCTCAGCCCAGCACCCAAACAACCAAAATCGCGGGCGCCGCCAACGATGCCACGGGCGGCCGGTCCGCGTGATGGAACAACGATGGGGCGAGTTCGGCGTCAGACCCCGCCGCCCCCACCCCCTCGCTCGCTTCCGAACGCATTCACAGGACGCGGAACACGTAAATCGCGACAATTATACCAGCGACAATCGCGAGGTTCAACCGCACCGTGAAGCCGAGCGTGACCGTGAACACGCGCAGGTCGAGCGTCACCGGCGGATCCACGCCGAACGCGACCGAGTGCCCGAGCGGCGCGAGGTAGGTGAACTGGCCGACCGCGTCAGCGAAGACGCTGCCCAGCATGGCGCCGGCGATCACGATGACCACCAGCACCCACCACGGCTCGCGCGTCTTCTTGGCCACCGGCGCCACCTGGCACCCCCATCGCGAATCCACATAAAAAAGGAGCGGCGCGAACCGCTCCCCGGTCACGCGTGCCGGCCGCCGAGGCCGCTACGCCGCCCGCGCTCCCTCTCGGGGTCAGCTCTTCTCCCCGGCGCTCTTGTCCGAGCCGGGTGGCTTGTGGTCGTCCGGTCTCGTCGCGTCCTTGAACTCCCGCATGGCCTTGCCCACCGCGCCGCCCAGGCCGGCCAGCCGGCTCGGGCCGAACAGCAGGATGATGATGGCCAGCAC
>JAJPIA010000033.1 GCA_021324975.1 Bacillota bacterium
CCGGATCGCCGGGGCGCGGGGTAACGACGCGACCGAGTCGTGACGATGTCGGAAACGTCCCTCGCGGACGCGCCGGATCGCCGGGGCGCGGGGTAACGACGCGACCGGATGCGTCATGGGCACGAGACGGGGATCGTCCCTCCGAGTGGTCTCCGCCGCCATTTCATCGAACAGTGGGACTGTACCGACCGATTGTAAAGGTTGGTTAAAGGACGCCTTCCACGTCGAGGTTGAGCGCCGCCAGCCGCCGATCGAGCTTCAGCATGCGCCGGCGAAATTCGATGTCCACGGAGACGGCGTCGCTGACATAGGCCAACATCGTTGACGCGTCCGCGCCCTGCCTGCGCCGCTCACGCTCCCAGAGTGACTCCGCCAGCTGGCGTACCAAGGTCTTGATCTCCGCGTGCTCGCCGTTGATCGGCGAACGGGCGCCCATGTCGGCCTCGGCGCGGCGCGGCTCGCCGTGTCCCTGGCTCGGCCTGCTCGTTTCCGCGGCGGCGCCCTGCGTGGCGAGCGGGGTCGTTGCGATCACGGCATCACGTGTCCGGCAGCGGTCGAGATCTTGGCGCAGCACGGCCACCCGCATGGCGAGATCCTCGACGGTGGCCTGGGTGCGCTCAAGCTCCGCCTGAGCCATATTGCGCTCTTGGATCAAGCGATTCATCTCTTCGCTCATCCGATCCGAAGCCGTCGCGACCTCGCCAAGAAACAGAGATACCTCGCGCGCGCTTACACCGAACAGCCTGCGGGAAAAACGCCGCGTCAGTATCGTCGCCGACTGTAACAGCATGCTCGTCCCTCACAGCATGGTGCTTCTCGGTGTCGCCGTCCGAACGAAAGAGCGGTAAGCGCGTCCTTCGAAACTTTGGGCGAAGATCCTGCTCAATGCTCGTCGGTGGCGCTGCAAGCACATTGCTCCGTTTCTTAACTTTATGTTAACTTTGTGGGTACTCCATCCGCTAATTGTCGAAACTTACAGAGCCGTCGGCGGCAACGGACGGGCTCGCACAGCGTACGGAGGATGTGGCCTCGGCTCGGGGGGGAGGAGCGCCCGGGGTCGGAGGGCCGGCCCGTGAACGGAAAGACGGGCATGAACGGGAAGACGGGTGTCCTGATCGTGGAGCCCCACCCGGTAACGCGGATTGGGTTACAGTGCGTGCTTCAGCGCGACCCCTCGCTCGATGTTCTCGGAACCGCCGGAACGGCCGCCGATGCGCTTGAGCAGTGTGCCCGCTTCCATCCATCGATTGCAACCATGGAGGTCGTGCTCCCCGACGGCTCGGGGGTCGACCTGTGCCGAACGCTCAAGCGGTTGTCCCCGCAGACGCACGTGCTCATCCTGAGCGGCGTCGACGACGATGCCACGGTGTTTGGAGCCATTGGCGCCGGCGCCTCTGGATACGTCCTGAAGGATATTTCTCCCGAGGCGCTGGTGCAGGCACTCTACGCGCTTCGCAACGGCCAGGCGATGCTCCATCCCGGCGTCGCCAGGCGGATGCTTGACCAGTTTTCGCGGGTCGATGGCCGAGGGCAACCGCACAATGGGAGGCTGACGGGCCGCGAGACCGAAATCCTCGTCGAGGTCGCGAAAGGCGCAACGAACAAAGAGATCGCGCGGCGGCTGTACATCTCAGAGAGCACCGTCAAAAGCCGTCTCCGAACCGTCTTCGAGCGCGTCGGCGTGCACGATCGCACCCAAGCCGCGGCCTACGCCATTCGCGAAGGATACATGCGATAGGCGGGCGCGACCCACACACCGCCCGGGCCGCCCCCGCCGCGTCGCGACTACCTCCGCCTGCCTGCCGGCGCCCTGCCCGCCCGAGATCGTTGGGTCTGCCGGGTAGCGCCATCAGGGCATCGCATATGCCCAAGCGATAGCCAACGCGGTCTGCCCGGGGGCTTGCCTGCCGATCGGGGCGCGTGGTAGAGGTGGTGGAGAATCGCGGGGACCACGCGGAGGAACGTATATGCGCGCGGACCGACGTACGAGATGAACCACACTCTCACTTCCACGAAGCCGAGCCCGTCCCGGCGTGCCGGCAACGAGGAGGTGGTCGATTTGTCGCCGCATTCCGGTGACGGGCACGCGCAGCACATCCGCAGCCTCCGTCAATCCCTGGCCGACACGATCGATACACTCAGCGGGCGCTTGCTGAGCATCATCCGCAGCGGAGCGCGCTGGGCGATGCCCGTCGAGGACGTCACGGCCGAGCTCACAGCCTTGTCCGACGATCTCAAACGCTGTTATCGTCGGGTCCGCGAGGTCGACGAACGAACCGACCTCGACTACGACGATACCACGGCGGTGAAGCGCCTCGACGACTACTGCATCTGGCTGTTCCACAAGATTCACCTGGAGCGACTATTTCTCGAGAAGTTTGCGCTCGAAGCCAAACTGCGCGGCTTAGTCTCGGAGGACGCGTTTCGAATCTACGAGGCGCTGCTCGAAGCGGAGGACGAGGAGCACCGGCTGCTGACGAGCGGCGCGGACAAGATCCGCGAGCAACTGCTGACCAACGACCGCTAATATCCAGGCACTCGACGCGCCCCTGAACCTTCACTGACCTCAGCCGCCGGCCGGCGTGGCGCCGGGCTTGTGCCCCGGTATCTCCCCCCCAATGGCCAACTGGTCATCTTCACCTGCCCGTCCGGCCTGGGACTAGGCGCCCTGCCGGCGCGCCACGCACGCCCGGGTGGCTCCGCGATTAGCGTCGACAGATCGCTTCTTCTCTCGCGGTCCATGTGATATCGCTGAGACCACCATCCAAGTTCCGCTACCGCTGCGTTCAGGCGCGATCGCTCGGAGGTCGATATGAGCCGCTCGGGAACGATCCGATCTGCCGTACTCCGCAACATCATCATCATCGTGGTCGCGATGCTCCTGGCGCCGTCGCCGGGGAGAGCGCAGCCGGCCACCGGCGCCTCCTCGTCGACCTCGGGCGGCGTCAGCGTGCCCGCAGGGGTCCACGGCGCGGGCACGGCGGCGGCCATCAGCGACTATCTCCTCGGTCCCGGGGACGTGGTCAGCGTTTCCGTCTGGGGCTATCCGGACATGACGACCGAGATCGCGATTCGTCCCGACGGCAAGCTCACCCTGCCGCTGATCGGGTCCGTGCCCGCGGCCGGCGTCACCGTCGACGCGCTGACGAGCGCCCTCACGAAGGCCTACGCAGAGTACATCATCGATCCCCAGGTCACGGTGCTGATCAAACAGTACCGGAAGCTCACCGTGTCCGTCCTCGGGCAGGTGCAGCATCCCGGCGTGTACGAGCTGCCGGCCGGCGCCCGGGTCCTCAACGCCATCGCCGCGGCCGGCGGTTTGACGGAGGCCGCGGCGACCGAGGGCGTGCCGCTCATGCAGGCTGGCCGGCCCGCGTTCCAGATCGATCTGGCGCGGGCGCTCAAGGGCGACGAGAGCGCCAACGTGGCGCTCGGCGGCGGCGAGACGATCGTGGTCCCCGAGGACCTCGTCCACGTCATCAACGTGCAGGGCCAGATCGTTCGGCCCGGGCAGCTGCGCATGAAGGGCCCGATGCGCGTGCTCGATGCGCTGCTGCAGGCAGGCGGCCTCACGGACCACGCATCGCTCACCCAGGCGACCCTCGTTCATGCGTCGGGGCAGAGCGAGCCGTTGGCGCTGGACAGCCTTCTCCTCCACCAAGACATGAGCGCGAACGTGCCTCTTCAACCCGGCGACAGCATTTTCATTCCGGAAGAGACAAACAACAAGGTCTATGTTCTGGGGGACGTGCGCAATCCGGGCGTCTACCCGGTGCAGGCCCCGATCTCGCTCCTCCAGGCGCTTGCGCTTGCCGGCGGCCCGGAACAGCGCGGCATCGGAACGGCGAAGCAGGTCTACGTGCTGCGGCGCCCCGGCGTCTCCGAGAACATCGAGGCCGGCCCTGCCTCGCTGCAGCCACTTCCGAACGGCGGAACGATGCTCGCCGCGAACCTGCGGGAGCTGATGAAAAACCCCGCCCGCGGCGTCACGGTCCAGCCCGGCGACGTCATCGTGGTGCCGCAGACCGGCGTCGGCGGGCTCCAGGTGGTCGTCAACATCCTGGCCGGCCTCGCGAGCGTCTTCTACAATTTCAGGCCGCTCCCCTGACCCCGGAGGGCGCGATGATGCGATACGAGATGCGATTTCGCGACGTGCTCGACATACTGCATCGGCGACGAGGGGGCATCGTCCGCGTCTTTGCGGTCTGCACCGCACTCGGGCTCGTCGCCTCGTTTGGTATGCGGCCGGTGTACCGAGCGTCTGCCCTCATTACGTCCGATAAAACGCCGCCGGTCGTGGTGCTCGACCAGCCGGGCTATGCGGGGCCCGGCGGCCCGCCGCCCGTGGGGGTGGACGGACTCGATGTGCCCACATTGGTGGCGTTGGTCAAGAGCGACGCCACGCGGACGCGCGCGCGGAAGATCCTCGCCCGCACCCTCGGCCCCCGGCGGGCAGACGACGCGCTCAAGGGGCTGCGGGCGCAGCCGCTCTGGGACACGCAGCTCGTCCGCGTCTCCGTCGAGCATGCCAATCGGCAGGTCGCCGCGGCCGCGGCGAACGCGGTCGCGGCCGCCTTGATCGATGTCGACGCCCGGTCGCGGAGGCAATGGGCGACGGGACTCCGCCGCTCGATTCAGCGGCAGCTCGCGGACAGCGATCCGAAGCTGCGCGCCGCCGAGGACGCGCTCGTGGCGTTTCGATCCCAGCACGGCCAGGTTCCGCTGTCCGGCCAGACGGACCAGACCACAAACGAACTGGCCCAGATGGAGGCGCAGCGCGTTGAGGTCGGATTGCAACAGCAAGAGGTCCGGGCCCGCATCGACGCGGCGCGCAGCCGTCTCGCGCAGCAGGCCCGTATTTCCCCCACGGAGTGGCGGCCGAGTCCGTTGATCTCGACGCTGCAGACCCAGCTCGCCACCGAGGAGATCGAGCTATCCGGGCTGCAGCGCCAATTCACACCCAAGCATCCGGCGCTGCTCAACGTCGAGGCCAAGATCGAGGAGACCAAACGCCGTCTCGACGCCGAGCTCGCCAATAGCCTAGAGATCGACCAGTACGGGGTGGATCCGACCTACCAGCAACTCATGCAGCAGCTGCGGCAGGACGAGGTCGCCAGCGCGGCCTTTACGGCGCGTGATCAGGCCCTGCAGGCGTCGATCGCGGAGGCCGAAGGCCGCATCGAATCGCTGCCGGCGGCAGAAGTCGCCCAAGCGCGGCTCGCCCGCGACGCAAAAGAAGCTGAGGAAATCCATCAGATCCTCACCGAGAAGCTGCAGCAGGCGATGGTCGCGGAAAGCTCGATCGGCAGCGTCGTTCGCATCGTGGACGGCGCGGTTCCACCCCACGGACCGGTGCGGTCTCGCTGGCTCGGCCTGTTGTTCGGGGCCGTCCTCGGGGGGCTGTTCGGCCTGGGCGGGGCGCTCGTTCGAGAGCACGTCAGCAACCCGATCAAGTCAGTGGACCACGCGCAGCGCCTCGTGAGCGCGCCCGTGCTCGGCGCGGTCCCACGCCTCGGAGGAGCGCGCGGTCGCCTTGGCAACGACGGCACCGCGGCGCCGCCTCCGGTGACGAGCTCGCGGTGGTCGTTCCTCCCCGGCCGGGGACGCCCGGCGGCGCGGATGCGGCTCGCAGGGCAGTGGCGCGCGGCATTCGCCGAGTCGTTCAAATACTTGGGCGCAAACGTCCATGCCGCCGAGACGACCCAGCGCGGACGGGACGGCCGTGCGGCACGCACGTTGCTCGTGACAAGCCCCGGCGTCGGGGAAGGCACCGCGATGGTGGCGGCAAATCTGGCGGTCGCGTTGGCGCAGGGTGGCCAGCGCGTCATGCTCGTCGAGTGTGACATGCGACGCCCCGAACTGGCCCGCGCGTGGGCGCTCCGCGACTGCGAGCACGAGGCCTCGGAGGGACTGGCCAATGTGCTCGCCGGGGACCGCCAGGAGCACGAAGTCCTGCATCGCACCGCGGTGCGGAACCTGTGGTTCCTGCCGGCCGGGAAGCTGCCGGGGTATGCGTCGGATCTGCTCGGCAGCCAGCGGATGCGGGAGTTCCTCACTCAGGATCGAGCGCACGCCGACGTGGTCGTCCTCGCGGGAGCCCCTCTCCTCCCCGTCCCGGACGCAACCGTCCTTGCGGGCGTGGTGGATGGCACGCTCCTCGTCCTGGCCATCGGTACGACGCCCTGTGAAGCCGCCGCGAAAGCGTGCGCGCAACTCGCCACCGCCGGCGCCTGCCTGCTGGGCACGGTCGTCACCGGTGTGCCGACGGGCGGGATCGGAGCCTACAGCAACTACTACGCGGGCTACTACGACGATGACCCCGGCACCGCATGGTACGTCCGCCCGGCCGTCACGCGCGTCGCCGTGCCGCCACGCGCCCATGCCGAGGTCGCTCCGGTGCCTTCCGCGCCTCGCGCGACCGGAGCGTAGCCGTGGCGGTGGGTCGCCTGACGCACGATACGCTTGCCGGCCTGGTGTGGTCCTTCCTGGGCGGGGGCGCACGGGGCATCGGACAACTGGTGATCCTGGCGATTTTTGCCCGGGTTCTCACCGTCCAGGACTTCGGGATCGTGACGGTCGTGGTCGTCGTCGTGGGGCTCGCGTCGAACATCGCGAGTTTCGGCATCGCACCCGCGGTCGTGCAGTTGCCCGGGCTGCGGGCCGCGCACGTCCGGGTCGCGTTCACCGCATCGTTTCTGGTCGGGCTCGTGCTCGTCGGCCTGTTGTGGTCCATCGCACCCGGCCTCGGGTGGTATTTCCGCCTCGCGGGGCTCCCTCCGCTGCTCCGTGCCCTTGCGTGGCTCTGCCCGCTGCAGGGTGTGGCCGCCGTCGCCGAGGCGCTGCTGCAGCGTGCAATGCGCTTTCGGACGCTCGCGGGCGTAGACACCGCCGCGTGCCTGGGCGCATTTGGGACGACCGGGGTCGCCTTGGCGCTCGCCGGCTTCGGCGTGTGGGCACTCGTGTGGGCCTACCTGGCGCAGGCCGCGGTCAGGGCCGCCCTGCTCCTGGCACTCCAGGCGCGCCCGATGCCGTTTGCGCCCCTGCTCGAACGTGGACCGTTTCGCGACCTGGCCTGGTTCGGCGGCGGGTTCGTCATTGCCAAACTCTTGAACTACCTGGCCACGGAGGGCGACAACGTCGTGGTGGGAAGGGGCATGGGCGCGGAGGCCGTCGGGTTGTACGGCCGCGCCTACCAGCTGATGGCGATGCCGGCCATGTTCATCGGCGAGATTCTGGACAAGGTTCTGTATCCCGGGATGGCCCGCGTCCAGCACGACGTGGAGCGGCTGGGGGTTGCCTATACGCGCGCCGTAGGCCTGATCGCCCTGATCGTATTGCCCGTAAGCGCCGTGCTCGTTGTCACCGCGCCGGAGGTCGTTCGCCTGCTGCTCGGACCGAAGTGGACGGGCGTCGTCGCCCCGTTTCAAATTTTCGCAGCCGGTATGCTGCTGCGAACGAGCTACAAGATCAGCGACGCAATGGTCCGGGCCAAGGGGGCCGTGTATCGCCGCGCCTGGCGTCAGGCCGTTTACGCGCTGTGCGTGCTCGCGGCCGCCTGGATCGGACAGCGGTGGGGCCTTTCGGGCGTCGCGCTCGGGGTGACCGGGGCGATCGCCGTCAACTACGTCCTCATGGCCCATCTCAGCCTGAATCTCACGCGCCTGTCCTGGATGGCATTTTGGAGGGCGCATCTGCCGGGCCTCTGTCTCGGAGGCGTCGTAGGCATCGAGAGCGTGGCGGTCGTGGGAGCGCTCAGGAATTGGGGCACGCCGCCGGCGCTCACGGTGGCCGGCGCGGGTGTCCTCGTGCTCGTGAGCCTGCCGCTCTTGTTGTGGTGGGCACCGGATCCGTTTCTCGGCCGCGACGGGTCGTGGATGATGCGCGCGCTCGCGCCGTATCTCCCCGCCAGGTTCGGAAGCGCCGGCTGGGTTCGGCGGCTCTGCGCGAGGTGACGGAGGATGCGACGCAGTGTCGGCGACGGGGCATCGGAGGGGGTGGTGCGGCGGCCGCTCGTCGTGGAATTCGCAGGACTTCCAGGCGCAGGCAAGACGACGCTGGCCGGCCGCGTCGCCGGGCTGCTCCGCGAACAAGGGGTTCCGGCCGACGAGCCGCTGCTGGCGTTCTCCGGGCGCTTTTGGGGACGGAGAACACCGCGCGCGCTGATGCATCTGTTCAGGCGCCCGGCTGCGGCGTGCCGCGCGCTCGGCGCGATCGGGCGGAGCGGGCAGCGGACGGGGCGCGACGCGGCATGTTTGGCCCATACCTGGCTGTTTTTGCACACGCTGATGGGCGAGTGCCGGCGCTCCGGGCGGATCGCACTGTTCGACCAGGGCATCATCCAGGCGTTGTGGTCCGTCGCGCTGAACGCGCGCCATGACGCGCTGCCCACGTTCCTTGCGGCCGTTCGCGAGACCATGTGCCGCCCCGACGTGGTGGTAGTGGTCGACGTGCACCCTGATGTCGCGGCGCGCCGGCTGCGGACGCGGCCCTATGGGCGGTCGCGCCTGGAGCGCGGACCGTGGAACCCCTGGCTCTTCGAGCGCGGTGTCGCGGTCTGGCGGAGGCTCGAGCCGTTGATTGCGACGCTTTGCGCCGATGTCATGGTCGTGCCGAACGATCGCGGGGACGTTGTGGACGAGAGCGTGCGGCGATTGGCGGGGTGGATTACCGGAGGCGCCCCGGCGGCCGGCGTCCCCGCGCCGCCCGGCATCACGCCGGGTGCGAGGTCCATCGGATGAACGTCGCGGCCGCCACCGCCGGTCGACCCGATGCGCGGCCAATGCCCGATCGCTTCGGCATGCGGGACGCGCTCATCGTCGCCCTCGCCCTCGCCTATCCCTTCCACTACTACGTCGAGGGCCTGGGCGGCATCGTGAACGTCAGCGCGGGTGACATCCTCGTCGCCGCGACCGTCGCCGCCTTCTGCGCCAACCTGCTTGTGGGCCGCTGGACCGCGCCGTGCTACCTGACCCAAGTGGCCGTCTTCGCCCTTGTGGCCCTCGTCTCGCTCGTCCCACCGTGGCTGCAGTTCTCGGCCTCGCCCGCGTTTTTCGATCCCGTACCGGGCCTCGCGGAGATCGTGAAGCTCTTCGGCAGCGCCGCGTGGATGGTCGCCGTGTACGTCCTCCTCCGACCGGATCCGCGACGGGGAATCCAGTTGTTCGCGGCATCGTCGGTGCTGGTGGCCGCCGTCTTTTCGGTGATCTCCATCGATATCGCGCTCCAGCATCCCGGGGTCCGTCAAGCGGGGCCATTCGAGAACGAAAACCAGTACGCCAATTACCTGGCCCTGAGCGTGTTCCTCGCGTTGATACTGTTCCGGCGCGGTGACTCTCCGGAATCGAGCGCCTCGCTACTTCCGCGGCTGGTTGTCCCTCTGCTGCTCGTGGCGATCCTGGCCACCGGCTCGCGCGGCGGGGTGCTGAGTTTTGCGGCCGCGCTGCCGTTTGCCGTGGATTGGCGCGCGCTGGCCCGCGGTGTGGGACGCCACACGCTCGGCGTGGTGGCGGCAGCCGGCCTGTGCATCGGCGGCCTCACCGCCTTCTGGCAGGCCAACCCGCTCATCGCGCAGCGTCTGACAACCGTTGCCTCAGGACAGGGCCCCAACATCCAATCCCGAGAGTACCTGTCGCAGATGGGGTTCGACGCTCTGTTCTCGTCGCCGATCATCGGGATCGGGTATCATCAATTCCCTCAATACGCAGAGACGCTCTACGGGTGGAAGTCCCAGGTCGTGCACGACACCTACATCGAGACCGGGGCCGAGCTGGGCATCGCCGGAATGCTCGCGTACGGGTGGTTGCTCGTCAGTGTCTTCCGCGACGCCGTCCGGTTTTCGCGGGATCCCGAGTTCGGCGCGGCCCGCCTCATCATCGCGATCATGGTGGCGACGCTGGTGCAGGGCCTCTTCGATGACATCGAGCACGACCGCTCATTGTGGATCTCGTTCGGCATGCTGGCAGCGATCGGCTACGCCCTCGAGGCGCGGCGTGGGGGATCCACGGACCCATCCCTCCCCGTGCCCGCCGGGCGCGCCGATGCGCTCGGCTTCCGCCCGTAGCTATTCGGGAGGTGAGGACATGGACGGCGTTGTCGGCACGGGAGCTCGGACCGCGTTTCTCCCCGTTGCGGCCCCAACGATCGGCCCGCACGAGATCGGCGAGGTGGTGGCGGCGCTGCGGTCGGACTGGCTCACAACGGGGCCCAGGGTCAAACAGTTCGAGGCCGCATTTTGCGAGTACGTCCATGCCCCCGCCGCGCTCGCCGTGAGCTCCTGCACTGCGGCGCTCCATCTGTCGCTTGTCTGCCTCGGCGTGGGTCCGGGCGACTGGGTGGTGACCTCGCCGATGACGTTTTGCTCGGCCGTGAACGTGATCGAGCACATCGGGGCACGCCCGGTCATGGTCGATGTAGAACCCGACACGCTCAACATCGCCCCAGGGCACGTTGCCGCGGCACTGGCGGCCGCCGCGCGCGGGGGCGGAAGCACCCCGAACGGCGATCATGCCGCGGCGCGGCGGCCGCGCGTCATCCTGCCGGTTCATCTCTACGGGCACCCATGCGACATGGACGCGCTCCGAACCGTCGCCGCTGAACACGGCGCGGACATCGTCGAGGACGCTGCGCACGCGCTCTCGGCGCGATACGGGGCCCGCGGCATCGGCCCGGACGCACACGAGAGCCCATCGCCGGACGGGCGCCATCCGCGCATCATGGCGTGCTACTCCTTCTATGCGACGAAGAATTTGACGACCGGAGAAGGGGGCATGCTGACCGGCCCGCCCGAGATGGTTGAGCGCGCACGCGTCCTGAGCCTCCACGGCATGAGCCGCGACGCGTGGAAGCGCTACAGCGCCCAGGGGAGCTGGTACTACGAGGTCGTCGCTCCCGGCTTCAAGTACAACATGACAGACCTGCAGGCCGCGCTCGGCCTCCAGCAGCTGCGCCGGCTCCCCCTCCTCCAGGCGCGGCGCCGCGCGATCGTATCCCAGTACAATGCGGCGTTTGCCGAGTTCGACGCGCTCGAGCTTCCGGTGGAGCGCCCGGGCGTTGAGCACGCGTGGTACGTGTACGTCCTCCGGCTCCGGACCGACCGGCTGCGCTTCCCGGGTCACGATGCCTCCGCCCTGGCGATTCGAGCCCGGTTCATCGAGGAGCTCCGCCACCGCCAGATCGGGACGAGCGTGCATTTCATCCCCGTGCACGTGCACCCGTATTATCGCGACAAGTACGGATACCGTCCGGAGGACTTCCCGGTCGCGTACGACGCGTACACCCGCATGCTGTCGCTGCCGCTGTTTCCGAGGATGACGGATGCCGACGTGGGTGATGTCATCGATGCCGTGGCGGAGATCGTTCGCCGCTACCGCCGCTGAGCGGATCGTGCCGTGACGCCGCGCGCCGCGTTCGCGACCGCCCCCGCCCCGGACGACATCGTCCCGGCGGAGCGGGAGCGGCGTCTGCCCGGGCCGCGCGTACTGCTCGTCGGCGGGCCGGACGTCGACGCGCGGCTCGATTTGATGCGCGAGCTGCGCGACGTCGTGCATATCGGCGCGGTCGGGTCCGCGCCGGACTTGGGTTCGCGATTCCGGGCCGAAGGGTTCGACTACTGGCGTTACCCGCTGAGCCGGCGCGTAGCGCCGGCCCGGGACCTCGTGGCGTTGCACCGCCTCACGCGCGTGTTCCGGGAGGTGCGTCCGGCGATCGTGCATGCCTTCGACACGAAACCCGGCATCTGGGGGGTCCTCGCCGCGAGGGCCACGTCCGTCCCCGTGGTCGTCGCCACGGTCACCGGCTTGGGATCGCTGTTTGGCTCCGATGCCGTCGGCGTCCGGGTGGTGCGCGGCGTGTACTGCGCGCTGCAGCGGTTCGCGTGCCGCCTGTCGGATTGCACCGTGTTCCAGAACAGCGACGATCTCCTTGAGTTCGTCGCCCGGCGGCTCGTCTCGCGCCGCAAGGCGTATGTGATTCCGGGGTCGGGCGTCCCCACGCGGGTGTTCGACCCCGGCCTCATCCCGGAGCGGGAACGGCGCCGCACCAGAACCGAGCTGGGCGTCGCCCACGGCGACGTGATGGTCACCATGGTCTCCCGCGTGATCCGGTCCAAAGGGGTCTTGGAATTCATGGAGGTCGCGCGGCACCTGACCGCCGGCGACACACGGACGCGATTCGTGCTGATCGGCGCCGCAGACGACGACAGCCTGGACCGCCTGGCGGCCAAGGAGCAGGCGGAACTCCGCCACGCGCTGATCTGGCCCGGTCCCCGCCGCGACGTGCGGTCCGTGCTCGCCGCCACCGACGTGTTCGTCCTGCCCTCATCGCTGCGGGAAGGCGTACCCCGGGCGCTGCTCGAGGCGGCCTCGATGGCGCTGCCGATCGTCACAACGTGCACGCCGGGGTGCGACGAGGTGGTCAGGGACGATGTCAACGGGTACCTGGTGCCGGCGCACGATATCGGCGGGTTTTGCGCCGCGATCCGGCGGCTCGTCGCGGACCCGGACCGGCGGCGCCGGTTCGGAGCGGCGTCGCGGCGGCGCGCGGTGGAGCGTTTCGACGTGACGACGATCGCGAGCCAGACATGGGCACTCTATCGGTCGCTCCTGGACGCGCGGCGCGCGGCCGCGCCGGGTGGGACCGCATGAACCGTCTGTCCCCGAGCTCGCAACACGGGCGGTACCGCCGAGGCAAGCGCCTCTTCGACATCGTCTTCGCCGGCGTCGCCCTGCTGTTGACGTGGCCGCTCATCGTCCTCGGGATCGTGCTCATCAAGCTCACATCGCCCGGCCCCGCCCTGTACCGGGCCCGCCGAGCGGGATACCTCGGGAGGCCGTTCGACCTGCTCAAGCTCCGCACGATGCGGATCGGCGCCGATTCGCCCAGTAACCGGGTGACGGCAGAACGGGATCCCCGGGTGACACCCGCGGGCGCCGTGCTGCGCGGGCTCTCGATCGACGAACTGCCGCAGTTCTGGAACGTGCTCCGGGGCGACCTCTCGGTCGTCGGCCCGCGGCCCGAGGACTGGGAGATCGTGCAGCGCCACTACTCTCCCGAGGACCGGCGGGCGTTGGAGGTCCGGCCCGGGGTGGTCTCGCCCTCGACCGTGAGGTGGTATCCCGATTTCGTGTACCATGACCCGCCGCCGGCGGGGGTGCCCGTCCAGGACCACTATGTCCACCGCCACCTGCCGGTGCAGATCGCCGAAGCCCGCCACTACAACGAGACGGCGACCTTTGCGGACGACCTGGCGGTCATCTGCGGAACGCTGTACTGCATCTGCGTGCGCTCCTGGTGGAAGCCGCGCCGGCGGCCGCTCCCGGCGTTGGGTGACCGGGGGCTGGGCGGCGTCCCGAGGACGCGAACATGACCGGGCGGCGCGTCCTCGTGGTGGGTGCGCATCCGGACGACGAAGTGCTCGGCGTCGGCGGCACGATCGTGCGCCACCTCGACCGCGGCGACAGCGTGTGCGTGCTCCTCATGACGGACGGCGTCACTGCTCGGCACGGCGAGACCGAACCGCAAAAGTCCGCGGCCCGCCGCGCCTGTGCCCTCCTCGGGGTCGAGGACGTGCGCTTCGTCGATCTCCCCGATCAGCGATTGGACGGCATGCCGCTCCTCGAGGTCATCCGGCCCATCGCGGCCGCGATCCGCGATCTCGAGCCCCACGTCGTGTATACGCATCACCGCGGCGATGCCAACCAGGATCACAGGGCGGTCTTCGCCGCCACGCTGGTCGCGGTCCGGCCGTGCGGCGAGCATCCTGTCGAGCGTGTACTGAGCTACGAGGTCGCGTCATCGACGGAGTGGGGCCCGCCGTGCCCCGACTGGGCGTTTCTCCCGAGCGTATTCGTGAACATCGCGAAGACGCTCGATGCCAAGGTCGCCGCCTTCGAAGCCTACCGGCAGACATTCGAGAGCGAAGTGCGGTGCTTTCCCCACCCGCGATCGACGGAAGCCGTGCGCATCCGGGCCCAGGCGACCGGCGTCGTCGCCGGCATGGCGGCCGCGGAGGCGTTCATGTTGATTCGTGCACTCGTATGAGGTGACGCGGCATGCGCGGATGGCTCCGAGCGGGAATCGCAGCGACCGTGATCGCGCTGGCCGGCACCGCGCCGCGCACATTCGTACCAGGCAGCGCGGGCTCCGCGCCGCCTGTCGTGGCCGTCCACGCGAACACGCTCGGCGGCAAGTACGTGTTCGTCTCCCGCCGCTGGGACCTGGCCAGGATTCGGGAAGCGTTCAACACCGTGATCGTGGCGTCTGTGCCGGACGGCGGCGACCTGCAACTGGTTCGGGATGCCGCGGCCGCCGGCCTGCGCGTGTACGTGGAGTTCGACAAGAAGCGCGAGTACGCCGAGGGCCGGGACATCTCGCCTACCGTGGCGGCCGTCGTGGACGAGGCCCGAGCGGTGCCCGGCCTCATCAGCGGGATCCGGGTGGCGGATCGCCTGAACGAATTCTTGGATCCAGACACGAGCCTCGGCTACCTGCGCGCGACCGGGGGCGTCTTTCATCGGGAGATTCCCGGCATCCCGGTGCTCGTGGACGCGAACGACTGGGAGCTCACGTGCGGGTATTCAGGGCAGTCGTCCTGCACCGACCACCTCCAAGACCGGTTCCGCTTCGAGCGCAACGACGTCCTCGAGCTCCTCTATCGATCCGGCTACGTCGACGGATTCTTGCTGTCGGACAACATCAAGAATTTCGACGTGGACGTGCAGGCGGCGGCCTGGCGCCGGGCGCGCGCCATGTACCCGCGGCCGTTCCTGTTGTTCTCGGCGTCACCCGAGCTCTCGTTTCCGGACCCGGCGTACCCGTCCGATCCGGCGACGGCGCGCCGAGAGGTCGACGCGATCGTGCGGACGCCGCTGGCGCTCGGCGCGGACGGCGTCGACATCTGGGCGTGGCACCGGCCGTGGGATCACACGCTGCGCACGATCTTGAACAAGGACGGCGCGCCCAATGCCCTGTGGACGTCCCTAGTCGAAATCGCGAGCCCGCTACTCCACCTCGCCCCGGCGCCAACCCGATGACGAGGATCAGCTTCGACGGAGGTGGTCCGGCATGAGACAGCAACCGTCTCTCCTTCGGCGGGGCACGGTATTCCGCGTCGTCGTGGACGTCGCGATCGTGAACGTCTCGCTGTTCCTGGCATCGCTCGTGGCGCACGCGGTGGACCTGCCTTCGGAGGGCCTCAGCCCGGCGCGCTGGCTGTCGCTTGTTCTCAGCCTCACCATCCAGCCGTACGCGCGGGCGTCCCTCATCCTGAGCGCCGTCGCCGTGGGCGTCTTCTACGCGTGCGGGTTTTACACGTTTGGGAGGGTGTACCGCGGCCGATACAAGGCCTTCTGGCTCGCCCAGGCCGTCACCCTGGCCTACGGGATCTTCGGCGTGCTCGCGTACCTCCAGATCGGTCCGCCCGTCTCGCGGGGGCTGTGGCTCGCCGGATGGGTGCTCACGGCTGCGCTCATCGAGGCCAGCCGGTTCGTGGCCGACGCCTGGACGGACGTCGCCAAGTGGGAGGAGCGGCTGCTGAGGCAGCGGGCGGACGGCCCGATCCGGCGGGTGCTGGTTATCGGAGGCGCAGGGTACATCGGCTCCACGTTGGTCCGCCAGTTGCTCGCGCGCGGCTACGTCGTGCGCGTCCTCGATGCGCTCTTCTACGGAGATCGAGCAACGGCCGCGCTCCGCTCGAACAGGGGTTTCGAGTTCGTCCGGGGGGACTTCCGGAACGTCGACACGGTCGTGCGGTGTATGCAGGACGTCGACGCGGTGGTCCACCTCGGCGCCATCGTGGGGGACCCGGCAAGCGACCTCGAGCCGGAGATCACGCGGGAGATCAACGTCGTCGCGACCCGTCTGATCGCGGACGTGGCGCGCGGCTCCGGCGTGAGACGCTTGGTGTTCGCCTCGACGTGCAGCGTCTACGGATCGAGCGACGACGTGCTCACGGAACGCTCGCCCACGCAGCCGCTCTCGCTGTACGCGAAGTCGAAGCTGGCGTCCGAGGACATCCTCCTCGGGATGGTGAATCCGGAGTTCTCTCCCGTGGTGCTCCGCTTCGGCACACTCTACGGCTTGGGACACCGTCCGCGGTTCGACTTGGTGGCGAACCTGCTCGTGGCCAAGGCGATGCGGGAGGGCAGCATCGTGATCGTCGACGGCCACCAATGGCGGCCGTTCCTGCACGTGGCCGACGCCGCGCGGGCCATCGGGCGCTGCCTCGAGGCGTCCGCGGAAGCCATTGCCGGGCAGATCTTCAACGTCGGCAGCACCGCGGAGAACTACCAGTTTCACCAGCTCGGCGCCATGGTCTGCGACATCGTCCCGGGCACGCAGATCGCTTGGAAAGATCCCGCCGGCCCGCGCCGCAACTACCGCGTTTGCTGCGACAAAATCGCGGAGCGGCTTGGCTTCCGGCCTGTATGGACGCTCCGCCAGGGGATGCGTGAGGTCAGAGACGCCTTGGCTCGAGGCGACGTCACCGATTATACGGCACGCGAGTACGATAATTTCAAGGTCCTCGCCGCACACGACGGCCGGCTCGTGCAGCCGATCGGTCCCCTGTACCCGGGCGCAGCGCCCGCCGGCGACGCGCCCCCTCCAGCCGGTGGCGAGACGGACGACGGCCGGATCGCCGCGCCGCCGGATCTCACGCGCGCCGGCGGGTAGGTGCGCGCGCCCGTCTCGCCCGGGCGGCCGGGTTAACGGCGGGGGAAGGGAGGAAACGCATGGTCGCGGCTCTCGCCACAGACCATCCCGCGGCGGACGAGCTCGAACCGCTTCGTGTGATCCTCGCCTCGCTGAACAGGGCAAACGTTCCCTATTGCCATTGGAAGAGCAACCACACGCTGGACGAGTCGCTGCGCGGCGCGGTCGATCTCGATCTGCTGGTCGACGAGCGATATGCGCGCGGCGTGGCCGCCGCAGCGCAGGATGCGGGGGCCAAAGCGTTCCGCGCTCCTGCCGCGTTGACGTACCCCGGCGTCGACCACTGGCTGGGATACGACGCGCGCACAGGCATGCTGGCGCACGTGCATCTCTACCGAAAGCTGGTCACGGGCGCCGGTCGCTTGAAGGCGTACGAGTTCCCGTGGGCCGATACGGTCCTCTCCACGCGGCGGTTCGCGCGCGCGCACGACGTGTACGTGGCGGACCCCTCCGTCGAGTGGCTCCTCTTCAGCGTCCGGGCCATGTCGAATCTGCGCGCGCGTGAACGGCTGCAGGCAAGATTCGGGCTGGGGAAGCTTCCGGCGAAACTGCGCACGGAGCACGAATGGCTCGCCGTTCGCGCCCGGGAGCACGACGTACACCGCCTCGCGACGCGGCTCCTCGGACGTGATATCGCCCCGGGAATGACCTCGTTGTTCCGGTCCATGTCGTTGCGTTCGCTTGCGGCGCTCAGATCCCCGGTGCTTCGGCGGCTTCGACCCTACCGGCGCTACACGGTGCTCGGCGAGTTGTGGCACGGGCCCCTGAAGGATGCGTGCTGGGCCTGGTGGACGGTCGGCCGTCGCTATCTAGGCCGTCCCGCGCCACCCCTGCTCGCGCGCCCGGGCGACGGCGTCGTGGTCGCGCTCGTGGGGCCCGACGGGTGCGGCAAGTCGACGGTCGCCAAGATGCTCTACGCGTGGCTGTCGGAACACCTGAACGCCGTGTCCATCTACTTCGGGACGGGTGACGGCCCCGTCTCCTGGCTTCGGTGGCCGCTGCGGACGGCGCTCGGGCTGAGGAATCGCTGGCGGCGCCACCTCGAACAATCCGCCCATGCCGAGTCCCGTGCGGACGCCGCGGCCGGCTTTTGGGAAACGTGCGGCCGAACGTGCTGGGCGGTCGCCGTCAGCTACGAAAAGCGCTGTCGCCTCCGCCGGGCCCATGATGCGCGCGCGCGAGGGCTTGTCGTGATCTGCGACAGGTTTCCGCAAAGCCAATTTCCGGGGCTCATGGACGCCCCGCTGCTGCAGCGGTGGCTTACGCACCGCGTCCCCGCGTTGCGGGCGCTGGCCCGGTGGGAGCGCGCTCCATACGAGTGGGCGGAGCGTCACCCGCCGGACGTCGTGATCCGCCTGCACGCTTCCCGCAACGTCGTGCTGCGCCGGAAGCCGACGACCGCCGATGACGCCGAACGGCGCATCGCGGTCGCGCGGTCACTCAACTACGGCCGGGCGGCCCGTGTCGTGGACGTGGATGCCGACGCGCCGCTCGGCGACGTCGTCGCTCGGGTCAGACGCATCGTGTGGGACGCATTGTAAGGCGGGCCGTGATCGTCTCGATCAACCAACCGGCGTATCTTCCTTGGCTCGGCTACGTTCACCGCATCGCGACGAGCGACGTCCACATCGTGCTCGATCATGTTCAGTTTGAGAAGAACAGTTTTGTCAATCGCAACAAGGTGCGGACGTCGGCGGGATGGTGCTGGCTTACCGTACCCGTGCGAACCCGGGGCCGCTTCGGCGACCTGGCGATCAACCGCGTGCAGATCGACGTCGGGACAGGGTGGCGCCGCAAGCACTGGGAGACGCTCCGCCAAAATTACGGCCGGGCCCCGTATTTTGCCCGGCACGCGCCGTGCTTTCAGGACCTCCTCGCGGTCGAATGGACGGGCTTGGCCGATCTCTGCGCCCGCGCGACGGCGCACCTCCTGGGCGCGTTCGGAATCGGCACGCCGCTCGTCCCGAGCTCGGCGCTCGACGTGGGAGGGGCGAAAAGCGAACTCGTCCTGAACCTCTGCCGGGCCGTGGGTGCCACGACCTACCTCTCGGGCCCCTACGGGCGGCACTACCTGGACGAAGCGGCGTTTCGCGACGCCGGCATCGAGATCGTCTATCACGACTACCGGCATCCCACGTATCCGCAGGCATACGATCCGTTCGAGCCCGCCATGGCGGCGGTCGACCTTCTGTTCAACTGCGGGCCCGAGAGCATGGACATCCTGATGCGCGGCCAAGAGACCGCCCCGCGCCCAGCCGCCACAGCACTCGACCGAAACGTAACGTCTTCCACAAATCGCGCGGGCCGGTCCGTCTGACCGTAGTCCCTCCTCACAACACCCCAGGGCTGAAGCGATGCCAGGATACCACCCACGGGGACCGCGAAAGAACCGGGCCGCCGGGGATGGAGCCTTGCGGTGAGGAAATAGGAGTGGGGCGCCCAAACCGGTCGGCTGGCGATCGCCCCTTCAGTCGTGGACCGAAGCACGCTGCGACGTGCCGGACGCCGCCGCCGAGCGGCGTCGCATGCGATGGAGGCGCGGATGCAGGATCCGATGATTGAAGTCAAGGAGCTGACGAAGCGGTACGGCGACCTCGAGGCCGTCCGCGGCGTATCGTTTTCGGTCGCGGCGGGAGAGATCTTCGGCTTTCTCGGGCCGAACGGGGCCGGCAAGACGACCACGATCAAGATGCTGGCGACGCTCCTGCGGCCCACGACCGGCCGCGCCACGCTGGCCGGCCACGACGTCGTCGCACATCCGGCGGACGTGCGGCGGGCGATCGGCATCGTCTTTCAGGATCCCAGCCTCGACAATCGCTTGACGGCCGAGCAGAATCTCCGGTTCCACGCGATGCTGTACGGCGTCCCGGCGCGGGAAGTCGATGCGCGCCTCGCGGAGGTTCTGGCCATGGTGGAGCTTCAGGACCGCCGGCGCGCCGCCGTGGCGACCTACTCCGGCGGCATGAAGCGGCGGCTGGAGATCGCCCGCGGCCTCCTGCACAAGCCCCGTGTGCTGTTTCTCGACGAGCCCACGCTGGGGCTGGATCTTCAGACGCGCAACCATATCTGGAGCTACGTCGTGGAGCTCCGCCGGTACCAGGGCGTGACGGTCTTCATGACCACCCACTACATCGAAGAGTCCGAGCATTGCGATCGGATCGCGATCATCGACGGCGGCCGGATTGTCGCCCTGGACACCCCGGACGCGCTGCGCCGTCAGGTCGGCGGCGACGTGATCACGATCACCTCGCCCGATGCGGCATCGCTGGCCGGCCACATCGCGGCGCGCTTCGGAGGCGGCGTCCGGGTAACGGACGAACAGGTCGTCGTGGAGCAGGAGCATGGGGCCGAATTTGTCCCCCGCGTCGTGGCCGCATTTCCGGCGCTCGTCGTCGCCGTCTCGGTCAAGCGTCCGACGCTGGACGACGTGTTTTTAAAATTGACGGGCCACGCCATCCGGGACGAATCCGCGTCGGCGACCGACCAGCTGCGGACCATGGCGCGGGTATGGGGCCGGCGGTGAGGCGGCCATGGGGCTCCCGCGTGGCGCACCGGCCCGCCAACGCCCGATGTTGAGCGCCGGCACGGGCTCCGGCCCCGCTGCGGCGCCGGAGCTCGCCGGCTGGCGCCACGAGATCCGCGCCGCGTACGCCATTTGGCTGCGCGAGCTGATTCGCTTCGCGTCCGAGCGGGCGCGCATCGTCGGTGCGCTCGGCCAGCCGCTGATCTACCTCGCGATCATGGGCACCGGATTCGGGGTGAGCTTCCGCTCGGCGGCGGCGCCGAGCGGCTTTAGCTACCTGCAGTTCATGTATCCCGGCGTGCTCGGCATGACCGTGCTCTTCACAGCCATGTTTTCGGCCATCTCCATCATCTGGGATCGAGAGTTCGGCTTTCTCAAGGAAATTCTGGTCGCCCCCGTATCGCGGGTAAGCATCGTCGCAGGGAAGGTACTCGGCGGCGCGACCGTCGCCACCCTGCAGGGCGTGCTGTTACTCGTGCTTGCGCCGATCGTCGGCGTGCGGCTCGGCCCCACGCAGGTAGTCGGGGTGATCGTCGTCATGTTGCTCGTCGCCGCCGCGCTCACCGGCCTGGGGCTCGTCATCGCGTCGCGGATGGTGACGATGGAAGGCTTCCAGGTCGTCATGAACTTTCTCGTGCTGCCGTTGTGGCTGTTGTCGGGTGCGTTCTTCCCGCTGCGGGGGCTGCCCGCGTGGATGGCGATCCTCGCGCGGCTCGACCCGCTCACGTACGCGGTCGACGCGCTCCGCGGCATGATCTACGGGCAGTCCGCGCTCGCGAGCGTCCTGGTGGCCCACCCGTATCGGCTGAACCTAGGCATCATCGCGATGTTCCTCGCGGTGATGTCGGGGGCTGCGATCGCCACCTTTCGATCGGGCGAGGACTAGTACAGGCTTTACACGGGTCCGAGGCCGCGCAGGCGCGGATCGAGGACGTCCCGGATGCGATCGCCCAGCAGGTTGAAGGCGAGGACGACCAGGGTGATGACGACCCCGGGAATCGTCGGCATCCACCAGGCCTGATACACGAAGTCCTGCGCCTGCTGGATCATCTGGCCGAGGCTTGGCGTCGGCGGTTGGATGCCGAGGCCGAGAAAGCTCAGCGCGGCCTCGAAAACGATCACCACCGGCAGATGGAGGGTGCCGAGCACCAGCACCGTGGGGAACACGTTGGGGAGCACATGCCGCGCGAGAATGCGGACGTCGGACGCGCCCACCGCGCGCGCCGCGGCCGCATACTCGCGCTCCCGCAACGCCAGGGCCTCGGCGCGCACGACGCGTGCGTACCCCGGCCATCCGGCGATCACCAGCACGGCGATGATTTGCGACAGCCCGAAACCGAGCACCGCCACCACGGCCACGGCGAGCAGCAGCGTGGGGATGGACAGCTGAGCGTCCACCAGGCGCATCAGCGCGACGTCGACCCAGCCGCCGCGGTAGCCGGTCACCATACCGATCGCGAGGCCGAGGGCCGTGGACAGCGGGACCACCGCGAGCGCCACCACGAGCGAGATGCGGAGACCGACCAGCAACCTGCTCAACACGTCGCGGCCCAGCTGATCCGTGCCGAGCACGTGGACGCCGTCCGCGACGGGGGCGAGCGACGGTGGATGCACGGGGATGGCGAGATTCTCCGCGGCTGGATCGTACGGCGTCACGAACGAGGCGCCGAACCCGGCCACCAGCAGGACGGCCAGGAGCGCGGCGCCGACCGCTCCCGACGGGCTCCGGAGGAGGCGGCGAACCGTCGACGCGCGTTCGTCGCTACGCGCGCTGCGCGGCGCCGCGAAGGCGAGGGTCGACCCAGCCATAGACGAGATCCACCATGAGGTTGACGGCGAGGAATACGGCCGCGCCGATGATCGCGGCCCCTTGGACGACCGGGAAATCGCGCCCCAGCACCGCCTGCACGGCGAGCCGGCCCATGCCCGGCCACGCGAAAATCGTTTCGACGACGATCGCGCCGCCGAGCATCTGCCCGAAGCTCAATCCCAACATCGTCAGGATGGGGAGCGCCGCATTGCGCAGCGCGTGCTTGAACAGCACCACGCGGTCCCGCAGGCCCTTGGCGTGACCCGTCCGGATGTAGTCTTGCGCCAGCACTTCGAGCAGGCTCGTCCGCGTGAGCCGGCTGACTTGCGCCGCGTAGAAACCGCCCAGGACAAATGCCGGCAGGATCAGGTGGTCGACGCCGCCGTAGCCGGAGATCGGAAGCCAGCCCAGCTTGACGCCGAACACGATGATGAGGAGCAGGCCCACCCAGAAGCTCGGCATGCTCGTCCCAAGCAGCGCTGCGGTCATCGCGGCCGTATCGATGCCGGACCCGCGCCGCACGGCGGCCACCATGCCGAGTGCGATGCCGAGCACGATCGCCACCGCGAGAGAGGCGAGGGCCAGCTCAAACGTCGCGCCGATGTGCCCGGCGATCAGCTCGGTCACCGGGACTCCCTGGCGGTACGAATACCCGAGGTCGCCGCGCGCGATCCGCGCGATGAAACGCCCGTACTGCACCGCGAGCGGCTGGTCCAGGCCGTAGGCCTGCCGGATCCGTTCCATATCTTGCCGGGTTGCGTCCTGCGTCACGAGCAGCGTCGCGGGATCGCCGCTCACGTGCAGCAACACGAACACGATCGTGATCACGCCCAGCATGGCGGTCAGCGAAAACGCCATCCGGCGGATCAGGTACTCGCTCATGGCCGCAGCACCGGCATCGCGTGCCGCGGACGCCCGCTCAGTGACTCCAGGAGGCGTCGCCCACGGTCAACTCCAGGTCCGGCCGGGGGGTCCACTGCAGGTCACGGCTCATCCCGTTGGCGTTGGGCGCGGTGAACAACGTGATGGCCGGCGCCTGATCCTTGTACAGGAGCTGCAGGCGCCGGGAGATGTCGCGCAATTGTGCCTCGCTCGGCGCCGCCTGCGCCTCCTGCACCAGCTGGTCGAACGGGCCGTTACCCGGCCGCCACTGCGACCATTCGCCGGGAGAGTAGAACGCCCGGAGCGGGATGATGCTGCTGATCCCAAAGAAATCGGTGAAGCGGGTAAACCACCCGTCCTCGGGGAGCTTGCGGTCCATCACCGCCTTCAACTGCACGCCGACCTCCGACACGTTCACCTTCGTGCGCACCCCGATTTGGTTCAGTTGCGCGGCCACGGCGAGCACGATATCGCGGTCGCCGGGGTAGGTGCCGTTCGTTCCGCTGATGGTGAAGTCGAACCCGTTGGGATAGCCGGCCTCGCGCAGCAAGGCGCGCGCCTTGTTTGGATCATATGGAAACGGCGGGATGGAAGGGTCGCAGGCATCCATGACCTCACTGCAAAAGGTCGCCACGGGTGTGCCCACGTTGTGCATGACGCTGGTCAGGATCGCCTGGCGGTTGATCGCGTAGTTGAGCGCCTGCCGCACCCGCGGGTCGGCCAGAGGCTTGTCTTTCGCGATGTTGACCAGATTGTAGATGACGAAGAACACGCTCAGGCTCTTGCCCACTACGAGCTTGGTCCTCGGAGATGTCTGTAGTGGTGTGAACAGTTCCGGCGGCAATAGAGGGGCCAGCTGTACGGACCCCGCCAGGAGCTCCGCGACCCGCGGCGCATCGGTGGGAATCACGCGAAAGGTCACGTGGCTGATTCGAGGCCGGCCGCCCCAGTAGTCGGGGTTGGCCTCGAGTTCGACGCGGTCGTCCTTGGCCCAACTCACGAAGCGGTAGGCCCCGGTCCCGACGGCGTGTCGGACGAGCGCGTCGGCACCATTTTGCTTCAGGTAGCCCGGCGGCACGATCATTCCGTAGTAACCGAGGAATCGCGGCAGCAGCGGCCAGGGCTGCGAGGTGGTGATGCGCACCGTGTCGTTGTCGACCACGGTCACCGCCTTGATGAGCCGCAGCGCCCCGGCTCCCGCCCAGTGCGTCTGGGGATCCAGCATGCGGTCGAACGAGAACTTCACGGCCTCCGCATCGAAGGGCTCGCCGTCATGGAATTTCACCCCTTTGCGGAGCTTGAACTCCCAGGTGGTCGGGTCGACCGCGCGCCACGACAACGCCAGGCCGGGTTTGAGATGCAACGCCGCGTCGCGGCGCACCAGCGTATCATACACGTTGGCCAGGACGGCCACCGTCGCAAGGCCGGTGCTCCGGGCCGGGTCGAGGGTATCGATGTCGGCGCTCTGCGCCACGACCAGCGTACGGGGCGTCTGCGCCTGTGTCACCGCCCCCGCCCCCACCGTGAGCACGACCGCCACACCGGCGCACAGCGCCACGACCTTGCGCCGCATCCCCCGTATCATCCCCATCCCCCCTCCGCGCAACTCATGTCGGCTCCACACCTCCCAGTACCGGCGTCGACCCGGCCGGCTCCCACCCCACCCGTCGTGCTCAACTCCCGGATGCGACCATCGGCGCAGCCTGGGTCCCTGCCTCGTCTTTGTACCCATAGACCTCGGGTAGCAGAAAGATCGCGGCCAGCAGCCCGATCAACGGAAACAGCGCGATAAATAGGGTCGCGTTCGCCTTGCCGATGGCGTCGAAAAATGGCGGGAAGAGAAAGATGCTCAGGAACGACGGCAGCTTCACGAATACATAGGAAAAGCCGCTTGCGGTCCCCCGGTACGTGGGAGAGGCCACCATGGACGGAATGGTCATGACGTTTTCCGCGTCCCAGTAGTGGCCCCACAGCATCGCGGCCGCCACGAACGGCAGGAGGATCAGGGCGTTGGTGTAGATGGCGATGGCGGCGACGATCAACGA
This sequence comes from Bacillota bacterium, assembly GCA_021324975.1. Lineage (GTDB taxonomy): Bacteria > Sysuimicrobiota > Sysuimicrobiia > Sysuimicrobiales > Segetimicrobiaceae > JAJPIA01. Next base: position 24,968 of record JAJPIA010000033.1, read on the forward strand.
GACGAAGACGATGGCGAATCCCCAGATGCTGAGTTTTCGCTGCCCGATCTTCGGCGTGATGATCGGTCCCACCCAGCCGGAGATGACCGCGATCAGATAGATGCCGAGCGTAATGAGGTTCGTTTGCAGGATGCCGGACACTTTCAACAACACGAACAGGACGGGCAGGTAGAACGCAAACGTCGAGAACTCCGTGCTCTCGGCGAAACAGGCGATCCACCCGTAGAGCGTAGCCCGCCACGCAATCTTGTTCCGGCGGATATCCCCGATGAACGCGCTGAGCCGCGGGTGCGGCACCTCGACATCCTCATCCGGCAGCATCTCGAGGCTGTCCCCGTACATCTGCTGCGCGACGCGCTTGGCTTCGCGGAACCTCCCCCGCTGGACCAGCCAGATGACGGTCTCCGGCAGGTTGTACCGCAGGATGAACAGGATGATCGCCGGGAGCCCGGACAGCCCCAGCACAACCCGCCACAAGGTGTCCGGGGGCACTTTGGCGCTCAGGAACACCAGCACCACCGCGATCGCCACCACTTCGCCCAGCGCAAACACGAACTGCCAGCGGTTCCCCATCACCTCGCGCTTGCCCCGCTGCATGTACTCCATGATGTACGTGTAGCCGTTGGCGATGTCGGCCCCGAGCGGGATCCCCAGGAAGAACCGCACCACCGCGAGCACGGCCATGTTGGGGACGAACGCTTGCGCCGCGCCGAACACGAAGAACATGAGCATCGTGCCGAGAAACACGACGCGCCGTCCCACGCGGTCGGTCAACCATCCCCCGGCCAACGCGCCGACGACCGCGCCGCCCTGCGTCGCTGCCCCGGTCAACCCCAGGAGCCAGGACGATGGGTGAAAGATCTGGGAGAGGAAAATCAAAATAAACGCGATCGAATACAAGTCCCACGACTCGATGAAGATCGATGCGATCATCAACCATCCGACTTGAGACCCTTTGGGGCTGTGTTGCTCGACGAGATGCTCGAGGGCGCGGGTCACGACCGCTCGGTCGAGCGTGCCGCTCATCATTGCACACCTCCGTGAGGGTCGCCACGCAACAGCCGGTGCGGTTCGCGACCAGGGACGATTCGAGCCGTCTAGACGCGTCGCGCGGACATTGGGCGTGTCGCGGCCCTGGCGGATGGCCATCCACGCCGCCGACGGCGTGACGCCGCCCAAGCAACCATGGCGCAGGAGCGGTCCGGGTGCGACCGTGCAACGTCAGAAGTACGCGTCCACATTCGGAGGTGTTCCCCTGGGTTCCTGTAGTCGGGGTGGAGTCCTGAGTCTGGCTCTCGCTACGACGCTGCGGCGCGCTGTTCCGGAGGTTGCTCGTGCGCCGGCGCTTGCGATCCTGCGACCCGTTACGGCGCAGCCACGTTGCGGACGGTACCGAGTCTACTCATTTGCCATGCGCCAAGACAGGCCAGTGCCGCAACAGGCAAGGCGGCGACAAACACCCACACGCCGGCGGTCCGCGCCGCCGACACGGAGAACCCATGGGCAAATCCGGCGAGATTTGCGACGGCGGCGGCGAGGGCCGAACCGACCGCAGCCCCGGTCAGTCGAACCGTCGCGATGCCGGCGCCGCCGATCGCACGCTCTTCGCCCGTCAGGGCGCCCAGAATACCCTGGCTGATAAACGCGTATGATAGACCGAACCCTGCGCCGATCAAACCGCTGGCAATCACGACCCAGGCGAGACGGCCGCCATCGAAAACCAGCGCGCAGCATGCCACTCCGATGAAGATCGCCGCGGCCCCCAGGCGGATCAGCCGGCTCGGCCATGGCCCGGTCAGGCCCGCGACGGGAAGCGCGACCGCGGTCCAACACACGGCCTCCGCGCTGACCACGTAGCCGGCGGCGAGCGCCGACAGGCCCCGCAATGTCTGGAGCACAGCCGGCCCGTAGACCGTCAGCCCCATCGTCGCAACGTAGAGCAGGAACAGCGTCGCGTAGCCGGCGCCATGGACGGTGCGCGGATCGCCCGAACCCGGAGGAAACAAACGGACCACCCGGCGTGCGTCGAGCCTCAGCGCGAGCAGAAGCGCTCCCACACCGAGGCTGTCCAACACGGCCACACGTGTGACGTCACCCACCAAGTCCGAGACGGCGATCAGTGTAATCCCGACGGCGATGAAGCCCAATTGCGGCCATGCCGCTGCCGCTGTTGCCGCTGCTCCTTCCGCGGCCGGCAGCATGACCCTGGCGGCGGCCGCGACGATCGCACCCTGCACGGCGAACATCCAGAACACCGCGCGCCACGCGCCGGCGTCGGCGAACAGACCCCCCAGCATCGGCCCCACGAGCACGGCGACGCCCCAGATCGAGCTGATCGCGCTGTAGACGCGCGGCAACAAACGGTCCGCAAACAAGAGGCCGATCGCGACCGAAGAAAGACCCGCGAGCCAGCCTCCGGCGACACCCTGCAACACCCGGCCCGCTACAAACACGAAGATCTGTGGGGCTAGAGCGCTCACAACGCAGCCGCCCGCGTACAGCAGCGCCGCTGTGGCTGTGGCCGTACGCAGCCCAAATCGCAGGGCCAGAATGCCCGACGTGGCGCCCGCGAGAACCGAGCCTGTAAGGTAGCCTGCCGTGGCCCAGCCAAAATACGCGTAGCCGCCCAACGCCCGACCGACGCTGGGCATAATGGTCGCGGTGACCAAGCTGTCCGCCGCGTACAACCAGACCGCCAGGCAAATCAGCACGAAGCCGGACAGTCGTCCCTCGCTCAGTACATCCGCCCAGTTTGTGCTCGCCGAAGCGCCGATCATCCGGTCGATCGGTCCCGACCGCTACGCGCCATGGGCCCGTCTCGGCACCAGCCGGCGGCGGATAAAATCGAGTCGATACCCTCCGCCCAGGTCCATCACGATCGTAGGATCGAGGTTCACCGCGGGCCTCCGCCACCGTTTGCCGCCATTGTGGCGCCCGGCTCCTCCGCCCGCACCGGGACGATACGCAGGCCGCGACCTGTCAAATGGGCCAGTACGCCAGGACGCCCGCGACGATCACGATCTCCAGGTCGCTCGCTGCCAGCGTGACCCGCAGCCCGACGTGCGGGTGCCGGCAGAAAACGATAAGATTAGTTGCGGGTACGAGGGCGGACGCGTACAGGAGGATGCGTCTCGGGAACGTCAATCGAGGGCTCATCGCCCACGGCCGCCGTCCTCTCGTTGCGTCGGGAAATAGAAGTCAAGGTTTCCCGGGTCGGCACCGCCGCCCAGCCATGCGCGGGAGAGGACGTCCGTACGGTGGTCCGTGGTCGTGAAGGGTTCGTTCGGATGCTCACGGGACCACTTGCGAGCGGCCCATACGAGGACGGCGCCGCAGAGACCGATCACAACGAGCAACCCCGCACCCATTTGGGAGCAGTATACCAGTTAGTCCCCACCACGCGGACCGCCGGTCGTGTGGCGGCAAAACGACTCGCTCGTAGACGGCGCCCGCGCGCCTTACGACGGAGGAACCGTCCGGCGTTCTTCGCGAAGAGCGTGAAGTAGGGATCGATTCCCGGGGATGGGCGCTCGAACCAATGTCGTGCGTCGCGTCGCCCCGCACGGTCATCAGCGGTAACCTACGACATCCATGTATTTCGACTGGCGGCTTTGGCAGTGGACCCGGGGCTATCGCGCGCGGATTGCCGCAGCGGTTGCGTTGGGGCTGCTTGGCTCGGGGATCGGCATCGCGCGGTTTGCACTGCTCGCGTGGATGCTGGCCCTCGTGTTCAGAGGCACCTCCGCCGGCGCCCTCGCCGGGCCTGGGGCCGCCGTCGTCGGCGCCGTGCTCCTGCGCGGCGCGCTGGAGCATATCCGCACGATCGTCGCGCACGGCACAGCGGCGCGCGTCCAGGAGGCCCTGCGCGGACGGCTCTACGACAAGATCGCCGCGCTTGGGCCGGCCTGGTTTGCCGGCGAGCGCACGGGCGCCGTCGCGTTGTCTGTCGTGGACGGTGTCGAACGACTGGAGACGTTCTTCGGCCAGTATCTTCCCCAACTGTGCGTGGCGGCCCTGACGCCGATCGTCATCTTCGCCTTCATTGCGTGGTGGGACGTGCCCGCGGCGGCCGTGATGCTCGTGTTTGCCGTCGCGGGGCTCGTGGTGCCATCCACCGTTCATCGCTGGGCCTCGACCGCGTCGCACGCACAGGACACCTCGGCCAAGGCGTTCAGCGCGGAGTTTTTGGATGCGCTGCAGGGCCTCGGCACCCTGAAGGCGTTCGGCCAGAGCGCCGCCTACGGCCGGCTGCTGGGACAGCGCGCCCGGACGCTCGCGCACGCGATGATCCGCGTGCTGTCCATCAGCCTGATCACACGCGGGATCACCGACGTGGCCATCGCGCTCGGCGCGGGTGGCGCGCTCGCCGTCGGCGCGTACCGCGTGTCGCACGGGTTCATGACGCTCCCATCGCTGCTCGTCGTCCTCATGGCGGGGACCGAGGTCTTCCGGCCGCTGCGCGACCTCCGCACCGTCATGCACCAGGGCCTCACGGGTCAGGCCGCCGCGATGGGCATCACGAGCCTCCTCGATGCGGTCCCGCCGCTCGAGGCCCGCGGTGGCGACCGGCCCGCCGCGCTTCGGCCGTCCATCGCGTTCGAGGACGTGCACTTCTCGTATCCGGGCGGCCGGCGGGCCGCGCTGGAGGGCCTGTCGTTTGAAATCGCCGCGGGCGAGCGGATCGGCATCGTGGGCATGAGCGGCGCCGGGAAGTCGTCGATCGCGCGTCTCCTGATGCGGCTCTATGATCCGCAGGCCGGCACGGTGCGGATCGGGGGGCGAAATCTGCGCGACATCGATCCGGAGGTTGTTCGGGCGCACATCGCGGTGGTGCAGCAAGACACGTACCTGTTCCACGGCACGATCGAGGACAATCTACGCCTCGGCCGACCGGACGCTACCACGGCGGACCTGGAGGCGGCCGCGCGGACGGCGAACGCCCACGAATTTATCACGGCGCTGCCGGACGGCTACGGGAGCCGCATCGGAGAACGCGGCGCCAAGCTGTCCGGCGGACAGCGCCAGCGTTTGGCCATCGCACGGGCGCTGCTCCGCAACGCACCGATCCTCATTCTTGACGAGGCGCTGTCGTCGGTCGACGCGGAGAACGAGGCGGTTATCCAGGAAGCGCTCGACCGGCTCATGGTGGGCCGGACCACCCTTATCCTGGCGCACCGCCTCTCGAGCGTCATCAGTACCGATCGGATTGTCGTCATGGACGGCGGCCGCGTCGTAGAAAGCGGTCGCCACCAAACGCTGATGCGGCGGGACGGCGCATATCGCCGGCTCATGGGCGAGCAGGCACGCGAGCGGGACGCGGTGGCCAGGCCGGCCTGGAGCGACGGCGGTGAGCCGGCGCCGGAGGTACAGGGCGGCCCCAGCGGGGGCGGCGTGTCCGGGGCGCCGGATGCGATCCTGCGGGCCGACCGGCTCGGATTCGGGCGCACAGTGTCCGCGCTGATGCGCTTCGTCCGGCCGCACCGGCTGCGGCTCGCCCTCACGGTGTCGCTCGCGTTTGGCCGCACGATCGCCTACGTCGGCGTCGCCGTCGCCGGCGCCTTGATTGTCGCCGCCATCCGCCGCCACGCGCCGTACGCCGGTTATCTCGTGGTGCTCGCCATCGTTGCGCCGCTCGCCGGCATTCTCCACTGGGTCGAATCGTGGCTCGCCCACGATGTGGCGTACCGGCTGCTCGTCGACATGCGCATCGCCCTGTACCGAAAGCTGGACAGCCTTGCGCCGGCCTACCTGTTACGCCGCCGGTCCGGCGACCTGGTGGGGCTGGCCACGCAGGACATCGAGACCATCGAGTACTTCTTCGCGCACACGATCGCCCCGGTCGTGGTGGCCGCCGTGATCCCGGCCGCGGTGCTCGCCGTCCTCGCGGCCGTTGCGTGGCCGACCGCCGCCGCGCTCGCGCCGTTCCTCGTGTACGCGCTGTGGGAGCCCCTGTTCGCGCGACGGCGCATCGACGAGATCGGAGGGCGCGTGCGTGAAGCGCTCGGCCGCCTCACCGCGCACGTGACCGACACGATTCAGGGCTTGTCCGAGCTCGTGGCGTTCCAGGCAACCGGCCGGCGCCGCGGGGAGTTTGTCACCGTGCTGCGCGCCTACGATGCCGTCCGCCTGCGGTTTCTGCGCGACCTATCGTGGCAGACCGCGCAATTGGAGATCGTCACCGGGCTTGGAGGCCTTGCCGTCGCGCTGACCGGCGGTCTGCTGACCGTGCGCGCCAGGCTCGACCCCGGCCTGCTCCCGCTCTTGACGCTGCTCGCGGTCTCGGCGTTTCTGCCGATTGCCGAGATCTCCTACGTCGGCCGCCAATTGGCCGACACCTTTGCCTCGACGCGCCGGCTACGGGCGGTTCACGCCGAACACGCCGCCGTCACCGACGGCCCCGAAACGCCGGCGCTCCCCTCGTCCCACGGCTCCGCGATCCGATTCGACCGCGTGACGTTTGCCTATCCGGAAACCGCGCATCCGGCCCTGGCGTCGGTCACACTGGAGGTGCCGGCGGGCGCCACGGTGGCCCTCGTCGGACCGTCCGGCGCGGGCAAGACCACGATGGCGAACTTGCTGCTGCGCTTCTGGGACCCGCGGGAGGGCATCATCACCCTCGACGGCCATGATCTGCGCACGTACCAGCTCGACCATCTCCGGCGCCGGATCGCGCTGGTGGCCGAAAACACTTACCTATTTAATCAAACGCTGCACGCCAACGTGCGGCTTGCCCGACCCGAGGCCACGGACCGCGAGATCGCGCTCGCGATCGAGCGCGCCGCGCTGAGCGAGTTTGTGGCATCGTTGCCCGACGGCCTGGAAACGACCGTCGGGGAGCACGGGATGCAGCTCTCAGGGGGACAGCGTCAGCGCGTCGCCATCGCCCGCGCGTTTCTCAAGAATGCCCCCGTGCTCATCCTGGACGAGGCGACGTCACATCTCGACGCCATCAACGAGACACTCATCCGCGAGGCGCTCGCCGAGCTGATGCGGGGGCGCACCACCATCGTGATCGCCCACCGGCTGTCGACCATCCGCACCGCGGATCTCATCGCGGTGCTCGACCACGGGCGCCTGGTGGAAACGGGCACGCACGCCGGCCTGCTGGCGCGCGGCGGGCTCTACGCCGCGCTCGTCGGGCGGCAGCTTGGCGGCCTGCCGGGCGTGGAGGTCGGCGGCGGGCTCGGCACCGCGAACTGACCGATTCAGCCCAGCCACTCGACGAGCAGATGGTTCAACCGGCCGGCTGCGTCCAGGGGGATCCAATGGCTGGGGCCCTGGATTCGCTCGTAGCGCCATGGGCCGTCCACGAAGCGACCCGACATCTCCATGCGTTCGCCGTCGAGGTAGTAATCGTTCGTATTACGCCTGCATCGCCGGCCGAACGTTCCGTGACTTCTCATCCGCCCCGCAGCGCTTCCGATGCGGTTCGTTATACTCGCCTCGTGTGCGAGGTGCCAGCGGCGGCGGTGTCGGCTTTCGAGGGCTGGCGCGAAATCGATGCAGGGGAGGTGGATCATGTCGCTCCGTGATCAGACCCGTACGGCGGACGCTAAGCCGGTGCCGCCGGTGCGCGACGAGATCCTCTGGTTTGTCGAGACGACCTTCGCGTCGTGGAACTGGGCGCACAAGTCGCTGAAGGCGGCGCTCAGGGACCTCACGGTTCCGGAAGCCGGCTGGCGGATGGGGCCGTACACCCACTCCGTCTGGGAACAGATCAACCACGTGGCGCACTGGAAGCAATGGATTCTGCTGCGGTTGCGCGGTGAGAGCCCCCAGTCCAAACAGGCCTGGCCGGCGGGCGGGCGGACGGCCGCGCAACTCCGCCGGTCCATCGAGGCCCTCGGGAGGCTGCACGAAGACCTTCGCGCGGCGATCCTCAAGATCAACCCGCCGATGTTCGCCGTGTCGCGGCGCGGCAAGTACAGCCTGGCGCAGTTGCTGATGGGATCGACGGCGCACGACTGCTACCACATCGGCCAGATCCTGTTGACGAGAAAGCTCTACCGCAGCACCCGGCGCGGCACCCCGCAACCGGCGCGTCCCTCGGGTCAGGCGGAGCGCACGAGGCGACCACTGCGGAAGAAGCGGACATCAGCAGGAAGGAGCGTCACCTGATGCCCCCGTCGCCGTATATCCGGTCCATACGGGCTAAGATCGGCCACGATCTGCTCGTGCTCCAGTCGGTCACGGTCATGCTCTTCGACGATCACGGGCGAGTGCTGTTGGCGCAGGACGCCGAATCCGGCCTCTGGATGACCATCGGAGGCGCGGTCGATCCTGATGAGAGCCCCGCGGACGCCGCCGTACGGGAATGCTGGGAAGAAACGGGGTTGCTCGTTGAGCCTACCAAGGTGCTCGGCGTCTTCGGCGGCCCCGAGTTCCAAATCCGTTACCCTAATGGCGACCTCGTGTCCTATGTGACCATCGTCTTTCGGGTCCGGCGGCTGGCGGGCGAAGCCCGCCCCGACCGATTGGAAGCCTCGGCCCTGCGATTTGTCTCGCACGACGACGTTGCCGGCCTGCCCATGGCAGTATGGACAAAGGAAATGGTGACCCGTGCCTTCGAGCATCAAGGAGATGCGTACTATGCTCCCGCAACCTGGCGGCCACCAATCGGCTAGTGGTGCGGCATTACCATCGCCGCGCCCGCAGCAGTCACGTGTGGACTCGGACGGGGCTCGCGGCGGCGAGGGGCGCTCGATAGAACGCGAGGCGTGTGCTCGCCGCACAGGGCAGGGCGGCCAGCAGAAACGCGGCTCGTGGGCCAAGCGCCTCGGCGACCCAGCCCATCAAAGGTCCACCGATCAGGGAGACCCCCAGAAACGCCATGAAATAGAGCGCCATGACTCTGCCACGCATGTCGTCGGGCGCAAGCACTTGAAGATAACCGGCGCTGGACGATACGAACAGCCCGGTGACGACGCCCATGGCGGCCACCGCGGCGACCGTGATGGCGAATGTCGGCGCGGCGGCGACGGCCGCGCAGCCCGCACCGATCGCGCCCGCCCAAATGCCCACGCATCGAGCCGTCGGGTCGTTCCAGTTTGCCGCGAGGACGGAACCGATGAGCCAGCCGATTCCCAGTGCGGACATCGTGACGCCGTACGAGGCCGGCCCCAGATGGAAAGCGCGTGCCACGAGCACGGTGAGCAGCACCTGATAGTTCATCCCGAACGTGTTGACGATCGCGACGATGAGCAGCACGGTCCACAGACCGCGGTTGGCGAGGACATACCGGAAGCCTTCACCGAGGGAACCGGACGAGGCTGCCGCCGGACGCATTGCGACGAGTTGGTCGCCGCGCATCATCCGGAGCGCAGCGGCAACGGCACCGTACGATGCGGCGTTGAGGAGGAAGCACGCGGCCGGCCCGCCCGTTGCAAGGACAAACCCGCCGATCGCCGGCCCAATCGCTCGGGCGCCGCCGGTGACCGCCGTGCCGAGTGCCGTCGCATTGGCAACATCGGACACATCACACAGTTGCTTGGTCAAGGCCTGACCGCCCGGATTGTCCAACGAGTTGACGCACCCGGTGAGGAAGGCCGCGGACCAGATCATCCAGATCTGAACGAGGCCGCCGAGAACTAGGGCGCCGAGGGCCAGCGCCAGGAGCCCGTTTGTGATCTGCGTCATGGTGAGCAGGCCGCGTTTGTCGCTGCGATCCACCAGCGACCCTCCGTAGGGACCGAACACCAGCAGGGGCGCGAAATACAATGCCGTCGTAACGCCCACAGCAATTCCACCGCCGCCAAGCTGCAGCACCAACCAGTTCTCGGCGATGAGTTGTACCCACGTTCCCGATCTCGAGATTGCCTGCCCGACGATGTAGAGACGAAAATTGCGGCTGCGTAGGGAGCGGAACGGCCGGCTGAGTGTCATATCGCCAGGGTCGCCGTCAACCGTAGCGGGTACGTGGCAGGCCGGCGGCGCTCCCGTGAACGCCCTCCCCCTTGCCGGATCTCGCCGGCCCTGCGCTGGGTGGTATCGGAACCCCGTGCGCCTGGCTCCTCGAAACCTTTATCTTGCGCGCGAGCCTCATGAGGCCCCGATGAGCCCGGGTGAACATCGAGCCGCGGTCCCGCCGGAAGGATTCGGCCATCACGATGAGCCGCTCGCGGTGCGCGTCGCGCCGGAAACCGCGGATCCGCTCGCTGGCGAGAAAGTCGGTCAAGCTATCGTTGAACATCGCCGCGCCTCCGTGACCTGGTGCTGATCATGAGGGTACGCGAGGATCGGCGACGCGACATCAGGAGAACTACGCAAATGGAGTACGGATCTTTCGCGGAGGTGTACGGAGACGGCAGCCCTGGGTTGACCTACGTGAGAGGCGATCCGTGCTCGGCGGCCCAGCGAGCAACTTTGCCCCGCGACGTCACCCCGAGTTTCCCCATGATGTTCTGGACGTGGCTCTCGGCGGTTCGTTCACTGATCACCAGGCGCGCTGCGATTTCGCGATTCGTGAGCCCCCGGGCGACCAACGCGACGACCTCCTGTTCGCGGCGTGTCAGGCATGCCACGTGCTGATTGGCGTCCGGCCCGGGCGTCGCCACAGCCGCGAGCGCGTAGGCTATCGCCTGCTCGGCCGTCATCGCCCGCCCGGCGGCCCACGCGTCACCGAACGCACGCCCGCCGATCAGGTCACGCGAGGTCCGCTCAGCGTGATCATGGAGGGCCTGGTCCTCGGGAGGCAGGTGCCACCCGATGGCATTGCGCAACGCCTCAGCGGCTCCCAAGAGTGTGACGGCCTGGACGACGCGACGTTGCGTCAGCAGCGTGCTGGCCAATCCCTCGAGGCACTCACTGCTGAGATAGCGCGCCGCCGTTCCGGCGCTCTCGCACAGTCGCAGGCTCTGTGCAAACGACTCCGCGGCGCGCTCGTGGTCGCCCTGATGCAGCCACACGCGCGCGGTGTTGCGGAACGCGTAGGGAAGGCTCCACGCGTCTTCGGTCTGGCGAAACATCGCGATACTCTGGTCGTGGAGTGCGATGGCGCGGTCGTAGTTGCCGCGGCGTTCTTCGATTTGGGCCAAGTCGACGAGAAACAAGCCCTGAAGCCAGCGGTTCCCCAGCTCTGATGCAAGCCCGAGGCCCTCGTGCACGAGGCGTTCGGCTCGATGGTCGTCGCCCCCATACACCGCCGCAACCGCCACCGTATCGGCCAAGACAGCAACCGCCTCCTGGTCGGCGAGGTCCCGCGCAATCGCGAGACCCCTCTCCCCGATAGCGATCGCCTGCCCGTGGTCACCACTCCGCCAAGCGAAATGCGAGGCGGCTGCGAACGCCATCGGCAGCACGGACGCCGGCGCGTTCGCTGCGCGCCCGAGGGCATGCGCCAACCACCCCCGCGCTTCGCTCCAGTGCTCCTGCCGGAACCAAAACCAGTGGAGAGCGCCCGCCAGTCGCAGCTCCTGGGCCGCTCCCTCGGCATCCGCGGCGCTCCATCGGAGCGCGGCCCGAAGGTTATCGTGCTCGCGCTCGAGCTGCGACAACCAGAACACATGCCGCCGCCCCGTCACCAAGTCCCCCCGGGCATGCTCGGCGAGCGCAAGGTACCAGTCCCGGTGGCGGTTCCGGGCGGATGGCGCTTCCCCGGACTCCTCCAGCCTGTCGGAGGCGTACTGGCGCACGATCTCGAGCAACCAGTACCGAGCCTCCCCGCTCCTCATGTCGACCTCGAGCAAGGATTTGTCAACCAGTTGCGTGAGCAGGTCGACCATCTCGGCCTCCTCAACATCGCCGCCGCCGCACACGGCCGTCGCCGCTTCTAACGAGCAGCCGCCGGCGAACACGGCGAGAGACCGCAGGATGGTTTGAGCCCGCCGCGATAGGAGCTCGTAACTCCAATCCATCGCCGCCCGCAATGTCTGCTGATGCGGGAGCGAGGCCGGGTATCCCGCCTTGAGTAGGTCGAAGCGTTTGTCGAGCCGGGTCGCAATTTGTTCCACGCTCAGCACCTTCACGCGGGCGGCGGCGAACTCGATCGCAAGCGGCACCCCGTCCAGGCTGCGGCAGACATGGGCGATCGCCGCGGCGTTTTGCGGCGTGATCGTGAAGCCGGGACGGCTCGACCTCGCGCGCTCCACAAACAGGCGCACCGCATCGTGCTGAGTCAGGTGGTCCGGATCCGACGCGGCCGTATCGGGGACCGAAAGGGGCGGCACACGCCAGATCGTCTCTCCCGCGATCCCTATCGGCTCGCGGCTTGTCGCGAGCACCGTGACACCCGGGCACCGTTGCAGCACGGCGCGTACAGCTGCGCCGAGCCCGGGGGATAAGTGCTCACAGTTATCGAGAACAAGCAACACGGACCGATCGCGAAGGTGCGCGCACAGTGTATCGATCAGTCCTTCGTCGGGACGCTCGGCGATCCGTAGCGTCGATGCAAAGGCGCTCGTTACCAGGGCATGGTCAGACAGTGGCCCTAACTCCACGAGCCAGACGCCGTCAGCGTATCGATCCACCAGGTCGGCCGCGACGCGCAGCGCGAGCCGGGTCTTGCCGCAGCCGCCGGCTCCCGTGAGGGTCGCCAGACGGATCCGCGTCAAGGTTTCCTTTAGTTCGGCGACTTGGTGCTCCCGGCCGACGAAGCTCGTGAGTTGCGTGGGAAGATTGTGCCGCGGTGCCGCGGCGCGCGGGGTACCGTCGCCCGTCACGACCCGAGGCCGCTCTGGCGCCCGCCGCGGCGACGGCGCTGGACGGCTTCGCTTCCGACGAGGGCGCTTCACGATGATCCTTGAAGCCCGTTCGATCGCACCGGATTGCGGTCCTGCGGCGCCAAGCGCCAAGGCTTCAGTCTTGCAGGAGACCGCCGCACTCAGGTCCTCAAAGGCCAGCACGAGCGCGTCCGAGATGCCGCCCCCGGATCGCAGCCGGTGCCTTGCCGGCTGACGGGAAATCCATCAAGCAGCGGGCTCATACCCGTTCATCACTGCCTCGTTCACCACGTCCGCGTCGTTCCGGACGAGTGATCCTCCCACACATCGCCCCACGGGTTCTCTCTCCAGAGCGGATCGCTATCGCAGCGCGCCAAGATGACCCTTCGGCGGTTGCCGTATGGTGCGCGCTTCCTTGTCGGGGCGCAATTCCTTCAACGACGGGTGCCGCAGACCATCCACGAGACGTTCCTTATACTCGACGTCGACGACCAGAGCCGGGATGACCCAGTGCGGCGGGAGGTCTGTGCGAGGCTCCCCTTCGTGATCGCGGAGCACCGGCACCGGTGTGAACGGACATCTCTCGGTCTCGGTTGCCTTTAGGCGGTCGAGCATGCCCCGACGCGCCTGGAGCGAAAGACCGCTGCCGACCAGGCCGGCGTAGATGAGCTTGCCCTTGCGATCGTACTGGCCCACGATCAGCGTGCTGAGCCGGCCCGGCGCCGACGAGAGATAGCCCCCGACGACAAACTCCTCGCGCCGGCGGAACGCGATCTTGCGCCAGTCCTTCGTCCGCTTGCCCGGGTGGTATTTGCTCGCAAGGCGCTTGGCGACCACGCCCTCGAGGCCGTGCCGCTGGCATTCCTGATAGACGAACGTACCAAGCGCGCCTGGGTACGGATCGGTTACGCGCACGGCGTCGCTCGTGAGAACCGGTTTTAGCGCAGCGAGGACGTCCTGCCGTTCCTGAAGTGGCCGCTCCTTGAGGTTGTGCCCGTTCACGTGCAGGCAGTCGAACACCACGTACGTCACGTGGCCGACGCGAGGCTGCCTGCCCGGCCGCAGCCACTGCTGGAGCATGGCAAAATCCGGACGACCCTCGGCGTCCACGGCCACGACCTCCCCGTCCAGGACAGCCGGGATGGCAACGGCCGCCAGCGACTCCGCGATTGGCGCAAACAGGCCCGTGAAGTTCTGCAGGCTCCGCGACAGCAGCCGGACGCGTTCTCCGCGGATGTACGAGACGATCCGGATCCCGTCCCACTTCGGCTCGTATGTCCAGCGCGGGTCGTCGAACGGCTCCTTGCCCGCCTCCGCGAGCATCGGCTGAAACGGCTTCGGGAAGCGCGTCGGCCCGGGCTTGTCGAGCCCCACACGGCCAAGGGCGCGTCGCGTGCTCGTGGTGAGTTTGATGGGCAAGATCGACATGGGCACGTTACCGGGGTGGTTGCTAACGGCGATACTTGTTGGGCAACAACTGTCCGATCGGCACGATGGTCGGCCCGTCCGCGTTCGGGCCGGGAACGATGACCAGCGCATCTGGGGCGTAGTCTGAGATCAGCTCTCGGCACATACCACACGGGGCGACAACGTCGCCGGCCTGGTTCACCGCCACGATCATTGCGACGTCGGTATCGCCGGCGGCGGCCGCCATCCCGAGCGCAACGGCTTCGGCACAGACTGCAATTCGGCCCACGGTCGCCTCGAGGTGCACGGCGGAGAATACAGCACCGGTCTTAGTCCGGAGCGCGGCTCCGACGTGGTGAAACCCAGGGCGATACCGCAATCGGATGATGGAGGCCGCTGCCTCGAGGAGCGCCCTCGGGTCACGATCGTGACTCTGCATGTATAGTTCAGTCTACCGCACCGGCGCAGGTCGCAGGGGCGCAACCCAGCATCTCGTCGACCCTCTGCGCGGTTCCGACGAGTTGGGGCATTCCCTCGGACACGAAATTGAGAGCGTTCGCCGACGACGCCGATCCTATTGTCGGTATGGGTGATAGCGGGAGCGCGATCTGTTCGTGTACACGCTCACGGCGTCACCTCCCACACTTCCAGCCCCAGCCGGGTCGCGCCTGGTAGCGGGGTCGCGCCTGCAAGCGCCGCGGCCTGTCAGGCGACTGCGATTACGAGGTGGAGGGAGCCCAGATTCGGTCCGGGACTCCCTCCACGCTCCTTGGGGGTGGAACTCCTAGACTATCTCATTCGATTTAGTGGTGACCCTGACTGCTCCCACCACCATTGCCACCAGCGTTACCGTTTCCGGCATTACCATTCCCACCGGCATTACCATTCCCACCGGCATTGCCGTTCCCTCCGGCGTTGCTGTTCCCTCCGGCGTTGCCATTGCCAGCGCCGTTGCCGTTGCCCGCACCATTGCCGCCCCCACTGTTGCCGTTCCCGTTCCCGCCACCGGCGCCATTGCCGTTTCCAGCACCGTTGCCACTCCCATTGCCACCACCGTTTGCACCGCCGTTCCCGTGCCCAGAGTTGCCATTGCCGTTTCCATTGCTATTGCCGTGTCCGTTGTTATTGCCCTGCCCGGTGCCCGACGCCTGGGCTTGTACTTCCTTTTCGTTGTGTGCTGCTTGGCTGACCAGATCGCCCACCGATACGCCCGACGGTAACGTCCCGTCTGCCTTCATCGCCGCGGCCGCGTGAGCGACCGTCGACACCCACGCCCCGGGATTCGAAAGCGTAGTGGCGAGAACCCCGACGGTCGGTGTCGACACGTTCAAAGACAGCGACGTCCCCGTCACGTTGGCAAACACACCCGTGGCCGAGGTGATCTGCAGCGAGCAGTCCCCTACAGAACACGAATACGTGCCACTCAACTGTCCAAACTGCGGGCTGAGCCCCGTGACCGTCTCGGCAAACGTGCCTGCGGTCGACGTGCCCGTCATTGACAGGGTCGTAGACAGCCCGCCGAGCGTCCCGGTCGTCGTCGTCGTGGCGCCCCCGGAGGGGAGGTTAAGCCCGTTGAACTCGACCGCGAGCGACTGATTCGGCGGAGCCGCCCACCCGGGAAGAGCTACAGCAAAACCGATCATGCAGAGCATGAGCACGCTGGCGAACCAACGCATTATCTTCTGCCCTCCTTTATGACGGCGCCTCGATGGTCCCAACTCTGCACCGTGATCCGTCACCTATGTGTGCGCACAACGCCGTTTCGTGGCGCGCAGAGGCCACTCAAACTCTGCTAATGGTCGTTTGATCCCCAAATGCAATCCCTCTGATCTGCGCCTGTTCCAAACGCTTCTCCGAAACGGCACAACGGCTTAGTAGCATGCTGCGACATCGGGGATGCCACGACGCTCCTGCGTTGGGAAGTCTCCGATGCCCGGCCTGGCCCAAGCACCGGACGGCTGCGCTACGGTCTTAGAACCAACTAATGCCGCCTCAGGATTTGCGAGGAAGATTGACCTCCCGAGGGTCCGTGCCGGCTCGCAACGCGTTCAGCGATCAGTGATGTAGGCCGTGTGCCGGCCGCTCCCGGTAGCCCACCTCGACCACGAGCGCCGGCTTGACCCAATGCGGCAGCAAGTCGGACGATCAGAATCGCGAAGACCAGACCTCACGCGACGCGAACGTATGGCAGGCGGCGGGCTAGCCAGCAGCCGACCTCGAGGCCGGTCACCCGCCCGGCATCGCTGCGCTGGAAGGACAGCGTCCAGTCGCCGGGCGGCGAGTGGTCCAGCGCACGCCGGCAGGGAAGCGCCCACAGATCCGGACCGATCGGCTCGAGCATTTCCATCCGCCCTTGGCCGAGAAACCCCGAGAAGCCGCCGTAGAGCACGCGGCCAGCATCGGTCACGGTCAACTCGGCGTCCAACTCCTCGCAGCGGTAGCGACCGGCAACATCCTTGGTCGGCGCGCCGTCGCGCGGGCGCAGGCGCGAGCTTTGATTCTCCTGCAGCCGGTCCATCCACAGGCCGCCGTCGTCGAACCGCAGCCGCGCGGTGGCGGATCTGGCTGTGCCATCCGGCTGCGGGTCGAGGCGTTCGGGGCGGTTGCCGTAGCGGAGACGGACCTGCCCACCCCCTGCCGCGTCGATGCGGACGGCGAGGCCAGTCTCCGGCTCGACGTAGGCACCGAGCCAATCCGGTATCGGAGCCGTGACTGCAGGTGCACGCCGGTCTTCGCCCAACACCGCGGCCAGCAGATCGATCGCCGCTTCATAGGGATCCGAAAGATGGTTGAACATGACGACCACGGAGACGCGTTCCGAGGGTACGTACAGACGGTGGCTGCACCAGCCGCGCAACGCGCCGCCGTGGCCGGTGGCCGCGCGGCCCAATTCGATCGTTCGATACAGCCCGAAGCCGTACACGGCCGGGGCCCCGTCGGCGAACGTGACCGGAACGGACAGCCGGCTGTAGAGTGCCGCTGCATCGTCGCGCGTACCGTCGATGTGCCGCTCCCAGGCGATCATGTCATCGAGGCAGGCGCCAACGCCGGCGTCGCCGGTCCACAAGATCCGATTCTCCGCAGCGCGGAAGCCGGTCGCGGGCGCGCCCTCGTAACCCTCCGTGCCATCTGGCATGGCGCGGGTATCGGCGAGAAGCAACGCGTTGGCCATGCCGGCACGCTCGAAGATGCGGCTGCGCAGCAGCTCTGCGAAGCTGCGACCGGTCCGCTCCTGCAGGATTTCGGACAGCACGCGGAAGTTCTGGTTGGAGTAGGAGTAGCGTGTGCCTGGCGTGAACTGCAGCGTCCGCTCGCGACCGACGATGCGGGCGGCTTCGATGTTGCCGAACGGCGCCTCGGCGGGCGCACCGTGGAGCATCGCCACCGCCCAGTAATCGCGCAGACCCGACTGGTTATGGCACAGGTGGAGGGCGCTCGGCGGCGCCTCCCGCAGCAGCGGCAAGCGCTCGCGCACATCTCCGTCCAGCATCGACGGATCGGGGAAGAGATCCAGTAGCAGCGCACACGTGAACTGCTTGGTGATCGAGCACATACGAAAGAGCGTGCCCGGGGTGAAGGCGATGCGCCGCTCAGCGTTGGCCCAGCCCCAGGTGTGGCGGGCCAGCACCTCGCCCTTGCGGACGACGGCACACGCACCGCCCGGCCCCGGATAGGCGAGCGGCAGCGCTTCCAGGCAGGAATCGAGGCGGGCGGAGAGAGACGCCGTTGTAGGCTCCTCGTTGTCCTGCGTACGGGTGCTGCCCGACACGCGGCGCCGCGTCGGCACCGGAGTCGAGGACGCGTCGCGTGTTCACCGTGAGGCAGCCACAGCGTTCTTCTGGAATCGGCATCCCGCATCCTGGTGCCGGTCCCGCCGTCGTGCGCCGTCCCCTTCAGTGGCGATCCGGTTGGCGTGGGAGGGGCTCCAGTGCAAGCACGCCCTTGACAGCGGCTCGAGGCACTGCACATAATTCAACCGAATGGTTCAATATCATCGACCGGAACTTGACCGGGTCTTCGGGGCCGTGGCCGACCCGACGCGGCGCGCGATCCTCGACGCGCTCGCGCGCGGGCCGGCCCGGATCACGGACCTCGCCCGGCCGTTCCCAGTCTCGCTCAACGCCATCTCCAAGCACGTCAAGATCCTGGAACGCGCCGGGCTCGTCGCCCGGGACGTCGTCGGGCGCGAGCACTACTGCCGACTGGAAACCGAACGCCTCCGTGAAGCGGCGGCGTGGCTGGAGCGGCACAAGGCGTTCTGGGAATCGCGCCTCGACGCGCTCGCCCGCCACGTCACGAAACGGCGGCAGGCGGAGCGGCGTGCCGCTGTCCGTCGCCGCGGCGACGCCGGCGCCGCTCACGCTCGCGCCCGAACCGGGGCGAGCCGCTGACGTGGACGACGAGCGCCAGGACCGGCTCATAATCCGGAAGATCATCCCAGCCCCGCGCGAGCAGGTCTTCGCGGCGTGGCTCGACCCTGACGATCCTCCAAGAACCCGTGACCATTTGGGGAGGACGCCCGCGCGCGGACGCGGTTAAGTTCGCCGGCTTGCTCCGAGCAAGGCTGCGAGCTCCGCTGACCAATGCATCTCGAAAAGTTCTGTGACAATATCTCTGCGGCCGCAGAAATGTGAGGAGGCGTTTCGATCGATGTTAACGATTATGAAACTCCTCTCACCGCCCGTGACAGGGCATCCTGCGAGGTCACACCCTCGCCGAGTCGAATGAGGCCGTGCGCCTCGTAAGAAGGTGCTTCGGGAAGGTACCGCCTGTGCAAACTCACAGTGTGCGCCGTTGATTCGAAATTCCAGTCATCACCCTGCTGGATTCACGTCCATTGCGCCGCAAGCGCGTTGATAATTTCATGGGCTTTATGTTAAGGTTGCTGCCAACCCCACGGCGGCGGCATCGGGACCGCGCAATACGTCGGCCGATGGGGCTGGCAACAGCGACGACGCGCACGCCCCGGCGGTCGAGGGAGACCACGGTCGGCGTGTCCGAGACGCTGCGGGGTCAGCATAATTGAGCGCCGGCTTTGGCGTAAGTTATCGTCGCCAGTGGCCGCCCGGCGGTAATGCCGGGAGGCACACGTAGCCGGCGGAAATCGCATATTAAATGGTTCGGATCCGAAGGCCTTCGGGTTCAAAGGTTGGGTAGTGAGCGGCAGAACGAGGGTACTCATAGTCGAGCCTCACCCGGTGACCCGGGTGGGACTGCAGCGTGTCCTCCAGCGTGATTCCTCGATCGAACTTCTGGGCATGAGCGGCACGGCCGCCGAGGCGCTCGAGCAGTGTACGCGCCTGCAGCCTTCGATCACGATCATGGACGTCGCGCTTCCCGATGGGAACGGAATCGAGGTGTGCCGGGCGATCAAGCGGATCAGCCCGCGCATCAGCGTGCTGATCTTGAGTGCGGTGAATGATGACGCCACGGTGTTCGGGCGCCGGCGCGTCGGGATATGTTCTCAAAGATATTCTCCCGGAGAACCTTTTGCGAGCGATCCACACACTTCGCAACGGGCAGGCGATACTCGACCCGAGTGTCGCGAAACGAATGCTCGATCAGTTTGCCCAGTTCGCGAATGGCGAGAAAGGAAAGACCTCTTCCACCGGCCGGTTGACGAAGCGCGAGACAGAGATTCTCGTGGAAGTGGCGAAAGGCACCACGAACAAGGACATCGCCCGCCGCCTCTACATCTCGGAGAGCACGGTCAAGGCCCGATTGCGCACCATTTTTGAGCGGATCGGCGTGCATGACCGGACCCACGCGATCGCGTACGCGATGCGGGAGGGATATATGCGATAATCTGACGCCGGCGGCCGCCCAGCGAGGGGCTTGTCCCCCACCTACGGACGAATGCGGATCCGGGTGTGGTGGCTTGGGGGAGCAAACGGATGTTGACATCGACCTGCGAACACCCAAGCTCGAAAGGGCGTCATCCGCCGGGAGATCTCGGTATCACGGCGCTGGTGGACGCGACAGGCTGGGATCCTCGTGCACTGAATACTGTCACGATCCTCTGGGAACGAAAGATCAGGGGGCGCCGAGAACAGCAAGTCGCGTGGCGAAAGACGGGGACGATGTTGTTGGCCCCCGTGTGTATCCTTCCGAGGGCGCGACGGCGCGGCGAGCCCGTTGACGTCATCGTGCAGACTCCGCTTGCGCTCGGCGCGGACGGCGTCGACTCATGGGCCTGCCACCGGCCGTGAAATCATACGCTGCGGACCCCCTTGAACAAGGATGGCGCTCCCAATCCCTCTGGGACTTCCTGGTGACGACCGCGGCACCTCCCGCTCAAGCCGTAGTCTCATGCGCGCGCCTCATAGCCGGAAGGGTGCGAGGATGATCGACTCTTTGACTGCACGGTCACCCGATGCGGCGGTTTTGCGGGACGTGAAGCGTGAGGCCGGGTGAATCGATGCCCAGGGGTGAGCGCGTATGGACGAATTTGACACCATCCTCGAGGCGTATCGACGGCATCGAGAGCAGTTCCCTTTGACGTTCTTCACGTACGAGAACATGGCCCATCTCTGCAGGATTCAGGAGCGTCATCGGGCGACGCTCACCACGCTCGCCCGAGCCGGCTACTGCCCGCTTGCAGGACTCCGCATTCTGGATGTTGGCTGCGGTGACGGGAACATGCTGCGACAGTTCCTGCAGTGGGGGGCGCTGCCAGAAAATCTCGCCGGCATCGACTTGCGTCCCGCGGCAGCGGACTATGCTCGTTCTCTCAATCCCAACCTGGACGTGCGATGCGGAGACGCCATCGCCCTGCCATGGCCGGATGAATCATTTGATCTTGTCTGTCAGCATACCGTCTTTACCTCCATCGTCAGTCCTGAAGTCAGGAAGAAGGTCGCCAACGAAATGTGCAGGGTCTTGCGTCCCGGCCGGGCAATCCTATGGTACGATTTCATTTACAATAACCCCCGGAATCCGAATGTGCGCGGTATTCCTCGAAAAAAGATTCAAGCACTGTTTCCGGACTTCGACGTCCGGTTGTGCAGCCTGACGCTCATTTCGATGATTGCGCGGCGTCTGCCGGAACCGCTCCTTCCCGTACTGTACCCTCTATTGTCTGCGGTGCGGCCGCTGCGCACCCACTGCTTCGGCTTGCTGATCAAGCCTGTAGTAACGTGACGAAATGCGATTACGCGACCCGACCGCCACGCCCAGCGCGCCGGCCCCGTTCGAGAACCCGAGCGATGCCAAGGTATTACGCGAGTTCGCTCCTGTACGTCTCCTTCACCGCCAACAGGTAGGTAAGGAAGGAAACGATTCCCGATGCGATCAGATAGTAGGTGAAGGACAGGTTATTCTTTGTGGTCGCGACGAGGAATGTAGCGATGAACGGCGCCGTGCCGCCGAACGCCGCCACGGTCAGATTGTAGGGGATCGAGATCGACGTATAACGTACGCGGGTCGGGAACATCTCGACGTAGGCCGCGACACAGGCACCCGAGAAGAGCGCCTGGATGAAGACGCCGATGATCTGCGCGATGAGGATCACGCCGAAGTGTCGTGAGGCCATCCAGAGAAACAGCGGGTACGGCAGGAGGATCGCTGCCGCCCCGTGCGCCAGCAGGATCGGGCGTCTCCCGATGCGATCGGAGAGGATGCCGAGCAATGGCACCATGATGAGGAAGAGGATCAGGCCAATCGTATTAATGCTTGACGCCGTGCGAAGCGGCAGTTTCAGGACAGCGGAAACGTATGTGGGGAAGTACGCGAGAAACACGTAGTAAGCGACGGTGCCGCTCAAGGTGAAGCCCACGACGATCAACAAGTACCGCCAATGCTTCCCAAACGCCTCGGCGATCGGGGAGGCTGCGATTTGCCCGGCCTGCTGGATCGCACGGAACTTAGGGGTCTCTTCGACCCTCAATCGCAGGTAGAGCCCAATCGCTGCCATCACGAGGCCCGACCAGAACGGAATGCGCCAGCCCCAAGCGGCGAGCGACTCGGGCGACATGACGGAGGTGAGCAGTGTCGCGATGGCCGACCCCAGCAAGAAGCCGCCCCCCACGCTCACTTGCTGCCAGCTACCGATGAAGCCGCGGCGCTCGTGCGGCGCATACTCCACGAGAAACGCCGCGGCGCCGGCCCATTCCCCACCGGCCGAGAATCCCTGAAAGAGCCGGAACAGCACCAGCAGAATCGGCGCGAGCACTCCGATCTGGCCGTAGGTAGGAAGAATCCCTACAAGAAACGTCGCGATGCCCATCAGGATAATCGTCGCCGCGAGCGCGTTGCGGCGACCAATCTTGTCGCCGAGATGGCCGAAGACTACACCGCCTACAGGTCGCATGAAGAAGCCGACCCCGAACACGGCAAAAGCGAGCAGCAATGACCGGTAGGCGACCGTTGAGGGGAAGAAGTTGCGGCCGAGAAATGCCGCAAAATACGCGTAGACGGCGAAATCGTACCACTCGATGACGGTTCCGACTGCTCCGGCTGCAATCGGTACTTTTGCTGCCTCGGCAGCGGCGGCGGATTCCTGCGGCATTCCGGGGGCCATGGTACGCGCCATCTCCATTCCCCCTTATCTGTAGAGGGCCCCCGTGTCAAGAGGCGAGAGACCCCCGAAGTTACGAGCACAGCAGTCCTTGCCAGTTGCAGCCGGGACATGGTGCGGACGAAAC
>JAJPIA010000073.1 GCA_021324975.1 Bacillota bacterium
GCGTGCGAGGGCGACGGCATCGTGCGGATCGAGATGCACTTCCTGCCGGACGTGTACGTGCCGTGCGACGTCTGCAAGGGGAAGCGCTACAATCGCGAGACGCTGGAGATCAAGTACAAGGGCCGGTCCATCGCCGATGTGCTCGACATGACCGTGGACGAGGCGCTCACGTTCTTCGACGCCATCCCGCGGATCAAGCGCAAGCTGCGCACGCTGGCCGACGTCGGGCTCGGCTATATCACGTTGGGGCAGGCGGCGACGACGCTGTCGGGCGGTGAGGCGCAGCGTGTCAAGCTCAGCACGGAGCTCAGCCGGCGCGACACCGGACGGACGCTGTACATCCTCGACGAGCCCACGGTTGGGCTGCATTTCGCGGACGTGCAACGGCTCCTCGACGTGCTGCACCGCCTCGTCGACGCCGGCAACACGGTGCTGGTGATCGAGCATAACCTGGACGTCATCAAGACCGCGGACTGGATCATCGATCTCGGACCGGAAGGCGGCGACTTCGGCGGCGAGGTGATCGCCGAGGGCACGCCCGAGGCGGTCGCGCAAGGCGCGGGATCCTACACCGGGCAATATCTGCGCAGGATGCTGGCGCCGGACGCCGTGCGGGCCGCCGCACCGGCTGCGGGCCCGCGCCGCAGCGGGGAGGAGGTCGGGCGCGGGAATGGCGATCGGGGCGGGGCGACCGCGGCGAGGGGTCAGCGCGACGCCTCGCCGCCGCGTCCGCGGCTGCCCGTCGGGAGGCGGCGCGGGGCTTAGGCTTCGGGTTGACCGCGGCACCGCCGAGGCGTGCTGACCGAACGGGGGCGAACGCAGGAGACGGCCGCGCGCGCATCGCAGTCCCTCGGAGACCGCGCCCCAGGCAGGGAGGGTGTAATGGCGAAGGCGCGTCTCGTGCTGTGGACGGAGAGCGAGCAGGGACCCCGGTTTGCCATCGACACGGAGGCGATCGCCGCGGCCGGCGGCGCATTCCGCTCGGTCGCGTGCCGGAGTGAGGCCGATCGGGTGGCCGCGGTGCGGGAGGCCCGCGTGCTCGTGGTGGGCGCGGCGGCGATCACCGACGCCGTTTTCGCCGGCGCGCCGGACTTGGTCGGCATCGTCCGCACCGGGATCGGCCTGGACACCGTGGATCTTCCGGCGGCGACGCGGCACGGGGTGTGCGTCGCCCACGTGCCGGATTTTTGCTACGACGAGGTGGCCGACACGACCTGGACGCTCATCCTCGCGGTGAGCCGCAAGGTGGTGCTCGCCGACCGCCATGTCCGGCGCGGGGAGTGGGCGCCGAGCGCCCTCCTGCCGATGCACAGGCTCCGCGGGCAAACGCTGGGTTTGGTCGCGTTTGGGAACATCGCGCGCAAGGTGGCCGAGCGCGCCGGCGGCTTCGGCCTGCGTGTCATCGCCGCGGATCCTTACGTCGACGCCGCGACCATGCGCGCACGTGGGGTGGAAAAGGTCGAGCTCGACGAGCTTCTCACGCGCGCCGACATCGTCTCGCTGCACCCACCGCTCATCGCGGAGACCCGCGGCATGATCGGGGCGGCGGCGTTCGCGCGCATGAAGCCGGGAGCGATCCTGATCAACGTGTCCCGCGGGGCGGTCGTGGACCAGGCGGCGCTCGTCGACGCGCTCCGCTCCGGCCGGGTGAGCGCGGCCGGCCTGGACGTGCAGGCGCCGGAGCCGCCCGCAAAGGACAACCCGTTGCTGCAGATGGACAACGTCGTCTTGACCCCGCACTACGCGTCGACCACGGTGGAAGCGATGCGGGATCTCGCCGCGAAGGTCAGCCGGCAGGTGGTGCAGTTCCTTCGCGGCGAGTGGCCGACGTATCTTGCCAACCCGGTGGTCCGCGAGCAGCCCGGCTGCCGGCTGGCGGCGGAGCGGAGGGCGGCACGATGACGAAGAACGGCGCCAAGGCCAAGCTGCGCGGGGGCGGCACGGCCATCGGCACCATGGTCTCGGAGATGCGGTCCGAGGAAGTGGCCTACGTGCTGGCGGCGGCGGGATTCGATTTCTTCGTGCTCGACACCGAGCACGGATCCGCCGACATGGAAACGGTGCAACGGCTGTGCCGTGCCGGGCGGAGCGCCGGG
Source organism: Bacillota bacterium (assembly GCA_021324975.1). GTDB lineage: Bacteria > Sysuimicrobiota > Sysuimicrobiia > Sysuimicrobiales > Segetimicrobiaceae > JAJPIA01. Next base: position 2,097 of record JAJPIA010000073.1, read on the forward strand.
ATCGCGCCGCTCGTGCGGGTCACGGAGATCGGTTACGCGCCGATCGCGCGGACGCTCGACGCGGGCGCACTCGGGCTCATGGTGCCCCACGTGGAGACGCCCGAGGACGCGCGCACCATCGTCCGGTTTGCGAAGTACCCACCGGCCGGCGAGCGCGGATTCGGGCTCCGCAGCGCGGTGACCGACTACTCCGGGGCGTCGGTGCCGGCGGCCATCGCCTGGTCGAACGACGAAACGATGCTGATGGCGCAGGTCGAGAGCCGGCGGTGCCTCGACAGCCTCGAGGAGATCGCCGCCGTGCCCGGGCTCGACCTCCTGCTCGTGGGGCCCACCGACCTGAGCATCGCGCTCGGCGTGCCCGGGCAGCTGCTGCACCCGACGATGGAGGAGGCGTACCGCCGCGTCGTGGACGTGGCGCGCCGCCACAACCTCGCCGCGGGCCTCCACCCCGGCGATCTCAAGGTGGTGCGCCGGGGAAGGGACCTCGGCATGCGGTGCCTGATGTACTCCGCCGAGATCCGCCTGTTGTGGACGGCCGCGCAGGACGCCGTCCAAGCCATCCGCGCGTTCGATTGACCGCGCCCGCCGCTCGGCGCGGCGCGGGTATCGGAGCTTCGCGTCATGCGACGGGTGGTGCGGTGCCCGCCACGTCTCGGCGTGTCGCTCGGGGGAAGGCGCCGTCTCGCCGCCGTCCTGCGCGGGCCCCGGTGGTGTCGTGGCGCCCGTGGAAGGAAGGACATCGTTTGCGGCGCGAATCAGCCCTGACACCAGCGGGTCCCGGCTGAGGGGGCGAGGCATGAGACGAAGCGATTGGCGGGTGTGGTTTGCGGGCGCCGCCGCGGCAGTCGTCGCCGTGGTCTGGACGGTCGGAGGTGCGCTGCCCGCGCCGGGTGCGCCGGCGCCGCCGTTCATTTTCGGCCTTTCGTCCGAACCGCCGAACCTCGACCCGCACGTGTCCAACGGTGCCGCGGCGCAGACCGTCAAGATGCAGATCTACCGGGGCTTGTTCAAGCTCGACGACCGCGGCCGCGTCGTGAAAGATCTCGTCGCGTCGTACGAGCAGCCGAACCCGACGACGTACGTGTTCCACCTGCGCCCCAACCTCAAGTTCAGCGACGGATCGGCCCTCACGTCCGCGGACGTCGTCTTCAGCCTGCAGCGCATCGCCGATCCCAAGACCGGCGCCTATTTGAAGAAGCGATTCGGCGACATCGAGAGCGCGGATGCCGTCGATCCGCAGACCGTCAAGGTCGTGCTGCGCGCGCCGGATGCCGTGTTCATCACGCTTCTGGCCCTTCCGCAGGCCGCCGTGGTCTCCAAGGCGTTCACGGCGGCGCACAACGGCGACCTCAAGACCACTCCCATGGGCGAGGGGCCGTACGTGCTGTCGGCCTATCAACGCGGCGTGCAGTTGAGCGTGACACGGAACCCGCACTACTACGGTGCCGCGGCCAAGATGGCGGAGATCCGGTTCGTCTTCTATCCCGACGACAACTCCCGCGTCGCGGCCCTGCAGTCCGGCGCCGTCGACATGATCGAGTACGTGCCGTGGCAGGACATCACGGCGATCAAGGCCAACCCGCAGTTCGGCTACCAGGGCACGAACGGCCCGTTCATGTACCTCACGTTCAATGTCACGCAGCCGCCGTTTACCGACGCGCGCGTCCGGCGGGCGCTCGGGTACGCGATCGACCGGGATGCGATCATCAAGACCGCGTTCTTTGGGCGGGGCGGCCCGATCTACGGCCTGCCCATCCCACAGGGCAGCCTGGCGTACGATCCCGCGGCGCCCCGCTACTACACGTACGATCCGGGGAAGGCCAAGCAGTTGCTGGCGGAGGCCGGCTTCGCCAACGGCTTCACGGCGACGCTGCTCAGCACGGCCCAGTACGGGATGCACAAGGACACCGCGCAGGTCGTGCAACAAAACCTCAACGCCATCGGCGAGCGCATCACGCTGGCGCTGCCCGACTGGCCGACGCGCGTCGCGGCGGGCAATGACGGGCGGTACCAGTTCTCCGTCATGGGGACGGTGGGCGACTATAACGACCCCGACTTTCTCTCCTTCTTCCTGCACTCGGGCCCCACGTACTACGCGGATTCCGCCGGGTACGTGGACCAGGCGATGGACACGATGCTGGATCAAGGCCGGGCGACGCTCGATCCGGCCAAGCGCAAGGCGTTGTACGCTCAGATCGAGCAGCGCGAACTGGCGGAGGCGCCGTATATCTTCCTAACGTGGCGCGAGCAGGGGTACGCGTACCGCAAAGGCGTCGATGGCTTCCACCTGCTGCCGGGGTTTCAGGCGTTCTACTCACCGTACGAGTTCGAAACGATGACCGTGGCCCGATAGCCCGGGCGGCCCGGGGGCCGGACGCGGTGGGCGACCGCCGCCGACCGCCGTGCTGAGATATGCGGTGCGGCGGGGCGCCGCCGCGCTGGTCCTCGTGTGGGTGGTCGCGACGCTGGTCTTTGCATTTCTGCGACTGCTTCCCGGCGACCCCGTGCTCGTCATCCTGGGATCGGAGTCCGGCGCGCAGGCGCCGAGTCCCGAGCAGATCACCGCGGTCCGGCGGGCGTTGGCACTGGACCAACCGCCCGCGCAGCAGTACGGGCGCTGGCTCGTGCGACTCGTCCGGCTCGATCTCGGGGCCTCGCTGTACGACTCCACATCGGTCACGGCCGACATCGCGCAACGCCTGCCCACCAGCCTGGAGCTGATCGTCGTTGCGGTCGCCCTCGCCGTGGCCGGCGGCGTCGTGCTCGGCGTGGTCGCCGCCCGGTACCGGGGAACCTGGACCGACGCCACCCTCTCCGGCGTGCTGGCGGGGGGCCTCTCGATCCCCGTGTTCGTCATCGGCACGCTCATGGTGCTCGTGTTCGGGGTAATCTTACGCTGGGTCCCGATCGGCGGATTCGTCCCCATCACGAGCGATCCCGGGGCGTTTGCGCGGCAGCTCGTGCTCCCCGCGACGGCGCTCGCGTTCAGCCTGCTGGGCATCGTGGGGCGGATCACCCGGGGCAGCGTGCTGGAAGTGCTGCACCAGGACTACGTGCGGACGGCCCGCTCCAAAGGGCTCGGCGAGGCCCAGGTGCTGGGGCGGCACGTCCTGCGTACGGCGCTCATCCCAATCGTGACGGTGGTCGGCGTGCAATTCGGCATCCTCATCGGCGGCACCGTGCTCGTCGAGTACATTTTCAACTGGCCGGGCATCAGCACGCTCCTGTTCACGGCGATCCAACGCCGGGATTACCCCACGGTCCAGGGCGTGGTCCTCGTCACATCGGCGATGTTCATCCTCATCAATCTGGCCGTCGACCTGTTGTACGCGGTCCTGGATCCGCGCATTCGCTACGAGGGAGAGGCGTGAGGCGCCGGCGTCCGATGCAACAGGTCCGGGTGCTGTTGAGCGCCGCGTTTGCGCTCCTCGTGCTCCTCGCGGCGGTGATACCGCGGTTGTTCACGGCCCGTGACCCGCTGCTCATGCATCCGGACGTGCCGTTCGCGGCCCCTGGGCACGGGTATCTCCTCGGGACCGATGAGTTCGGGCGAGACCTCTTTGCGCGGATTGCGTACGGGGCGCGTCCGTCGCTCGAGGTGGCCGCTGGCTCGGTGGCGGTCGCGGGCGCCGCGGGATCGATCATCGGCGTGCTCGGCGGCTACGGCTCGCCGGTGTGGGAGGCGCTCGCGATGCGGTCCGCCGACGTGATCCTATGCTTCCCGCCGATCCTGCTGGCGATGATGATCGCGGGGTTCCTCGGCGCGGGCGTGGGCCACCTGATCCTGATCATCGGGTTTCTCTACATTCCCCAGTTCAGCCGGCTCGCGTTTGCCCAGACGCTCGCCGTGCGCCGAAGCGAGTACGTGGAGGCCGCGCGCGCCGTGGGCGCGCCCACCGCCCGCGTCCTGGCGCGGGCGATTTTCCCGAACATCGTCGGCCCGCTCGTCGTCCAAGCGTCCCTGTCCGCGGCGTCGGCGATGCTCCTCGAGTCGGGGCTGAGCTTCCTCGGCCTCGGCGTGCTGCCGCCGGCGCCGTCGTGGGGCCTGGAGATTGCGACCGCGCGCAACTACATGTTCCAGACGCCGTACTACGTCCTCTGGCCGTCGCTTGTGCTCAGCGCGACGATCCTCAGCATCAACACCATGGGCGACGCCCTCTTAGACTACCTCGATCCGCGCCGGCGTCCAGGGGTCTAGCGCGAGATATAATGAGATGGTGACGACCCGACAGTCCACGACAACCGAGGACCCCCGGGAGAGCGGGGAGACCCCGCTGGCCTCGGGCGCCGGGCTCGGCGAGAAGCTCGCCGCCCTCCCGGAGCAACCGGGCGTGTACCTCATGAAGGACGGCATGGGGCGGGTCATCTACGTTGGCAAGGCGACGTCCCTCCGTTCCCGTGTGCGCCAGTACTTTCAGCCGGGGCACACCGACAGCCCGCGGATTCTCCACCTCATCTCCAAAATCCGCGACGTCGAAACGGTCGTGTGCGCCACCGAGGTCGAGGCGCTGATCCTCGAGGCCACGCTGATCAAGCGGCATCATCCGTGGTACAACGTGCGGATGGCCGACGACAAAGCGTATCCGTATCTCAAGCTCACGAACGAGCCGTTCCCGAAGATCGTCATGACCCGCAAGGTCGACCGCGACGGGGGGAAGTACTTTGGCCCGTACCCCTACCATGAGCCGAAGCTCGTGGGGCGGACGATCCGGCTGATCCGCCGGTTGTTCAAGCTGCGCACCTGCAACCTCGAGATCGACAAGACGCTGCCGCGCCCGTGTCTCGACTACTACATCGGCCAGTGCACCGCCCCGTGCGTGGCGTGGGGAGCGTCGGCGGAGCAGTACGCCGAGCAAGTGCGTCAGGCAGGGGCGTTTCTGGAGGGGAAGCAGGACGAGTTGATCGAGCGGCTGCGCGCGCAGATGGAGGCCGCCGCTGAGGCGCTCGACTTCGAACGCGCGGCCCAACTGCGGGATCAGCTTCGGGGCGTCGAGGCCCTGGGGGAGAAGCAGCGCATCGTGTCCACGGGCGAGCAGGACCGGGACATCCTCGCGCTCGCGCAGGACGGCGATGAGGGCTGCGTGCAGATCTTCTTCGTGCGGGGCGGCCGGCTCGTCGGCCAGGAGCACGTTATGCTCCAGGGGACCCGCGGTGTCCCGCCCGCGGAGACGTTGTCGGCGTTCATCAGCCAGTTCTATGAGGCGTCGTCCGCGCCGCCGCCCGAGATCCTCGTGCCGGAGCCCATCCCGGACCGCGAGGTGATCGAGCGCTGGCTGAGCGAGCGGCGCGGCGGCCGCGTCACCGTGGCGCAGCCGCAGCGCGGCGATCGTGCGCGCCTCGTGGCGATGGCGCGGGAGAACGCGGCCCTGCATCTGTCGCAGGAGCGCGTGCGCCGCGGCGACCAGGTCGGACCCGGCGCGCGCGAGCTCGCGGAGTTCCTGGGGCTGGACGCGCCGCCCGTGCGGATCGAGTGCTACGACATCAGCAACTTCCAGGGCGGCGAATCGGTGGCGTCGTTGGTCGTCGCCGAGGGCGGGCGGCCGAAGAAACGCGACTACCGCCGGTTTCGGATGAAGTACACCGACGGCCCGGACGACGTGGCGATGATGCGCGAGGTGCTCGAGCGCCGGTTCGCGCGGGCGCGTGAGGAGCAGGAACGGCTCGACCGCGACGAGCCCGTGCCGGTCAAGTGGGCGGCGCTGCCCGATCTGATCGTGGTGGACGGCGGGCGCGGACAACTCGGGGCCGCGCGGGAGGTGCTGTTCGAGTACAATCAGGCGATCCCCGTGATCGCGCTGGCGAAGCAGCAGGAACTGGTGTACGCGCCGGATCTGTCGGAGCCCCGGGCGCTGCCCCGCGACTCACAGGCCCTGCAGCTGCTGCAGCGGCTTCGCGACGAGGCGCACAGGTTTGCGAACGCGTATCATCAGATGCTGCGGCAGCGCCGTGTCGTGTTCTCGGTACTCGACGAGATTCCGGGCATCGGGGAGCGGCGCAAGCGCGCGCTCATTCGCCGGTTCGGATCCGTGCGCAATATCCGCGCCGCGACGGTCGAGGAGATCGCGGCCGTGGAAGGGATCGGGCCAAAGGTCGCAGCGCGCATCCACGCGTTCCTCGCCGACCATCCGGCGCCCCCAGGCAACACCCGGGATCTCGGACCTTCCGCCGGCTCATAGGGCTGGCGGTTGGTTGCCCGCAAGATGCGGGTGCCAACCGCCGACGCGTGCCCGGGCTGCGATTGCGCGGTTTCGAACGCTCGACAGCCAGGATAACGGACGTGCCGATCAATCAGCGGCAGCGCAAAATGCTCGATCGACTTCATGATGGCTTCGAGGGAAAACTCACCACATCGACGTGGTCGAAGATGATGAGAGTCTCGCATGATACCGCGTTGCGAGACATCGAAGCCCTGGTCGCGCACGGCATTTTGGTCTGTGATCCTAGCGGTGGCCGGAGTACAAGTTACAGCCTCGCTGGACGGTTTGTTTCTTCCGATACGCCCGGTGCTCGGTAACGAAGTGCAAGCCTTACGCGACCCTGACGCCTACACCGTCGCGCCTCGGGCCGCCGGCACGCCCGCGGCGGCGCCCGAGCGTGTTGCAGTGCGTCAGGGCACCGCAGAGGTGCCGGGCGGCCACACCGGCACCCACGCGCCGGCGGGCTGCAGCTGTGCAGCGCCCCCGGCTGCCAGCACCGGACCCGGCCGATAGGCCTCGTCCAGGACAAACGCGCGCACGAGCCGGACGCCCGCAGGTCCGGTGGGCGCGGCGAGGGCCCGGACGGCGACCGCGGTGAGGGAGGCCCCCGATGGCGCTGGGACCTTCACCGCGGTTGCCTCGGCATCGTCGCCGCCGAATGCCAGGTCCGCACGCCCCCACGCCGAGGTGTACCAGACACCCCCAACCCTGACCGCGGCCTCGAGCGGCAGCGAGTCGGGCGGCTCGCGTTTCCAATGGAGGAAGACGTACGTGCGAGGGTCGGCGGGCGCCGGCGTTGCCGGAACAGGTGTCGGCTCCAGCGGAACCTGCCGCACGACTTCCTGCGCGCTGACCCGCCAGGTCCACGGGAACGCGTGCATGACCGCTTCGCGGGGTTCGTCCTCCGGCTGCCGCCACACCGGTGCCAGCGCCGCGCGGAACGGGCAGCGAACACGGTCCGTGACCATGCCGTGCCGCCCGGAGACCTGGAGGACCGGATGCCCGCCCAACGCTCGAGTGCCGCGAAAGGGCATGGCGCGGTGCCCGGGCCCTTGGAACTCCTCTCGGAGCGTGAGGCCGGACTCGCCCCAGCGCACACGGTACACCCATTCGATGTCCGTGGTGTGGCCCCACTTTGCCAGCAGGCCCGTGAGATCGGTGCCCGCATCCTCATGGCTGAACACGACATGGTACTCGATACCGCGCCGCGCGCCCGCGGCGGCGGTGCCCCGCGCGCTCGACTCACCGCGACCCGGTACATCACGGGCGGACACGGGCCGGTAGAACAGGAGGAGCGGCGTGTCCGTGGTGACGCTCTCCGTCCGCTCGTTGCCCGGCCGGTAATGGAGGATGGGGGCGTGCCGCCAGGCGGCGGCCGCCTCGTGGTCGCCGGGCACGGTGCCCGTCCGGATCGCGTGGATCTCGACGAGCGTCGCGGACGGGGCCGACAGGCTCCGATCGATCCAGAGCCGGACGGTGTGAGCGCCGCCCGGCAGCAGCCCCAGGAGGCGGCAATACTCGACCGGCTCATCGCCGCCGGCGAGAATCAGATGCTGGCGCGCGTCGCCGTCCAGATCGAGCGCCACCACGGCCGCTTCCGCGCGGCCCCACGAGGTGCCGGGCGCCGCCAGCCGCGCGGCGAGCCAAGCCTCTCCCGCGGCGGCTTGGACATGGCGATGTTCCCAGACCATCCCCGGCACCAGCCGGATCGGGATGCTGCCCTGCGTCACGCGGGGATCTGGCGTTCGCCGGCGGCGCCCCCGGGGCGGTGCCGTAGATTCAGGCCGCGAGCGTGCGCGCGCCTGCGCGGGCGGCCCGGAGCGGTCACCGCCGTTCCGCGGAGGATGCCACCGCGGGGTGCATCGGCCCCCCGATCTCGACGAGCTCGGACCCGTGGAAGGCGAGCGCCCGTGCAGGCCGCACGGCAACGCGCTGTCCTTCGCCGAGCGCCGCTCCTTTGTCGGTAAACATCCGAATTTCCCCGATCTCCGCGCACCAGAGCACCGCCTGCAGATAGTGGCCGAGATTGACGACGCGCCGCACCTCGAGCTCCACTCCATCGGCGGCCATGACGACGTCTTCGGGGCGCACGGCCACGGTCACCTCGCTACCTTCCGACCACCTGGTGCCCGCCACGGGGAGATGCCAGGGGCCCGCGGACAGCATGGTCCCGGCGGGCGCGGCGTGCGCGCGCGCCCCGATCAGGTTCATCGTGCCGATAAAGTCGGCCACAAACAGGGTGCGCGGGTAGGCGTACAGCGCGGCCGGGGTGTCCACCTGCTGGAGGACGCCCTGGTGCATGACCGCGATCCGGTCCGCGATCGTCAACGCCTCCTCCTGATCGTGCGTGACGAACACCGTGGTGATCCCTACCGTCCGCTGGAGCTGTTTTACTTCCTCGCGCATGCGCACGCGCAGCCGGGCATCGAGGTTGCTGAACGGTTCGTCGAGGAGCAGGAGCTTCGGCTGCAGCACCAGTGCACGCGCGACCGCCACCCGCTGCTGCTCGCCGCCGGAGAGTTGGTGCGGAAACTTGCGGTCGGCCTGCGGGAGCCCGACCAGCTCCAGCGCCTGCGTGACCCTCCGGTCGATCTCCGCGTGGGCAAGCCGGCGCAGGCGCAGGCCGAAGCCGACGTTCTGCGCGACCGTCATGTGCGGCCACAAGTTGTAGCGCTGGAACACCATCGCGGTCGGCCGCCGCTCCGGCGGCATCGTCACGATGCTTGTACCGTCGATCTGAATGTCGCCCGCGTCGGGGGTGACGAACCCGCCGATCATCCGGAGCGTGGTCGTCTTGCCGCACCCCGACGGGCCGAGCAGGCACATCAGCTCCCCGTCGCGGACGTCCAGGGTGACGTCGTGGACCGCGGCGTGCGTGCCGAAGCGTTTCGTCAGCCGGTCGAGCAGCAACCGCGCCATGTGACCTCCCCCGTGTCTACAGGCTGTACCCGGCCGCGAGGTACCCGGCCCGGAGGTAGCGTTGCGTCACGAGCAGCAGGATCACCGACGGCAGAGACAGGAGCACGGAGAAGACAGCCCCGACAGGCTGCGGGTAGCTGAGGACCAGGGCGTACATGAGCACCGGCATCGTGATGTGGTTCGGTGTGCCGACGATCAGGGATCCCTGCGCCTCGTCGAATGCCGCGATGAACGCGAACAGGGCCGCCACGATGAGGCCGGGCATGGCGATGGGGAGCGTGATCTGGAAAAACGTCCTGAGCGGCCCGGCGCCGACGTCGCGCGCCGCCTCCTCGAGGTTGATGTTGATGCCCCGGAACGTCCCGGTCGGGATCCAAATCATGAACAACAAGGTATTGACGAGTTGGATCAGCACGACGCCGGCGAACGTGTCCATGAGGTTCAACCGGTAGAAGAGGGTGGCGATGCTGACATACAGCCCGATCTTCGGAAACGCGTTGGCGCTGAGGAAGGAGAGGAGCAGCAGCCGGCGGCCGGGGAACTCCAACCGCGCAAACGCATAGGCCGCCGGGATACAGATCAGCGCCGAGAGCAACGTTGCCGTCGGCGCGCTGAGCACGCTCATCCGGATCGCCTTGCCGACGTCCGCGTTGCCGAGGACGTATACCCACCACTTGAGCGAGAATTCCGGGACCAGGTGGGGAAAGAGCCAGGCGCCCGCGAACGCCCACACCAGCAACGTCGCGAGGGGCCCGAGGATGAACCCCGCGAGGGCCAGCAGCGCGCCGATCCCGAGCGCCCGCCGGAGACCCCCGACCGCCAGGAACCACGCGGCCTGCATTACGGCGCCGCGCGCTCGCGCCGGCTCACGCTCGCCACGTAGACGATGCCGATGACCGAAGCGATGATGAACGCGATGACCGCCATCGTGGCCGATTCCGTGCGCCGCAGGTATTGGGTCAAGTAGTTCGTCATCGTCACCCCGAGCATCTGCGGCGCGTTGCCCCCAACGAGATACGGGATGGTGAACGAGCCGAAGATGGCGATGAACAGCAGGGTCAGGGTGATCATCGTCGGCGTCGCATTGAGCGGCAGGATGATGGCCAGGAACGTGCGCAGCGGTCCCGCGCCGACGTCTCGGGCGCTGTCGATGAGAGCGTCGTCGATCGCCTGCAATCCTGCGCCGAGGATCAGCACCGCGAACGGGATGCTCACCCACACCTCGGTCAGCACGATGCCCGTGGCATTGTACACGAGCCGCGGGAACCGCTCGACCCCCAAGCGGAAGAGCACCGTGGACACGAGCCCGTGGCCCACGAGAAACGTGATCATGGCGAATGACGCGATCACCACCGGGACGAACAGCGGCACCATGAACACGACGCCGAGCAGGGCCGCAATCCGTGTTCGGACGAAGCGGAGGTAGAGCGCGAGCGGGTAGCTCAAGCAGAACACCATCGCCACGGCGACGAGCGTCACGATGACCGTGAAGACGATGTCAGTGCGGAGGGTCCTGGTACCGAGGACCTCCGCGTAGTTCGCGAGCGGCGCCGCCGTGACAACCCCCGTCGCCGGGGTCAACGTGGTGATGACCGCCGAAATGGCGGGCAGGATGACCAGAAACACGAGCACGAGCAGCGGGGGGAGTACCAGGGCGAACCCCAGTACCCCCCGCATCCATCCTCGGCGGTCGCCTTGCACGCGGGGCAGTGGGTCCCCGGAGGCGGGTCGGTGTTCCGCGCTATCCGCCTCCCGCGACGCGCTCATGCCACAGGCGCTGCATATCGGCGAAGTACTTCGAATCCGGCAACGGCGCGTACGGCTTCGCCACGTCCGCGAACTGCTGGCGCACGCTGGCCGGCATGTACTTCCAGTCGACGCCCGGGTACCCGGAGACGCTGGTGATGACCATCTGCTGGGCCTCGGGCGTGAGCAGCCAATTGAGGAGCGTAAAGGTACCCTCCAGGTGTGTGGAACCGGCCGGCGCCGTCACAGTGGAGTCGCCGCCGAAGAGTGGCGGGGTGATCTGCTCCAGCTTGACCGTCTTCGGCAGCAGCCCGCGCTTCAGATAGTCCGTGCCCATGTCTGACCACACCGGCGCGATGTACACATTTTGCTGCGCCAGCAACTGCAGCACTGCGACGTTGCCGTTAGGATGAAACCCGTTGTTGTACATGGCCGGCTCGAGGCCCTTGAGCATCTGCCAGGCAGGATCCCATGCCGCCTCTTTCGCCTGATCGTACGGCGCGCCGCCCGTGTACTGGGCCATGGGCGCGAACTTGTACACGACGGCGACCATGAACGCCTGGCCGGAACCGCCGGTGTTCGGATCGCAGTATGTGAACTTGCCCGGGTTGGCCTTGATCCAGGCCAGGAGATCATCGAGCGTCCGGGGCGGCGTCTTCACGAACGCCGTGTTGTAAGCAATCACCACTGAGGAGCCGCGATAGGGCATGCTGTAGTAATCCGTGGCCCGGAGCTTATCGGGAGGGACGCGCGTCAGGTTCGGGATCAATTGGGTCGTCAGCTTGACCCAGAGGCCGTTGGGCGCGCCCTGGGTGACGTATGTGGGGTCGGTTTCCCACAGGTCCACATCGGTCGGCTTGTTCGCCTGCTTTGCGGCGAGGATCTTGTCGAGGACCCCTTGCGACCCGTTGCCGTGGAGCAACGGCACGAAGTTTGCCCGATACTGTGGGTACCGCTTGGTGAACGCCGGGAGCAGCGTCTTGTTCCACAGATCGAAGATGTTGGTATCGCCGTTGATGTACACGTTCAACGTGATCGGGCTCTGGGCGGCGCCCGGTCCTGCCGCGCCGATCACAAACGCAATCAGCGCGAGGCTCAGCGCGGCGCACACCGCGCGGATCGGTGGCTTGCGGCTCATCATCGTGTCATCACCCCCTCGGGAGTTTCCAGAAAACAGATCACAGCAGGCGGTAGGCACGGCCGCGACTCACGGTTCGTGACCGTACGCGTGAGAGGATTCGGGATGCCGCACGCGCTCCCTTTGCGCCCGGATGTGTTTCGCCAACTTTTCGCCGCATCATCATCGAAAGCGCACAGTGGCGGACGCGCACAGCCGGCGCGTTACCGGTTCGTGACGGGTCCCGAGGCACCCGGTCGTTTGCGCCGGCGGTATCGCCCGACGCGGCCTCACGGCTCCGCGTGCCGAGCAGGCTGCTCGATTGTCTCAACGAGCCGACGCGCCGCGGCGTAGGCCGCCTCCGCGTAGGGCAGGAACAGGTGCGCCCGGTACTCATGGACGAGGGTCCCTTCGTATCCACGGAGCGCCGCGCAGACGCGGTCGAGCGGGATGCTCGCCCATCCGACCGGAAGATGCAGGTCGCCTTTACCGAGCGGGAACGTGTCGGCCGGCGTCTGCGTCCGGTAGAGCGTAAAGTTCTCCAGGCGCAGCGGATCGTACCGGCCGAAGTTGTCGTTGACGTGAACGTGCCGGACGAGGGGTCGCGCGCGTTCGATCGCCTCGAGGAAGTCGAAGCCAAAGTACGCCGCCGCCAGGTAGGCGTGGCCCACATCGAGCGTCATCGCGACATTTGGGCGATTGACTCGGGAAACGCACTCGATCACGGGTTCGATGCGTTCCACCTCGATGTTCTCGATGCCGAGGAGCACGTCGCCGGCCTCATCCGACAGGCGTAGGATCGCCTCCGTGAACGCGGTCTCATCCCGGGGGTCGGGGCTTTGCCGCTCGAAGTGGATCACGAGCACCCGGCCGCCGAGGTCGCGCGTGAACCGGAGCGTCGAGCGGGCGAGCCCGAGCTGGACGTCGCGGTTCGCGCGATCGCGGAGGTCCAAGCTGCTCGGGCTGTGGACGGAATACCAAAAGTCGTGGTGGCCGAACGTCGACAGCGCATCGCGGAGCATGCCCGTGTGCAGCCGTCCGCCGAAGATCAGGCCGGTACCGTCCATGCTGATCTCCGCGGCGGCGTAGCCGAGGCGGCGGGCGAGGGCCAGTTCCTCGTCGCGCCGATCCCCGCCGCGGACGGAGATCCCCAACCGTACCATGCATACCTCCCATGCCGCTTTGCTGCGTGTTCAGCGGTCTTTCGCCGCTCGGCGGCCGTTCCCCCGCGGATCCGGTCGCGCCCGCGCCGTAGTGCTAAGATGGGCGCAGAGATGGCGTTTCCCTCGACGCGCCGAGTTTCCAACGGAGCGGGTCAAGATGGGTGACAGGATGGCATGCGCGGCCGACAGCCGCGGGGCGCCGGAGCGCGTCGCCGGCGAGCCGGGACCGCCAGCGCGGGTCGTCGCCTGGCCGCATCCGGGGGCGTCCGGCGACGCGATCTACAGCGTTCAGCTGGCGGGTGTGACCGGGGACGCGGCGCGCTTCACCGCGGCGGCGCAGGAGGCGGGGCTCTGGATTGCCTCCGCGGCTCATGGGCACGCGCTCATCGTGTCGGGTCCGGCTGAGCGGTTGCGCGCGTTCGGAGAGCGCCACGGCAGCGACCCGGCCGCCGTCGCCGTGGCGCGGGCGCTCCTGTGCTTTGCGGCGCTTCCCGAAACGCTCGTCGCGGCCGGGCGCGTCCTCGACCTGCGCCGGGGACCGCTGGTCGTCGGCATCCTGAACGCGACGCCGGATTCCTTCTACGATCATGGTCGCTACTTTGCCTTGGACGCCGCGCGAAGGCGCGCCGATGAGATGGTCTCGGAGGGTGTCGATGTCATCGAGGTCGGGGGCGAGTCGGCGCGGCCGGGCGTGCCGATCAGCGAGGAGGCGGAGATCCGAAGGGTCGTGCCGGTCCTCGAGATGCTCGCCGCCCGCCTGCCCGTGCCGACGGCGGTGGACACGTACAAGCCCGGGGTGGCCCGGCGCGCGGTGGAGGCGGGTGCAGTACTCATCAACGACATCAGCGGACTCCACGACCCCGCGATGGCGGAGGTTGCCGCCGAGACTCGGGCCGCCCTCGTCGTGATGCACATCCGGGGACGGCCGAAGGTCCGCCAGTTGGACCTGCGGTACGATGCGGTGGTCGACCAAGTGTACGAGTTTCTCCGCGTGCGTACCGACGGCGCCCGACGGGCCGGCGTGCGGGCGTCGCAGCTCGTGATCGACCCAGGGTTCAGCTTCGGTAAGGCGGCGCATCACGACCTCGAGATCCTACGGCGGCTCGGCGAGTTCCGGAGCCTCGGGTATCCTATCTACCTCGCGACGTCCCGCAAGAACTACATCCGCGACGTCCTCCGGCTCCCGTTTGAGGAGTTGCTCGAGGGCACCGCGGCGGCCATCGCCTACGGTGTGGCACAGGGCGCCCAACTCGTGCGAACACACGACGTGGCCTTCATGCGGCGCATCGTCTCCATGACGCAGATGATCGTGCGGTCTGCCGGCGGCAACGCGGCCGGGCCGGCACGCAACGACGGAGCATCGCGGAGGTGAGTCGTATGACCCGTGCTCGTGCGGCGTCGCAGAGTCGACGCAACGGGAGGGGCGACGCGGTGGCGCCGGGCGGCGGCGTCGACAAGCGGGCGATCGAGGCGGCCGTGGCTGCGATCCTGCGGGCGATCGGCGAAGATCCGGGGCGCGAGGGGTTGGTGGAGACACCGCGCCGCATCGCGGACGCCTACGCGGAGCTGTTTGCGGGGTTGCACGCCGACCCCATGCAGCTACTGACGGTGGGCTTCGAAGAGGACGAACACAAGGAAATGGTGATCGTCAAGGATATCCCGTTTGCGAGTCTGTGCGAGCACCATCTGATGCCGTTTCACGGCGTCGCCCACGTGGGCTACATCCCGAACGGCCGGATCGCGGGCATCAGCAAGATTGCCCGACTCGTCGATCTCGTGGCGAAGCGACCCCAGGTGCAGGAACGGCTGACGTCGGCGGTCGCGGACCTGCTGATGCAGGGGCTTCGCGCGAAAGGGGCCGCCGTCGTCATGGAGGCGACCCATCTGTGCATGACCATCCGGGGCGTGAAAAAGCCGGGGAGCCGCGTGGTGACGTCCGCGAACCGCGGCCTTTTCCGTGAAAATCCGAGCACCCGGGCCGAATTCATGGCCCTGGTTCGCGGCTCGTGAAGCGCGTTGACACGGAGGCGGCCTCTGTTATGATAGGGGAGCGGCTCCGGGGCGTGCTGGGGGACGCGCGCGGGGCCGGTTATCGTCTGTTATAATGGGGAAGCGTGCGGAGCGCGGGAGTAGCTCAGAGGTAGAGCGTCTCCTTGCCAAGGAGAAGGCCGTGGGTTCAAGTCCCATCTCCCGCTCCAGTCGCCCGCACAATGCGGCGACGTAGCCAAGTGGCAAGGCAGGGGTCTGCAAAACCCCCATTCGGCGGTTCGAATCCGCCCGTCGCCTCCACCGTTGCCTCGTAATCGTTCGCTGAGGCCCCGCTGTAGTTTGGCCGTAGCCCCGGGTGTGTCACGTCGGTCTGGGTGACCGCGTAGAAGGGGACGCGATCTCGGGCGCCCTGCTTCGGCGACTGCGCCCGGGCAGGGTCCGTGCTCCATACCCCGAACGATATCTGAGCGGGCGAGTGTCGGAATCGGCAGACGAGGCGGACTTAAAATCCGCTGGCCGGAACGGCCGTGGGGGTTCGAGGCCCTCCTCGCCCACCATCCGACTGATGCGCTCTTCTAGGTCCCCGGTAGATTGTAGTCTGCGGAAACACCAAGCCGATTCTACCGAGGACTACGAAGAACGATACCGACCTAGGCCGTCCGAACCACGTATTGAACTCGATGCCGGAGACGGCCCTGCTTAAACCCGCTTCGGGAGCTCCGGCGCGCCGCCCGCAAACGGCCGGAGTGCTGCGTAGATCGCCCAATTGACCGGCACAGGAACTCCCTTGGCGCGGCCGAGGCGTGCCGCGGTGCCGTTGAGCGTCTCCAACTCGAGCCGGCGGCCGTCGAGCAGATCCTGCGCCATCGATCCCCGGAGCCAAGGCTCCAGCTTGCTCATAAGCCCGAACGTCTGCTCTGAAAACTGCTCGGTGACGGCAATGCCTTCCGCTCTGGCGACCGCGGCCACCTCGTCGAGCGTGGCACGCATCAGGGTCGCCGTCTCACGATCTGTCAGGATCGCCCCGAGCGGCAGGCGTGTCAGGGCAGTCACGCCGCTCAGCCCGCAGATGAAGATGAACTTCTCCCACAGGGCGACGCGGATGTCGGGCCGCGCCTCGGCCGCGATGCCGGCCCGCTGAAACGTCCTGAGCAGCTCCGCGGTCCGCTCGCTCTCGCCGCCCGCCAGCTCCCCGAAGACGAGCTTCCCCGGACCGCCTGCCTGCGCCACGACGCCCGGGCCCTCTATGAATGACGACACCTGCGCCACCATCCCCAGCACCGGCACGGCGCCGGTGACTGCGGCGATCCGCTCCGCGTTGTCGATCCCGTTCTGCGTCGATCCGATCATCGTCGCGGGACCGACGAGCGAGGGTAGCAGCGGCAACACCTCGTCCATCCCGTAGGTCTTCACGCACACGAGCACAAGGTCCACCGGCCTGATGGAACGGATGTCGTCGGTGGCGGCGGCCCGGACCGTAAACTCGCCGGCGAGCCGCGAGTGGATCGTGAGCCCGCGTGAGCGAATTGCGTCCAGATGCGAGCCCCGCGCCACAAAGGTCACGTTGTGGCCGGCGCGCGCGAGCAGCCCGCCAAAATAACCGCCCGTGCCGCCGGCGCCGATGACCGCGATCCGCAGCTTCGCAGGTGTCTCCACAGGGCCACCTCCGGCCCAAGATTCCGCCACCCCGGCGAGATTACGCGTGCTTCGGGCGGCGGAGCGGGCCACGATCGCCGTAACGATGATCTGTGCTGCCAGGATGCTCGTGAGCGTACGCGGTCGTGCCGCCGATGTCAAATGCAACCGCGGCGGATCTGCCGTCGGATTGGAGGGACGTCGAGGACGTGCGCGAATAGAGGCGTGGCATCAACGGGCGCGATGCAACGGGTACCGCGCGCGACGGCAGCTTGGGGAGATCCGGATGAGCGCGTATTTGATAATGAAGTGGCTGCACGTGGTCATGGCGATTGTCGCCGTGGGTGCGAACATCACCTACGGCGTCTGGCTCACGCGGGCCGCCCGCGAGCCGCAGCACCTCCCATTCGTCCTGCGGAGCGTCAAGCTGCTGGACGATCGGATCGCGAATCCGGCCTACGGCCTCCTGTTCCTAACCGGCATGGCGGCCGCGGGGATGGGGAAGATCCCGATTACCACGCCGTGGGTTCTCACCGGCCTGATTCTCTGGATTGTGCTCGTGGTGATCGCCGCGGCGGGTTACACGCCCACCGTCCGGCGCCAAATTCGCGCGCTCGACGGCGGGGGCCCCGATTCGCCCGAGTACCGCCGTTTGTCGGCTCGAGCCACGACCCTCGGCATCACGCTGCTGGTCATTGCCTTGGTCATCGTGTTTGTGATGGTGACGAAGCCGGCGCTGTGGGGATGATCACACCCTGAGGCGTGGATCCAGCGCGTCGCGGAGCCCGTCCCCGAGCAGGTTCACACCGACGCGGTGACCGCGAAGAGGCCGAGTCCCGATCGCGCGAAAACCGCTTCCACGATTCCCAGTAACGTCCCGAACTGCAGGCCGGCGGAAGTGCGGTCTATGACCGCTCGAGCCCGGGCATATGCGGTGGTCAAGGGGGACTCGATGGCCCTGCACCCGGCATGCCATGCCGTTGAGACCTACCTCGTCGCGTGGTTTCCGGCGGGCGTCATCGAAGAGTACGACTGGGCGGAGCGTCGGTGCTGGGTGTTCAAGGTGAGCGTGCCGAGGCACACGTTTCGATTGCTGGTGAGCACACGCTTCTTGGACGATACGGGCGACGAGGAGATCGGCCGGCTCATGCACGAGTGGCACGTCGCCGCTCGAATGCGAATGGCGGGGGCCAAAGAGTGGGTCCACGTAGGCTGCGACGGGGTCACCTTTGCTGACGCCGAGCCCTCCTATCCCCGACCGTGACGTCGATCCGCGGCGGCGCGGGCACCGGTTGCAGCATCGAACGCGCTGGGCCTGCGGCGTGAGCCGCGACGCGCCCATGGTGTGAGCCGGTACGTCCGCTGCATGCTTCCCGTCGTGGTGCTACAAGCGCCGAGAGCGCGAAAAAGGAGAGGCGGTCGCGCCGCCTCTCCTCGCCGTTTCGCGCACTTGTCGCTAGGGTGTTTGTGGTGTTACACCAATCCGAGCGTCAACGCGGCGGCCGCGACCGCCATTACGGCGAGTTTGCGCACCATGGCCCTCCCTCCCGGTACGGGCTCCCTCGCTGTCATGCGAGTTATTTCCGCCCTCCAGGCACGCAAACATCGTCCAGGGACGGGTTGGGGCCGGGTGCTGTTGCGGGACGGGGTTAGGCGACCTGGCTTCCCAAGATATCGTTGAGCCGGCGCTCGAGATCGCGCATGCGGCGGCGATACTCGACCTCTACGGTCACGGTGTCCTGTACGTACCCGAGAATCGCGGCGTCCATGGGATGCTGGCTTTGCTGCTCGAGCGTCCACGCCAAGTCGGCGAGTTGGTGGGCAAGATCCTTGAGCGCCATGAGCGTCTCCTCCCCGATCGGTCCTGAGTGTGTCCTATAGTACCACGCCTCGTCGGGATCCCCGGGTGCCGCGTCTATTCCGCGAGATTCTGGGCACGTATCTAGGTACGATGCGCCCAGACGCCCGCCCGCCTTGCCGCGGCGCGGACGCCGCGGGTCGCACCGCCGTCACACAGGGGGTGAGGATCATGCGGGGGGTGGCGCATCGCCGGCGTCGAGTGTGGGGGGCGGTCGCGGTCATGGGCGCGGCCGCCATCATCGTGACCCTGAGCGCGGCCGACAGCCGCGGCGCGACGCCGGCGCTCGTGACGCGGGTCACCGCGGCGGAAACCGCAAACGACGTGCAGGTAGCGGTCGTCGCATCGGCGCCGGTGCAGTATCAGCTTGTCAAGACGCGCCCTGACTGGATCGTCCTGCAGATCTCGCCCGCGCGGCTCCGCATCGCCCCCGGCACGGTGCCCTTTACGGGCGACGTGGTCAAGCGGATTCGCATCGCACAACTGGCGCACGCGGTGCAGCTCGTCGTGGAGCTGACGCGGCCGGCGCCGTTTCGGGTAGTCCCGTCGCGTGGCGTTGTCGCGGTGATGGTCCAGACCGCCGCGCCGCGTCCGCGCGGCGCCATCGACCGCCTGCATGAGATCTTGCCCGGCGGCGGTATCGGGCGCATCCTGCTGGGCATGCCCGTGCATGACGCGATTGCGGTGTTGGGTCCGGCCACGACGACGCGGACGCTTGCCGACGGCAATGTCGTGTACGAGTGGTTTGGCCCGCCCGCCAACCGCGGCATCGGCGCGCGCGTTACTCCGTCAGGGCTCGTGTACCGTCTGTGGGCGCTCAACGACGGCCAATACGGGGTCACGAGTCGCCTGCACGTCGGGAGCACCGAAGCCGACGCCCGCGCGACGCTGGGCGCCCCGTCGCAGGCCGTGGTCAACTCCTCCGGTAGCATCAAGACGCTCACGTATCCCGCGCTCGGGCTGTGGATCGCGATTCAGGCGGATCCCCGCTACGCGCTCTACGGCCGCATCTTCGAGATCGGCGTGATGAGGCCCGAAACGGCAGCCGCGAAACCGTAGGCGCCTCGCGACCAAAGCTGCGCCAGTCCTTCAGTCGGCCCGCGCATTCGTAATGCGCAGGTCATCGGTTCAAATCCGATCGCCGGCTCCATATTTTTCAACGTTTCTGAACACCGACTCACCATCCAGAAGGGGCCGTTTTCGTTAGCAATTCATTAGCAATCGCTGCGGCCCGTTCTTGGGCCGCCGCCACGGCGTGGGAATAGGTCCGCGTGAAAAATCCGGGATCTGTGTGCCCAAGACGATCGGCCGCTGTCCTGGGGTCGACACCTGCTGCGGTCAGGTAGGTCGCGTGGAAGTGCAGGAAATCGTGAATGCGAAAATGCGGGAGGCCGAGCCGAGCGAGCCGTGGCAGGTGATCGCGCCGGTAGAAGTCGCTGGCGTGAATTGCCGCTCCGGTTGGGCCGCAGAATACCAGCCCGCTATCGCGGAATCGCGGACCGAGCTTCAACCGTTGTTCCCGCTTCCAACGGTGGGCTGCTCGCAGCGCTTCTATGGCGACAGCCGGCAGTAACACGGTCCGGCGCCCTCTGGCCGTTTTGGGCTGACCAAAGACAAGGTCGCGGCCTGCGCGAACCAGTTGCTGACGGACCGACAGAAGACGGCGATCGAGATCGATCGCATCATCCCGGAGACCCAAAAGCTCGCCTTCGCGAAGGCCCGTGGCCGCCGCGGTCACGTAGAACGCCCAGATCGCCGGGGTTGCGGTTTCCCGGGCGTCATCGAGGTACGTGACGACCTGCTCCGGCGTGGGGACGATCGGATCGTACTGGGCCCGGCGGGGCAGGGTCGTGTTGTCCTGGGGATTGCGAATGATCAGGCCGCGCCGTACCGCGTCCCGAAGCGCAGTATGCAGGACCGCCGCGGCGCGCCGGACTGTCGACCCGCTCAGGCCGCTATCGAGGAGCGTGACGTACAGGTTCTGGATCACTGCTGGACTGAGGCGGGCGAGCGGGATGTGCCCGATGTTCGGCGCGATGTGCAAGGTAATATGCTGGCGGTTTCGTTTGGCCGTTCCGACGCGCAAGGCACCGAGGCGCTCGCGCTCCTCGTGCCATGTTGTGAGGTAATCGCCTGTCCGCAGGCGGGGCGAACCGTACGGGCCTACGCCTCCTGAGAATGAAGGGTGATGCGCAAGCGTGAGGCGAAACTGCTCCGCCTCCCGGTGTGTCTTGAAGCCGTTGAACCACTTCTGGCGTTGCTTGCCGTTCTTCGGATCGATGCCGGCGTACGCGACGACCGCGAACCGCCGGCCGCGCTGGACAACCGACGTGCCCGACAAATTCCATCCCTCCCTTCCTGTTGGAATGGGGAGGATGGTTCGCATCGGCAGGCCGCGCGTCCTGGACGTCACGCTAATCGTCCGACCGCGACAAAGCTCGCAATTACGAGATCCGGTTCGACCCTTGCTTTGGCAAGGTGGTCACGGAAAGGGAGCATAGCGGGGCCCCGTGGGCCACAGGCGGTAACCCACTCGACCGGAGCCGGCTGTGGGGCTGTCACCATGCCCGGTGCTCGGGCCGAATAGGGGATTGCGCCGGAAGCCGGCTTGCCAATGGGCCAGCCGGCGGCAGTCCCCGGGGTCACAGAGCCGGGCGGAGAGTAGGGGACTCCCGGGGGGTTGTCGTGCGAAGATCGCTGACGTGCTACCCTTGGCTACCGGCCGGTCAGGGAAACGCCGGAGGGCTTGATTTGCTCACACGCGGCTCATAAAGCAGCTCGAAGCCGCGGGCCGCGGGGCTCATATTGTCCCCGGGCGTCAGGCGGCGGGGGGCCGAGAAGCGCGGCCGGAAATGAAGCGCACCAAAATGCTCCAATTGTATCCCGAAGCGTTTTCACCACTCTTGAAGCAGAAAATGTTTCACTTGAGGCATTTCGGCTTCGGCGTGATTCTCTTGCACGATGGCAAGAAGTACGCCAACCTGGATCTCCCGGTGTTCTGCTCCCATGTGCATGACGTATGGAAGATGCGCGGCAACCTCCTGAACGTAGGCGTTGACGTATGGCACCTTCGCCCAGTGGCGTTCGACCGTGCGCTCGAATACTGGAAATACCGCGACGAGTACTACACGCGGGCGGGGAGAGACGCTTGACCGAGCCGCCCGTCAAGGCGAGGGAGCCCGCCACATGAGGCGCGCCCGGTTTCTTGGCCTTGGCGCCACCGTCGTCGTAATGGCGACCATCGCGGCGCCGATGACGGTGTGAATGACGAGGTTGATCGTCACCGCGAGGCTGCTCGTGCTGGTATTGCTGGTGCTCCTGGCGGTGCCGGTGCTCCTGGTCGCGCTGCTGCCCGTGCCCCGGGTGGCCGGCTCGGACCCTCACCCGCGTTGCCCGTTTCGCCCCTTGTAGGCCCCTTTGGTGCCCCTTTCGCCCGTTTGTTGCCCCTTCAAACGATAGTATCTTCCCCGCCCCGTCCTCCCGATACGCTCGATCAGACCCCGCTCAGCGATCCGGTGAGCCCAGTCTTGAGGTGTCTCTGCGCCAACCCTCGTGCCGACGACTTGGCGATCATTCGTAACGCCGATCCATAACTGGCCGCCGCGAGCGTCACAAAACCATGCAACCAGGGGTTGACGTCAACCCCTGGTTGCACGAGTTTGTGATCTCAGGCTTCGCAGTGTTCTCGGAGGACCGTCCGCCTGGCGCAGCCGGGCGTGCACCTTCCGACGCGAGCCGTCTGGCCTTCTGCTCTATCAGCGCAGAGTTATTCCGGAAAGCACGTTCGCCGCCTTACGAGGGCCCGGTCACCTCGTCGGGTCGCCGGGTGTCCTGTCGGCCGCCAACTTCTGTCTCTCGCCGTTCCTGCTCGGCTCGGTCGGCTCCCATCGCCAAAGCGTGACGCCGCGTCTTTGCTGAGCGGGTGACCGTATTTCAGCCCCCTTGCTATTGCATCTTCGTTCCGCCGCCGTGCCAACAGCCTGTGCCGGCGCCTCCTGGACGTCCAGGGTCACGATCCCGCTGCGCGGGACGGCCTGCGGCCGCCCTTGACGCCCCTCGGCGCCGGCAACCCCCTCAGCCATCGGCGGCGGTTGAGATCAAACTTCGGCGAGGGGGTGCGTCATGTATCGGTTGCCGCGCATCAGGCTACAGGTCGTGCGCGAGGGCTTCGTCGCGTCGGCCACGCGCACGGTGCACGGGCCGGCCGATGCTGCGCGCGTCGCGCAGGACCTCATCGCCGATCTGGACCGGGAGTGCGTGATCGCGATCATGCTGGACATCCGGCACCGGGTCATCGGCCTGCACACGGTTGCCGTCGGCTCGCTGACGTCCTGTCCAGTGCATCCGGCAAGCGTATTCAAAGCCGCGATGCTGACAAACGCCGCGGCGATCATCATGGTACACAATCACCCCTCCGGCTCGCTCGGCCGCAGCCGCGCGGATGAGGACCTCACGGCACGGATCGTGGCCGCCGGGCGCCTGCTCGGCATCGACGTACTGGATCACCTCATCGTGACCGACTCCGGGTTTGTGAGCCTTCGGCAGGTCGACGCATGGCCGGAAGGAGTGCGGTAGGCATGCTCGTGCTCGCCATCGTCGAGATTCTAGAGGACATGGCCTGCAACGCTGCGTGCCGAGTGGCGGCGGACGGCGTGCCGGTGCGGCACCGCCTGAAGGTCGCGACTCAGCGCATCATCCGGGAGCGGCCGGAAGCGGTCGCGATTCGGTGGGCCCGGCTCGCGCGCCAAGACGCCGAGGAGATGACCCGGAGAACGGCGCGAGGGAAGGAGCGTGAGACTATGCCGACGCGGTAAGTGCCAGGTTGTCCGCCAGATCATCATGTGGAGGTGTGATAATGAACGCCGTGCTGCTTATCGGGAACATGGCTCGCGACCCAGAGATGAGGTACGTAGCCTCCGGCCACCCCATGGCGCAGTTCACCGTGGCCGTCGATAGGGACTTTACGAACGGCGACGGCGAACGCGATGCCGACTTCATCCAGGTGATCGCCTGGAGAAAGCTCGCCGAGATCATCAGGGAGCACGGCCGCAGGGGCAGGTTGGTGGGCGTCCAGGGGCGCTTGCAGAGCCGCTCCTACGAGACGTCGGACGGGTCGCGGCGCCGCGTGACCGAGGTCTGCGCTACTGCGGTTCGGTTTCTCGACCACCCGCCGCAGGCCGATAGCCAGGCGACGCCGGTAGGGCGACCGGCGACGGAGCAGGTGCCGTCATAGCAGAGCAACCGGAGGCCGCGGTCCGAACCCGCACCTCCGGTCGTTACGCCTCGCATCCTTTCTCTGCAGCATATCGTGCTGGCTGGATTGAGCCTCAACGAGACGCATGGGACGAAATGTTGCGCGCGAGATTTGCTCTCCACTGCACCACGAAACGGGACAGGCGGGCCAGGGCCCGAATGATCGTAAGCGGCTGGTTCTCACGAACCTGCCCTTGTCCCGGTCCGCCTCGTCGCCACCCTGCTTCCTGTATCAGTATGTTGAGCTCCTTGACCACGGCTTCCATCCTCGTCGTTTGCTCAATAAACCACGGCATTGGCCTCGGCGGGTCGCCCGTCACCGCCGGCGGCCGTATCCAATGGCGCGCCTGTTTCAGGAGCCAGTCGAGTGCCATCGTTAGCACTGTGTCCGGTCGTACGTCGATCATGCGACCGCAGAGTCGTTCGGCGTCCTCTTTTGCAAAGATGACGTACGTTGGCAGGTCTCGCGTGTCGCGAGGTTCCAGTGTCTGAAGTAGGGTGTCCACGGCCGTTCGTACTTCTGCCTGCCTCGCCGCGTCATGTTCCTCCCGCGCCCGCTGCTCCGCCATGAATTTCTGATCCCAAGTCAGCGCAGAACTGGGCTGTAGAGGAGCTGCCCGGCGCAAAGTCATCACCACATCCCACCCCCGCGATCCCTCCAGCCATCTCGCGAGAGCCTCGCGCCCGTGCCGCCTCAGAATCGTGCCCATCACCTCCGGCCCAGCCAACGCAAGGGCGTACAGGGCCGTGGGATGCTTCTCGGCGTCCATCGCGTCCCGCAACGCGATGGCGACCTCCCGCGCCACAGACACGAAGTCGGGCGCTACCGACGCCGGCGTCGCGTGTTCCAGTCTCGAGATTGCCTCGTCGAAGTCCTTGAATGCCATTGTTTATCAACTCCTCTGTACACTCTGAGAATGCTTATGACCCGGGCCTTACGCGGACCCGCCAACCCTTCGCGCACGGCAAAGTCGTGGTCGTGCGCGAACGCGTAGTTGAGGAGCGCGTCGACCACGTCGTTCCGCCCGCGATTGATGTGGTTGCAATACTTGTCCAAGAGCACGATCGTGAGTTCCAGTAGGATGCAAAGCCACGGTCTTGCGGGTGAGTGTTTCTTTCCGCCCGATCAACGCCATGCGTTCCCCCTTATCTGTAGAGGGCCCCCGTGTCAAGAGGCGAGAGACCCCCGAAGTTACGAGCACAGCAGTCCTTGCCAGTTGCAGCCGGGACATGGTGCGGACGAAAC
>JAJPIA010000077.1 GCA_021324975.1 Bacillota bacterium
CGGGAATCGTCAGGAACTCCACGAAGCGCTCGCCGAGCGCGACCTCCTCGAACAGGGCGCGCGCCCGATCCAACCCGTCCGGCGCCGCGGCGGCGCGGCCGCGCCGCACCGCGGCAATTTCCTCGTCGCACAGGCGCCGCACGAGCTCGCGGGTCACGCGCCCGCCGGACGCGAGCGCCGTCCCGTGGCGCACCCACTGCCAGACCTGGCTCCGCGAGATTTCGGCTGTCGCCGCATCCTCCATGAGGTTGTAGAGCGCCGCCGCGCCCGTACCGGCGAGCCACGCTTCGAGGTACTGGATCGCGACGGCGACGTTGTTGCGCAGGCCTGCCTCGGTGGCCGCGCCGGCCGGCACACGGGCATCCAGCAGCTCGCGGGCCGCGACGCGGACCTCCTCCCGCAGCCGATCGACTTGGTGCGGCCGCGGACCGAGCACGTCATCGAACACGCCGGCCGCGACGGGCACGAGGTCCGGGTGCGCGACCCAGGTCCCGTCGAACCCGTCGGTGGCCTCGCGGATCTTGTCCTCCCGGACCTTCGCGAGCGCCACCTCGTTCACGGCGGGATCCCGGCGGCTTGGGATGAACGCCGCCATGCCCCCGATGGCATGGGCGCCCCGGCGGTGGCAGGTGCGAACCAGCAGCTCCGTGTACGCGCGCATGAACGGTACCGTCATGGTCACCTGGGCCCGGTCCGGCAGCACAAACTCCGGCCGCTCGCGGAACTTCTTGATGATGCTGAAGATGTAGTCCCACCGGCCGGCGTTGAGACCCGCGGAGTGCTCCCGGAGCTCGTACAGGATCTCGTCCATCTCGAACGCCGCGAGCACGGTTTCGACGAGCACGGTGGCCTTGACGGCGCCCCGCGGAATGCCGAGCGCGTCCTCCGCCGCGAGAAACACATCGTTCCACAGACGCGCTTCAGCGTGGTTCTCGAGCTTCGGCAGTTAGAAGTAGGGCCCGCTACCGCGTTCCAGGAGGCGCCGCGCGTTGTGGAAGAGGTACAATCCGAAATCGAAGAACGCCGCGGCGATCGGGTGGCCGTCCACGTGCACGTGGCGCTCGACGAGGTGCCAGCCGCGCGGGCGGACGAGCAAGGTCGCGATCTTGTCCCCGAGCCGGTACGTCTTCCCCTCGGGACCCGTATACGTGATGGTGCGGGCGACGGCATCGATGAGGTTCTGCTGCCCGTCGATCACATTCCGCCACGTGGGCGAGAGCGCGTCCTCGAAGTCCGCCATGAACACATCGGCTCCCGAGTTGAGCGCATTGATCATCATCTTCCGCTCGGCCGGACCGGTGATCTCGACGTGACGGCGCTCGAGGTCCGCGGGGACCGGCGCCGTCCGCCAATCGCCCTCCCGGGCACGCCGCGTGGCGGCGAGGAAGTCCGGAAGCGCCCCGGCGTCAAATTGAGCCTGGCGGTCGGCGCGGGCGCGGAGCAGCACCTCCCGCCTGGCGTTAAACTCCCGATGCAGGCGTGCAACAAATGCCAGCGCCGCCTGGCTGACTACGTGGGAAAGCTCGGTGCCGACGGTCGCGGTGATTTCCACGCCGTCGGCGCCGGAGCGGCCGTCAGCCGTGATACGCGCTCCCGTTCGAGAACGCCGCGCTCGGCATCCTCTGCCCGTCCTCGCTGCGATGGTGCGGCGTTCGTCCCGAGAGCAGCTCGTGCATGATCATCGACACCGCGGCGGCGGCGAAGATCGCGGGGACCCCGGAGACCCTCGCGACGATCTCCTGCATGGCCCGCGTGTAGCCGAGGCAGTCCATCACCGTGAGGGAGACCCCCGCGGCGCGCACGGCCGCGGCGGCGGCGGCGAGCTCAGAGGAACCGCCGTACGGCGACGCGCAGGCAACAACGCTTGGCGCGAGGCCCCCCCATCGCGCCTCGGCCGGCTCGATCTGCGCCGCGTCCGGCACGAGCACGCCGAGCCGCGGGTCGCGCCCCGGCATCCGCATGCCCTCCAGCGCCGCCGCTGCCACGTGCGGCAGCACGCGGCGAGGATCCAGCATCGTCGCGGGAGGGACGAGCTCCGGAAAATCCCCGGTGCACAAGAGCACCAGCAGATCCGCACCCTGGGCGGCGAGGCGGTCCAGGCACGCCTGCACCCGGGGCACGACGCAGCGATGGGCAAGGCGTACGCTCCGGCCGTCGCGGAGACGGCTCACGAGCACAGAATCGTCCCCGCGCGGCGCAAACGACGCGACCTCGGCGTCGTTCAAACCGTCGAGCGCGCCCGCCTCCAGGGCGGCCGCGCCGGCGAGGCTTCGCACAAACTCCTCCATGATGTCCGATCTCGGCGACTGTCCGATGGTGACGAATCCGACCCTTGTCATCGACGCACCTCTCAGCCTCGACGCAGAGGTATTCTCGCGGACCGAGCGGATGCCCTTGTGCCACGCTGCTGGAGGAGCGCGCGTCGCCTGGGTGGAACACTCGCTCGTTGCGTCCTCGCGCACGGATGCGCCTCTATGGAGGGAACGGATGAACATCGCCGATCTGCTCCGCCATCGTGAGATACGGCGGATGCTGCACCCCGACGTCGCCGCGAGGCTGACACGCCGCGAGCTGCTCGGGCGGCTCACATCGCTCGGGATCGGGCTCGGTGCGGCGTCGACGCTGATCAGCGCGTCGAGCGATGGGTATCCGGCGTTCGCCCAGACCGGTCAGTTCAAGGGCCAGACGCTTGTCATCACGAGCTACGGCGGCACGTGGCAGGATTTTATGGAAAACGAGCACATCCCGCCGTTCGAAGCGCTCACGGGCGCGAAGGTCGAGCTCGCGGTCGGGCTCGCCAAGGATTGGTTCTCCAAGATGCAGGCGGCGGGCAAGCGCAATCCCCCCTACGATGTCTTTGTCACCAACGAGACCTATCTCGCGCAGTTGCGGATCGAGGGATTTTTCGCCCCGCTGCCTCAGGACAAGCTGCCAAACCTCGCGTTTGTGCCGCAGCCGTTGCGGCAGCCCCGCGACGTGGGCGTGCTCGGCCTCGTGGGTGCGCTCGGTATCACGTACCGATCGGACAAGGTGCAGGACGCGCCGAAGTCGTGGATGGATCTCGCCAAGTACGGCAACAAGTCGACGATCTTCACGATCGGCAACTCCGGCGAGCCGCAGCACGTGATGAAGATGGCGCAGATCCTCACCGGCAGCTACAAGAACTACAAGCCGGCGGTGGACTGGATCGGCAAGAACCTGTGCGCCGCCCGCCAGGTCGACTTCAGCGGCACCGAACAGACGATGTTGACCCAGGGGGAGACGTACGTTGGCCTGATCGACGCGCCGGACTGGGCGTTCCTCAAGGCCAAGAACCTGCCCGTGGAGTGGGTGCTCCCCAAGGAAGGGTACTGCGGCATGTTCGAACAGGACATGAACGTCACCGCCGGGAGCAAGGTCAAGGACCTCGGGTACGCATTCATCAACTACTGGCTCAGCCCGCCCGTCCAGCAAAAGTGGGCGGAGAAGTTCTACTGGACGCCCGCGAACAGCCACGTGCAGATCAGCCCCGACCTCACGAAGCTGATCCCCGTCACGCAGAGCCAGCTGACCAGGATCCCGCGGTGGGATTACGTCTGGCTCAACAACTCGGGTGCGCGGGAGGCGATGACCAACGCCTGGAACCACACGGTCACGGGCCATTGTTAAGCGCACCGGCCGGCCCGGCTCCACCCCCCAACTCCCGGCACATGCTCAGTCCAGCATTTCCGAATCGCGACAAGAGACCACTTGCCGAGCATCCGCGACGACGCTGTAGGTAGCAAGCGGCAGCCGCAATGGCGCAGATCGTCCTCGACCACCTGACCAAGCGCTTCGGGGAAACGCCGGCCGTCATCGACCTGAGCTTGGAGCTCGCGTCCGGCGAACTCGTCGCGCTGCTCGGTCCCTCGGGCTGCGGGAAGACGACGACGCTCCGGATGGTCGCGGGCTTTGAGACGCCGACGGCCGGACGGGTGTTGCTCGCGGACCGGGACCTCACGGATGCTCCGCCGGAGCGGCGCAACTGCGGCATGGTGTTTCAGAACTACGCCCTGTTCCCGCACCTCACCGTGGAGCAGAACGTCGCGTTTGGCCTGGAGATGCGTGCGGTCGAGCGCGCCGAGATCCGGCGCCGGGTCGCCGACATTCTCGGCAAGGTCGGGCTCGCGGGGCTCGGCGGACGCTATCCGCGGCAACTCTCCGGGGGCCAGCAGCAACGGACCGCGCTCGCCCGCGCCCTCGTCGTCAACCCCAGCGTCCTCCTGCTCGACGAGCCGCTCGCCAACCTCGACGCCAAGTTGCGCGAGGAGATGCGCTTCTACATCCGGTCGCTGCAACGGGAGTTCCACATCACGACGCTGTACGTGACGCATGACCAGGCGGAGGCGCTCGTGCTCGCCGATCGCGTCGCGATCTTGATGGGCGGCGTCCTCCAGCAGTACGGCCGCCCCGAGGACGTCTACCACCGCCCGCGGTCTGCCGCGGTCGCGGGATTCATCGGGCTCACCAACCTGATCCCAGGGCGTGTGCGCACGCGCGCGGCCGGCCGGGTGGTCGTCGACACCGTGCTTGGCCTCGTGACCGCGGCGGGCGACCCGGCGCTCCGGGAAGGCGCGGAGGTGCTGCTCAGCGTGCGCCCCGAGCAGTTGGACCTGGTGCGTCCGGGCGCTGCGCCCCAGGACGGGGCCAACGTGCTCCGCGGGACCGTCCGGGAACGCACGTTTCTCGGGAGCCTCGCGGACTTCCGGGTGGACGTGGACGGCGGCGTAGTGCTGCGCGTGCAGGGGCGTCCGAGCGCGATGGAGCGCGCCGGCGACGCCGTGGCCGTGGCGTTCGACGCCGAGGCGGCATGGGCGCTCCCGGGCGCGACGTCCTAGGCGTGGAACTCGTCCAGGCCGGGGCGCCGCGGGAGCGTCGCCTGCCCCGGCACGCCGGCCGGCACGTGTTGATCGTGCCGGCGCTCGCGGTCCTGGTCGTCTTCTTTGTGCTCCCCTATCTCAACCTGACGCTGATCAGCTTGATGACGCCGAGCCACCGGGCGCCGTACGTGCGCGTGCTCACGCTCGGCAACTACACGACGCTGCTCCGCGACCCGTTCACGTGGCAGGTGATCTGGCACACCCTGTGGATCGGCGTCGTGACGACCGCCGTCTGCCTCGTCATCTCCTACCCGCTGGCCTACCATCTGGCGCGGGCCCCGCGACGGCTGCGGGGTCTCTTTATGATCCTCGTGATCTCCCCCTTGCTCGTGGGCGTCCTCATCCGCACGTACGGCTGGATGATCCTGCTCCAGGACACAGGGCTCATCAATCAGACGCTGCGCGCGCTCCACCTCCCGGCCGCGCCGCTCATGTACAACAACACCGGGGTGCTGATCGGCCTCGTGCACGTCTTCGTGCCGTTCATGGTGCTGTCGATCGCGGGCACGATCCAGACGATCGACCCGGAGCTCGAGTTCGCGGCGCGATCGCTCGGGGCCGGAGCGTGGCGGACATTCCGGCGGGTCGTCTTACCGCTCAGCCTGCCGGGCGTGCTCGCCGGAACCGTTCTGGTGTTCGTCCTGACGATCAGCTCGTACGTGATCCCGTCCCTGCTCGGCGGCTTCACGGTGCTTACCGTGCCGCTCCTCGTCGTGCGTACGGTGACCGAGCTCTTCAACTGGCCCGGCGGGAGTGCGTTTGCCATCCTGTTCTTCGTGATCACGCTCGTCGTGGTGGGCCTGTACGTGCGGGCGATGGGCCGCGGCGCCGGCCAGCTGCCGGACCAGGGGGACGATCGATGATCCGCCCGTGGGAACGCTGGTGGATGGCGGCCGCCGTGGCCGTGCTGTACGCTTTTTTGCTCGCCCCGATCGTGATCGTCGTGCTCGCGGCGCTCAACTCGGGCACCTACCTCCGGTTCCCGCCCGAGGGCCTGTCCCTGCGCTGGTTTGTGGCGTTTGCGCAGAGCCGGTCGTTCACGACCTCGCTGCGGTTCAGCCTCAAGCTGGCCACGCTGGCGACCGCCGCGTCCACGGTCGTGGGCACCATGGCCAGCCTGTGGATCGTGCGGTTTTCCGGGCGGTGGCGCAACGCGCTCCGGGTGCTCTTCGTCGCGCCGCTCGCCGTGCCCGGGATCCTCACCGGCATCGCGCTCCTCATCTTCTTCTACGCGGTCGGGTGGGGCAACACCGGGTTCCTGGGGCTGGTGATCGGCCACACGCTGATCTGCACGCCGTACGTATTTCTCATCACGAGCGCCGTGCTGCTGCGGTTCGACCGCACGCTCGAAGAGGCGGCGCGCAACCTCGGCGCCGGTGCGCTGAGGACGTTCTGGCGGATCACGCTGCCGCTCATCAAGGGCGGGATCATCTCCGGCGCGGTGTTCGCGTTCGTCGCGAGCTACGATGAGTTCAACATCTCATTGCTGCTGAGCGGGGTCGGCATGACGCCGCTGCCGATTCAGCTGTTCGACTACCTGCGGTTCTCGTTCGACCCCACGGCGGCCGTCGCCGGCACGATCAGCATCGGCCTGGCGTTCGTCGTGGTGTTGGTGACGCAGAAGCTCGTGGGCCTGGACGCGCTGTATCTCGGCGGCGGCTGACGGCCTAGAAGCTCCAGGCACGCGGCACAAACAGCCGCTGCTGCGTCCGGATCGCGAATCGATCGGTCATCCCGGCCAGAAAGTCGCACACCGTCCGGTGGACGGTCGCGCGCCCCTCGTCCAGGAGCCGCCGCGCATCGGGGCCGATCTCCTCCGGATGCTCCACGTAGTAGCCGAAGAGCATCTCGAGGAGGCGGCTTACGGCGACCACCTCCGCCCGCGCCACCGAGCCAAAGTACACGGTCCCGAACAGAAACTCTTTGAGCTCGTCGAGCGCCGCGCGGACCGCGTCGCCCATCATGAGGCGCGCCGTATCGGTCGAATGCGCCACGATGTCGCGCACCGTCGTGTCGACCCAGCGCCCCCGGGTCTCACCGAGAACCTCGCGCGCCGAGACGGGAACGTCGCGCTCCCCGATGAGGCCGGCGCGGATCGCATCGTCCGTGTCGTGATGGATATAGGCCACACGATCCGCCACGCGCGCGAGCTGGCCCTCGATCGTATCCGGGATCGCCTCCGGCAGCGCGTCGTCGAGCCCCGGGAGCGCGTCGAGATCGGCGCGTCCTTTGGAGTGCCCCCTGATGCCGTCCCGGACCTCCCAGGTGAGATTCAGGCCGTCCTCGTCGGTGCCGTCGCGCGTCCGGCGCCGCTCGAGCACCTCCACGATGCGGAGGCTCTGCCGGTCGTGCCGGAATCCGCCGTGCTCCGCCATCAGGCGGTCCAACGCTTCCTCCCCGGCGTGGCCGAACGGCGGGTGGCCCAGGTCGTGGGCCAGCACGATCGCTTCGGTCAGGTCCTCGTTAATCCGGATGGCGCGGGCGATCGTGCGGGCGATTTGGGCGACCTCGAGCGTGTGCGTGAGCCGGGTGCGGTAGTGATCGCCTTCCGGGGCGATGAACACCTGGGTCTTGTGCATCAGCCGGCGAAACGCCTTCGAGTGCACGACCCGGTCGCGGTCGCGCTGGAACGCGGTGCGCAGATCGTCCGGCGCCTCCGGCCGCGCCCGGCCCTTCGATCGCGCGCTCCGGGCGCCATGCGGCGAGAGCCTGCGGTCCTCCCACGCCTCGGTGATCTCGCGCGGCGTCACGGGCGCCCATCACCCTCCCCGCGCGCCCGACGGCCCGCGGCAGTTATCGGCAGTTATCGGTCGCGTTCGGCGCGCGCCCGCTTCTCCTTGAGCACCGCCTGCGCCGCGGCCAGCCGCGCCGTCGGAACCCGGTACGGCGAACAGCTGACGTAGCTCAGCCCGGCGCGGTGGCAAAACTCGACGCTCTGCGGCTCGCCGCCGTGCTCCCCGCAGATGCCGAGCTCGATGTCCGGCCGCGCCGCGCGGCCCGCGCGCACCGCCTGCTCGATCAGCGCCCCCACGCCGCTTCGATCCAGCACCTGGAACGGATTGT
This sequence comes from Bacillota bacterium, assembly GCA_021324975.1. Lineage (GTDB taxonomy): Bacteria > Sysuimicrobiota > Sysuimicrobiia > Sysuimicrobiales > Segetimicrobiaceae > JAJPIA01. The sequence goes on from JAJPIA010000077.1 coordinate 7,962, forward strand.
CGGGGAGGATCTTCTGTTCCACGTACTGCAGCAGGAACTTGCCCTCCGCGTCGTCGCGGCTGAAGCCGAAGATGAGCTGCGTGAGATCGTTGCTGCCGAAGGAGAAAAACTCCGCCACCTGGGCGATCTCGCCGGCCACGACACAGGCCCGCGGCACCTCGATCATCGTGCCGAACTTGTAGCGGACCCGCACGCCCTGCTCCGCCATGATGCGATCGGCGAGCGGGCGCACGCGACTCTCCACGATCTTGAGCTCGTTCACATGCCCGACCAGCGGGATCATGATCTCGGGATGGGTCCGGACGCCCTCCTTCGCCAGCTGGCACGCGGCCTCCAGGATGGCCCGCACCTGCATGTCGATGATGCCGGGGAACATGATGCCGAGCCGGATGCCGCGGAGGCCGAGCATCGGGTTCTGCTCGCGCATCTTGGCGACCTCGCGCAGCAGGCGCTCCTTCTCCGCGAGCTCGGACGGGTTGTTCCCCCGCACCCGCAGCTCCGTGACCTCGACGAGCAGGTCGTCGTACCGCGGGAGAAACTCGTGCAGCGGGGGATCGATGAGCCGGATGACCACCGTCATGCCGGCCATCTCGCGCAGGATGCCGACGAAGTCCCCGCGCTGGATCGGCAACAGCTCGCTGAGCGCCCGCTCGCGCTCCTCGTCCGTCTCCGCCAGGATCATGCGGCGGACGATCGGGAGCCGGTCCTCCTCGAAGAACATGTGCTCCGTCCGGCAGAGCCCGATGCCGCCCGCGCCGAACGCCCGGGCGCGGGCCGCGTCGCGCGGATAGTCCGCGTTGGCCCAGACGCCGAGCCGCCGCGCGTGGTCTGCCCACCCGAGCAGCGTCTGCAGGTCCCGATCGCGGCTCAGGTCGGGATCGATCGTGCGGATCGCACGGCCGAACACCTCGCCGGTCGTGCCGTCGATCGAGATCGGGTCGCCGCGATGGACCACGCGGCCGTCGACGCTGAACTGCTGGCGCTGCGGGTCGACGCGAATGGCCTCGGCGCCGGCCACGCAGGGCTTCCCAAGACCGCGCGCCACCACCGCGGCGTGGCTCGTGCCGCCTCCGCGCGCCGTCAAGATCCCGCGCGCGACGAGCATGCCGTGCACATCGTCCGGGTTCGTCTCCGGCCGCACGAGGATGACCGCCGTGCCCCCTTGCCCCAACTCCACCGCGCTGTCGGGGTCGAACACGGCGACGCCCGTGGCGGCGCCCGGCGACGCGTTGAGGCCTCGGGCCAGCAGCATGCCCTCGCGTTCCGCCGCGGTCTTGTCCTCGGGATCGAAGCGCGGCAACAGCAACTGGTAGATCTGATCCGGCTCGACGCGGAGGAGCGCCTCGTCGCGGGAGATCAGCTTCTCCCGGACCATGTCGACCGCAACCTTCACCGCCGCCTGGGCGGTGCGCTTCCCGCTGCGCGTTTGCAGCATCCACAACTTGCCGCGCTCGACCGTGAACTCGAGGTCCTGCACGTCCTTGTAGTGCTGCTCCAGCATCTTCGCAACTTTCTGGAACTGCGCGTACACGCCCGGCATCTCTTTGCCCATCTCCGTGATCGGGTGGGGTGTCCGGATGCCGGCGACGACATCCTCGCCCTGAGCGTTCGGCAGGTACTCGCCGTAGAGCACCTTCTCCCCGGTGGACGGGTTGCGGGTGAACGCGACGCCGGTCGCGCTGTCCTCGCCCATGTTGCCGAAGACCATGGCCTGAACGTTGACCGCGGTGCCGAGATCGTGCGGGATCTTGTTGAAGTTGCGGTAGTCGACGGCGCGCTTGCCCATCCACGAGTCGAACACCGCACGGATCGCGAGCTCGAGTTGCCGCCACGGATCCGCCGGAAACTCGACCCCTTTCTCACGCCGGATCAGGTCGTGAAACGCGCGGGCGATCTCGCGGAGATCCTGCGGCCCGAGGTCCGTATCGACGCGCGCCCCTGCCCGGCGCTTGTGCGCCTCGATGATCTCCTCGAACCGCTCGCCCGGGATGCCGAGCACGATCTTGCCGAACATCTGCACGAAGCGGCGGTAGGCATCGTGCGCGAACCGCTCGTTCGCGGTGAGCGACGCCAAGCCCCGGAGCGTCTCCTCGTTCAGACCGAGATTCAGCACAGTGTCCATCATCCCGGGCATGGAAAAGCGGGCGCCCGAGCGGACCGAGAGGAGCAGCGGGTTTGCGGGGTCGCCGAACTTCTTGCCCATCTTGCGCTCGACGGTCGCCAGCGCGCGCTGCACTTCCGCCATGAGCCCCGCCGGGAACTCCCGCCCGCGGGCATTGTACTCGTTGCACACCGCGGTGGTGATCGTGAAGCCCGGCGGGACAGGAAGACCGACGCGGCTCATCTCCGCGAGGCCCGCTCCCTTGCCGCCGAGCAGGTCGCGCATCGTCGCGTTGCCTTCCTCGAAGAGCCAGATCCGCTTGCGGGAAGCGCGCTTCGCCGGGGAGGCGGCCGGCCGCCGCCGCGTTGCGGTCGCCCGCCGCGCCGGGGACTTCGCGCGAACGCGTACTACCATAGGTGGGTCACCTCGCCTCTTGGGTTTAGGACGGCGACGCCCGAGGGCGCGCCGGGGACTCTGCCATGCTGTTCAAGACGGCGCCGGCGCCTTTCCTTCTCCCACGACGACGCGCGACAGATCCGCGATCGGACGCACGAGCGCGACGACACGGGCGAGGAGTGCCAGGCGGTTCCGGCGGATCCCTTCGTCCGGATCCATCACGAGCACGTCCTGGAACAAGCGGTCCACCGGCGCCGCCAGCGCAGCGAGCCGCTCGAGCGCGGCGCGGTATCGCCGTGCGAGCTCGTCCGTGTCCGGCGCGGTCCCGTCCACGGCGGTCGGGTCGCCAAGCGCCGCCCACGCCCGCGCGTCCTCCTGCACGTCGCGCAGGCACTGGAGGAGCGCGCGCTCGGCCGGCGCAGCGCAGAGGTCCTCGCGCACCGTGCCTGACGCGCCGTCCGGCAGGATGCGCGCCGCCCGGTCGAACGCCGTGTAGACCCCGGCGAACGCGTCCGTGCGCCGAAACTCCCAGAGGGCTCGCGCCCGCGCCGCCGCGTCGACGAGATCGTCCACGCCGGCGTCGAGCGCCGCGTCGACGGTGTCATAGCTGATGCCCTCGTCGATCAGCATCGCGCGCAGCCGCTGGCGCAGCGCACTCCGCCACTCCTCGAGCACGCGGGCGCCGTCCGCGCCCGCGGCCGCCCCGGCCTCGCGCGCCAGCTCGGCGAGGCTCACGCGCATGCCCCGGCGGAGGATGATCGCGACGATCCCGGCCGCGGCGCGCCGAAGACCGTACGGGTCCTGCGAGCCGCTCGGGGTGATCCCGGCGGCGAGGGCGCTCAACAACGTGTCGGCCTTGTCCGCGAGGGCGAGGTACGCGCCGATCGGCGTCGACGGGAGGACGGTGCCGCGCGGCAGATACTGCTCGCGAATCGCCTCGGCCACGGCGGCCGGCTCCCCATCGAGACGCGCGTAGATGCCGCCCATCACACCTTGGAGCTCCGGGAGCTCGCGCACCACCTGGGTGACGAGGTCGGCCTTGCTCAAATGGGCCGCCCGGAGCAGCAGCTCCCCATCGGGCGGCGCCAAGCGGAGCAGCCTGGTGAGCGCCCCGGCGAGGCGCTCCAAGCGGGCCGTCTTGTCGGCCATCGTGCCCAGCCGGTCGAGGAACACAAGGTCCTCCAGACCCTGGACGCGGTCCGCGAGGCGCCGCTTGCGGTCTTCATCGAAGAAGAAGCGGCCGTCCGCCAGCCGCGCGCGCAGGACCCACTCGTTGCCCTCGCGCACGATCGCCAGCCCGCGGCGGTTGCCGTTGCGCACGGCCACAAATGCCGGCAGCAGAGCCCCCGCGGCGTTCTCCACCGCGAAGTACTTCTGGTGGTGCTGCATCACCGTGATGAGCACTTCGCGCGGCAGCGCGAGAAACTCGTCGGCAAACCGGCCGACAAACGCCTCGGGCCACTCCACGAGCTGCACGGTCTCGTCCAACAACTCGGCGTCGAGGACCACCCGCCCGCCGATTTCGCCGGCCGCCTCCCGGGCGGCGTCCGCAATCCGCCGCCGCCGCTCTTCGGGATCCAGCAGCACAAAGCTCCGCCTGAGCACGGTCTCATACGATCCGGCACGCGGCACCGACGCCGCCGCCGGATGGAGAATCCGGTGGCCGTACGTCCTGCGCCCCGCCGCGACGCCCGCAAACCCGCAGGCGATCACGCGGCTGCCGAGCAACGCCACCAACCAGCGCACCGGACGGGCAAACCGAACGGTCCCCGTTCCCCACCGCATCGCCTTCGGAAATGTCAGGCCGGCGGCGAGCTCCGGCAACAGCGCCCCGAGGACCTTTGCGACGGCCTCGCCGGGCTCGCGCCGCACCGCGTACACGTACTCTCCCTGAGGCGTGACGCGGCGTTCGAGCGCGCTCACCGGTACGTCCTGGCCTCGGGCAAATCCCTCCGCCGCGGCCGTGGGCCGGCCCTGCGCGTCGTACGCGACCCGGACGGCGGGCCCGCGCACCTCGCGGATCAGGTCGTGCTGGCGGGGCTGCACGTCCTCGGCGATCAACACCAACCGGCGGGGCGTCGAGAACGTCGACACCCGGCCCACCGCGACGCGTGCCGCTTCGAATGCGCGAGGCGCCTGCTCCGCCAGCTGGCGGGCGCCGTCCCACGCGGCCTGCGGTGGCAGCTCCTCCGTGCCGATCTCGAACACGAGACGCGCCCCGGCCCGGGAGGTCCGGCCCCGGGCGGTCGCCCGCCCCGGCCTACGCGGCATCGGGATGCCTCCGCAGCAGCGGCCAGCCGAGGTCTTCACGGCGCTTGAGGTACTGCTCGGCGCACCGCCGCGCCAGCACCCGGCACCGCGCCATGAGGCTCGCGCGCTCCGCGACACCGACGGCTCCCCGCGCATCCAGGAGGTTGAAGGTGTGGGAGCACCGCAGCACGTGCTCGTACGCCGGCACGGTCAACCCCGCGTCCAGCAGCCGGCCGGCTTCCGCCTCGGACGCGACGAAGGTATGGCGCAGCATCTCCACGTCCGCCGCCTCGAACGCGAACGTGGAGTGCTCGAACTCCTCCTCGCGCCGGATCTCGCCGTAGGTGATGCCGGGCGCCCACTCCAGGTCGAAGACGTTGTCCTTGCGCAGCACAAACTGCGCGATCCGCTCCAGTCCGTATGTCAGCTCCACGGGAATCGCCGGCAGCTCGAGGCCGCCCGCCTGCTGAAAGTACGTGAACTGGCTGATCTCCTGCCCGTCGAGGAACACCTGCCAGCCGACGCCCGACGCCCCAAGCGTCTGATCGGCCCAGTCGTCCTCGAGAAACCGGAGATCGTGGTCGCGCAGATCGATCCCCAGCGCGCGAAGACTCCGAAGGTAGGCGTCCTGGACGTCATCCGGAGACGGCTTGAGGATGACCTGGTACTGATGGTGCTGGTAGAGGCGGTTGGGGTTTTGACCGTAGCGCCCGTCCGCGGGCCGGCGGCTCGGCTGCACATACGCGACCCGCCACGGCTCCGGGCCCAGGGCCCGCAGGAACGTCGCGGGATGCATCGTCCCCGCGCCGACCTCGAGGTCGTACGGCTGCGCGATCACGCACCCCCGCGCGGCCCAGTAGCGCTCCAGGCCGAGCACGAGGTCCTGAAATGTCATGGAGATCCTCCTGAGTCTACGCCGGCGTCGGGGGAAACGCAGCAGACCCGCGGGTGGCCGCTAACCGATCCCGAGCGGTTCCTCCTCACGCTCGCGCCGCATCGGCAGCGACGTCAACATGGTGGCGAGGGCGAAGGCGGCGAGCCCGGCGGCTGCCCAGGTGATCGGCAGCTCGATGACCCGATCGTCTGTGTGGATCCGCACCGCGCCCGAGGGACCGCGCCGCACGATGCGCTGCGCCTCCTCCATCGCGGCCCCAAAGTGTGCGAGCGCCCGCTGGACCCGTTCCAGGTCGATCTCCATGAGACCACCTCCGCGCCTTATCTTATCACGCGCCCCGGAGCGGCGGTACCGTGGCCGCCCGTCCTTTCAGAACATCCCGCGAAGCGCACGGGCCGTCCCCGGCGGCGAGGCTCGGACGAGCACGCGAGGATCACGGCAACGAAGCCGACCCGTCGCTATGTTTCCCAGATCTTCCCCAAGGGAAATGCCCGGCGCGAGAGACGCCTAGACGCGGGGCCCGCGCTAGCGCGGTGCGGAGAGCTCCGTGAAGCCGACGAGAAGCGGATCAGGCGGTGGAGCCGGCATCCGACCCTGCGCCGCGCGACTTCGAGGTCGATGTGCCCGCGGCGCGCAAGCGCCCGATGACCTCCGGTGATCGTAGCTTGGCGTCGAGTTGATGCTCGAGGTGCGCCTGCACCAACCGGGCGAGATCGCGCCGTTGCGCCGGCGGCGTTCGAAGACGCGCCGCGTGCTCCGGAGCGGCGCGAAGAAGGTAGCCGCAGGTCGCGAGCACCCCGGGGACGGTACGGATCGCATCCGGGTGGCCGCCGAGGCAGGACAGGCACACGGCGCCCCCCGCGTCCGGGGCGAAGCCCCAGGCCGCGGCAGGCCCGCTGGCGGCCCGGGGCAGCGCACGCCCGCACCCCACGCACGCCTCCACCTCCGGCCGGTAGCCGAGCTCAGAAGCGAGCCCGAGACCGCACCAGAGTGCGGCCATCTCGGCCGCGTCCTCGGATGCGTCCTCCAGCACATCGAGCGTCCGCAGAACGATCGCAAACGCCTCCTCGTGGTGGTCTCGCTCCGGAAGCAGACGGTCCACGACCTCGGCTACATACCCGGCGTAGGCGCCTCTCAGGAGATCCGTGCGGATGCCGGGAAAGGTGCGGAGCACGTCCACCTGCGCGATCACGTCCAGCGAGCGGCCCCGGGCCAGTAGGAAGCGGGCGTGCGTGAACGGTTCGACGCGTCCGGCGAGACGGCTGGTGATGCGTCGCGTGCCGCGGGCCACCGCCCGAAGCCGGCCGTATTCCCGGGTCAGGAGCGTGATCGTCCGATCGGCCTCGCCGATGACCTGCCGCCGTAACACGATGCCTTCCGCCTTATAGACCGGCACGCCGCCCACCTCGCGAGGGCTCTCGCCGCGATGCCCGGCGCATCGACGATTCGGCCCCGTCGCGACGCACGGCCGCTCGCGACGTCGCGCGTCGCGGCCTCTCCGGACCCTTGCGCAATGCGAACGGATGCGGGAGCAGCTCGCGCAGCGTCCGGACGATCGGCGGTATTCCCGGCGACACCAGCAGCACGGTCTCGATGCCAAACTCGTCCATGACCTGGCGGCACGCCCCGCACGGACTGATGCCGGCCGGCCCCGCGACCACGATCGCCCGCAGCCGGCGGTGGCCGGCTGCGACTGCCGTGAACATCGCGACGCGTTCAGCGCACAGCGTCAGCCCGTAGGATCCATTCTCCACGTTCGCGCCGGTGTAGACGGCGCCGCCGGTTGTCAAGACGGCCGCCCCGACGGCAAATCCGGAGTACGGGGCGTAGGCGCGCCGCCGCGCGGTAACCGCCGCCCGCGCAACCCGCCGCGGTACGGGCGGCATCGCGTCCGCCGCCGGCTTGCGAGACCGCGGCGAGGCGAAGCCGGGGGCACGCCTACTGAGGTTGCGCATCTTGCAGCCGCAGCTGCCGCAGGATATCCCCGAGGCGGGCGTCGATCGCGTTCAGCCGGCCGTCGAGATGGTGAATGCGGTCGTCGATCGTGGTCCGCGGGACCACGCTGATCACACCCCCCGTCTCCAGCACCGCTTCCTCCACCTGTCCCAGGGTCCCCAGCCCCTGCTTTCTCACCGCCTCCATCAACTCTTCCTCGGTAATCGCTTCGTGGTTCAGGTTATCCCGCACGAGCTCACCATTCTTGATCAACGTGACGGGTTCGCCTTCCAGGAGGCGGTCGATCTGGGGACGGCGGTACAGGAAGCGGACGACCAGGGCGTTCACGAGCAGCAGCGCGCTCACCCCGATCAGGCCGCCGACCATGGAGTTGTCGTTGCCGATCGTCGCGTTCTGCACCGTGTTGGCAAGCATCATCAGCACCACGAGGTCAAACGAATTGAGTTGCGCGAGCTGCCGGCGCCCGGCGAGCCGGATCACGACCACGAGAAAGAGATAGACGAGAACGGGCCGGATCACTTTTTCGGCAATCGAGAGCTCGGGAACGAAGATATTGTGCCACACGGTCCTCTCCTCCCTCCACCGTGGCGCGGACCCCGCGTATCGGACCGAGGCAGGTTCGGTACGCGACGACGCGCCTCCCGCCATGCGCACCAGAACAAATTGGCCGAGTGAACGAGATTCGTTACGGAACGAGCGAGTCTAGCTCTGGCAGCAGGACAATGCCCTCCTGGTCGCTTGCCGCCGTGTGCGCGACGAGGGCCGTGGTCGGGGCACCGGACCGGTTCAACACAAGATGCGCGACGTTCGCCGGGATGTAGACGTAGTCGCCCGCGGCGACGTCTACGTGGTGCTCTAAGCGGGGTCCAAAGAACATCTCTGCGCGCCCGTCGATGACGTAGGCCGCCGTCTCGATACCGCGGTGCAGATGTGTCCTCGCCCGGACGCCCGGCGGCAGCACCAACACGGTCATACAGATGGCGGTCGCCCCGGCGGTCTCGCCGGTGAGGCCGCGCAGGTAGGTGAGGCCTTGTTCACCCCGGTACGCCTCGCCCGATCGGATCACGACACAGGGGCGCGTCCCGCTCTCGGATTCCAGATCGCGATCAGCCATCGCGAAGCTCCTTTGGGTGCGCGGCGTCCACGTCGCGCTGAGGGCTGGTATTCTCTGACCCCGGTCAGAGTCCCGGCGTGCCGTTGGCGCGGTCAATCTCGGAGGGCTCCTCGGCGGTCACGGCCCATCGCCCGGCCAGCGTGGGGTGCGGGAACGACCAGGGGGCGGCGCGAACCGATCGGTGGTGCACCGAGCGGGACGTGCCGGTCCCAGGCGGCCCGTCCGAAGGGACAGGCCGGGACCGACCGGGATATCGGTGTCGCGGCCTGCGGCTGCGGCGTACCCTTGGTGCCGGGGCGATGACGTGGCGACGAAGCGCGGGACGGAACGAGCGCACGCGGCGGACGATAACGCCGTCCGGCCCGCACTGCCGACGGGCCAGGTCCCCGCGGCTTTGCGCAGCCGGCATACCCGTGATCTCCGCATTCTCGCGGCGATCGCGGAGGCCCTCAACAGCGCCCCGGACGTCCAACAGGCGCTGGAGCAGACACTCGGCATGGTGGCCGAACTGCTCGGCCTGGAGACAGGGTGGGTCTGGCTGCGCGATCCAGAGACCCAGCGCTTCTACAACGCCGCGGCCCGCAACTTGCCGCCGTACCTGCAAGAGCCCGTCCGCATGACCGGCCGGTCGTGCTGGTGTCTCGACGAGTTCCGGGCAGGCGATCTCACGCCGAAGAACATCGACGTCATGGAGTGCAGCCGGCTCCGCCCGGCGGTGCGGCAGCGCGCCACAGAGATGACGCACGGGCTGGCCTACCACGCGAGCATTCCGCTCTACTTCCAGACCACGCCGCTCGGCGTCATGAACGTTACCGGACCGGCGTGGCGGCAGCTGACCGCCGATGAGCTGCGGGTGCTCGCGACGATCGCATATCAGGTCGGCATCGCCATCGAACGCGCGCGGCTTGCGGAGAGCACAACCCGGCTGGCCCGCGCGGAGGAACGCGCGCGCCTGGCCCGCGAGATCCACGACACGCTTGCGCAGGCGCTCACCGCGATCGCGCTGCATCTGGAAGCGGGGGCGCGACACCTGGCCCGCAACCCCGAGCGCGCCGGCGAGCGGATCCAGCGCGCGCTCGAGATCACGCGACAGAGCCTCGACGAAGCGCGGCGCTCCATGCTCGAGTTGCGCGGCCCGCTGCCGGCCGGGCGGCCGCTCCCGGAAGCGCTCACGGCTCTGGCGCGAGCCCTGAGCGCCGATTCCGGCGTGCGCATCCACGTCCGCGTCGTCTCGGCGCCGCCGCTTCCCGCCGGTGTGGAGTCCGAGCTGTTTCAGATCGCGCGGGAGGCGCTCACCAACGTAGGGCGACACGCCCATGCGAGCGCTGCGACCGTGACGCTGGACGCGCGCGGACGCCGCGCGCGCCTCACCGTGCGCGACAACGGCCGCGGGTTCGAGCCTGAGCGCACCGCGCCGGGACACGTCGGCTTGGTGGGCATGCGCGAGCGCGTGGGGCTGCTCCGGGGAACCCTCCGCATTCGCAGCGTGCCCGGCCGCGGAACGTCGGTCAGCGTGTCTGTCCCGCTGGAGGGCCCCCGGCCATGATCCGCGTGCTGCTCGTGGACGACCACCCGGTGGTCCGGGAGGGGATCGAGGCGATCCTGGAGGACGATCCGGACATCGAAGTTGCGGGCGACGCGGGCTCGGCGGCGGACGCGATCGCCGCGGCCGGCCGCATCCACCCGGATGTGGTGCTCTTGGACCTCGAGCTGCCGGACATGAACGGCGTCGACGCGATCCCGCGGATCGCCGCCGAGGCGCCGGAGGCCCGCGTGATCGTGTTGACCGCGTACGACACAGATGAACGCGTGCTGGGCGCCGTCCGGGCAGGCGCCCGCGGGTACCTCCTGAAGGGCGCCACCGGACAGGAAATCATGGCCGCGATCCGGGCCGTCGCGGCCGGCGGCTCACACCTGGCCCCGCGCGTCGCGGAAAAGGTCCTTGGGCAAGTGCGCGGGCCTGGGCGGCAGCTGTTGCTTACGCCGCGCGAGCGGACCGTGCTGCGCCTCGTCGCCGACGGACTGTCGAGCAAGCAGATCGCGAGGCGCTTGACGATCACCGAGCGCACGGTGAAGTTCCACGTCGGGTCGATCCTCAACAAGCTCGGCGCGGAGACCCGGGCGCAGGCGGTCGCGGAAGCGGCGCGCCGCGGGCTTCTCTAGCCGCGCGGCCTTCGCCCCACCGCAGGACCTGGCCGCCCGGCCAGGCGCCTGTCCCCGTCGGCCGGCACGCGCGGCGCCCGGCCCATCGCCGGATGCGGCGCCGCACCCGCAGGCTCATACTTCCTGGTGACACCGGCCCATGGAGGCGTCGCCGATGCAACTCAAACACTCAGTCGCGCTCATCACCGGAACGTCGCGGGGGCTCGGCTTCGAAGTCGCGCGGGCGTTTGCGCGGCGCGGAGCGCGGCTCGTCGTCACGGCGCGCGACCCCGAGGTGCTCGCTCGGGCGGCCGACGCAATTCGCCGGGACGCCGGCGGCGTCGCGGAGCCGGACGGCGTACTCGCGATCGCAGGCGACGTGGGCGACCCCAACCACGCGGAGCGGCTGGTGCGGGAGAGCCTGCGCCGCTTTGGACGGATCGACGTTCTGGTCAACAACGCGTCGGCGCTGGGACCGAGCCCGATGCCTACGCTCGCCGATCTCAGCCCCGTGGCGTTGTGGGACATCTTTCGCGTCAACGTGCTCGCCCCGCACACGCTCGCGCGGCTCGTGCTGCCGGCGATGCGGGCCCGCCGATCGGGCCTCATCGTCAACGTAACGTCGGACGCGGGCGTCGAAGCGTACCCGGGGTGGGGCGGTTACGGCGCGAGCAAGGCGGCGCTGGAGCATCTCTCCCGGGTCTTCGCCGCGGAACTCGAGGGGAGCGGCGTTCGCGTGTACGTCGTCGACCCCGGCGACATGAACACGCAGATGCACCGAGAAGCCGAGCCGGGCGTGGACCTCTCGCATCTGCCGGCACCGGCCGCCGTGGCGCCCGCGTTTGTTGCGCTCGTCGAGCGCGAGACCGCGCCGTTCGGGCGCTTCCGCGCCCAGCGCCTCGAGAACGAGATCGGACGGGCCGTCTCATGAGCGCCCGCACCGCGGCCCTCCTCGAGGCCGGCAGCGCACCCGGCGACACGCCGGCCGCGGGGGCAACGGCGCCCCCCTTGGACTTCGTCCTGCCGCCGGCCCTGGAGGCGCACGAGCCGCCGGAGGCGCGCGGCCTCCGGCGCGACGGCGTCCGGCTGCTCGTCACACGCCGCCGCGACGGCGCCGCGGCCCATGCCGGGTTCGCCGACCTGCCGCGCTACCTCGCGCCGGGCGACCTGCTCGTCGTCAACGACTCCGCGACGATCCCAGCTGCGCTCGCGGCGCGGCGGGCCAACGGCGATCCCGTCGCGCTTCACCTGTCCACGCGTCTCACGGCCGGCTTGTGGGTGGTGGAACCGCGGGCCATCCGCGCCGACTCCGGCGAGACGCTGGACCTGCCCAGCGGAGCGCAGACGCGCCTCTTGGTACCGTATCCTGGGTCCACACGACTCTGGATCGCCCGCGTGGACCTAGGGGCGCCGTGGCTCGAGTACCTGCGGCGCCACGGCCGTCCGATCGCGTACCCATACGTTTGGGGCCGGTGGCCGCTCAGGATGTACCAAACGGTCTACGCGCGGGAGCCGGGATCCGCGGAGATGCCGTCGGCCGGCCGGGCGTTCACGCGCGAGGTGCTCGCGGACGCCGCGCAGCGCGGCATCGGCCTCGCCCGCATCACGCTGCACGCCGGCGTGGCGAGTCCCGAGCGCGACGAGCCGCCGATTGAGGAATGGTACTCGGTGCCCCCGGAGACGGCGCGCGCCGTGGCGGCCGCGCGACGGCGCGGGCGCCGGGTCGTCGCCGTCGGCACTACCGTCGTCCGCGCGCTGGAGAGCGCCCTCGCCCCGTCCGGCGAGGTGATCGCGTCTGCGGGGTGGACCGATCTCGTCGTGACGCCGGCGCGTGGCATGCGGACCGTGGACGCCCTCCTGACCGGCTTTCACGAGCCGCGGGCGTCCCACCTGGCGATGCTCGAGGCCTTCGCCGGCCGCGCCCACCTCGAAGCGGCGTACCGCGCCGCGCTCGACGGCGGCTACCTCTGGCACGAGTTTGGCGACCTTCACCTGATTCTCTAGGGGGCGCCGGGCGGCCCTTACCTACCGCCGCGCCGATCGACGCCCACCCCCGCCGTGACGCCGGTGCGCGGCCGCTTGTGCTGCCGAGCGCCAGTACTTCGTCGTTCTTGTGCGACGAGGGTAGACGGGTTGGGCGGACCTGGCACCAACCCTTGCCAAACCAGTGCAATGACGCACTACGGTGCGGCGGGCTGCTGCTGCGGCGCGGGGGACGGGAGCGTGATGCGTACCTTGGTGATGCGCTGCCCGAGGGTCCGTTCGACGCGCAGCTCGGCGCCGCCGGCCGTGAGGATCTCGCCCTGCTGCGGGACCCGTCCGAGCAGCTCGTAGATCAAGCCGGCGACGGTATCGACGTCGACGTTTTCGTCCGGCAGCGACAACCCGAGCGCCTCGTTCACCTCGTGGATGTGGGTGCGTCCGCTGACGACGGCCGTGCGGTCGTCCACGACTTGGATCGGCTTCTCTTCCAGGTCGTATTCGTCCTGGATCTCGCCGACGATCTCTTCGACCAGGTCCTCCATCGTCAGCAAGCCGGCCGTCCCGCCGTATTCGTCGAGCACGATCGCCATGGAGACTTTCTGGCGCTGCATCTCCCGAAACAACTCGTCCACCTTCTTCGTCTCCGGCACGAAGAACGCCGGGCGCAGCACGTCCAGCACCGGCCGGTCGTGTTTCCCCTCCCGCAGGGGGAGGAGAAGGTCCCGGACGTACACGACGCCGCTGATATGGTCGGTATTGCCTTCGTAGACCGGAAGCCGCGAGTGTCCGTGCTCGATCATGAGCGCGAGCGCCTGATCGATCGTGGCGGACGCCGGAACGCCGACGATGTCGATCCGGGGCCGCATCACCTCGCGCACGACGGTGTCGCCGAACTCGAAGATCGAGTGGATCATCTCGCGCTCCCGTTCCTCGATCACGCCCTCCTCCTCGCCGACCTGCACGAGAAACCGCAACTGCTCCTCGGTCACGAGCGGGGGCCGGCTGGTGATCGGCGCGCCAAAGGGGCGGATCAGCACCGTCGCCGCCAGGGAGAGGACGCGGTTCAACGGGCCGAGCACGCGGCCAATGGTGCGCACCGGGTCGGCCACCCAGAGCGCCAGACGATCGGCGTGGCGCGCGGCGAGCGTCTTGGGCCCGATCTCGGACACCACCAGCACCAGCAGCGTCACGCACACAAACGCGATCCACTCGCCGTGCCGGCCCGCGAGCGAAATCGCGATCGAGGTCGCGAGCACCGACGCGCCCACGTCGGCGATCGTGTTGCCGACGAGCAACGTCGTCAACAGATCCGCCGGGGCCTCGAGCAGACGATGTGCCACGCCGGCACGCCGGTCCCCGCTGTCCCGGAGGCGTCGCAATGTCATGCGATTCGAGGCGAAGAGCGCGGTCTCGGACGCGCTGAAAAACGCGCCGAAGAAGATGAGAAAGGCAAGCACCACAAGCCACAAGGCAGACGGCGACCGCGTCACGGAAAAAGTCCTACCCTTCCCGCGTCGGGCGCGCGCCGCGCGCCGGCTCGACCAACGATACGTCTGCCATCAGCCTTCGTGTTATTTATACCATACCCACCGAGCCGAGCCCCCGGCGACGACGGGTCCCTAGACCCCAGGAACCCCTACCGCGTCCCCGGGCCGCGCGTGGCGCCGCCACTCCGCACCGCGCCGGCCGCGAGCACCATCAGGCAGCCCAAGGCGACGAGCGCGGCGATCCCGCGATCGATCGCGGCTGCCCGGATCCCCACGTGACGCCCCAGCACCAACACCCCCGCAGACGCGGCCATAGCGGCCGCGACCAAGACCGCGGCGGCAGACGCGTCTTTGATCGCCGCCGCCGCGGGGGTCGGCTCCGGCGAGACCGTGTCCACGAGCCGTTCGATCGCCGTGTTGACGAGCTCGGCCGAAAGCACTAGCCCGATGGCGAGGGCAAACACGGCCAACTCGACCCCGGTGGCTCCGGCCGCGATCCCCGCGCCGAGGGCCAGGATCGCGAACACGAGATGCGCGCGCATGTGGGGCTCCGTCCGCGCGGCCGCGCGCAGGCCGCGCAGGGCAAAGGTCACGGACGCGGCAAAGGACCGCGGCCCCCGCGCGTGCGAGCGCACGTCAGCGGGCGTCGCGTGCGGAGGTGACGAGGAGTTGCTCGAGCAGCGACTTTTGCCTGGACCACATGGCCGATGCGCCGGCCTCGGTCTCGTCCTCGTAGCCGAGCAGGTGCAGGACGCCATGGATGGCGAGGAGCGCGAGCTCGCGGCGCAGCGGATGCCGAAACTGCCGCGCCTGCTCGCGGGCGCGCTCGACGGAGATGACGACGTCCCCGAGCGCGGGCTCGGCGGACCCGTCGCGCTCCGGCTCCATGGGGAAGGCCAGCACGTCGGTCGCCTGATCGACGCCGCGGTACTCGCGGTTCAGCATGCGGATGTACGCGTTGTCGACGAGCGCCACGCTCACGTCGGGGGCATTGCGGCGTCCCTCGAGGCGCAACACCCCGCAGACGATCTCCCGAATGAAGTTCGGCTCGACGGTGATCTTGCTTTGTAGGTTCGTAACCCAGACGTCCATGGGCCGGGCGCCTCAGCGAGCGACAGCGAGGGATGATATCGCGGGGAGGTTCGGCTCACGGTTGGAGGACACCTTCCACCACCACCCGCCACGGGACGTCGCACCGCGCATCGCGGTGACGGACGCCGCCCTCGACTGTGCCGGCCTACCGCGGCATCCGCCCTTCCATGAGGTCCCGGAGACGGCGCAGCACACGATCGCGCATGGTCCGACGCCGCGGCACCACGAGAATCGTGTCGTCGCCGGCCACGGTGCCGACGACATCGTCCCACTGCATCTCGTCGATCGCTGCGGCGACCGCGTTCGCGCGGCCGGTGAGCGTGTGGATGACCACCAGTTCTTCGCCCGTGTCGGCGGACAGCACGTACTCCGTCACCGCGTGCTGGAGGCGGCGCAGCACGTCGGCGGGCGACGGTTTCTCGGGCGCAACGTAGTGCGACCGGCCGTCGGTCCACGGCACCTTCACCAGCCCCATCCGCTTGATGTCGCGGGACACCGTGGCCTGCGTGACGGCGAGTCCCTGGCGCCGCAGCAGGTCGACCAGGTCCTCCTGGGTTTCGACGGGACGTTGCGCGAGGATGTCCCGAATGCGGCGCTCGCGCTCGGCCCGCGTGGAGTCGCGTCCGCCGGCCGCCCCGGGCGCCGCTTGGGATTGCGCCATCAGCTCATCGCCCCTGCCCGGGACCGGGCTCGGCCGCCGCCGCCTCGCGCTCAACCGGCGGCGCCGGCAGGGCGGCCAGCCAGGAGAGCGTCTCGGTGACGGCCGTGCGCGCCGCGCTCAGCTGCTCCGCGACGCGGGACGGCGCGGTGCCGCCGGCGGAGCGCTTGTTCGCGACCGCGCCCGCCGGCGTGGCCAGCTCCGCGCCGTCTGCGAGCAGCGCGTTGAATTGCCGGTACTCGTCGGGTGTAAGCTCCCACAGCTCCCGCCCGCGATCCTGCGCGTACAGCACGATCTTGCCGACCAGCTCGTGCGCCTCGCGAAACGGCATGCCGCGGGTGGCGAGCGCGTCGGCCAGCTCGGTGGCGCCCATGAGACCGCCGCGCAGGTGCGCTGCGATGCGTTCGCCGTTGAACCGGATGCCGTGCAGCACGAGGCCCATGGCCTGGAGGCTGGCGTGCGCGGTATCCACGGCGTCGAACACCGCCTCCTTGTCCTCCTGCATGTCGCTGTTGTAGGCGAGCGGCAAACCGCGCAGCATCGACAGGAGGGTCACGAGATCGCCGGTGACGCGGGATGCCTTGCCGCGGATGAGCTCGACGGCATCCGGGTTCTTCTTTTGCGGCATGATCGAACTGCCGGTGCTGATGGAGTCCCCGAGCTCCACGAAGCCAAACTCCGTCGTCGACCAGAGCACGATTTCGGCGGCGAGGCGCGAGAGGTGCGCCATCAGCATTGCGGCGGCCGCGGTGAACTCGACCGCAAAGTCGCGATCGGCGACCGCGTCCAGGCTGTTGGGGATGACGCGCGCAAACCCGAGCAGGCAGGCGACGAGCTCACGATCGATGGGATACGACGTGCCGGCCAGCGCGGCCGCCCCGAGCGGCAGCGCGTCCGTGCGGGCGAATGCGTCCCGGAGGCGCCCGGCGTCGCGGTGCAGCATCCACAGGTAGGCCAGTAGGTGGTGCGCGAGGAGCACCGGCTGGGCGCGCTGCAGGTGCGTATACCCGGGGACGATGACCGACGGATGCCCTTCCGCCAGCGCCAGCAGCACCTGCTCCAGCGCCACGACGCGGCCCACGACCTTCACGATTTCCGTCTTGAGGTAATACCTGAGATCGGTGGCGACCTGGTCGTTGCGGGACCGCGCCGTGTGGAGCCGCGACGCGGCGTCGCCGATACGCCGGCGCAGCGTCGCCTCCACGAACGTGTGGATGTCCTCGGCGCTCTCGATGGTCAGCAGGCCGGCGTCGATCTCGGAGAGGATCTCGCGCAGTCCGCGGACCATCGCGTCCGCGTCCGCCTGCGGAACGATCCCGCAGCGGCCGAGCATCGTCGCGTGCGCGACGCTGCCCAGGATGTCGGCGCGATACAGCCGCCGGTCGAACGGCAGCGAGGTCGTAAAGGCGGCGATCGTGGGATCGAGGTCGCCCCGAAACCGGCCACCCCACAGGCGCGCGCTCGCGGGATCGTCCGGCTGCCGCCGCGTCGGCTCGACCACGTCGCCCCGCTAGCGCCGCGGCGCGCCGGGTCCGCGCCGGCCCGCGGGCGTCTCGATCGGCAGGGCCGGCCCGTCGCGCGTCAAGTCCGGATGGCTCGCGGCAAACACCTTGGTGGGCAGGCCGAAGAGCCGGATGAAGCTCGCGGCGTCCTTGTGATCGTACCCTTCGCCGCGGCCGAACGTCGCGAGGTCGGGGCTGTACAGCGACGGCGTGGCCGTGCGCCCCACCACGACGCACGCGCCCTTGAACAGCTTCACGCGCACCGCGCCCGTCACGGTCTCCTGCGTCACCGTGGTAAACGCATCCAGCGCACGGCGCAGCGGCGAATACCACAGCCCGTTGTAGACGAGCTCGGCGTACCGGGGGGCAACGAGCGCCTTGTAGTGCTGTGTGTCCCGGTCGAGCGTGATCGTCTCGAGGTGGTGGTGCGCCTCCATCAACACGGTCCCGCCGGGCGTCTCGTACACACCGCGGCTCTTCATCCCCACGAGGCGGTTCTCCACGAGATCGGCGCGTCCGACGCCGTGCGCTCCCGCCCGTCTGTTCAGGGCCTCGACCAGCGTCACGGGGTCGAGCGACCTGCCGTCGAGCGCGACGGGCGCCCCCCGCTCGAACCCGATCTCCACGTACTCGGGCGCGTCGGGTGCCGCGGCCGGATCGACCGTGAGGCGAAACATGTCCTGCGGCGGCTCCGCCCACGGGTCCTCGAGGATGCCGCTTTCGAAGCTGAGATGCCAGAGGTTCTGATCCATGCTGTAGGGCTTCTCCCGCGTCACGGGCACCGGCACGCCGTGGGCCCGGGCGTAGTCGATCTCCTCCTCGCGGGAGCCGAGCGTCCACTCGCGCCACGGCGCGATGACCGCGAGATGCGGCGCCAGGGCCTGGTATGCCAGCTCGAAGCGGACTTGGTCGTTGCCTTTGCCCGTGCACCCGTGCGCCAGGGCATCGCACCCCTCCGCGAGCGCCACCTCCACCTGCACCCGGGCGATCAGCGGGCGCGCGAGGGACGTCCCGAGCAGGTACCGTCCTTCGTAGACGGCGCCCGCCCGCAGCGCCGGATAGATGTAGTCGGTCACGAACTGGCGCCGGACGTCCACCACGTGCACGGCGTCGGCGCCGCTCGCCCGCGCCTTGGCCCGCACCTCGTCGAAGTCGTCCCCCTGGCCGACGTCCACGACGACCGCGGTCACGCCGCAGCCGCCGTAGTGCTCCTTCAGCCAGGGAATGATCACGGATGTGTCGAGCCCGCCGCTGTACGCGAGCGCCACGTTCCTCGGTTGCGCCATCGTCGTCACCTCCCGGCCGGGTTGCCGGCCGCCGCGCCCGCCACCCGCGTCTGCTCGGCGAGAACGCGGCCGAAGATGCCGACCGCCTCGTCGACGTCCTGTCGCGTCACGATGAGCGGGGGCACAAAGCGGACCGCCGTGGGGCGCACGGCGTTGACGAGCAGGCCGTTCGCGGCGCACGCCGCCACCACCCCATCGGAGGGGATGCCGAGCTCCGCGGCGATCATCAGGCCGCGCCCCCGGACCTCGCGAATCACGGGCTGCGTCCGGGCCAGCGCCCGCAGGCCGCCCATCAAATACTCGCCCATCGCGGCCGCGTTGGCGACGAGGTCCTCCTCCTGGATCGTCCGGATCACCGCCGCGGC
>JAJPIA010000027.1 GCA_021324975.1 Bacillota bacterium
CGTCCGTCACCTCCACACCGGTGCTCGACCCGGATGTCTTCACTCCTGCCATTGCCGTGAGAGTTAGGGAGGTTGACTCGCGCTTCCTTGCGTGTTAGCTGAGACATCTCTATGGGCCTCGGGTCAACAACGATTTGGGCACACCTATTGGAGCGCCGATAATCAGTGCACTCTAACTCCTGCGAAATGCGTCCGCCGGCGCAAGCGCCGGTACGGGATGTCCGCATGTGCCAAGGACGGCCGCCTCGTTCCACGTAGGCCGGCCGCCGAGTCACGCCGACCTTCTTGTCCGGGGGTAGCGCCCCGAGCGTGGCGTCCTAGAGATGGACGATGACGGATGTCCGCAGCACCTGACCTACCTGGTCCCGGGCCGTGATCTCCAGCCGCCACGCGCCCGGCGGGAAGTTGAAGTCCGAGTAGAAGTGACCGGGTCCCTCTTGGAAGACCGGGAGCGCGATTGGGCTGCCGCGGCCGTCGACCGCGATTTGCATCCCGCCGGCGATCGCGACCTCGCTGCCCTCCGCGTCAAAGAACGTTGCGTGAATCCCGTTGAGCCCCGGAAGTCCCGGATCGAGATAGAGTTGAAGCCGTCGGTTCTTCGAGATGTCGACGTTGTACAGGGTAGGCAGCCCCGCCGCCGCAACGGTCCCTACGACACCCCGCGTCACGGCCGCCCGGATGGCGGGCGCCAGCGTGAAGAGGCCCGCAAGGGCGACAAGGCCGACCACGACCGTGGCAGCTTTACAAGATCGCGCCCTTTCTGATGTGGTACTATCGCGCGACGATCCCGGACGTACCGACGATCTCTCGAAGACCGGATCTCTACTCTCCGCCGGTGGGCAGCGGCGTGTTCTGGGCGAGCAACACCGGGGTGGTTCTGATGACCATCGGCATTTGGGAACGTGCCACGGCCGTAGTCGAGGCCGGCGCCGTCGCGATCGCGCTGTCGGCATTCGGCTTGGCCTATATGTTCGCGTATCGCGCGTATCGGTGGGTGCCTCCCGTGTTGTCGGGCCGGCTCGCATTCGAGTGGCGGTGGCGTATCTCGTGACAGGGGCACGCTATTGCCGCGGCGCAACGACCCCGGTCCGCCCGCGTGTTACCGTTTTACGGAACACGGCTCCCGGAGTCGCGGGACCCTCTGGGAGCGACGAACAATCTCGGTGCGCTGGAGATTGGAGATGCTTCCCAGAATCTGAGGCCGCGGACCGAGGATCGTGATGGTGCTGGCGGGGAAGACCGAAGTCTTCCGGATATTGGCCCAGAGTCTCAATCGCGCGGCCACGCTCCGCGAGGCGCTGGATGGTGCGCTGCCGCGAATCGTTGAACTTGCCGGAGCCGAGGCGGGGTGGATCTTTTTGCGCGACGGGGAAACGAACAATTTCTTGCTGGCCGCCGACGTGAATCTTCCGGCGCCGCTCGTGATGGGCGGCAAGCACCGGATGACGGGAGAGTGCCGATGTCTCGAGATGCTGCGGGACGGTCAGCTCACCCAGGCCGTCAACCTTGTTGAGTGTCGCCGGCTCGAGCAGGCGCTTCCAGCCTCGCCGGAGACGCACCGGCATGCCAGCGTTCCGCTGCGGTCCCACGGCGGCGAGGTGATCGGCCTCTTGAACCTCTTGCTGCCCGCGGGCGGGTCGCTGGGCCGCGCGGACCTGGACGTGCTCGAAGCGCTGGGTCATGAGGTCGCGGTTGCCGTCCAGCGCGCGCAGTTGTTTGAGGACGCGCGCCACAGAGAAGCGCGCATGCGGCAGCTCATGCAACGTCTCCTGACCGCCCAGGAAGATGAGCGCCGCCGGATTGCGCAGGACCTCCACGATCACGCAGGCCAAGTGCTATCTGCGCCCAGCATGCAACTCAGACATCTGCGCGCACACGTGGGCGAGGCGGATCGCGCCACGATTGCCTCCGAGCTCGATCGGTTCGGGACAGTGACCGATCAGGGCCTCGAGGAGATTCACAAGCTCGTGTATGATTTGCGGCCACCGGTACTTGACGAGTACGGTCTCGTTGCAGCCGTGCGTGCGTATGTCCGCAGTCACCTGCAACCGGCCGGGATGCACGTGGAGCTCACAACCGCCGGGACCGAGAGCCGGTGTTCGCGGAACACTGAAACGGCGGCCTATCGGATTATCCAGGAAGCCACGCTCGCTTGGGCTCGACGGGATGCGCGAGCGAGCCGAGGTGGTCGGCGGTGCATTCCAGCTGATCTCGGCGCCTGGTCAGGGTACGACGATTGTGGCACGATTGCCGTTTCCGCGGCAGCGACGCCGCCGTAACGAGCGCTAAGGTCCAGTAGCCTGTGGCCCGATGGTCAATTGATGACCGTGCCGGACTACGCGCGAGATTTGTCGTTGGAATCGTCGCGACCCGGCTGCGGAAGCGGTGCCAGGTGCGTGACGTTGATCCCGCGTTCCACGAGAGTTTGTACGACATGCAGTGCGTACGGCGCCGCTACGCGGACGACGGTCCACTGGGTGTCATGCATGCGGTATGTCGCGAGGCTCAGGATGGCTGCGTCGCACGCGCGCACCGTGTTGACGATGTCTGCGAGCGCAGAAGCGGCCTCGTTCTGGCGGATCGTCAAGCGCGTCCCGCCGCTGCGTAGTCCCATGACTCTGATAAAGGCCTCGAACACGTCGCTCTCCGTAATGATGCCGGCGAGGACACCGTGCTCCATCACGGGGAGGCCTCCGATCTTGTGCTCGCGCATCAACACGGCTGTGTGCTCGATGGTGGTATCCGGGGCGACCGTAAGCGGGTTGGGGGTCATGACGTCACCGACGCGGATCGTGTCGACGGAAGCCGCAGTCGAACGCGCCGCGGACCGTGGCGTCAACAGGGGTGATGTGCGCGCCAGGTCGGTCCATGTCACAATCCCGCCGAGTCGCGTCCCGTCGAGGACGGGAAGGCGGCGGATACGCTTCGTTTGCATGCGACGCGCCGCGTCCGCGATACGTGCGTCGCGTCCGGTGATGACGACGGCGGCGGTCATGAAATCTCGTACGAGCATCGGCAATCGCCTCTTCCTGCCAATGTAGCAACACCCGGGCCGTTCGCTATCGGGTCCAGAGAGTATCCTTCACGTCACTTCCGGCCCTGCCGGCCGTCGAGTCACGATCGTGGCGCATGTGCCGGCCGTGGGAAGGCCCCTTTGCTTTCGCGCCCAAGCCGGCGGCTTGCGTCGGCGCGCTCTCGCGGTGACGGCCGATCGGCCGGGTCCGCGCCCGCCAAAGGATCCGGCCGCCTTCCCACTCGAATGTCGGATGCATCGGCGCATGATGTGGTAGGCCCACGCCGCCGTCGCGGCTCGCGACCACGTGTTGCGACGTCATGCACGCAGAGGAGAGGTGGCTTCGAGGAGACCGTGCCGCCGACGATGCCGCCAGACAGGTGGGAGCGGCTTCTGTCGCGTTCGGCGCTGTTTCAAGGCCGTGTATGTCCTCGTGCGTGGCAAATGAAGCTCACCCAGGTGCACCCCGATGGCCAAGAAGTGATTGTCCGGATCATCGGGCCCGGTGAGGTCTTCGGGGCGGTCGCGGCCGTTGGCGACACGACCTATCCGGTGTCGGCGGAGGCCGTGCAGGCGGGCGAAGCCCTCGCGTGGGACGGTGAGACCGTTGCGCGGTTGCTTGTCGAGTATCCGGTCGTTGCGCTCAATGCGGTCCGGATTCTCGTCGCCCGGGTGCACGAGCTCCAGGACCGCCTGTCCGAGCTCGTCGCCGAACGGGTGGAGCAGCGCCTGGCCCAGGCGCTGCTGCGCTTGGTGGACAAGGCGGGTGCCAGGGTGGAGGGCGGCATCCTCATCGACATGTGCTTGTCGCGGCGCGACCTGGCCGAGCTGTCAGGTACGACCCTCCATACTGCGAGCCGTATCCTTAGCGGGTGGGAATCCCAGGGACTGATCACGGCCGTCCGGCAACGCGTGGTCGTGCGGGACCCGCACAGCCTCGTGAGCATCGTGGAGCGCAACGCGGCCCGCGGGTGAGACAGGAGCCGTTGAACGCTTGTTCATCGACTATTGCGCTGGAACAAAGACGGCGACGGGGTAATCGGATAGAGTGCGCGTGAGCAGCGATGGCACCCACTTCGCGCTTGATGCGTACGACCGTCGCCGAGTTGGTGACGCGCTGGCCGCGAACCGTGCGAGTGTTCGTCCGGCACCGCATGGCATGCGCGGGATGCGCGATCAGCCGGTTCGAGTCGGTCGCAGACGTGGCAGCGATCTACCGCGTCCCCCTCGACACGTTCGCGAAGGAGCTCGAGCGTGCTTAACGAGAGCCTCGTGCTCCTCAAGCAGGTGCTGGAGAAAGCGGTGGCGTGGGGCTATATCCCCACCAATCCCGCCGGATCGGTCGGGCTCTTAGCCGTTCCGAAGCGCCATCTCAAGCTCTGGTCGTTCGCGGAGCTACGGCGCGTCCTTCTTGGCGCCCCCACAGAGTGGCGGGCTGTGCTAAATTTAGTCACGAAGGCGCTTACCGGCATGCGCACCGGAGAGCTCCAGGCCATTAATTGGGGCGAGCGGAATTGCGCGAATTTTATCACGGACAAGGTTGACGTCACCCACAGCCCGCCGTCGGGGGTAGCGAGGTACAGCAGGTGCAGGTCGCGGAAACTCAATAATAACAAGGCCTGGCGCAGGATTTTGCAGTCACGTGCAGCAGGGTGTAGCGAGACGCTAGAAAGCCTCTACCAGGCTTAGGACCTGGTGGGCCGCGAGGTCCATGGGGGTTCAAATCCCTCCGCCCGCACCACACCCGCGCACCGCAGACGTGACGGCGTCGCCGCGTCGACCCTTGGAGACCGGGCTACAAGGACGGACAACAAGACGTATAATGGGACACGGAAGGCGGGCGACACGTGGCGTCACGTTGCCTTGACATGTTCGTCACGCCCTGTGTATACTGCGCGCGCGGTGGTAGCCTCGGCGGTGATACCGTGCCGGGGCTTTCGTTTGTTACGGTCCCGGTGGTGCGAAGGAGCCCCCCATGAAAGTCGCGGTCCGAACCGAACCCGGCAGCCGAGCGGTGCTGGAGATCGAAGTCCCCGAGGACACGCTGGCCCAGGCGATGGATCGGGCCTACACGTCCCTGGCCGGCAAGGTCACCGTGCCGGGATTCCGGCGTGGCAAGGCGCCCCGCCCAATTCTAGAGCGTCACCTCGGCCCAGGCTCGATTCGGGAGGAGGCGCTCCGGGTGCTGGTCCCGGCTCAGTACGCCGAGGCCGTTTCGCAGGCCGGCATTGCGCCCATTAGCGATCCTTCCATCGAGGTCGAGGATGGTGAGGAAGGCCGCGGGCTCAGGCTCACCGCCACGGTCGACGTCTTTCCGGAGATCGGGCTCCCCGACTATTCGACGATCCACGTCGAGCGTGAACATCACCCGGTCGAAGACGCGGACGTGGACCGCGCGCTGGAGGACATCCGAGCGCGTCATGGGCGGCTGGTCAGCGCGCCCGGGGAAGCCGCACGTCGCGGTGACTTCGTGCTCCTAACCGTCTCCGCCGCGCCGAGCGGCCTGGAACGGCTGCAGCCCGGCAAAGAGCTGCTCGTGGAGGTCGGCGGCGGTCTGCTGCCGCCGGAGATCGAAGCCGCGCTCGAGGGCGCCCGGGCGGGAGATGCACGGACGGCGCAGTTGAGCACGGGCGCCGGCGAGGTCACCGTGGACGTGCGGGATGTGCGGCGGAAGGAGCTGCCGCCGCTTGACGACGCGTTTGCCCGAACCGTGTCCGACCAAGCCACCCTCGACGCTCTCCGGAACGGGCTTCGGTCCCGGCTGGCCCGTGAGCGCGCCGAGGAGGAGCAGAGCGCCCTGCAGGATCGAGTGGTCGACGCGGTGTTGGCCAAGACCTCGATCGATCTGCCGGCCAGCCTCGTGGACCACGAGGTCGAGCACGTGCTGGACGACCTCAAGGGGCGCCTCGAGTCACGGGGCCTGACGCTGGAAACCTATCTCCGCGGGCAAGACAAGGACGAGGCCGCGCTTCGGGCCGACCTCCGGCCGAGAGCCGAGCGCCGGGTGCGCGTGCGGCTCCTCCTCGAAGCCGTGGCCGACCACGAGGGGCTGGCCGTCCTGGACGAGGAGATGTCGGCCGAGGTGGAGCTGCTGGCCGGCGAGTTGCGCAAGGACGTGCCGAGCGTCGAGGCGTGGCTGGGCGAGCGTGGACGCCGGGAGGGGCTCCGGGAGCTACTGCTGCGGCGCAAAGCAATAGCGCGACTCGTGCGGGTCGTGGCAGGGCCGGAGCCAGCGGCACCCGGCGACGCGGCGCAGGAGCCCGCGGCAGCAGGCGAGAGCTCGCCGGCCGCCGCGCGGGCCACGGACACCGGGACATAATCTCGCGGGCGCGGGCGTAGTGCCATGGTAACGGAACGGCGCGCCACCGGCGGCGCGGGCAGGCGCGTACGGGGAACCGGGGAGGACGGAGTGAGCGCATCCGTGTACATGCCGATCGTCGTCGAGCAGACGGCCCGCGGGGAGCGAGCGTACGATATCTACTCGCGGCTGCTCAAGGAGCGTCTCATCTTCATCGGCGGGCCGATCGAGGACGAGATGGCGAACCTGATCATCGCCCAAATGCTCTACCTGGACTACGAAGACCCGGAGAAAGAGGTGCAGCTGTACGTCAACAGCCCCGGTGGATCGGCCACGGCCGGGCTCGCCATATACGACACGATGCAGTTTCTCCGGTCGCCCGTGTCCACGATCTGCGTCGGGCTCGCGGCGAGCGCCGGCGCCATCATCCTGGCCGGAGGAACGAAGGGACGGCGGTTTGCGCTGCCGTACTCGCGCATGATGATCCACCAGCCGTGGGGTGGCGCCCAGGGATCTGTGTCGGATATCAGCATTCAGACGAAGGAGTTCCTGGCGATCCGGCAAATTCTCGATGAAGTCTTGGCGAATCACACGGGGCAGCCGTTGGAGCGGGTGCAGCGGGACACCGACCGGAACTTCTGGATGAGCGCGCGCGAAGCGCAAGACTACGGCCTCATCGACGACGTGATCAAGCCGCGGACAGGGAACCGGGCCACGTGATCCCGCGCCGCGCGGACGGAGAGCCAATCACCGATGTTTAAGACCGGAGACGATCGCGACCGGCTGAAGTGTTCCTTTTGCGGCAAGACGCAGGAGCAGGTGCGGAAGCTCGTGGCGGGACCGGGCGTCTACATCTGTGACGAATGTATCGAGCTGTGTAACGAGATCATCGAAGAAGAGCTCACGTCCGGACCCCACGGCCACCCGAAGCCGCGGAGTGTGCCCAAGCCGCACGAGATCTACCAAACCCTATGCCAGTACGTCATAGGACAGGAGCGCGCGAAGAAGGCGCTCGCCGTCGCCGTCTACAATCACTACAAGCGGATCGGCTCTCACTCCAAGCGGTCGTCGGACGTGGAGTTGCAGAAGAGCAACATCCTCCTCATCGGGCCGACCGGCTGCGGCAAGACGCTGCTCGCGCAGACGCTGGCGCGGATCCTGGACGTCCCGTTCGCGATCGCCGACGCCACGTCATTGACCGAGGCCGGGTACGTCGGCGAGGACGTCGAGAACATTCTGCTGCGTCTGATCCAGGCGGCGGATTACGACGTCAAGCGGGCCGAGCGCGGGATCGTCTACATCGACGAGGTCGACAAGATCGCGCGCAAGTCGGAGAACCCTTCGATCACGCGAGACGTCTCCGGGGAGGGTGTCCAGCAGGCGCTGCTCAAGATCCTCGAGGGCACGACCGCGAACGTGCCCCCGCAGGGCGGGCGGAAGCACCCGCACCAGGAATTCATCCAGATCGACACCACCAACATCCTGTTCATCTGCGGCGGAGCCTTCGACGGGCTGGACCGGATCATCGAGTCCCGGGTACGGGTCGCGAACATCGGATTCGGGGCCAAGATCGAGCCCAAACGTGAGCATCGTATCGGGGAGTTGCTGGCCCAGGTGATGCCGCAGGACCTGCTGCGGTACGGCCTGATCCCGGAGTTTATCGGGCGGCTGCCGGTCGTGGTCCCGCTCGAGCCGCTGTCCGAGCCGGACCTCGTGACGATCCTCGTCGAGCCGCGGAACGCGCTCGTGCGGCAGTATCAAAAGATCCTGGAAATGGACGGTGTTGAGTTGATCGTGGCTGACGATGCCCTGCGCGCGATCGCCCGGGAGGCGATGGCCCGCCACACGGGCGCCAGGGGTCTCCGGACGATCATCGAGGAGATCATGCTCAACATCATGTACGAGATCCCGGCCCGCGGCGACATCAAGCGCTGTGTGGTCACCCGGGACACGGTGGAGAAACACACGGAGCCCCTTTTGCTCACTGCGAGCGACCTCAAGAAGATGCCCAAGGAGAAGCCGGCCTGAGCGACCCTGGTTGTCCGGTCACGGTGTCTTCGGTCCCCGAAGAAGCCTGCTCGCAGGCTTCTTCCTCTTTTCGGCGTCGGTGGCGGGCCGGTTGTGGGGTAGGAATCCCATGGGGGGATTTCGCCGTATTAGATTGATAGAACAGATTGATGGAACGATGCCCTGAGTAATTGCTCAGGCCCATGATCCAGACACGGTGGTTCGCTGCGGCACAGCGAGCCGAGCACGTGTTCGTTGTGGGAGCTCTGGCTCCCCGAGGGAGGTTTTGCAGATGACCGAGCAGACTCCGAAGCAAACACCGGAGCAACCGCAGCAGGCGCCAGCGCCCGATCCGAAGCCGATCCCCGAGGTCCTGCCCGCCCTGCCGCTCAAGGGCACCGTGGTCTTGCCGTCCATGGTGGTTCCCCTCGGCGTCGGACGGGCAAAATCGCTCGCGGCGCTGGAGGCCGCGCTCACGGGCGACCGCGTGATCCTGCTCGTCGCCCAGAAGAAGGACGACGAGGAGAACCCCGATCCCGACGGGTTGTACGACGTGGGGACCGTGTGCCGGATTTTGCAGGTCGGCAAGCAGGCGGACGGCACCGTCCAGGTCGTCGTCGAGGGCGCGGTGCGCGGGCAAGTCGTGGAGTTTCTGCAGAGCGCGCCGTTCTTCCAGGTGCGCATTCGCACCCGGCCAGATCCGACGGACAAACCGCTCGAGGTGGAGGCGCTCATGCGGGGTGTCACCTCGCAGTTCGAGCGGTACGCGCGCTTGTCGCGGTCGATTCCCCCCGAGGCGTTCATGCTCGTGATGTCCGCGGAGGAGCCGGGACGGCTCGGCGATCTCGTGGCCCAGCACCTGCAGCTGCGGGTGGAGGAGCGACAGCGGGCGCTCGTGGCCGCGCCACGGGAGCGGCTCGAAATGCTGAGCGGCATCCTGACCAAGGAGATCAACATTCTCGAGCTGGAGCGCAAGATCCAAAATCGCGTCCGCAAGCAGATGGAGAAGAGCCAGCGCGAGTACTTCCTCAAGGAGCAGATGAAGGCCATCCAGCA
>JAJPIA010000046.1 GCA_021324975.1 Bacillota bacterium
CCAGTCCCCCCTGCTAGCAACTTCTGATATCCAATCCGGGCCCCAGGGTGAAATTGTTGGCGATCCAATACAAGATACCGAACCCCAATCCAATCGAAAATCGCTTTGACGCGCAGATAGTCGCGCAATCGGTACACGTTCTCCGGTGTATTACCAGAAGTGAGTGCAAAGGTGCTTGACCCCCTGTAGAATTCGGCCACGGGTTTTGCACTCGCCGCTTTCACGAAGTTCAGAAAGCTCTTAGGCGCCAGTGGGCCAATACTGCTAACATCCTGAACGGCTGCTATCGCCGAGTAGTCTGGAAAGATACCAAAAGCACGAAATTCGCTCTGCGCATGCGCCTTTAGCCACGTCATTGACGTTGGAGGCTTGTCTGCTTCAAATCTTGAAGGCAAGCCTGTCTTTGGTATAACAATGAGCGATAGATATGCCACGATGCAAAAACCGAATATCGCAGCCGCGCGTCTAGGCATGCCTAAGGCCAGCAATAAGCCACCAACAACAACGAAGATGAATAGAAGCAACCGGGCAGCGAGAAACTCCGGGCTCCCGTTGCCGAGCGGAATGTATACCATGAGTTCTGCCGCCGTCGCCACAATCAGCGGGACTACGGCTCCGTCACCTGTTAGACGTTGCCACCGTCGCGCAAGCCAGATAATCAACAAGAGTATGCAGGAAAGCAATGCGGTGGCCCCAAGATAGATTCGCGCGGTTTGCCAATCGACGGCAGACCACCCCTGCCTGGCCACTAGGGTCAGGATAGACGACGCTGTGGCTACAAATAGGGCGGTGATCCCGGATACCATGAATCGGCTGCGCCCCGGAGCTCGAATCCAATCTATTGCCAAGGCGGCGGCCACTACAAAGCAAAACACCGCGACTCCGTTGGAATGCTTAGGACTCTGTCGGCCCAAAATGGGAAGCAGATCGACTCCTGCCACTGGAGGAAATGATATGTAGCGCAGCAGAAGGAACGCTCCTGCCGAGGTGAAGAACAAGAATAATAGGCGTTTCGCCCATTCCGCGCTGCTCAAAGTGACCAGCCCGACCACGAGCAGGAGGGCGACTCCTGTACCGGCGTACGCGTAGAGATTCGTCCAGTCAACCACTTCGGGGTACGTCCCGGCTATCCAACTTTGGAAAAAGTGGCCAAACGCAATAGGGAAAAAGAACGCGATTATGTTCGCGTACGGGATCGGAATGAAGGATAGGAGTTCATAGTTCTTATTGAAGGTAGTGTGGAACGCCTCAACCATTGGTAGAATGTAGAATGCTGCCAAGCCGTTCCCCAGAGTGAACGCACCGAGCGTAACGAGGATCGGCCCACCCCAGCGCTGTCCGCGGTCCAGGCAGGACCCGTATGTAACACAGAATGCTACCCATACAACAGCGGCTATCATCGCAACCTGAACGAACCCAGCGAGCACGTGGAGAGCAGCTACCGCTGCCAGGACCACGTACCACCCGACACTCCGCTCTCTCATTGCCTTGGCGGTTGCCCAGAATAGGACCGGAATCATGGACAACTGATCAGCGATGTTCGGGCGAGCGATCATCAAACTGAGTGCGCCTGATAGCTCGTAAGCTATGCCTCCAAGAATCGCGGCCAAATCAGACGCCTGCAAGCCGCGCAGGAACAGGTACACGAACACTGCGGCCAAGTAATATTCGAGTACTGTTATCCAGTTTCCATATGCGTACGGAAGAATTGCCCAAAGTATCTCAAAGGGGCTGTAGGGGCCGCCATCGCCCTGTGCCGCAAAAGGCTCCCCAAGACCCTGGTAAGGATTCCACAAGGGAAGCTCGCCCGCTGTCACATACTCCCGCAATCTCGCATGCGAAGGGACGACTACCACGCCCGTTCCGTATGTTTCAATCGAGATATTTACATCGGGGCGTCGTCCATGATACGTCCCTCCGGGCACATTGGGAGTCCACGGCTCGAAAGGGTTCCATGCATAACCCCAGGCCAAAGGTACGAGATACGCAGACAGCGGAAGCGCAATCCAAACCAGAAACCGTATCCGCGCCCACGTGGCTGCGCTTGTTCGTATAGTCTCGTTGGGGTTACTCTGACTTGAAGCTGCGTCGACTATCTGTACCACCTCGTTCCCCCCATGATTCACATGTCGCCAGTTGATCCATCCCGTGTCGACTGCCAAGCAAGCTTGGTCGGTAGGTCAAAAGCTCCCGCGACTAGAAAGTTCGAGTACGCAAAACCGCACTCGGTGTTCCGATGATGTCGCCGCATGAACGAATGCCGCGCTCGCTTGTGCACCATGCATTGCAATTGATCGTCCGATTGAGCTTTTGTCAAGTCGTGCGAAAATTCTCACGCAGCGGTCACGCGCCTTGACTTCGTCGGTACTTCTGTACGGTTCACGAATGGCACGCCGTCGAGTACTTTGACCACCAAGTGTGGGGCATCGATCCGGTCCCACCCCTGTTCTGCGTGACGCGCTAACTGAAAGACAAGACGGAGCCCCGTTTGCGCTTGCGCGCCCGGCGCGTCGCCCGCGTGCGTAGCCGCACAGGATCAAACCGTGGGCCCGACCAGGTTCGACGTCCGCAGACTCTCCCATTCTCCGCGCGGCAAGCGGCAATAGGTCAGCAGCTCTGCCTGATGGTCGGTCAGCGAGACGACCGCCTGAGGACTTCGCTTCCAAATCGCTGTGCGAGGGTCCGGACACGGGCCGCGGCTGCCGCACCCAGTTGGCGCGGTGTAGATTTCACGCAGCGACTCGGCGGCACCTCGGAGACGCTGCGGCAGCTTGTCGAGCACGTTGAGCTTCTTGTGGCAACAATGCAACTGGTGCCGCGCCGCTGCGCCCGTCACCGCCCTCCACAAGCCAGACGCCCATCCTCGGAAACGCGTAGACGGTCTTGAGGCGACGCCGGCGCACATCCCGCAGCACATCGCGCCAACCCTCGTGCGACTCGTGATGGCCTTGCGCCATAGCGAGCAGTCCTTTCCGCTCTTCCTCGGTGATCCCGATGACCACCAGGGCCGCGGATTTCTCGTCCGCGGGGCCGGTCTACCGATTTAGCTGTCCTATAAGCTGTCCGCCCCGCAGTACCCATGGCGGGCAGCCGGCGGACGCCGCGTCCAGGCGTCGTATTCCGCCTGCCCCTGGGCCTTGAGCCGAGCGATCGAGGCCGGGCTGAGGGGCGCCGCCTCACCCAGCAACGCGCGGTACCCCGGTCGAAGTGTCGATTGCCAGATCTTGCACGTACAGCTTCGGCAGAACCACGCGAGGCCCGGCACTGGTCCGCTGTTAGCGCGGCAGCGCCTGCGAATGGAACGGTTCCCGGGTGGCGCGCTCGCGTGGTAGGCACACCTCGAGCCACATCCGACCGCGATCTTGGATCCTTGCTCGACGCCGCTACGATAACCGCGCCGCTGGCCTGGCCGCGGTTCGTGGCAGGCCCAGCCGAGAACCTCCTCGCCCTCGTATTCTAACGCCCTGACCAAACATGCGCTGGCATCCTCACGCGCCAGTTCGTCCAGTGTCGACCGCACTTCCGTCTCGTCGAAGCCCTGCTGAGGCCGGTACGCTGGCACCGGCATGTTCCTTTCCCTCCCGGCCATGGACGTCTCCGATGAATATGGTACGCTCGGAAAGGGTACGCTGCTTGAATTTACACCCCCTTTTAATCCTAGCTCTGTACGCTTACAAACACGTGCTGCTAGACCTGGAACGGAGCAACATCGTTCCACCGTCGGAGGCGTTGATGAGTATCGAGGAGACGCTTCCGTCCCCGCCCTCGATCCTAAGGACAAAGTGCGTCCAGAACTTCAGCATCGTCCCATCGGCGAAATAAAGGTAAAGGGTCGTCGGCCGACTCACCGGAATATCAAGCATTCGCTTCAGCCCATAGTTAAGTACCGAGGCGTCACGAGCGATCCCAACGGGCCGCGTTGCATAATGGTAGGTATCCCACATGCCTCCCCCGGCCCAGCGGCCACATCTATTACTCGAGTAAATGACCACGCCTGCCACACTGATGTGCCTGCCGGAAGTTGGTCCAATCGTGAGCCGCATGCCCGTGTCTGTCTGGTCCTGGTAAGCCCACTGCCGAGTGAAGTAAGTAATAGGCAGCGCGTAGTTGTTCGACACAAACCAAGCGCCGCGAAACGCTCGTCCCGACAATTGCCTGGGATGGTCCGCGGCGTCGTAATTCCACGGGCAGGGCACTACGCCGTGAAATTCTCTTGCCGCCCCAAAGGGTTTTACCAGTGGCATCGCATTGCCCGGCCTGGCGATGTGTTCCTTGTAGTTACAGGGGTTGCTCGTCGACTCCATCCCCCGGTAACGCACGATTTCGGACATGGATCTTCGTCACGGGTGGATTGTTGGCAACCGTCACAGTGGCGGACATCTTGTACATCGAACTCGCAGGCCGCAGTTGGATCTGAGGCCATCACGGCGCATGTGATTCCCGCTCCGCGACGGCGCAGCGCGTATGCCTGGTACGCCCTATCGCTCGCGCAACGCCGTGCATCGGCCCGAGGACACGCACGCCACGGGAATTAGGCCCTTGGGCACAACGGTGTTCACCAATTCGGCGACACTAAGCGGATCGAGGGATCCAATTTGACGATCGCCCACATGTCACGAGGGCTGGGATCCCTGGCCACCACCTCGTTGCGGAGCGCCCCTCCCCCGTCCAAAGCGTCCCGTATGAGCTGCTGCCTGGAACACTCGGTGAGTCGTTCTCTAGGGCGGAGTGCCACGAGCGCTGTTGCCATGGTCAGGTCAGGATTCGCTATGCAGACATAGTATTGAGGCCGCGCGTAGGCAATGTTTCGTGACCGGTCGGCCTCCCAGAGATAATATCCGGCGACGACTTGAGCGAGTCGGCCGCCCCCTGTGACGTAGCGGTTCTGTTCTACGGTCGGATCCTCGTAGGCCCAGGTACCTGTATAATATGTGATCGGAGCAGCGTAATTGTTGCTGACAATCGTGGCGCCTTTGTACGGGGGCCGCGCCAGTTGCCGCGCGAAGAGATAGTCCGTCGGAGGCAAGGCGCTAACGTACACGCTTTGGACCCGCGCCCAATAGACCGATCCGAGGACCAGCATAAGCACCGACAGCGCCAGCACCAGGTGCGGCCGCGCAATGAGCTTACGCGCATGCACCCGAGGCGCTGACGCCTGACGCCGCGCGACGCTCATCAGGTCCTTGCAGCTCGACCACGCGACCACAACGAGAATGTAGAAGAAAAGGGCGATCCACACGTCGATCAGGAAAACCGGCAGAGGAGCGTAACGGCTCAGGTAGCCGGCCCACAAGTAGCCCGGGAAGAACGCGTAGAGTATCGCGAAGGCAATCACACCTGCGAGCACGTACAGCAAAATCTGCACAAAGAAACGATCCCGGCGGAGCGGTAGATATTGCCGCCCGCCGTCCAAAATCATAAGCAGGCCTAGCAGCACTGTCCCCAGCAGGCCGCCCTGCAGCAACCGATCCGGGAAGTACCCCGTGATAGCACCCAACCACAATGCCGCCTTGTCGGTGTCGTATAGTCGCCAGTGGAATAGCTCGTATTGCCCGGCGATGTAGAGAAAGACGACCGCGAGGACCAAGGACTGCCACGGGATCCTCGCAAGGCCTGGAATGCTCCACCGGCGCAGCCCGTCGGCATCAACTAGGGTTACGCCGCGGTACCACCGTAGAGAAATCGCCGGAAATCGGCGCGTCAGCGCACCGAAGACAGTCAACGTCGCGATCACGACGGTCGTCGTGACCACGGACAAGCTCGGAGGCGCAAGCCAGTGGAGGGGAAATCCCGGCATGTGAGCATATTGAGCCGCGTCACGGTCGGTTGTGAGCCGGCTGCCACTCCGGGCGGCGATGCTGACGGCAGCGTAAAATACGCCGAGGGACAAGGCCCCGGCGCCCATGACGGGCCACGCAATGCGCAATCTCGAGAGGCCGGCCCAGCGGCGAGTCAGCGCACTTGAAGCAGCCGACGATCCGTGAGGTTCGAGGAACAATCTCACACGTGCGCCTTGGCGGCATATCCAGGCGGCCACAAGAACCCATACCAGCAGGAGCAGGTAAGGCGTGTCGATCCGGAGCGCCGCTCCAACAGTATGGAGAAAGGTTTCGAGGTTGAGGTATCCGCGCGTGCTAGGTTGATCGACCCAGTACACGATATGGTGGGCCATGTAGAATTTGAACGGTGCCGATCCCGCGGCCGTCTGATCGTAGAAGTTACGGCTTAGGAACGTCAACTCGATGTCGCGCCGAGCCGTGGCCCACCCAAGGTGCACAGCGCTTTGGGCAAACAAGCCTCCCAGCGCTACGAGCGCGCCGGCGCCAAGCGACGCAGCCGTGACAACCGCCACGCGCCATTGTCTCCAGTACGCCAGGAGCGCGTAGCAGACGCACATCGCCGCTGTGAAGAACGCGAAGACGATCTCGAAATAGAAGAGCGCGACCGCCGTGAGAAGGAGCAGCGCTCCCGTCCGCACCGGTTTCCTGGCGCCGAGCGCCTGGACGCATACCAGGCTCAGGAAAAACAAGAACCCGTGCCAGACGCGGAACGTGTTGACCTCCCATTGCATGAAGAGGAGATAGTCCGTCGCGAAGACGGCGCACGCGAGAAATGCGAACAGGTCCGAACCCAATCGGGAGAAAAACCGAAAACACAGGTAAATAGTGCCGCCCCCGATCAGCGCCGCGCTGATCGCAATCTGCCATTCGACCCTCGTGATGCCGAGCTGCATGAGCAGGTAGATAAAAAAGCGCGGAAAGTTTCCCTCGTGCGTGTACACGTACGGATGGGCGGCCGGTTGCGGGCTATTCGCCTCGTCCGACAATCCGGCTGCATGCCAAACACCGAACCGGAGCATATTGCGCGCATGGATCCACATCGAGAAGCTCTCGTTGTTGTCCGTGCCGTATGGGACAAAGTCTGACGACAGCAAAATCGCGCCGGCGAGCGCGAGATAGAGTCCGAGTGACGCCACAAGGAACCATGTACGGGGCGCTGCGAACGCGGGCGCGTAGAGCCGCGCTTCGCTCGCTGAATCCGGCGAGGACGGCCTGCCGACCACCTCGGCGACAGCGGACACGTTCGCCGCCTTCATACGCTCACTCCGTGATCGTCCAATAGTAGTCGCCCGTGTACCCGGTCTCCTCAAAGAACCGCCGCCAGCCGTCAGGTGCAAAGTACGTGATCGCGGTGAGTTGCCAGCGTTCGAAGTTCACCCGTTGTTCCTCGGTCAAATACGAGTCAACCTGGACGTACTTGTGCGCCCGGCTCACGCGCTCCATCTCGCGAAGCGCATCCGCGCAATGCCTTGCATCCAGATTGTGTACGGTGTTGATCGAGACCACGAGGTCAAAGGACTTGTCCGCAAACGGCAGCCGGTCCGCCGTACCCTGCACCAAGAACGGCCGTACGTCTTCCATTGCATGGCCAAGCGCGTAAGCTGAGACGTCGATCCCAGCCACCGCTACACCGGGAACAACGTGCAGGAAATCATGGAGGAGAAACCCCTTCGCACAGCCGACATCCAGGATGCGGTGCCCGGGCTGAAGTCCATAAAACTCCTGCATTCGCCTGGCCACAGCGACCCAGCGACCGTCGTACCGGTACCCGCCATACCCCTGCGTGCGGTCGCCATCGAAGTACTCTCGACCAAAGCGTTTGGCGACCTCGCGTTCGGCGGCCTTAGCAGCCTCACGTTCCCGGATCGGCCGTTTGCTGCGCGGGTACGAGTCGAGCAGGTTGACCTCGCGCACGGTCAGGAAGTTCCTGCGGGCGTCTGAAATCCTTCGAACGTCTCGCGAAGCGCCCGGCCGAAATCCGTAAACTGAAACCCTGGAGCGTGCCGCACGAAGCGCGCCACGTCGAACTCACGATGTGTGATCGGGGCGCGTCGCGGTTGATACGAAACCTCGAATTCGAGCGGTACGACGCGTCGGATTTCGTCCACCACCTGCGCAAACGACCGGCTCACGCCCGTGGCCAAGTTGAACGTTCCCTCGGCGCCCGCGTCGATAAGGTGTTCGACCCCGCGCACCAGGTCGCCAATGTATAGATGGTCTCGCCGCTCCTCCCCCCGGCCAAAAACGCGGACGACGCGGTCGCGCAGGATGGCACGAAGGAATGCATTCGGTCCGTAGGAGTTGTGCGTGTCGCCGGGCCCAAACACGGCGGTCGGCCTCAACACGAGCAGGGGAATCCCCTTCGCCTCCGCCGACTTGCGCAGCACGCACTCCGCCGTATATTTAGCGATCGCGTAAAAGGTTCCACCCGGAGCGACGGGCGTGTCCTCGTTGACGGGATGATCCTGCATCGGATAGACAGCATCCGAGCTGAGGCAGACCAACCGTGCTGGAGGGCGCGACTCCGCGAGCACACCCAAATTGGCGGCCATCGCGATGTTGTCCTGGAGCGTCTTTGGCGTGTCGCCCTTTTCGCGTGTGATTGCCGAGGCGAAAATCACCACGGCATCCGGGTCCAGCGCCGCCTCGAGGGGCTGGAGCGCATCGGCGCGGCGCAGGTCGAGGGCGCGAGAAGAAAAGCCGAGCACCTCACGGTCAGACCGTTCCAGATGCTGCCTGAGGGCGTTACCGATGAAGCCCGTGTGCCCCAGGATCACGATACGGTTCATCGACGCGTTCTCCTTATGAGGTCGCGAGGGACTCCCACTTCGCCCGGGATGTCTGGAGGCGCGGGTGGGAGACCAACAGGTGCCAAACGACCGCCTGGAAGGCCTCCGTGTGGGGCGTCACCGTCGCCGCATTGACCGCGGGAATAACGACGCAGGCGTCGGCAACACGCGCCGTGAATCCGCCGTTGCGTCCGACGACGCCACCGACGCTCGCGCCCGCGGCCTTCGCCAGCTCGATCGCCCGGACGAGGTTTGTGCTCACGCCCTTCTCCACGTCGCCGCCCCCCACGGAAAACACGAGGATCGCGTCCCTCGCTCCGAGGCGGCTCGCTCGGAGCCAGTTGGCGTACGACGTCTCCCATCCTTCGTCGTTGATACGCGCGGTGATCTCGGACACGTTGTCCGTCGGCGAGTATGCCTCGATCCCGGTGAGTTTCCGAAAGTCGTTGACCGCGTGAGACGCATGCCCTGCGCCCCCGCCCACCCCGAGGCAAAAGAGGCGCCCGCCGCGGTCTCGCAGATCGGCAAGCAGCGTCACCAGACGCTCGATCGCTGCTTGATCGATCCGATCTGCGATTGCTCTGACGTCACACAGGTACTGCCGCACAAACTCCATGGCACTACTCCCGGAGGCGCGAGAGAATCACGTCAACGGCGTCTGAAAGGTATCCAACTTGCGCGTCCGCGAATTCGCACCCGCTATACGGCCTCCGCAATAGGACCGAAAAGCATCCGGCCGCGCGGCCGGCGCCGATGTCGCGCCACCGGTCACCGATGAGAAACGATCGGGCAACATCGATGTCATGCTCGGCGGCCGCGGCCCACAGCAGCCCCGGCTTCGGCTTGTGACAACCACATCCCTCGGTCGGGTCATGCGGACACACGTAGACGCCGGCCACCGGGATCTCGGCTCTGAGCAGCTCGTGCATCGCTTGGAGGACATCCGGTTGCAGGGTTCCGCGCGCGATCTCCGGCTGGTTCGTGACGACGATGCAGGCGAGACCCGCGGCCCGAAGCCTCTCGATCTCCCGGCCGGCCTGCGGAACCACCCGAAACTCGGCGAGCGACAGCGGCGCTCGCGGGCGGCCGCCGCACAGCACCTCTTCGGCGAGCACCCCATCGCGATCGAGAAACACGGCCCGGCGCCGCGCGGTCATCCGGCCGCCTTCCGCCCCATTGACACGTATCGAATCCCGCCGAGCTCGTCGCGTCGGGCCTCCAGCGCGCCTACGGGGTCGATGATGAGCGGACGCCTCAGGGCTTGCCGAATGTCGGCGGGGTCAACGGTGCCGAATTCATCCCAGTCGGTCATGAGGAGGAGACAATCCGCGCCGGACATCGCCTCATCACGGCGTGGCGCCATGGTGAGGTCGTGGTTGTCCGCGACCTCTCGGACCATCGGATCGTACGCGCGCACAGACGCCCGGCCCGCGAGGCTCGAGATCACCCGAAGGGCGGCCGAGTTCTTCGTCGACCGCGTGCCCTTTTTATAGGCAAGCCCCCAGATTGCGATCGTGGGATGAGCCACCTCACGGAACACCAGGCGCTCCAGTTTGGCCAACACCCAACTCGTGCGCCGCGCGTTGTGAGCGATGACCGCGTCAATGAACGATGCGTCGGTCCTGTGCTGCGCCGCCAGCTCTTTGAGCGTCATCAAATCGCGCTCGAGATTGCCGCCCCCGATTCCCAACCCGGGTCGGATGTAAGCGGCGGGCCCGATTCGCGCGTCAAGGCGCAGGGCCGGAGCAACCTCAGACCAGTCAGCCCCGATTTCCTCGCTCAGGTCGGACAACGTGTTGGCAAAGGTCACCGCGCCCGCCAGGTATAAGTTGATGGCGGTCTTTGTCAGTTCGGCGCTTTCGTAGCGCATGGGAAGAATCGGGCAGCCGAAACGGCGCAGTCCGCGTTCAAGGGTCTCGGGGCGTTCAGCCCCGGGATCCTCGCACCCGAGAATGATGCGCTCAGGGTGGAGATACCGCTCCACAGCGCGCCCAAGAACAAGCGTCTCGACCCAGTAGTAAACGTGCAGGTCGCGCTCGCCGTGAACGGCGCGCGCGCGGGTCGCGACCGCGCGGGTAAAGCCCGGCGGTACCTGGCACATGATGACCAGCGTGGCGTGGGCCGGAAGGTGCGGAAAGATCTGCTCGGTGAGGCGTTGGACAATGCCCAGGTCGCTCCGATTATCTTCCGTCGTCGGCACGTCTTGCGCCAGGATGACGAGGGGACACCGTTCGAGTGCTGCGAAATCCGCGGTGAAGGTCAGCCGTTCCCGGGCTTTACGAAGCAACGGCTCGAGCCCGGGCTCGTAGATGGGAAGGACGCCGCGGCCGAGGCTGGCGACGACGTCTTGCCTCGGATCGACGGCGATCACCGGATCGCCGCGGGAGGCCCAGCCAATGCTACCCACCAACCCCAGGTGGGAGAGTCCGACGAAGCCGGTGGGCGAGGCGGTCATCGAGGCTCAGGCCAGTGGAGACGTCGCGGCGTGCCGCAACACCCGCGACAGCCACATGTCGTTCTCGCAGGACGTCCGGCCGGTCGCGGTCATCTCCTCGAAGTGCGCGATGTCAGCAGCCCAGGTCGGGTCCGGCACGTCCACGACGTCCCGCTCCTCGTCCGGCACGCCGCTAGGCAGGCGGCGGTGTCGCGTCACGAGCATCGTCGGACCCCACTTCGTGAGGCCTTCCATCTGAAGCGACCCTTTCGACCCGATGACCTCGATCGACCACCGGTTCTTCCATGACAGGTAGCTGCATTCAACCACAACGCGGCGGTCCGCCGTCGCCAAGATGCAGTGGTCGACGCCGCGGAGCTCGTGTGCGTCACGCGCCCACACCAGAAACTCCGTGCCAAAACGGCCGAAGGCCCACCCGGTCAGATCGATCAAGTGACTCGCCAGATCCTGCAAGACTCCCAGGTGATCGTCCCGCCACGTCCCCGCCACGTTGGCCGCCGTCCCATTGCCGTAGAACATCCGCACGCGATACACCGTGCCGATCGCTTCATCGGCCACGAGGCGCCGAATCGCGACGACATGAGGCTCGAACCGAAAGTTATACGACGTGTACCAAATCGCTCCGCGCGCCTCCGCCACCCGGGCCAGTCGTTCGGCGACCGTGTCATCGGAGAAAACCAGCGGCTTTTCGACCAGCACGTGCTTCCCCCGATCCAGGAGGTATTCGAGCTGGGCGAGCTTGACGTGGTTTGGCACGGCGAGCACCGCGGCATCATATCGATCAACCGGACACGCATCGAGCCGGGGAAAATCGGCCCTGGGGTTGTAAGGGTCCACGGTAGCGACGCAGCGTTCTCCCAGGACTCTCCGACGCTTGGCTCCGATATTCCCGTAGCCGACGATCAGATACCTCATTGGTACTGCACGTGCTTTTCCAGCGCCGCCAACTTTCCGCGGATCTCGTCCGGCGCGATGGACACGTTGCCCTGGCGTTCGCAGGAAACGGCCGCCGCGGCCGACCCGAGGATGGCGGCGATCACGACATTGCCTGTGACGCGCTGCGCGAGTGAGGCATAGGCAAGCAGCGCGTCCCCGGCGCCGATCGGGTCCGCCACGTGATCCGCGAAGCTGTCGACGGTGAAGAACTCGCGAGGCATGTGGCCCGGGGTCCGGTACCCGAGGAGCCCGCGTTCCCCCAGCTTGAGAATGAGCCAGCGGCACCGGGCGGCCTGAAAGAGCTTCAGCGCGAGCGGCCGCACGACCGAGTCCTGGTCGCCCAAGGCAAACCGCGCCTCGCGCTCGTTGGGCGTCAACAAGTCGAACTCGGTGAAGTCCAGGATTTTGCCCCACCGGCTGCTGACCTGGCTGTCCGCGACCTTGAGCGCGGTCGGAGGAATATGCTCCCGCAGGCGTCCAACCGTCTGGCGGTTGAAGATACCGTGCCGGAAGTCGCTGAATACGACGATATCCGCCGCGGCCTCCCGGAGGGACTGCCCGATGGCTTCGAGCGCGCCGTCGGACACCGTCCGATTGTCGAGCCGGTCCACCTGAAGCATCTTGTACCCTTCGGCGAAAAATCGCTCCTTGTATGTCGTTGGGCGCATGCGGTCGATGACCGGCAGGAGCCGCACGCCCGCGTCCGACATTTCACGTACGACGAACTGGCCCGGCTCGTCGTCTCCCAGGACCGTCGACAGCGTGACGTCGGCGCCGGTGGCGCGCATGTGCTTGGCCACCGCCGCAGCGCCGCCCGCGAACAACTCTTTGCGCTCGTAGCGGACGCTCAGCGTGGGAGACTTCGCGGTGGCGCCAAGAAGGGAGCAGTAGCAATAACTGTCCACGATCGCGTCGCCGATGACGTGCACATGCTGCCCCTGAAACTGCGCGAGGGTCCGCCGCAAATCGTCGAAGCTGATTCGCTCCGACTCCATCAAGATCAGGAGCTTGTCCTCGGCAATTCTGGGCGGTTGCGACTCGATCAGCGCGGACGAGGAATAGACGACGTCGCCGGGTGTGAACAACATCTCGCCCCCGTACGTTTTCAGCGCGTCCATCTCCTCGCGCGTCTTCGGCGGGACCCCGTTGGAAAAGTACTCGTAGCCCTTGGCAAAGTAGTCAGGCCGCAGGTACAAAATGTTCTCGATCGGCGTCGCATTGTGGTCGACGATCACGAAATCCACGACTTCGAGGGCGGCGAGATTCAACGCCCGAAGCTCCTCCGGGACGTACGGTCGGTAGTTCGCCTTCGTGATCTCCAAGTCGGTCGTGATGCTGGCAATGAGGAGATCCGCCTTTTCCTTCGCGTACGTCAAGTGTCGGAGGTGTCCCGGGTGCACGATGTCAAAGGCCCCGTGGCACATGACCACGGTCCGCGCGCGAGGCCGTGACCCGATCAGCGCGGCCACTTCCTCGCGCGTCTTGATCTTCTGCCGATAATCGGGGCTCACGCCGTTTCTCCCCCGGTCGCGGGTCGCCGCCCGAGGTACTCGAACCACGTTGCCGTTGCCGCACGGATCGATTCCGGAGTCCAGACGGGCGCGTCCGCCCACTGGTCGATCGTTTGCAGCATGCGCGCCACCCCCTCTTCGAACGTCACCTCGGGCGCCCACCCCAACTCGTCCCGGATCTTGCGGGTATCAGCCCACGTGCAGTCGGGTTCGCCGGGCCGTTTGGGGACATGGACGACGTCACCGCCCAGGAGCTCGACCAGCCGGTTCACGCTCTGCGGATTGCCGGCCCCCAGATTGAAGATCTCCCCACTGCAGGACGACTCGGCGGCCAGCAGGAAGGCCCGGGCGACGTCGCTCACGTACACAAAATCCCGACGCTGGCTTCCGTCGCCCACCACCGTGAACGGCCGGCGGTTCAGCTTCTGGGCCAAGAACACGCCGAACACCGCTCCGTAGGCCCCCCGGGTTCGCACGCGAGGACCGTAGGCATTGAAGATCCGAACCG
This sequence comes from Bacillota bacterium, assembly GCA_021324975.1. Lineage (GTDB taxonomy): Bacteria > Sysuimicrobiota > Sysuimicrobiia > Sysuimicrobiales > Segetimicrobiaceae > JAJPIA01. The sequence continues at coordinate 14,040 of JAJPIA010000046.1, forward strand.
ACACCACGGGCAGGCTGTAGACTCGGTTCCAGTGCAGGACGGCACATTCGCCGAGATACTTGCTCAACGCGTACGGGTACTCCGGGCCGATCGGCGCGTCCTCAGCTGTGGGGACCGGCGGATGCGAGCCGTAGCACGAGGACGACGCAGCGTACACAAACTTCCGCACGCCGGCGGCGCGCGCCGCCTCGAGCGCAGCAAGGGTGCCCGTGACGTTGACGCGCATGTAGTCGAGGGGACGTTCGATCGACGGCACGATGTCCCCGCGCCCCGCCAAGTGAAAGACGTAGTCGGTATGAGCGAACAGCGGCGATAATGGATCCAACGTCACGGCATCCGCGTCGTGCAACCGAACCCGCGGATTCGACCGGTGCCGGGCCAGATTGTCCGGCCGCCCCGTGCTCATATCGTCGATGACCGTGACCTCGAACCCGCGGTCCACGAGCAGGTCCACGAGGTGGCTGCCGATGAACCCGGCCCCCCCTGTGACGATCGCTTTCACGATCGCTGCGCCCGTCCGGGCCTGCGGCACCGCATCGCTATGTCAGCCTCGACGCCTGGATCGCCTTCACGTTGTAGTATCGGATGTCCTCGAGCGGGTTGGGAATCTTTCCCGCTCGAAACGCCCCGCACAAGTCCCGTACCGCGTCCTCGACCGTGCGCTTTGGGACGTACCCAAGCACGCGCTCGATCTTCTCAGACGTCACATGGTACGATCGCAGATCGTTACTCGCCGTTGTTTCGACATCGATGGGGGCGAGGTCGGGCAGTTCGGCAGTCACCACCGTCCGGACCATCTCTCCCAGCCGGGCGATCGTGTGATTTTGGTACGAGGCATTGAAGATCTGCCCGGCGATCAACTCTCGGCGCAAATCAACCAAGTCAACGTAGAGGTCGGTGATGTCGTCAATGTGGATGTTCGGACGCTTCTGCGACCCGCCGAAGATCGTGATCTTCCGCTTGTTCACCGCCAGGTTAGTGAGGATATTGACGCTGAGGTCCAAACGCAGCCGCGGCGAGTAGCCGCAGATCGTAGCAGGGCGAATGATCACCGTCGTAAATTCAGGGGACTGGTACCGCAGCAAGATCGGCTCGCACAGCCCCTTGTACTTGTTGTAATCCGTGAGCGGGACGAGCGGGTGTTCCTCCGTCACGCGTTCGCTCTCGCTCACACCGTACACGCTCGAGGTGGAGGCATAGATGAATCGCCGCACGCCCGCCTGCTTGGCAATCGCCACGAGCGGCTCGAAGGCATCGTAGTTGATGGATTTGCTCAACACGGGGTTGAGCTCAAAGCTGGGATCATTGGAGATGCAGGCGAGGTGGACCACCGTGTCGCAGCCCTGCGAGACGCGCCGCAACAGCGCTTGGTCCCGGATATCTCCGCGGACCTCCTCGAGGCGGGGGTCATCCGCATGCTCCGCCAGCACGCGGTCGCCAAAGAGGTACAAGTCGAGCACGCGCACGCGATGACCGCGCCGGAGCAGCTTTGGAACGAGAATGGCGCCGACATAGCCCGCGCCTCCCGTGACGAGGATTGTGTTCACGATTGTGCACTTCCTCCTATGCGCCGCGATCCGAAGAGGTGTTGGGACGCCGCTGCGCCACCGGCACTTGAGCACGGCGAACACGAAGCGTCCACCACGTGCCAAACACCGCGCGGAGCGCCGTCGCCATGTTGGAAAGGGTCACCGCCTTCGACTTGCCGAAGGCGCGCTCCTGGTGCAGCAACCCGACCTCAACGTAGGTGCACCCCCGGTCGAGCGCCGACAAGAGCATCTCGGCGAGGAAAAAGAAGCCTCGGGTCTCGCTGGGCAACGTCCGCGCGAGCGCGGTCGGGTACACGGTCGGTCCCTGATAGTACCGCAACCCCTTCCGGAACAAGAGGTTGATCAATCCGGTCGAGACGCGCGTGAGGACGCGCCGGTGCCACGCCCGCGCGCGCTGGTTGGCATGGTAGGGCACCACCAGGTCGGCCGAGCCGATGGCCTCAAAAATCGACCGGATCGAGGCGACGTTGATCTCGCGGTCGCCCGGGATAAATGCAAAGTACTCCTTGGTGGCAAGGTCGAGCGCCGTCCTGTAACCGGCGGCGAGCCCTCGCTTCGTCGGATTGTGGACAACGCGAACCCGGGGGTTGGCCCGGGCCAGCGTGTCCGCGACCTCTCCGGTGCCGTCGGTGCTGCCATCATCGACCAAGAGTACTTCGTAGTCGGGGCAGCACCCGCCCGCGGCCACGATTACATCCTGCATCGCTCCTTCGACGTTCTTCGCTTCGTTGTGAGCTGGAACAAAGATCGACAGAGAAGGCCGGCGCACGGGTGACCAGCCTCAGTACGGCCCCGCGAAGCGCGCCTGCACGTCCGCGAGCGCCCTGCTCGCCGTCGCGGTCAACTCGAGCACATCGAGGCAGGCGCGCACGATGGTCATGGGCGTGGGATGAAATGCCTCCTCGAGCGGGCGGGACACGGGCGCGGGACAATCGAGCGGGGTCACCCGGCGTACCGGGGCTTTGAGGAACGCGTGGCCGTACTCCGCCGCCAGCGCGGCCACCTCGGCCGAGAAGCCGTACATGGCCCAACTCGTATCGGCCACGATCAATCGTCCCGTCTTGCGAAGGGATTCGAGGATCGTACCCGTGTCGAGGGGCCGCAGACTTCGAGGATCGATCACCTCGGCGCTGATCCCATGCTCCGCCAGCAGATCTGCGGCGCGTGTCGCCTCGTAGGCCATGAGGGACGCGCCCACGATCGTCACGTCGGTGCCTTCGCGGACGACGCGGGCCTCGCCGAACGGAACCGGCACCGGCTCTTCCGGAACGTCGCCTTCGAGTTCATACAAGGCGCGGTTCTCGAGGAGCACGGCAGGAGTGTCACCGCGCAGCGCCGCCACCAGGAGCCCCTTCGCATCCGCGGGTGAGGCGGGCGTTGCGACGTGCAGACCCGGAAAGTGCGCGAAGAGGGACTGGAGGCTTTGGGAATGCGTCGCGCCCTGTCCCCAGCCGCGGCCGACGATTCCGCGAAATACGACCGGGACGCCGCGCTTGGCCTGGTACATGTACTTCCACTTGGCCGCAAGATTCATGATCTGGTCAAATGCCAAGAACATGAAGTCGTTCCGCGGGTGGACGACGACCGGCCGCTTCCCCATCGCGGCCGCTCCAATGGCAATGCCGGCGAACGCGTTCTCGCAGTTTGGAATGTCGATCACGCGGGCCGCTCCGAACCGCTCGAACGCGGCCCGGGTGGTGCCAAAGATCCCCTTGAAGTCGTCGACGCCGATTCCCGTGATGATGATGTTGGGATCGCGTTCCATGCACTGCACAAGAGCTTGGCTGATAGCCTGCCAGTACCTCAAGCGCTGCACAAGGTGCCTCCCACCGGTCGCAGCCGTGGCCGGCCGCTCGATTGTGTAGTGCTGCCGCGGCCCGGCTCGCCGGCGCGGGCCGAGCGCACGAGCCGAACGGACGTCAGTACGTGCCCTCGAGGATGGCGTCCGGCTCAGGAAACGGACTGCGCCGTGCCGTGGCGACGGCGGCATCGATCTCACGGCGGAACTCCTGTCCCCAGGCCTCGAGGTCTCCGGGCGTGCAGACACCCTCGGCGAGACACTGCTCGGCGAGCCGCTTGATCGGGCAGCGCGCCATCCACCGTTCGACTTCCTCCTTCGTGCGATAGCCGCGATCGTAGTCCCAGAGCGGCCCCACGTGCTCGCGCCAGCGGTACGTCGCACACTCCAAGAAGTACGGCCCCCGTCCGCCGCGGCAGTGCTCCGCGGCGCGCACGGCTGCCTGCCGGACCGCAAGGACGTCGTTCCCGTCGACGTGCTCGGAAACGATGCCGTAGACGCGGACCCGCTCGTAGATGGCCGGACCCTGCGGCTGCCGCACGGCGAGCCCGGTGTGCGTGGAGTAGAGGTTGTTTTCACACACAAAGAGCGCCGGGACCCGTCGCAACGCTGCGAAGTTCAAACTCTCGTGAAAGATGCCTTCCTCGACCGCGCCATCCCCGAAGAACGCGACCGCAACCCGCGGCACACGATCCATGGCGAACGTCCACGCCGAACCCACCGCCACCGCCAGCGTCTGCCCCAAAATGGCGGAGGACGCGACGACACCGACCTCGGGCTGCGCCAAGTGCACGGACCCTCCGCGCCCGCGCGCCGCCCCGATCTCCCTGCCGTAGAGCTCGCCGACCATGCCGAGCAGGCTCCCGCCCTTGGCGAGATAGTGGGCGTGGCACCGGTGACCACTATAGACAACATCGTCGCGACGGAGGGCCGCACAGACGCCGACCGCGACGGCCTCCTGCCCGATGGAAAAATGCGTGGGCGTCCGTATTTCCTGTTCCGCGTATAACTCGGCCAGCGTCTCTTCGACGCAACGAATGCGCATCATGCCGCGGAGGAGCCCGCGCGCCGACACGTCGGCACGCTCGGCAGCACGGGACGCCACGGCCTCGAAACGGGGGTCTTGAACCTCAGACACGCGCAGCCTCCATTTTGGACAGGGCTTTCCGGCCGTCGTCGAGGAACCCGCGCACCGTGTCGCGGGAATACCGGTGATCCAAGAGTTTCCCCAGAAACGCGGGCGGCACCGTGATGACGTGGGCACGGGCCAAGGCGGCCGCCTGAATATCGAACACCTGGCGAATACTTCCGACGATGATGCGGCTCGGGTACTCCCAATATGCCAACCACTCTGCGGTTGCGCGGATCACGGCGCTCGCGTCATGGCCCTCGTCAGAAATCCGGCCGGCAAACAAGCTCACGTACGTCGCCCCGACCTTTGCGGCCATGGCGGCCTGACCGAAGGACAGGCACGCCGTGACGTTGACGCGGATTCCCTCGGTCACGAGTGTTCGGACCGCGCGCAGGCAGGAATTCCCAGACCGATCGATGACCGGGATCTTCACGACTATATTCTCCGCAAGGCCGGCCAGCGTTCGCCCTTGGCGCAGCATCTCATCGGGGTCGTCGGTTGTCACCTCCACGGACAGCGGAAGTGGATGAATCAGCTTTGCAATTTGGCGCGCGCCGTGCGTCAGATCATAGACGCCGTCGGCGAGCATGATGGAAGGATTGGTGGTGACCCCGTCCACCAACCCTTGATCAAGCCAGCGCCCAATCTCCGAGACGTTCGCGGAATCCAAGAAAATCTCCATACCGCGCCTCGACGCATCATGGGGCATGGTCAGCACCTCGCTTTCGGCGGCTCCACGGGCGGGGCATGCGAGTCGGCGTCTCCCCCCCGCATGAGCGGTCGGTGACGTTCGATTGTGCTACCGATGCGTTCGAACGAGCCCCCGATACCGGTCTCGCGGTTACTTGCAACTAGACCGCTGGGTTATATCGGATTGTCCGATACCTTTCGCGGACCTGTTCCCCCTTCCTGCCGTACAGATCCCGCGAAGCGGAAAGGATCTCTCACAGCGTCGCAGTACCTGTCTCGGCGTGATCCTGTCGCCTACCGCGCGCACAGTCGCCCCTGAAGCGCTGGCTCAACGATGACGCCTCCGCCCAAGCGCCATGTCCTGCCGGTAGACGTTGCCGGCCTGACCGCACTGGCATGCCTGCTCGCGCTGCCGTCGTTGGTTCGAGGCGATCTGATCGGGGGCGGCGAGCTCACCCACCACTTCTACCGGCTGCTGTTCGTTGCGAGGCAGATACGATCGGGCCACCTACCGCTGTGGAACCCGTATCTCGCATCCGGCTACCCCGCGGTCGCAGATCCGCCGACCGGATTTTTCTATCCGCTCACGGTCCCCTTGCTCGCCCTGCTTTCGGTGCGAGAGGCGATCAACACCGGGATTCTCCTGCATCTGGGGCTCGCCGGCGCCCTCATGTACCTGTATCTGTTGGGCCTCGGGCTGACGCGTCCGGGGCGCCTCGTGGGGGCCGCGGTGTACATGCTCGCCGGCTACACGGCCACCCGTGTTATGGCCGGGGACCTCCAGCGGCTGGAAGTGTACGCATGGACGCCGCTTCTTCTCTATCTCATCGACGAGATCATCCAGGGGCGCCGGCGCGTCGGCGCCGCGCTCCTCGGCAGCATGGTTCTGGCTTCGCAATTCCTGGCCGGCGATCCGCAGACGTTTGTGTACTCTACCATGGCGGTCGCCGCATATGCCGCCGGCCGCGTGATGAACGTTCGCTACCACAGCGGCATGCGGCTCGGCGCTATTGTCATGATGTTGTTGTTCATGTTCGGCGTCGCCGTGCCGCTTGTCGCGGTGCAGTATCTTCCGTCCGCCCAGGCCCTGGCCCTAGCGAACCGAAACAGCCCTGAGCCCGACTTTCCCTTCATCGGGTCGATCCCGCCGGTCGGGCTGGTCTCGTTTGTCGCCCCGTTGTTCTTCGGGAACGAGCATACGAATTGGGGCGAATCGCTCGAGCGTGAGTTCTACTTCCATTCCTCCACGCTGTACGTCGGCTTCTTCACGCTCGCGCTGATCGCGGCGGGCATCCTCACGCGTTGGGACCGCTGGCACGTCCGCTTTTTCGCCTTCTTCGGCCTCGGCGTGCTGTGGATCGCGCTCGGCAAGTACGGGTTCGTCTATCGCGCCGTGCAATACGTGCCGATCCTCCGTGACTTCAAGAATGTCGAGGACATCAACACCCTCGTGCCGCTCAGTGCGGCCGTGCTCGCGGGCGTCGGCTTCGATGTGTTCCGGGCGCATGCCACCACACCCGCGCTCTGGCCGAGGATTTCCAAGATACTGCTTCGGTGCCTCGCAGGGGCGGTTGCCCTGGCGGCAGCAACGCTCCTGGTGCACCGAGGGATCTTTGAGGACGCCGGCATCGGGGCCCGATTGGTACCCGCCGTCGAAGAGAGCGCCACGTTCGCGCTCGTCATGCTGGGGATCAGCTTTGGGCTGCTCCGCCTCCGTGCCCGGCGGGCAGCCGAGTCCACCCGCATTGCGGCGGCCGCGGCGATGTTCATCATCGCGGATCTCCTATGGTTTGCGTTGCCGCTCGTCAACACAGACACGAACCTCCGAAGCTCGGCCGCCGACGACGCCGTCGAACGCTTTCTCGTACGTGATCGATCCGATTACCGCGTGTACGGGCTCGGAGATCGCGCCGTCGCAGCGGAGGTTCAAGAGGTACAGGGGGAAGTCGGATTGCTCTCGGCGCGGTACAGTGAGTACACGAATTTCATCCAGGGCTATCCCATCTGGAATTTTTCGAACCGCCCCGCGGGACCGCACGGCGTCCTGCTCCGAGGCGATTTCGACTCGCCGCTGCTCAACTTGCTGAACGTCAAGTACGTCGTCGATCGCGCGGGAGCGCTGCCGCCGCTCCCGGCGCCGTGGTTACCTACCGAGGTCGCCCCAGGCCTCACGATCTACCGGAATACCGCCGTGGTTCCGCGCGCGCTGCGCTCGGCCGGCTATCGAGTGCTGACAGATCGGCTTGCGATTTTGCGCGCGTTGACCAGCCCTGGGTATGATCCGCACCGCTACATCATCTTAGAGCAGCAGCCATCGGCCGGCCCGGCGTTCGGCCGCGGGGCGCGCGCGCCCGACCCTGCGTCGCGCGTCACGATTACGACCTATCGTCCCGACTACGTTGCACTCCACGCGGTGTTTGCGAGCGCCGGCTTCCTCGTGCTCAACGATCTCTACTACCCCGCCTGGAGCGCATCCGTCGACGGGCATCCAACGCCGGTCTATCGGGCCAACTACATGTTCCGGGCGGTCGTCGTGCCGGCCGGGACGCACGCCGTGGTCTTTGCGTATCACGACCGCCAGTTGGTCATGGGCGGGCTCGTGAGCGGCGGCGCGTTCGTGTTCGGCGTCCTGGTGTGGTGGTTGGATCGCCGGACAACGCGCGCCCGCGCCGCCCGACCGTCCGGACCGGTGCCGCACCTCCCCGGCGACGTGTGAGGGAAAACGCGTCAAGGCGTCCCGTCAGCCCGATCACGGGCCGCCCCGGGCCCGGCCCCAACCCAGAACAGCGCGACGATCAATACCGCATATAACTTCAGCATGAGCGCGTAGTCCGCGAACGCGTTGAACTGCACAAACGTGAGGACAAAAAACGTATAAAGGACCACCCCGGAGATCGACGGCATCGCGCGACCGATGCACCACGCGTAGCAGACGCGGCTCAGCATGCCTTCCGCCCACATGCCGGCCAGCACGCCGCCGAGCCAGAAATCCTGATACATCTCCCCGAGGCGGGTCGGCCCGACCGACGTGATGGTGTCGGCGGGTTGGATCAGGTGATAGCGGTGGGCGAATTCAACGCCACCGACCTCCGAGACGGGCTTTTCCATGACGAAGCGCGGCGGCGCCAACGATACCACGAATGCGTTGAGCGTCCTTCCGAGCTCGAAGGGCCACGCCCCCGGCGTCCAGCGCACGATGGCGGACACGATCCCCACCATGTTGAGACGTTCGACGACCGCGCGGAACGATGCAAGGGCATATCCGACGCCGGAAAGGCTCTCGAGCTGTGTCGCCGCCACCTCCGCGGCTCGCCGCAGGGTCTGGACGGATGTGAACGACGGGTGTGCGCGGTTGATGTCGACGCTCTGGGAGACGGCCATGCGGTACGCGTTCTCCGCGGGGAAGACAAACAGTCCCACGATAAGCGCGAGCACGATGAGCGTCGACCAGCGCACCCGGCCAAGCACGTAGTACGCACCGATCAACGGTATCGCGAGCGCCATGAGCAACGGCTGACGCGTCCCGGTCGGGACGGTGTACGCCAGTTCCGCCACGAAAAGCGCGAGAAAGGCGGCCCGCCACCTCGGCGACGGCCGCCCCAGGCGCGCGTCCGCGAAGTACAGGACGGCCGCGCACGCCAGGGCGACGAGCGCGAACTGCCCTACCCAGGCGACCGTCGTGGAGAATTGCAGGCTCACCTGCGTCCGGAAGCCGTGCAGATAGCCTCCGCGCACGATGACGAGCAGTTGGGCCGCCCACCCCGCCAACACCAATCCTCCGACCATGAACGCTGCGCGGCGCGCATCCCACCGCCGGGGCAGCGGTGGGAGCGCGGAGGCGATTTTGGCGCCGGGCCCAAGATAGTATCCGAGAAACCAGGCGCCGAGACCGAGGGCGGCGACCGACAGCGTAACCGGGAACCAGCCGAAAGAGCGGCTCGCGTCAAACTCGTCTCTGAAGCCGAGCGCCATTACGGCCGCGAGCGGATAGCCGATGAAGAAGAACAGCGCCAGGAGCACGGGCGGCTCGAAGATGTCCACCCGTCCGCGCGCCAACCCGATTCCCACGGGCAGGAACGTCAGCGAGGCGGTGACCGCCACCGTCAGCCAGAGCGCGATCCGGGCCGGATCGACGACGGCGCCGAATGCCAGCCCGATCGTGATGCACGACAGGATCGAGGCGAGAACGCTAATCCTGCCGAGCGCGCCCGGCGCACTGCCGGACGGGTTAGATGTGCGCTCCACGCACTGCCTCGGCCACCAGGGCGCCCGTCACGCCGAGGATGACCCCGGCCACAATCCCGAAGAGGCCGTACAACGCGCGCCCGGGCGTCGCCGGGGCGGCCGGCACGCCTGCCGGGATCAGGATCCGCGCTCGGACCGTCCCTTGGGTCTGCAGCAGGCGAAGCACCATGAGCCGCGCCTGCAAATTGCGATACACCTTGCTGACCGCCTGATACCGAAGCGAGGCGAACGCGTCCGCGCTGCCCACCTGCCGCCCGGCGTTTCGCTCCGCCAATACGAGCGCGCCAGCGCGCGCGAGCATGTCCTGAACACCCTGTGCCATGGGAGGAAGCTCCGACTTCACGACGTCCACCGCCCGCGTGCCCAGCACGTCCGCCCCGGCATCCGCCAGCCGCTGGGCGCGCGCTTGCGAGAACGATGCGGCGGTTACCTCAAACGTGTTCGGGCCGCCCGCCGCGGTGACGCCGATGCTCGCCTGCAACTGCCCGGTTGTCAGCTGGCCGTGGAGCCCCCCGGCGTCGATGATCCGCGCAAGCACGTCGGCTTGCCCGAGCCATGCCTGCAGAACCGAAACGTCGAGCAAGGGAATGTCGAACGTCGGATAGTCCGTCGGCGCCTGAATTTGAAACAGCGTGGCGGCCTTGTAGAGCGGCGGGGACGTGACGCCGAGCACCACTGCACCGAGCACGCACGCGAAGAAGACGGCCGCGCCGATCTTGGCATTTCGGGCGAGCACGCGCCAGAATTGGTCGACGGTCATCCGTGTCTCCCCTCCACTGGGCGCGGTGGACATGTTCGCGTCGGGGTCGCTGGGCATGCGTGTGGCCTCTCCCTTGCCGTCAGAACATCATCCATACGGTCGCACGAAAACCGCAACGAAGCGAGGGGCATCAAAACAGCACGCCGGTATGGTGCGGCGGTCCGAAAACACGGGAGGGGAAGTTCTCCGTTCGTCCGAATTGTCCTCGCGCGATGTCGTTGCCGACAGGCGCGCCGACCGCCGAAGCCGCGCACCGCATTCTGCTCGTCGACACCACTCAATACGCCCCGACCACGCCGCTCTTTCTCGACGCGCTGCGCGAGCACGCTGCCCCGTACCGGTTCGTCGACGAGGGTCCCTTCCTCCGCCCGCTGGATCGGTCCCTCGTGCACAAAATCGCGTACCGGTTGCTGAGGCGACGCCCGCTTACCGCCGCGGCGCTCAGTCGCGCCCTGGTCGCCGAGGCGACGGCCTTCCGGCCGACGGTCGTCGTGGTCGTCAAGGGGGCGTACTTGCACCCGGGCGCGCTGCGCCGCGTCAAGGAGACGACCGGCGCTACGCTGGTGAACTACGCGACCGACGATCCGTTCAACCCGGCGCACACGACGCGCGATCTGCTGCGCGGCATCCCGTATTTCGACCTCTACGCGTGCACCAAACAGGCGATCATGGCGGATGTCCGACGCGCCGGCTGCCCGCGCGTCGCGTTCGTGCGCTTCGGCTACAAACCGTCCGTGCATTTTCCGGAAACACCGACCGCCCCTGAGGAGGCCACACGGTTCGCAAGCGACGTCGTCTTCGTCGGCGGGCTCGATGCTGACCGCCTGCCCTACATCGACGCGCTGCTGAGCATCCCGCGGATCACCCTCGCCCTGTACGGGGGCTATTGGAACCGGTTCGCGCGTACCCGACCCTTCGCGCGGGGCTTTGCGGTCGGCCGCAGTTACCGGCTCGCCCTCGGATCGGCGAAAATCTGCTTGTGCTTGGTCCGTCGGGCCAACCGCGACGGCCACGTCATGCGATCGTTTGAGATTCCGGCGTGCGGCGGGTTCATGCTCGCTGAGCGTACCGCCGACCACCTGGAGCTGTTCCGAGAAGACCGCGAGGCCGCGTTCTTCGGTTCCCCCGCCGAGCTGGTGGAAAAAGTCCGGTACTACCTCGCGCACGACGCGGAACGGCGGGCCATCGCGGACGCGGGCATGGAGCGGGTCCGCACCGACCATCATACGTACACGGACCGCCTCCACGAAATGCTCCACCACCTCGGCGGGGCCGCCCTCGCACCGGGCGCGTCATCGGGCGCTGGCTGACGGAGTCGCCGCCGTCGAGACGAACGCCGCAACCTCCGCTCGGAGGCGGTCCACCGTGAACCGCTCGGCGATCCAGCGCCGGCCGGCCTCGCCCATGCGTGCCCGCAGTTGCGGGTCCTGCGCGAGGCGTGTGATAGCGCCCGCCAACGCCCGCCTGTCGTTGCCGTCCACGACGAGTCCAGTGGCCCCGTCCACCACGGCTTCGGGCGCGCCGCCGCCGGCGCCGGCGATGACCGGCAGGCCGAAGGCGGCCGCCTCGAGGTATGCGATGCCGAAGCCCTCGCCTGTCCAACCGTCAGGGCGCAATTCCGCCACGGATGGCATGATAAAAACGTCGCTGTCACGATACCAAGACGCCAGCTCCTCGGCCGGCACTCTTCCCGCGAAGAAAACGACATCCGACACGCGCCGGTCGCGAGCCATCGACTCAAGTCGAGGGCGATCATCGCCGTCGCCCACGATGACGTACCGAATTGCCCCCGCGGCAGCGACGGCGTCAGGAAGCGCGGCAATGACGGCATCGCACCCTTTATATCGCTCCTGCGCGGACAACCGCGCCACCGTCAGGAGTGTCACGGTGTTTGGGCTGCGTGCTGTACCGTCCTGCACGCAGGCTCTGTGGAGCAAGATCGGATCAACCGCCGGGTGAATCACGGTGACTCGATTCTCGGATACATGATGCTCGCGGACCACCGCGCGCGCGGTGAAGCGGCTCACGGCCACCACGCGCGCGGCCGCTTGGAGCGCCGCGCGGCGTCGCGGGCCAAGGGCGCCCCAGACGTCGATGCCGTGCGCCAGCACGACGTAGGGCGTGCCGACCAAGCGGTGCAGGACCTGGGCGACCGGCGCCGTGGCGACGTGGCCGCACACCACGAGATCGTAGCCGCGGCCGCGGCGCACCGCGTCGACCACGAAGCGCATTTGCGCCGGGACGGTCGAGCGGGCGGCAACGTGTCCAAGATACCGCACGGAGGATCCGCGCTCGGCGACATCGCCCTGCAGAAAGGAGAGGACGTCGACGTCGGCGCCCGACGCGGCAATCGCGTCCGCGAACATCCGCGTGTATGCTTCCGCGCCCCCGAGGCCGAAATACTTGGTGGCGAGCGTCAGGACGCGCATCAGAAGGGGAAGAGGCTCTGGACGTCGGCGCGCGCGGTCGAACACTCGGGACGGCGACGCCCGTCAGACAGTGCGCTCCGCCCGGGGCGGAGCGCTCGCGATGCGCCCCCGGTGAACTCGCGGGTTGGGGTCACAAAGCCGTGAAGCCCGGGGTGTCGATCACGCGATCATCGTGCCGCAGGCGCCGGCCCCACCAAGCCACCGGCAGAGCACCGCGACCGCCCACAGCCGCGACCAGTGGCTCTGTCCGCGCTCCACGCGGTCGCGGAGCCGGGCGAGCGCGTCCCGCTGAAACAGCCCACCGCCGCCGTCGCCAAGGGCTTCGTCGACTCGCGCGCGCAGCGGACCACGGAGCCACGGCCCAATGGGAAACGTAAACCCGCGCTTAGGCCTCGCCGCTTCCGCCGGCAGCCGGTCGCCGAACGCGCGGAGGAGCAGCCACTTCGGCGGATGCCCGTTGACGCGGAGCGCGCCGGGAAGCCGCGAAGCGAACTCCACGAGTGGATGATCAAGGAATGGGACCCGCACCTCCAGGCTGTGGGCCATGCTCATCACATCCGTGTCCCGCAGCAACTGATTGTGCATGTAACCGCGCAGCTCGAGAACGCTCGTCGCGGCCACCGGGTCGCCCGGCAATTCCTCGGCCAGCGCGCCGAGCGCCGCCGCGGCATCGAACCGATCGCTCGCCTCGCGCACGGCGCCGGGGCACAGCAGCGTGGCCACTTCGTCCCCGGTCAGCAGTCCCCGCACCACGAGATACGCCGACCGGGCCGTCGCCGGCAGCAGAAGACCTTCACGAAGCTTCGAGGACCGCGGGGACGGTATCATGCCGAGCGCCGTCGCCGCGAGCGGCCGCGCCAGCGGGATCCGGCGCGCCGCCTGCTGCCAGGCCAGCAACCTCGGGACACGCCGGAACGAAGGATATCCCCCGAACAGCTCATCGCCGCCAAGCCCGGACAGTGCAACGACGGTCCCGGACCGGCGGGTGACCTCCGAGACGTAGTAGGTGTTGACGCCGTCGATCGTCGGCTGGTCCATCGCGCCGACAATGCGATCCAGATCGGCGGCGAGGTCGCCCCCGGACACCGGCCTCGCGGTGTGCTCGGTCTCGTAGCGCGTCGCGACCCGCGCAGCGTCTACGCCTTCGTCGTATTCTGCCTCGGGAAACGTGATCGAGAACGTGCGCACGTGCGCGTGCCCCGCTTCCCGCATTGCGGCGACGATCGCCCCGGAATCGACGCCGCCGCTCAGAAACACGCCGACCGGCCTGTCGCTCACGAGATGGCCCCGCACCGCATCGACGAACCGCTCCCGCAACTCGCCGGCAGGCGCGTCTGTTGCGCGCGCCTGTTCCTCGGGGACCGGCACGCGCCAGTACGGACTCGGCGTCTCATCGGCGTCCGCGCCGAGAACGAACACCGTCGCGGGCGGCAACTCTTTCACCCCGGCAAAGATCGTGAGCGGACCGGGGACGGAGCCGAGACGCAGAAATGCCGCCACGCCGAGCGGGTCCACCGCCATCGAGGCTGGCGCGGCGGCCCGGATCGCGCGGATCTCGGAGGCAAACAGCCAGCCTCCCCCGCTGCGCGCGTAGTACAATGGCTTGATGCCGAGCCGGTCTCGCGCAAGCATCACGCGGCTGCTTCGGCCGTCCCAAATGGCGAGCGCGAACATCCCGCGAAGCCGTCCCACCATCTCGATGCCGTCGCGAAGGTAAAGGTTGAGGATCACCTCGGTGTCGGAGTAGCCGGCGAATCGCCGACCCGCCCGCTCCAGCTCCTGCCGCAACTCCTGGAAGTTATAGATTTCGCCGTTGTAGGTGACGGCGACCCGGCCGTCGTCGCTGACCATCGGCTGGTGGCCGGCCGGAGAGAGGTCGATGATCGCGAGCCTTCGATTGCCGAGCGCCACGCGTCCCGACGGATCGCCCCACACGCCCGCGTCGTCGGGGCCGCGGTGGACAAGCGTGTCGGTCATGCGCGCGGCAACGGACCGAAGGTCCCCCGCATCCCCGCCGTCCGGCCGATAGATGCCGCAGATGCCGCACACGCTAGGCGTGACTCCCGACCCGCGCTGTGAACCACTCGAGGGTCCGCCGTAGACCATCTTCCAGCGAGACGCGGGGCTCCCAGCCAAGGAGCGTCCGGGCCCGCGTGATATCGGGGCGGCGCCGCACGGGATCGTCCTGCGGCAGCGGCTTGTGCACGATCTCGCTGCGGCTGCCGGTAATCGCTAGGACCTTGCGGGCAAACTCGAGGATTGTAATCTCCTGCGGATTGCCGAGGTTCACAGGCTCGTGGACGTCTGATCGAACCAGGCGCGCGATCCCCTCGACTAGATCTGTGATGTAGCAGAAGCTCCGCGTCTGCGTACCATCGCCATACACTGTGAGTGGCTCCCCGCGCATCGCCTGGTTCAGCAACGTCGGGACGACGCGGCCATCTTCCTGTCTCATGCGCGGTCCATAGGTGTTAAAGATCCGAACGATGGCGGTGTTTAGGCCGTGGGCCCGATAGTACGCCATCGTGATGGCCTCGGCAAAGCGTTTGGCCTCGTCGTAACAGCCACGCGGCCCGACGGGGTTGACGTTGCCCCAGTAAGTCTCGGGCTGCGGCGAGACCTGCGGATCGCCGTAGACCTCGGACGTGGACGCCAGCAGAAACCGGGCACCCTTGGCCTTCGCCAGGCCCAGCGTGATCCACGTGCCGAGCGCGCCGGCCTTGAGCGTCTTGATGGGGTGCGTAAGATAGTCGACGGGGCTCGCAGCGCTGGCGAAGTGCAGCACATAGTCGACCGGCCCCGCCACCTCGATCGGCGTCGTGATGTCGTGCCGGCGAAGCTCGAAGCGCGGCTCGGAAATGTGCGCGAGGTTGTCCGCGCGGCCGGTAAGCAGGTTGTCCAGGCACAGCACATGCGCGCCGTCCGCGAGCAGCCGGTCGCATAGGTGCGACCCGATAAACCCGGCGCCGCCCGTCAGGACGATCCTCATCGCCCCATCCCGGCGTAGTGAAATCCGTGGGCCCGCGCCTTCGCGGGATCGAGAATGTTACGGCCGTCGACAATGACAGGGCGCCGCATGAGCGAACGTAGGCGCATCAGGTCGAGCCGCTGAAACTCCTCCCATTCGGTCAGGAGAACCACGGCATCGCTCCCCCGGCATGCCTCGTACGGCTCGTCGTAGTACGCGACCGACGGCAGCAGACGGCTGGCGTTTGGCTCGGCCACGGGGTCGTAGGCTCTGACCTGGGCGCCCTCCCGCAGCAGACGCTCGATCACGCAGACGGACGGAGCCTCACGCATGTCATCCGTGTTCGGCTTGAACGCTAGGCCGAGGACGGTGACGACACGGTGCGACAGCACCCACAGCGCGTCTTTGAGATGCCGGATCAACAGCTCGCGCTGCCCTTCATTGACGCGGGCGACTTCCTGCAGCAGGCGAAAGTCGTAGCCGGCCTCGTTCGCGATCCGAACGAAGGCTGCGACGTCCTTCGGGAAACAGGAGCCGCCGTACCCCACGCCGGCGTTCAAGAAGGCCCGCCCGATCCGCTCGTCATGGCCCATGCCTTCGGCGACCAGCTTGACGTCGGCGCCGACGCGCTCGCACACGTTGGCGACGGCGTTGATGTAAGAAATCTTCATCGCCAGAAATGCGTTGCTCGCGTGCTTGATGAGCTCCGCCGTCGCCAGGTTGGTTACGAGGATCGGACAGTCGAACGGACGGTAGACTTCGCGCAGCAGCTTCTCCGCGCGCTCGCTCGTGACACCGATGACGATCCGGTCTGGATGCATGAAATCGTAGATCGCCGACCCCTCCCGCGTGAACTCGGGATTGGAGGCGATGTCAAACGGCACCGAGCCGCCCGTGAGAAGCATGATCTGATCCCGGATACGCTCGCCGGTGCGCACGGGGACCGTGCTCTTCTCCACGATCACCCGGTAGTCGCGCAGGGATTCCGCGATCGTCTCCGCCACGGCCGCAACAGCTGTAACATCAGCGTCGCCGCTCTCGAGCGACGGCGTGCCTACCGTGATGAAGATGACCTCGGAATCCCGCACCGCCTCAGCGGTATCCGTCGTAAACCGGAGCCGCCGATGCTCCGCGCCGCGCGCCAGCAGCTCCTCGATCCCCGGCTCGAAGATCGGAGAGCGGCCGGCCTGCAGCGCGCGGATGCGTTCCTCGTCCCGGTCAACGCCGATTACGTGATGCCCCAGGTCCGCGAAACAGGCGGCCGTGACTAACCCGACATATCCCGTGCCGATGACGCTCAGTCGCATGAAACCGCCTCGCTCTCGTTGATAATCCTGGTCACCGGCCCACCGGATCTCTGGATATGCTGCCTCATGGTATCATCCTCCAGCCGGGCACGCAATTTTGCCGGACCGCGGGGCGCCGCCCGCAGTCCGGCTGACAGGATGGACGCCCGATCCCCAGCCCGCTGTTCCACACGGTCTCGCAGACGCACCACAAAGGCGCGATCGCACGCTCACGCATCGACCATGATCGCGCCCATGGGTAACCGCGACCGAGCGGCTGTCCCAATGTCGCCGTGCCACTCGACCGCGGCTTGTTCCCGGTCAGCATCTCGAAGCGACGCGGAGGGCGGTACCAAGAAACCACGCCACACCGTGCGATCCTCCGTCCGCCCATCCTCGGTAACCATCGGGAGCGTGTCGCCGTGCGGGGGATCCGACGGATCGAGAAAGCCGTACCGGTTACCGTGAACTCGCCGGCGTCTTCTGCCGGCTTATTTTTCCATAAGCCGCATAACACAAACTTGCGGGTTCAGCGTCTACTCCGCGGTTGGGGACGCGCGTGGCGCACCATGCGTGTGCTGGCAATTCAGGCCTCGCGGCGCCGCCGGCGTGTCCGGTCGCGGGCCTGATGGGCGCCGGGCGTTAGGCCGGCACGATCGCCAGCGCGAGCAACAGCCATGCGCCTGCGCTCGTGCTGATCGAGAACAGCGTGTTATCGGCCAGCTGATCGACAAGCAGGCCGAGCCACAGCGCGCCGATCGCGGCGCGGTAGGGATCAAACTCGGGCGACAGCGCGCGCCCGTTCCGTCGCCACGCTCGGGCCGCCTCGACCCCGACCCAGCACGCGGCGAGCAGCCCGAGCAGCCCGGTCTCCACCGCCAGGTTGAGGCCCATGTTGAAGGCAAAGGGCTCGGGACTCATGGCGGGACTCTTTTGCCGGTCGTACGCGGTCTCGAACGTGCCAAACCCGGTGCCGAGGAGCGGCCGCTCGGCGATCATCCGGAGCGAGGTCTCCCAGATCTGGACACGGTTGCCCGTGACGTCGCTCATGGTGTACCGAATCCGGGACATGAGCTGCGGAGAAGCGGCCACCAGGACGACGAACGCCGCGAGCCCGGCCACGAGCAGCGCCGCGGCCAAGCGGGGGCGGCCCCGTAGTTCCTTCCAAACAAGGAACACGACGGCAAGCAGCCATCCGACGATCGAGGCCCGCGAGGCCGTCGCGAGCAACGCCACGAAGCCGACGGCGCTCGCGACGGCCCAGAGCGCCCGTTCCCGGCCCCGGCTGCGAAACGCGAGCCCAAGGGCGAGCACGCTCCCGAGCATCATGGTCGTGCCGAGTCCGTTTGGCCCGACGCCGTGGAAGATCTCCGCCCGCTCGGGGACGACCTCGCCGCCGTTGAGCCGGATCGGGTGGCTCAGGCTGTAGGCGAGCCCGGCGAGGCCCGTCACCGCCGACCCGGCCGCCCAGGCCCGAAGTAGCGGCCCCCGGACCGCGGGGTCGCGGCGTAAGAGCCACGTCAACCCGCCGAAGTAGACAACCCCCGACAGGATCAGCGCCAGCGTGACGACCGCGGCGACGGATCGATACGGCGACAGCAGCGCCGAGGCCACCAGAACGGCGCCGAATGCTGCGAGCGGCAAGTCGACCGGCGTCCGAACCCAGAGCCACTCGCGTCGCTGGATCAGCCGCCACACCTGTCCGAAGAACAGCAGGCCGAACCCGATGGTGGAATACCCGGCGGCAAACAAGGCGGCGATGGCGAGCGCGGCCCAGCGGATGTAGGTGGAAAATGCCCCACCCGGCAGCCGCACGGGCGCCGCCTCCGGGTGATTGAGGCCGACGGTCACGATCGCGCCTGTGGCCGCGCCGGCCACGGAAACGCCCGGCGGTGTTCGGAGACCACCCTTGGAGACCCACGCATGAGGCGGCTCGGCGCCAAGCGTTTGGCCGATTTGCCGGCGTGGCTTCTCTTGACGACCTGCGCGCCCGAGGGGCCGGCCGATGGTGCGCGTGGGGTCACGTGCGAAGCCGACCCGAGCCCGCGCCGATCCTCGCCCGCACATCGCGGACGAGCGCGGCGACCACCTCGTACCGCCCGAACGACGGCATCAGGTACGCTCCGTCGATCCGGTCCAGCAGTCCCAGGAGCAGCTCTCGCGCGAGGCGCAGCCCCTCCTCCCGCCCCGCGCTTCCCGCGGCCTGCATACGCTCGCGGACCCACGGCGGGATGGTGATGCCCGGCACCTCGTTGTGCAGAAACTCGGCGTGCCGGGAGCTCTGCAGCGGCAGCACGCCGACCAGGACCGGGACGGGAAGGCGCCCCACGCGCTGCTCGAACGCGTCCAGCACCTCCGGCTCGTAGATCGGCTGCGTCATGAAAAAATCCACCCCGGCCTCGAGCTTGCGCTCCAGGCGCGGCAACTCCCGCTCGAGCGTCGCGGGGTGCATGTCGAGCGCGGCCCCGATCAAGAAGCGGGCCGGGTGGCCGATCGACTTGCCGCTGAGGTCGAGGCCGTCGTTGAACTGCTTGATGATCCGGATGAGGCCCGGGCTGTCGACGTCGTACACTGCGGTGACGTTCGGGTAGTCGCCGCGCGGCGGCTCGCCGGTGAGCGCCAGCACGTTGCGGACGCCCATCGCGTGCGCGCCGATGAGATCCGCCTGCAGGCCGACGAGGTTGCGGTCCCGGGTGGTGAAATGGATGATCGTCTCGATGCCCGCGTGCTGTTGGATCAGATAGCACATGGCGAGCGCGCTCATGCGTACGCGCCCGATCGGGCTGTCGCCCACGTCGATCACGTCGGCGCCGGCCTCCTTGAGGAGCCGCGCGCCCTCGAGATCCTTGGTCGCGTCGAGGCCCTTGGGCGGGTCCACCTCCACGCTGATCACGAAGGCCCGGCCGAGCTTCCGCGCAAGCTCGCTCGGCTCATCCACGCGGCGCGGCGCGGCGTCTTGGGGCGCGACCCGCTCGGCCACGGCGGGCGCCACAGAATCGGGTCGCAGGTCGGCGACCGCGCGCGCCAGCGCGGCGATATGCTCGGGCGTGGTGCCGCAGCATCCCCCGACCACGACGGCGCCCGCGGCGATCATCTTGCGCCCGTAGGCCGCGACGTGCTCCGGCGACGAGAGGTACAGGTAGCGACCCTCGATCAGCGTGGGGAACCCGGCGTTCGGCTGGGCCGACAGGGGCGTCCGCGCCACGGCGGCCATGTGCTGCACGACCTCCAGCATCGGCACCGGCCCGACGCTGCAGTTCGCGCCGATCACGTCGGCGCCGAGGCCTTCGAGCGCGGCGACGACCTCCGCCGGGCTGTGGCCGTACCGCGTGCGGCCGTCGTCCGTAAACGTCATCTGTGCGATCATCGGAAGGTCGCACGCTTCACGGGCCGCCCGGAGCGCCTCCTGGATCTCGGTGAGGTCGGAGAAGGTCTCGAGGATCAGGACGTCCACCCCGCCCTCGACCAGCGCGTCGATCTGGGCGCGAAACGCCGCGCGCGCCTCCGGCGGCGTGATGCGCCCGTACGGCGCCACCGGCCGGCCGAGCGGTCCCACGGAGCCGGCGATCCAGATGGGCCGTCCGAAGACGTCGCGGGCCTCCTTCGCGAGCTTCGCTCCGTGCCGGTTGAAATCGCGCACCCGCTCCGCAAGACCGTGCGCGCCCAAGCGCACCGCGTTCGCGCCAAAGGTGTTCGTCTCGATCATCTCGGCGCCGGCGCGCAGATAATCCAGGTGGACGTTCAGGACGAGCTCGCGCTGCGTGACGTTGAGCGCGTCGAAGCACTGGTCGAAGGGCACGCCGCGTGCGTACAGCAAGGTCCCCATGGCGCCGTCGCACACGAGCGGGCCCTGCCGGAGCCGCGCCAGGAACGGGTGGTCGGGCCGCGTCACGGCTTGAGCTGCAGGGGCGTGCCCCCGCACGCTGCGCAGGGCTGCGAGTAATCGGCCTGGCTGCTCAACACGAAGACGTCCTTGTCCAGGCGGAACGTGCGCAGGGGAAACTGGACCGGCCAGCTGCGAAAGTCGAGCACGGGATTGATCTGCCGCTCGATCTTGTCGACGAGGACGTACGGCAATGGCAGCGAGTTGACGAAGAGCTGCTGCAGGTGAAAAAATACCTCGGGCGCCCCGTACACTTGGAAGACGCCCTGCATCCGGACGCGCGTCGGCACGCCGTTGTACATCACGGTCCCGACGGCCGTAATCGCGTCCTCCTGCGCCCTGAGCTGGACGTCCCGCACCGCCCCCTGATGGTTCAGGAAGTCCTGGACGCTCGCCAGCGCGAGCTTGCCGTACACGTTGCTCTCCCGCACGTCGAGCACCTTGAGCGTCCCCTGCCGCAGGGCCTCGGGATCGAAGCTCGCGCCCACGAGCCGGACCCACAACTGATCGATCCGCATGCCCTTGATCTCCGGCCGCTCGGCGTACACGCTGATGCGGGCGTAGCCTCCGTCGTACAGGTCGGGCACGGCGTCGACGCGCAGCACAGGCGGATGGTTGAGGAGATCCGCAAACACGGGCGGCAGGAGCGAGGTGTCCGCAATGGTAAATGCGCGCGCGGGCGCCGCGGCCATGACGGCGCAGCCGACGACCACGAGGGCGGCGACATATCGGCGCATGATGCGACCCGTTCGAAGCATCGAGAAGCAACTCCTTCCGTGTGCAGGCTCACCACATCCTAAGATCATGCCCACTTGACGGAAGAACGCGCGGACTATTGGGACACCACTCACTATACGGCCGGGCGGGGAGTCGGAAAAGACTTAGCGGATCGTCGTGTTCAGGCCGCCCCCGCCAAGCTGGAACTGCGTGCTTGCGCCGGGCAGGGTGTTGATGCCGAGCGTAATGTACCAGGTGTTGTTGGACGGGCTGTTCGGAAACGTGCGGTACAGCACGCCGAGCTGGAGGCAGTCGCAGGTGGCGTTCAACCCGTAGTCCACCTCGGTCACCTGCGATTGCGTGTAGTTGTACGTGGCCGAGGTCGTAAAGAGGATGGTGGGGCTCACCTGGAAGTTGGCCGAGGCGGTGCTCGCGAACTGCTGGCTGTCGATGCCGTACTGAAAGTTGATCGAGCCCGAGTTGAACAGCCCCTTCCCCGGATAGTACGAGTACGTCAGCGTCAGCGAGTCGGCGGGGCTTTGGCTGTCGAACGAGAACGGCGAAAAGGGACCGCCGTTCGTCACGAACTGGGGCGGATTGAACCCGTTGATCGCCAGCAGGTTGTAGGAAAGCGTGGCCGAGCTGACGGCGTTGAGCGGCTCCGACACGGCCGCTTGGGTGGAGAAGATGTTCCGCTGCTGCCCGGTGCCGTAAGCGTCGTAGCGATAGTACGCGGCGATCGCGCCGCTGATGGATTTCGTCAGCTGAAACGTGTGGCTGGACACGGTCAAAATGCCGTTGGCGCGGGTCGTGTGCACGCCGGTGCTGATCTCGTTGTAGTCGCCGTAGTGGGCCTCAAGCTGATACGCGGCCGGCACGCCGGGGATATCGTGCGCGTCCCACGCGACGTCGAGGGAGTTGCGGTCGACGTTCGCCAGGTTGCCGTTGATGTCGTAGAATTCCTGGCGGCCCAGGTGCAGCGTCCACACGTGGTCCGCCATGCGCTGGACCAGCGTGTTTTCGGCGGTAAACGGGGTGGGGCTGCTCGCGCTGTAGCGGATGCGGAACTGGTCCTGGGCGTCACCCACGGGGAACCATTGATTCCACTCGATGAACAGCCCGTCGAAGTTGGTGTAGCCGACGGTCGGCCCGCTGCCCCGGTTGCGTTGCTGCCGCCGGAGCGACGCGGTGTACACGGGCAGGTACGCGACCGGCACGCCGTACACGTACAGCGTCGACTGGTACGCGGTGAGGTGGTCGTCCGGGATCACGACGACGCGCTTCGACCGGACGAGAAATGCGGGATGCTTGGGATCGCACGGCGTGACCGACGTGTTGTAGCCGACGCCCTGGCCCCGGGCGGTCTGGAGCGAGCGGCCGGTGAGGTTCCACGGGCCGTACTTCGACGTGACGGTCTCCATGTTGCCGACGCGCGTGCGGTAATTGTAGGTGAGCGTGTTGCCGGTCGCGGTCTGCCCGGGCTGGGTCAGCACCACGTGCCCCTCCGCGTGGACCATCCCCGTGGTGACGTTCCCCGTCATGTGATCCGCGGTGATCGTCTGGTCGGCCTGCGTCGCCTTGACATGGCCGTCCGCCGTGAAGTCGCCGGTGCTCGTATCGTACTGCACGTGGTCGCCGGTCACGGTGATCGGTGCGCCGGGTGCGGGCGGCGCCGCCGCGCCCAGCGCCGGGAGGGCGAGAGAGACCACGAGCAGCAGCGCGGCGCCGAGCGCCCGTGCGCCCCGAGGGAGTGCCGCGGTTCGCCCGCCGCGCCGCCGCCTCGCCCGCGCCGCCCAGAGCGCGGCGCGAGTCAGCGGGCGAGCCAGCACGTCCGCTCCATCGTCTCCGTTACCAGGACACCGGGGCCGCTTCGGGGTGCTGCCGGAGGGCGTCCGTGATCACCCGCTTGGCGCGCTCGAGAGCCTCGGGCGTCCTGCCCTCGGCCCGGACGACCAGCACCGGTTGCGTATTGCTCGCGCGAACGAGGGCCCACCCGTCCGGCAGGATCACGCGCGCGCCGTCGACGTCGATCACCTCGTACCGTTCGCGGAAGTCGCGGGTCAAGGCCTCCACTACGGCGAACTTTCGATCGTCCGGGCACTCGACGCGGGTCTCCGGCGTCGCAAAGTAATGGGGAATCTCCGCCGCCAGGTCGGAGAGCCGCCGGTCCGTGTGCGAGAGCATCCGGAGCAAGCGGCCCGCGGCGTACACGGCGTCGTCGTAGCCGTAGTACTCGTCCGCGAAGAACATGTGGCCCGACATCTCGCCGGCAAACACCGCGCCGACCTCCCGCATGCGCGCCTTGATGAGCGAGTGGCCGGTGCGTGTGAACTCCGGGCGCCCCCCGAGTCTCCGCACCTCGTCGACGAGGGCCTGCGAGCACTTCACCTCGATGAGCGCGATCGTGCCGGGGTGGGCCGCGAGTACCTCGCGCCAGTACAGCGCCATCAACTGGTCTCCCCACAGGATCTCGCCGCGGTCATCCACCGCTCCGATGCGGTCCCCGTCCCCGTCGATGCCGATGCCCACATCGGCCCGCTCCTCCCTGACGAGACGGATGAGGTCGACGAGGTTACGGGGCTCCACGGGGTCGGGGTGGTGGTGCGGGAAGGCCGGATCGGACTCACAGTAGAGGGGCAGCACTTCGCTGCCCCACCGGCGGAAGATCTCCGGAGCGAACGCGCTCGCGGTGCCGTTGCCGCAGTCCAGCGCCACGCGCAGCCGGCGCGGGCCGAGCCGGATGCGGTCCGCGAGCATCGCGGCGTAGGCCCCGGCGACCTCCGCGGCGTCGAGCCGCCCCTGCGGCCGCCGCGGCGGCTCGTGCTCGGCGATCTCCCGGACGCGCTGAATCTCCGCGCCGTACAGCGTGCCCGGCCCGCAGGCCAGCTTGAACCCGTTGAACTCGGACGGATTGTGGCTGGCGGTGACCATCATGCCGCCGCCGACACGGAGGTGATGGAGGCAGAAGTAGAACACCGGCGTGATCGCCAGGCCGATCGCCGTGACGTCGCGGCCGGCGTCGCGCAGACCGCGGATCGCCGCGTCGTAGAACGCCTGCGAGCTGGCCCGATTGTCGTGTCCCACCACGGCGCCTTGGACCCGTGCCTCACCGAGGTACGTCCCGAACGCGCGCGCCAGAATCTCCGCCGCCTCCGCATCCAGGTCGCGCCCCACGACGCCCCGGATGTCGTACTCGCGAAAGCTCGTCGCTGCCGGTCGCATGATCTCGCCTCCGGACACAACAGTTTCCCGTTGCCTCTACCTGCCCCTGCAGGTGGACGCTATAATGACGGATATGGCTGAATTGCGGCGGCTCGCCGCGTTCGTCCGGCCGTACGCTGTGCAGTTGGGCGGCGGCGTCGGCGCCGCGGTGTTCGCGGCGGTCGCGTGGCTGTACGTGCCCCGCTACCTCGGCAACCAGGCCGACGTCGTGATCAAAACAGGTAGCCTGGCCGTCCTCAACCGCAGCGCGGTCGTCGTGCTGGGGATCTACACGTTTCGCAGCGTTTGTCTGTACGGGCAGCTGTCGTTGCTCGCATACGTCGGCCACCGGCTGGTGGCCGACCTCCGCGCCCGGATCTTCCACCACGTGCAGCGGTGGTCGCTCGACCGATTCGCGCGGTGGCACAGCGGCGAGATCATCTCCCGCACGATCCAGGACACCCAGCTAGTGGAATCGCGCCTGCTCAACGGCCTGGTGGACCTCATCACGACCGTGCTCACGCTCGTCGGGATCATCGTGATGGTCTTTACCATCAACTGGCGTCTCGCGCTCGTCGTCTTCCTCGCGCTGCCGGTCTTCTTCGGCGTGGCCCGGCTGTTCGGCCGCGAGGTCCAGCGGAGCTCCGCGAGCGCGCAGCAGCAGGTCGCGGCGCTGACGCGGCTCATCAAGGAGTCGGTGGTCGGCGCGCGCATCATCCGGGCCTTCGTGCAGGAGGCGCGCGAGCAGGCGCGGTTTGACACCGAGAACGATCGCACCTTCGACGCCAACTATCGCATCCGCCGGCTCATCGCGATCGAGGTGTCGTTTGTCAGCCTGCTGACCACGCTCGCGCTCGTGTTCGTCCTGTGGCTGGGCGCGCGGGACGTCGCCCGGCACGAGATGACGGCGGGGTCGCTCCTCGCGTTCCTCGGCTACCTGGCGCTGGCGATGGATCCGGCCATGGGAATGACGCGGCTGTACTCCGAAGCGCGTCAGGCCATGGCCGGGCTCGTCCGGGTCTTCGAGGTCGTCGACGTTCCCGAGACGGTGCGCGAAGACCCGCACCCCCTCCCGCTCCCGCCGCTCAGCGGCCGCGTGCGGTTTCGCAACGTCTCGCTCGCCTACGAGCCGGGACGGGACGCCCTGCGCGACATCACCCTCGACGTGGAGCCGGGCGAGCACATCGCGATCGTCGGCCCGAGCGGCGCCGGCAAGAGCAGCCTCGTCAACCTGATCCCGCGCTTCTACGATCCGAGCGAGGGCGGCGTGGAGATCGACGGCCACGACCTGCGGCGCGTTGCGATCGCGTCGCTGCGCCGGCAGATCGGCCTCGTGCCGCAGGAGACGGTCTTGTTTGCCGGCAGCGTCGCGGACAACATCGCGTACGGCCGGCCCGGCGCCACGCGCGCGGAGGTGGAGGCTGCGGCCCGCGTTGCGGGCGCCCACGCGTTCATCTCGGCGCTGCCGCGCGGCTACGACGCGGTGCTGGGAGAAGGCGGGATGGGGCTGTCCGGCGGGCAGCGGCAGCGGCTCGCGCTCGCCCGCGCCGTGCTGAACGATCCGGCCGTGTACATCCTGGACGAGGCTACCTCGGCGCTCGACAGCGAGTCCGAGGAAGCGATCCAGGAGGCGATGGCGCGCCTGACGCAGGACCGGACGACCTTTATCGTCGCGCACCGCCTGTCCACCGTCCGCAGCGCCCACCGGATCGTCGTGATGCTGGAGGGCCGGATCGTGGAGATGGGCAGCCACGACGATCTGACGGTCGTGGACGGCGTCTACAGCCGCCTCGTCCGCGGCCAGCTCCTCGAGGACACCGCCCGGACCGCGGCACCCGCCCCGGCGCCGACGCCGTGACGTGCGCGATCAGCGTGATCACGGCGACGCGCAACCGCGCGCCGGTATTGGCGCGCTGCCTCGAGGCGCTGGAGCGGCAGACACTCGATCCCTCCCGCTACGAGGTCGTCGTCGCCGACGACGCCTCGACCGACGAGACGCCGTCCGTCGTCGACGCGGCCACGCGCCGCGCCCGCTGTGCCATCCGCTGCTCGCGGGTGGACCGCCGCGCGGGCGTGCCGGCAGCGCGGAACGCGGCGATCCGCGCCGCTCGGGGCGAGATCGTGGCGTTTGTGGACGATGACTCGTTCGCCCCGGCAGGGTTTTTGGCCGCCCACCTCGCGGCGCACGAAGCGCACCCGGAGGGCATTGTCTGTCGCGGCCCGGTCATCGTGACGCAGTCGCTGGACCGCCCCTTCGACGTCCGCGGCGGCGTGCTCGATATCTCGACCGCGTACTTCGACACGGACAACGGATCGGTGCGGCGCGCGGACGTGCTCCGTGCCGGGCTGTTCGACGAGACGTTTTTCCCATACGGCTGGGAAGGGCTGGACCTCGGGCTGCGGCTGCGGCGCCTGGGCCTCCGGCGTGTGTACGCCGCGACGCGCCCCTGTACCATTACCGGTCGGAGGCCGTGCGGGGCGCGCTCGACGCGATGCTGACCAAAGAAGACGAGCGGGCCCGGACGGCCCGGCTCTTCTACGCCAAGCACCCCACGCTCGAATCACGGTTTGCCGTCCAACTCACGCCGCTCCACCTGCTCCTCAACGCTGTGCAGCGCGGGTTCGGGCTCGTGCACTCAGGCAATGTCGAGATCCTCGTGGAGCGCTCGCAGCGCTGGGGCCTGCCCGCCCTGGGCCGCGTCCTCCTCTCGGGGATCCTGAACGAGCGGTATCTGGCTCGCCTGCGCGCCCGCGACGGCGGCGGGGCGGCGAGCGCGGCCGACGGCCCGTGACGCGGCGCGCCCGTGGCGATGCGCCGGTCGTCCGGCGCGGGCGATGATACAATAGCGCCGGTGGAGATCAGCGTCGTCATCCCCACGTTCAACAACTGCGACGTGCTGCGCCGGACCATCGAGGCGCTGACGCGGCAGACGCTCCCGCCGAGCGCGTACGAGATCGTGGTCGCCGATGACGGCTCGACCGACGGCACGCGGGCCATGGTGGCGGAGGCCCGGCGCGGGCCGGTCGCGATTCAGTATGTCGTCCAGGCGAACGGCGGGCGGTCCGCGGCGCGCAACCGGGGAGCGCGCGCGGCGCGGGGCCGTGTGCTGCTCTTTATCGACGCGGACATCTGGGCGGCGCCGGCGCTGCTCGCGACGCATCACGCCCATTACCCGCCGGGCGTATCCAGGCTCGGTGTGCAGGGCCGGACGCTCACCCACCCCGACGCGCGGACCACGCCGTTCATGCGGGCCCGGGAGATCACCCCGGATCTCTCGGTCCGCCGCCGCCACAACTTGGCCCCGGTGCACATCATCACGCGGAACTTCTCCATCCCGCGGTGCGAGTTCGAGGCGGTGGGCGGGTTCGACGAGGGCTTCACCGGCTACGGATGGGAGGACATCGAGCTCGCGATGCGGATGCGGGCCAGGGGCGTCCGCTTCGAGTACGATCCGGGGGCCCTCGGGTACCATTACCACGTCGAGACCTTCGACGCCAGCTGCCGCAAGCTCAGGCAGGCGGGCGAGGGCGCGGTGTACTTCTGGCAGAAGCACGGCCGCTCCGCGCAGCTCGGCCTGTTTCTCGAGATCCTGCCCGCGCTGCTGCCGCTCAAGTGGCTCGTGTTTCGCACGCCGCTCTTCATGCCGCTGTTTCGCCGGCTGCGGCCGTACGCCGAGGCGCGCGGCTGGCTGCTGCTCGCGAATGAATGTTACACGGAGCTGATCTGGGAAGCGTACTACGACGGGGTCTTTACGGCGCTCAGGCGGACACGGGCGGCCGCGCTCAGTCCCGCGGCGCAGGTCCGCCGCACCTAGCCATGGAGCTGAGCGTCGTCGTCGCCACCTACAACCGGTGCGACGTGCTCGCGCGCACGCTGGAACACCTCGCGCGCCAAGCCTTTCCGCGGGACCAGTACGAGATCGTCGTGGCCGACGACGGATCGACCGACGGGACGGCCGCCATGCTGCGAACGGTCGGGGGTCCGGTGCCGCTGCGCCACGCGGTCCAGCCGCACCGCGGGGCCTCCGCCGTGCGGAATCTCGGCTGGCGCGCGTCGCGGGGCCGCGTCGTGTTGTTCATCGACGCCGACTTTTGGGCCGATCCCGGCCTGCTGGCCGCGCACCACCGGCACTACCCGGCGGGGGCGTCGCGGATCGCGGTGCAGGGCGCCACGATGATCCACCCGGACAGCCTCACCACCCCGTTCATGCGGGTCAAGCAGGTGAGCCCGGATCTCACGGTGCGCAGCCGGCACCGCATGTCGCCGTACCATGTCGTCTCACGGAACATCTCGATGCTGCGGGGCGACCTCGAGGCGGCGGGCGGCTTCGACGAGGGGTTCCCCGGCTACGGCTACGAAGACCTGGACCTCGCGCTGCGGATGGACGCGATGGGCGTCGTGTTCGAGTACGACCCCGGGGCCCGCGGGTATCACCATCACGTGGAGACTCTCGACGGCGTGCTTGCCAAGATGTCCGAGGCGGGGATGTGCGCCGTCTACGTCTGGCGAAAGCACGGCCGGGCCCGGCGCCTCGGCGTGTTTCTCGAGATCCAGCCGTGGATGCTGCCCCTGAAGCGGCTCGTGTACGGGACGCCGCTCGTGATGCCGCTCCTGCGGCGGCTGGTGCCGGTCGGCGAGCGTCGCGGGTGGTTGCTCCTCCTCAACGAATGCTATAAGAACTTGCTCCAAGAAGCGTTCTATGCCGGCGTGTTCGCCGCGAGGCGGCCCGCCGGCGCGGCCCCCAGGGCCGCGCATCCTGTGCCCGGAGGCGCCGACCATGGGATCCCGTGACGCCGCGGTGGACGTGTCCATCGTGGTGCCGGTGTACAACGAGGCCGAGAGCCTCCGCACGCTGCACGCCGAGATCGCGGCCGCCATGGCGCCCCTCAGCCGGCCGTGGGAGCTGATCTGCGTCGACGACGGCAGCTCCGACCTGAGCTTCCACGTCCTCGAAGAGCTCGCGCGGGCGGACCCGCGTGTCGTGGCGATCCAGCTCCGCCGCAACTTTGGACAAACCGCGGCGATCGCCGCGGGCATCGATCACGCGCGCGGCCGCATCGTGGTCGCGTTGGACGCAGACTTACAACACGATCCCGCCGACATCCCGCGGCTCCTGGACAAGCTCGACGAAGGGTACGATGTCGTGAGCGGGTGGCGCAAGAACCGGGCGGACCCCTTGCTCACCCGTCGCGTTCCCTCGATCCTCGCGAACCGCGCGATCTCCGCCGTGCTCGGCCTGCAGCTGCACGACTACGGGTGCACGCTCAAGGCGTACCGGCGCGAGATTTTGGACCACGTGCACCTCTACGGCGAGATGCACCGGTTGATCCCGGGCTTTGCGGCGTCGATCGGCGCCCGGATCACCGAGTTGCCCATCAACCACCGCCCGCGCCGGTTCGGCCGGTCCAAGTACGGACTCGTGCGCACGCTCAAGGTGCTGCTCGACCTCTTGACGGTGCGCTTCCTGAGCGGCTACGTCACCAAGCCGATCTATGTTTTCGGCGGCGCGGGGTTTGCGCTGGCCGCGACGGGCCTCCTCGTCACCGTCGTGGTCGCCGTCCAGAAGCTGGCGTACGGCGTGTGGGTGCACCAGAATCCGCTCGCGTGGATCGCCGGCCTTTGCTTCGTGTCCGCGCTGCAGTTGATCCTGATGGGCCTGCTGGCGGAGCTGATCGTCCGGACCTATCACGAGTCGCAGGCAAAACCGATCTACGTGGTGCGGCGCATCACCGGGCACGGCATCTCCCCGGAGCGCGTCCGCCCGCAGGCACCCTCCCTCTTGCGATGAGGCCGTAGCGGCGCCGTGTGCGGCATCGCGGGGTTTACGGCCGACACGCTCATCGAGCACCCGGCGGACGCCGTGATCCGCGCGATGTGCGACGCGCTACGGCATCGGGGCCCCGATGACGAGGGGTACCATACGGGCGGCGCGGTGCTGGGGGCCCGGCGGCTCAGCATCATCGACGTCGCGGGCGGCCATCAACCCATCGCGAACGAGGACGGCACCGTCTGGGTCGTCCAGAACGGCGAGATCTACAACTTCCCGGACCTCCGCGCCGAGGCCGCGCGGCGCGGCCATCAGTTTCGCACGCGGTCGGACACGGAAGTCCTCGTGCATCTCTACGAAGACCACGGGCCGGACCTCGTCTCACGGCTCGAGGGCATGTTTGCCTTTGCGGTGTGGGACGCGCGGCTGCGGCGGCTCGTGCTCGCGCGCGACCGCATGGGCAAAAAGCCGCTCCACTACGCGCGGCCCCGTGGCGGTCTCGTGTTTGCCTCTGAGCTCAAGGCGCTGCTGCGGCACCCCGCCTTCAGACCGGCGCTCTCGGCGGCGGCGCTGGCGCGCTACCTCGCGTTCGACTACGTGCCGGCGCCGCTCGTGATCTTCGACGGGGTGGCCAAGCTCCCACCGGGCCATGTGCTCGTGTTCGAGGACGGAGACGCCCGTGTCTCCCGCTATTGGGATCTACCGGCGCCGGACACGAACAGCGCGTCCGCCCCAGAGGCGGCGGATCGGCTCGTACAGCTGCTCGACGCGGCGACCGCGCGCCGGCTCCTGAGCGACGTCCCGCTCGGCGCGTTCCTCAGCGGCGGGATCGACTCGTCCGCGGTCGCGGCGCTGATGACACGGCATAGCCCGAGCCCGGTCAAGACCTTTAGCATCGCCTTCGAGGAGCGCTCCTTCGACGAGTCGCGCTACGCCCGCGAGGTGGCGGCGTGCCTCGGCACGGACCACCACGAGGAGGTGATGGCGCCGGCCGTCATGGCCGCGCTCGCCGAACGGCTCGGCGAGATCCTCGACGAGCCGCTGGCCGACGCCTCGATCCTGCCCACCTACCTGCTCTCGCGGTTCACGCGGCGGTCCGTGACCGTGGCCCTCTCCGGCGACGGCGGGGACGAGCTGTTCGCGGGCTATCCCACGTACCAGGCGCACCAGATGGCGCGGCGGCTCGCCTGGACTCCGCGCCCGGTGCTGGCCGGCGCCCGCGCGCTGGCCGATCGCCTGCCGGTCTCTTACAGCGACTTCAGCCTGGACTTCAAGATCCGCCGGTTCCTGTCCGGCCTCGGCCACCCGCTCGCACTCCGGCACACGCTGTGGCTCGGCACGTTCGGTCCGGACGAACTCTCCGCGGTGCTCGCGCCCGACGTGTGGCGCGCGGTCGAGGCGACAGACCTGCTCGCCGAGGTCCGCGGGCACCTGCGCGCGGCAGAGGACCGCGGCTGGCTCGGCACGCTGCTCTATCTCGACGCCAAGCTCTACCTGCAGGACGGCGTGCTGGTCAAGGTGGACCGCGCCAGCATGGCGTGCTCGCTCGAGGTGCGCTGCCCGTTCTTGGATACCGCGGTTGTGGAGTTCGCAAGCCGCCTGCCGGCCCACCAAAAGCTCCGCGGGCTCACCACGAAGTTTCTGCTCAAGCGTGCGCTCAAGGGACTCCTGCCGGACCGCATTCTGCGCCGGCGCAAGAAAGGGTTCGGGGTGCCGGTTGGCGCGTGGATCCGCGGCCCCTGGCGCGACCTGTTCGGCGACGTGCTCGGCCGGGAGCGCCTCGCCCGTCAGGGGCTCTTGAACCCGGAAGCCGTCGCGCGTCTGCTCAACGAGCACGTGGCCGGGACGCACGACCACCGGAAGAAGCTCTGGAACCTCTTCGCGCTGCAGATCTGGCACCGTACATACATGGAAGGCGGGATGCCGCAACCGGCGCACGCCGGGCAACAGCGCTAGTCCGCCGTCTCGTGTGTGGGACCAGGGTAGACGGGTCGGGCGGGCCTGGCCGGAGCGGGGTTGGTCTCGGCCTTCATGAATCCAATCCAATGAGGGCCTCGACCCCTCCGGCGGCTTGGCCGCCTCCGGTCGACGCCCGCGATACTCACAACTGCGTGGCGTCACCTTACTTGCGCTGCAAACGAAGCGAAGGCACGGCATTGGTCGGGCGTCGGTGCGTGGAGAGGAGGTCAGGTCCGCCCGGCACCCACCCTTGCCGAACTAATGCGATGACGCAGTAGCGGGCGGAGCGCCAGACGCCGGCGACGCGGCGGGAGGACGTGTTGTGAGAATGGAGCCGTTTGCGCTCGAGCGCTGGATGACCAC
This sequence comes from Bacillota bacterium, assembly GCA_021324975.1. Taxonomy (GTDB): domain Bacteria; phylum Sysuimicrobiota; class Sysuimicrobiia; order Sysuimicrobiales; family Segetimicrobiaceae; genus JAJPIA01. The sequence continues at coordinate 46,789 of JAJPIA010000046.1, forward strand.
CTGGGAGACCCGGGTGCAATACGACCTTGCCGAAAGCGGCATCCTCCCGCTCCGTGCGCGCGACCTGCTCGAGCTCCTCCCGGACGCCGAGCGCGCGTCCGCGCTCGACTCGCTCCTCGATCTTCGCCTCGGCTACTCGGAGGCGCGCGGCACCGAGGAGCTGCGCGAGCTGCTCGCGGCCACGTACCGCGGAGCGACGCCGGACGAGATTTTGGTCACCACCGGCGCCATCGAAGCAAATTTCCTGCTGTTTCAGCTCCTGCTGGAGCCCGGCGATCACGTGGTCGCATGTTATCCCGCCTATCAACAGCTCTACAGCGTGCCGCGCGGTCTGGGCTGTGAGGTGGCCCACTGGCGGGCGCGCGAGGAGGAGGACGGTTTTCGGTTCGACGTCGACGACCTCGCCCGGCTCATCACGCGCAAGACGCGCCTGGTCGTCCTCAACACACCGCACAATCCCACGGGCGCGGCGCTCTCGGACGTCGATGTGCGCCGCGTCTACGCGCTCGCGGATGCGGCCGGCGCCACGGTGCTCTCGGACGAGGCGTACCGCTGGCTCGGCGTCCCCGGCGGGGAGCCGGCCGCGCCGCCGATGTTCGATCTCGGGCCGCGGGGCGTCAGCGTCGGCACGCTCTCCAAGCCGTTCGGCCTGCCCGGGCTTCGAATCGGCTGGCTGGCCGCGCACGGCGACGTCGCGGCGCGCTGCTGGGCGCTGCGGGACTACGTCTCGCTCAGCCCCGGCCGGCTCAGCGACGCGCTCGCCGTGACGGCACTGCGCCATCGGGAGAGGATCTTCGAGCGAAATCGCCACATCATCGCGGCGAACCTCGCGACCGCCGAGCGGTGGTTTGCGGCGCGCGAGGGCCTGGTCGACTGGCATTCGCCGCGCGGTGGGCTGCTGAGCCTCCTCCGATACCACCTGCCGCTCCCGTCGCTCGATCTCGCGAACCTGCTGGCCGAGCGGTACAGCGTCATGCTGGCCCCGGGCTCCGCCTTCGGCTATGAGCATCGCCTGCGCATCGGGATCGGCCAGGACCCCGCCGTCTTTGCCGCGGGACTCGAGCGGACCGGGGAATGTCTCGCCGGTCTCGCCGGAACCGCGTGAGGATCGCGCTGGATGTATTACCAGATCGCCCGGCTAACAAGATCGCACGGTATAATCAACCGAGAAGCCGTCATTTTGAGGTAGTCGCACATGCCGGGCTTGACCCTCACTGCTGTTTTCCAGAGAACGCCTGAGGGTTATGTTGCCTTTGTGGAAGAACTCCCGGGCGCCAACACACAGGGCGCCACCATCGACGAAGCCCGGACCAACCTCCGCGAGGCGGTTGAGATGGTGCTCGAGGCAAATCGAGCACTCGCCGAGCAATCTTTGACGGGACCTGACATCATCCGCGAACCCTTCGACCTGTCATTGAAATCGCCAGGCACCCCCACAGCGTTCTCCGAAGCGTAGGGAAACCCAGCCTCACCACCAGCACGGAGGATCCGGCATGAAGGCCACATGGCGTGGACATAAGATCGCGTCGAGCGACCGCACCGTGGAAGTCGGTGGCTACCTCTATTTCCCGCGGGACGCCGTCCGCATGGACATGCTGCAACCGACGCCGAAGACGGACAGCGATCTTGCCTGCCCGCACGGGGTCCAGTTCTACGATGTCGTTGACGGCGCGGCGCGCAGCCCGCGTGCCGCGTGGTCCTACGAGGCGCCGCAGCCCTCCATGAAAGAGGTCGATCACTGGATCGGCTTCTGGGAAGACGTCGAGATCCAATAGGGCGCCGGCGAAAAACCGCGGTCGAGCGGGGCGTCTGCGGGGACCGGCACGTCCGGCATCCGCTTCTGACTATTAGATCCGCGCCGCCCGCGTCCTCCGAAACCAGTCGACGAACTTCGGAATGCCCTCGTCGATGCGCGTGGAGGGCGCGTACCCTAGATCCCGCGCCGCCCGCGTGATGTCCGCGTACGTCACCGGGACGTCACCGGGTTGAACCGGCTGTCGCGCGATGGCAGCCTTCTTGCCGACGGCCCGTTCGATCGCGGCGACGAGGTCCTGGAGGGCCACCGTCTCATGCGTGCCGAGGTTGTAGATTTGAAAACCCCGGGGGCGTTCGATCGCGCGCACGACGCCATCGACGACGTCGTCGATGTACGTGAAATCCCGCCGGGCGGTCCCGTCCCCGTAGACGGGGAGCGGTTGCCCGTCCTCGGTGAGGCGCACGAACCGGTGAATCGCCATGTCGGGGCGCTGGCGGGGCCCGTACACCGTGAAGAACCGCAGGCACGTGATCGGGATCCCGTAGAGGTCGTGATAGGTCCGGCAAAAGAGCTCGCCGGCGAGCTTCGTGACGCCGTATGGTGAGGCCGGTATCAGCCGACTTGAATCCTCCTGGAACGGGATGTCGCGCGACACGCCGTAAACCGACGACGACGAGGCGAACACCGCGTAGGGCACCGCGTGCCGGCGGCACGCCTCGAGCAGGGTGATCGTCCCCTGCACGTTGACGCGCTCGTAGAGCGCGGGATCCGCGATCGACGGGCGCACACCGGCGCGGGCGGCGAGGTGGACAACTACCTCCGGGCGGTCGACGAGGAGGCGGTCCAGCAGCGCCTCGTCGCCGATGTCGCCCTCGGCCAGGTGAAACCGCGGCGACCGTGAGGCGGCCGCGAGGTTCTCCTGCTTCGACGCCGGCTCATAGTATCCATCGAAGTTGTCGAGGCACGTCACGTCGTGCCCGAGGGCGAGGAGACGGTCCACCAAGCTCGAGCCGATGAAACCGGCTCCCCCGGTGACGAGCAGCTTCATCGTGCGATCACGGGCTCGGCGGTCGAGGTTGGCAACGGCGATCCTCCGACGTGAGGCTTCTGCGAGGGGCCTCCCCTTCCTTGTGAATCCGCCGGCGTGGGCTCCGAGCGTTGTCTGTGGAACAGGCGCACCGGGCCGTGCACCTCGACGTGAATCATGTCCGCGAGCATACGGCGTCGCCCGAAACTGGCACGCCCGACCGTGCACCCCGGCGCGAGCAGGCGCGCCGGTAGCCTGCGGCGCGCCGTCCGGAGCGTACGGCGACGATGCGGTTACGGCTGCGTCACGTGATCGTTCGGACAAATTGCGCGACACCGGCAGGGACGCCTCACAGAGCACCGAACTATCGGATGCACAACTTATTACACCACGACAACCAGACGCTGCCATCGCACCCTCGACCCAGCATCCTCCGTCTCGGGGGGGAGACGGTGCCCCTCCTGTCGCCGATCCGAATTCCATGCATGTCTCCGCGGCGTCGTGGCGACGGGAGGATCGCGTGCTTACGTCGGAGGCCGTCAAGGCACCCCGCTATGCGCTCGCCCGCAACCGTGCCCGTGTCCTGCTGGCGTTCACCCAACGGCGCCTGCCTGTGAACGTCCGCGCCGTGATCGAGCGGGCCGGCATTCCGATCGTCGAGCACGCGCTGCCCGGAGCGGTCCGCGGCACGATCGGCGACGTCGCCGGCCGGCGCGCCATCATCCTGAACCGCGACTGGCGCTTTTCGTCGGAGAATGAGCGGCGATGGGTGCTGGCGGAAGAGCTCGGCCACGTGCTGTTGGGCCACGAGCTCGTCCAGAGCACGCAGCCGGGGATCGCGCAGATCGGGAGCTTCGAGGATCGCCGTGTGATCTACGAGCGCGAGGCACGCGCGTTTGCTGCCGAGCTGTTGATGCCGGTGGCCGAAACCCGGCGCTACTGGCTCACCGCCGACAGCAACCGGTCGGGGGTTACCGGCGAGGTCTCCACGGATGATATCGTGCGGACCATGGCGCAGGAGTTCGGCGTCACGCCCGCCGCGATGCGCGTCCGCCTGCGGGAGCTTCGCCTGATCGCGCGCTGAGCTTCAGCCGGTTAGCGAAACAGCGGGCTTGCCTGCGCCAAGGTCGCGTAATCGATCTTCCAGTCACCTTCCATGAGCCTGAGCGTGACCCGCATCGGGGTCACCGCCGTCCCGGCGCCGGCCGTGGTGACGCTCGCGTTGAATGTGGCGGTGGCCGTGTCCCCGGTGACAACCGGCCGCATGCCGGTCAGCGTGAACGCCGTCACCTGTGAGCGGTCGAGCGGTCCGGGCCACGACGACGGCCGGTCGTACGTGAAGCGTTCCGCCCACGCCTGCGCGCCCGTCGCGTGCGCATGGACGAAGCTGTCGTACACTTGCGTGATCGACGTCGCCACGAGCTCCGCCGGGCTGGACGGATAGCCGATCACGAGCCCGGCCTGCTCGTCCTTAAGGACCGCCTGATACGCCCAATGCCACGGCGGCACGTCTGGAAACGGCGCGGGCGGGGACTGTGCAAGCGCCGTATCGGATGCCCATAGCGCACTCAGTAGAATGGCCAGCCCGCCGATCGATGAAAGGATGCGCACGCCCCGCTCCTCCAAATGCCCTTGTCCCCTCCGCCGTCTTACTTGGAGAAACGGAGCACCCGCCGGCGCGGTTCCTTGCGGCTGAGCTTGCCGCCGGACCGCACCTCGACCGGCGTCACGTGCCCAAAAGACCTTGCTCCGGGAGGAGCGCCGAGGTCTGACGCGGGCTCGCTTGGCGGGCCGCCCAGCGGCCCGCCTCCACCAGCGTGAGAAAGTCGCTCACGGCGCGGTTGAACGCTGCCGGCTCCTCGAGATTGATCGCGTGGCCCGTGGCCGGCAGGACGAGCAGGCCGGCGGACCGTACGCGATCCTTAAGGAACAGGCCGGGCCTCAGGCACGGCTCGTCCTCGTCCCCAACGGCGACGAGCATCGGAACGGTCAGCCGCTGGAGCTGCGCCTCGAGGTCGTAGACACTCGGACGCCGCGCCTGCACGCCGCGCATCGTCAGGGCGCTGCCGGTGGTCGAGTGCCGGGCGAGGGCGTCCGCGAACTCCTGCCATCCCCGCGGATCTTTCCGGAGAAACGGCAGACGCGTGGACCCCTTGGCGTAGACCGGTCCGACGCGTTCCATCCCGTCGCGCTCGATGCGCCGGCCGAGTTCCTCGGCGTCCCGCCGAAACCTGGCGGGGTCGTCGGACCCGGTCCCGCAGCCTGCCACCACGAGCGACCTGGCCATCTCGGGATGGCGCAGCCCAAAGTGCAGCACGGCGTATCCGCCCATCGAGAGTCCGCAGACGTGAGCCTGCTCGATGCCGAGGTGCCGCATCACACCTAAGAGATCACCGACTGCGGCGTCCTGCGAGTATGCGGTCGGCGCCTCGGGGACGTCTGAGGGCGGATACCCGCGCGCGTTGTAGGTCACTACGCGGTACCGGCGCGCGAAGAACGCGACTTGCGGCCGCCAGCCCCGGCCGTCGCCGGCGTACTCGTGCACGAGCACGAGCGGAAAGCCCTCGCCGGTCACCTCGTAGTGAAGACGCACGCCGTCAACGGTCGCAAACGCCATGGCAGAGCCTCCTACGCTACGGCGATCCCACTGTGCCGTTTGTGCCTTTCATCCTTGCGCCTCTCCATCGAACGGCGACGAGGAGCGCCGCAGGTGCGGCCCCGGGATTGGCCGCATCCCGATGCCGGGCCGTGTCTGTCTCTAGAGGCGGCACCGCTCCTCCGCCGGCTTCAGCAGCACCCGCACGCCCCCGCGCTCGGCAAACCTCTCGGTCTCCGGCAGCCCCACACGGGCAAGCTCCGCAGCGTGGCTGACGATGAACACCCGTCCGGGCTCGCACACGGCGGCCCGGAGCGCGCTGGGATCGTCGATCCAGTCGACGTGGTGGCCGGTGTAGTAGATGAGCGATGCGTAGATGTCGAACCGGTAGCCCACGATGCGGTCGCCCGGCCGCAGGGCGCTGCGGATCTCCAGCGCAAGCGGCTTCATGGGTTTCTCCGCCTCTACGACGGGCGCAATCCCCGCGATCACTCCAAGCCACGTGAGCGCCATGGCCGCGCACAGCGCCACGGGGGCGAGGCGCCACCCGCCCCGGGCCCAGAGCGCCCCAACCGCCACCACGCCGGCCGCGAGTGCGGCCGCCGGCCAGATCAGCACGTGCCCAAGCGCGTGAAAGCGGTCCGGGTAGAGACGCGCGAGATACCCCGCAACGCCCCAAACCAGTCCGCCGAGGAGCACAATCAAAAGCCCCACCGATACGCCGGCCGCCCGCATCGATGCCTCGGAAGCATCCCACCAACTCGCCACGCCCACCGCGGCGAGCGGGTAGATCGGGAGGACATAGTTTGGGAGCTTGGTCCCCGCGACCGAGTAGAAGACAAAGGTCAGGACACACCACAGCACGACAAAGAGGCTCCCGTCGTGCCTGAGCCGGCGGCCGTGGAACACCGCCGCTGCCGGCCAGAACGCGGTCCAGGGAAAGGCCCCCACGAGCACGATGGGAACGTAGTAGTACCACGGCCCGGCCTGGTTCTCCACGACCCCAAAGAAGCGGCCGAGCCCATAGTAGCCAAACACCGTGGACGCAAACGCGCGCCCGTGCAGCCACGTCTCCACGCCGTACCACGACAGGCCGACCACCGCGTACATGGCCAGGCCGGACGCCCAGGGCACCTCGCGCCACCGGCGCCATGCGCGGCGGACCGTGACGAACGCGGCGGCCGCCAGCCCCGGAAGCACGAGGCCGATGGGCCCCTTGGTCAGCGTCGCCAGCCCGCAGTACAGGAAGAACCGCAGGTAGTCTCCGCGGCGGCCGCTGTGGTACGCGCGGAGAAACGCGTGCACCGCGAACAGGATCCAGGCCAGGAGCACGGTGTCGAACACCGCGAGGCGTGACTGGACGAGGAAGTGGAGCGTGGTGGCGAGCAGGGCGCCCGCGACCAGCCCGGCGCGCGCCCCGAACAACTCGCAGCCGATCAGCACCGTGGCGTACACCGTCGCGACGCTGAAGGCCCCGGACCAGAATCGCACGGTGAACTCGCTCAGCCCGGCGGCGCGCACCGTGAGCGCGGTCACCCACATGTAGAACGGCGGGTGCACGTACCAGGGCGCCCCGTTCACGAACAGCGTGATCCAGTCGCCCCGCTGAAGGATCTCGCGGACGACTTCCGCGTACTTCGTCTCGTCCTGGTCCCACAACGAACCCGCGCCGAGGCGATAGAACGTCAGCGCGGCGACGCCGGCCAGCAGGGCGCACGTCCACAGACGCTCGCGCGCCGTCAAGCGCGGAGGCTTTCCAGGAGATACTCCGCGATCGCCCGCGCGCCGCCCGGGGGGCCCTGGCGCTCACGGCCGATGCGGCCGCGCCGCTCGCGCTCGCCGGGATCGCGCAGCAGGGCGGCCGTCAACGCCGCTCCCTCCTCGGGTGTGCGCGCGACGACGAGCGCGTCGCCGAGCAGCCGCTGCTGTTCCCGCAGAAACCGCGCGGTGAACTGCGGGCCGGTGCCGGGGAACGCGACCACGGGCTTGCCCAGGCCGGCCGCCTGCTCGTGCGCCGCGCCGGCCATGCCCAGCACGACCGTCGCGCGCGCCAGCGCGTCCGCGAACCGGTCACCGGCCAGCACGACCTCCAGGCCGTGCCAGTCGCACCGCCCCGCGTCCGCCCACCGGCCGCCCGCGGCTTCGACGGTGCGCCGCAGGCCGTCACGGGACAGGTTGGGAGCCCACGCCACCAGGACCGCGGGGCGGGCGCCGTTCGCCGCGCCGACGAGCTCCGCGGCGCGAAGCAGCAGGAGCAGGTTGTCGAACGCCGCGGGCTTGCTGCCGGGCAGCAGCGTCAGCACGGGCCGACCAGGGACGATGCCAAACGTCTCGCCCGTCGGCGCGAGCGTGTCCATGAGCGGGAAGCCGCGGTACTCGGCGGCGACGCCGCGCCGCCGGAGCGCCCGCGCCGTCACCTCGTCCCGGGTGAACACGCGCGAGGCCGTGCGCCGGAGGAGCCACAGCTCCGCGGCCGAGTGCGGGGCCACATATTCAGAGCGCGGCAGCGCAAGGTAGACGAGCGGCCCGCCCGCGAGTGCGGTCATCCACAGGCAATACGCGTCGCCGGCGGCCACCGCGAGCGCCGCGCGGCCGCGCTCGGCTCGGAGCGTCCGCCGCTGCGCCCGCCAAAAACCGAGCCACCCGCGGCGGAGATCGCCCCACAGCGCGGCGGGCCCCGTCCGCGCGGCGAAGCCTGCGCTTGGAAACTCTCGCCGCGGGTCGAGCAGGTCCACGCCGCTCGGATAGGCGTGCCCGAGGCCGACGAGCGGGTAGACAACCACCTGGGCGGCGCCGGCCGGCAGCGCGCGAACGACCTGCGCGGCCTCGACGTCCTCTCCGTACCCGTTGCTCACGACGAGCAACCGCTTCACGCGAGCGCGGCGCGCCGGTCCGGGCGCGTCGAGAGAAACGGCGCCATGTCGTCGAGCATCCGCTGGGCGACGCCGGGCGGCGTCGCGTACAGACCGCGCAACTCCGCGCCGATGCGATCGAGCCGCGCACGGTCGGCAAGGAGGTCGAGCGCGTGGCGCGCGACCTCCGCCGGCGTGAGCCGGGCGACGATCTCCGGGGTGACCTCGCGGCCCGCCTTGCGATTCGGCCACGCGACCAGCTGCCGGCGCCGCGTGAACCGCCAGGCCATCACCGACTTCACCGCCGTCCGGAGGCCGGGCAGCCGGCTGATCCACTCGCTCAGCCCCTCGGTGCGGATGCGCGCGGGCTCGTTGAGCGGCACGACGACCAGCATCGGCACGCCCAGGGTGGCGAGCTCCACCGTGTTGGTGCCCGGCATGGTGATCGCGAGGTCGCACTCCGCGAGGGCACGCAGGCGGTCGTCCTGCACGATATCGATGCCGAGGGCCCGGAGCCGTCCGCGATACGGCCCCGCCACGCGCTCCAGCACGTCGGGGGCGAGAAACGGCGACGCGATCAGGACAAACCGCAACTCCGCCCGCTGCGCGCGCATCGTTCCGGCGGTGTCCAGCAGAAACGGCAGCATGCCGGCGAGCAGCCACCCGCGGCTCCCCGGGAGCAACGCGACGCGGGTGCCGCTCCTGGACCCGCCGGCGAGGCCGCGGAACGACCGCAGATGGTCCACACGGAGGTCGCCGACCACCAGTAGCCGCTCGCGCGGGACGCGGGCCGCCAGCGCATCGGCAAGCTCCTGCGACGGGAGAAAAATGCGCGCAAACCGGCGCGCCCGGCGCCGCACCAGATCCGTCTCCGCGTAGGCGAACGCGGGAAACCGCAGGCGCCGGCCGAGCGTCGCCGTGTACCACAGGTCGCCGCCGAGATGCAGCACGCAGCCGGAGTCCGAGACGGGCAGGCGGCGGAGGCCGGCGACCACGGCCAGGCACGCCCGCGGACCGAGGATGCGCGCAAACGGCCCCTGCCGGCGCGCGTACGCGGCCTCCTGCCCGCTCGCGAACTGGCACGGCGGGAGGACGAGCGAGATGCGGAGTGGCGCGCCGCGCTCGCGGGCCCACGCCGCGGCGGCCTGTGCCATCGGCACGGCCCAGTTCGATACCTCGCCGGGACCGCTCGAGACGATCACCAGGTCCGCGGAGACACGAGCTCCAACGCTGTCGGCGGGGAAGGCCTTCGGCGGAGCGGAAGAACCGCGGGACGCCGCCACGCCTGGATTATACGCTAGGCATCGCCGCAGCGGCAAGCGACGCCGGGGGCAGCGTGGAAGGCTACGGCTCGACGATGTCCCTGCGCATGCCCTCGATGACGGCGAGAAACTCTTCCTTCTCCTCAGGCGAAACCCGATGCGCGTCGAGCGCCTCGGCCATGTAGCGCATGTTGACCGCCCACTCCTCGTCCGTGATGTTGAGCCCGGCATGCGCGGTCCGGAGGTCGCGCCCGAGGTAGTACACTGGTCCGCCTGCCACCCTGCACATATAGTCGATGTTCAGCTGCAGGTCGCGCGCCTTCTTGTCCCCGCCGCGGCCGCCGCTGAAGCGGGCCATCCTCGGATCGGCCCGCATGCGACTCACGTAGTCCGCGAAGACGGCGGCGATGACGTCGTACCCTCCCACGCGCTCATACAATGACTTGTGCGCCTTCGACACGGCACCGCTCCTCGCCGGCGTCACGCGCCGAAAACCCGCCACGCCGCCGTCGGGCCTCGCGCCGTGACGCGTGGTATTTTGACTCGCATGCCTGTATGCTGAAATGTAGCATCGAACAAGGAGCGTTGTCAATTTGGGAACGCATGGTCGATCAGTGAAAACCAGGCGGAAGCGAAGGTACGAGCTGAGGAAGCGGGCCGAGGGGCAGCGGCGGACGCGGCAGCGCATCGTAGACGCGACGATGGCCCTTCACGAAAGCATCGGGCCCCTCGCGACCACGATCAGCGCGATCGCGAAGCGCGCCGGCGTCCAGCGGCTCACCGTCCGGACCCACTTCCCGACCGCGTCCGATCTGTTCAAGGCCTGCTCGGGGTTGTTCTTCGCCCGGAATCCCCCGCCGGATCCCGACACGTGGAGGCGCATTGTCGACCCGGAAGAACGGTTGCGGGAGGCCCTGACTCACCTGTACGCGTTTTACGGCCGCACCGAGCGGATGCTCGGGAACGTCACGCGGGACGCGAGGGTGGCGCCCGAACTCGTGGGCGTCAGTCTGCGGGCGTTTGTGTCGCGAATGCGGTCCGCGCTGTCGAGCGGCTGGGGCGTCGATCGCGAAGGCGACCTCGTGTTCCAGGCGGCGCTCGGCCATGCGCTCGACTTCACCACGTGGCGTTCGCTCGTCCGTGACCGAGGGCTGCGCGACGATCAGGCGATCAGGCTGATGGTGGCGCTCATCGGCGGTGCGGCCGCACCGCCAATGGATGCCCCCCGGGTGGCGCCGGGCGCGGGCGTTCCTGGACGACCGCGTGCGTAGTCGGCGCCCGGTTGAGCGCGGACGCGACCACACCGCAGGCCGACCGCTTGCCCGGGCCGCAGCCGCGCCAGGAATTGGCCGCACCGGCCCGAATCGTTGAGCGCGTGATCATTTCGCGCACTCCCCTGCGGATCAGCTTCGCGGGCGGCGGCTCCGATCTTCCCGCCTTCTACGGGCACGAGCCCGGCGCGGTCGTCGCGACTGCGATCAACAAGTACATCTACATCACCGTGAACAAGAAGTTCGACGACCGGATCCGGGCGAGCTACTCCGTCACGGAGATGGTCGACCGCGTCGATGACCTCCGGCACGAGCTCATTCGGGAAGCCCTCCGGATGGTCGGCGTCGGCGGCGGCATCGAGATCACGTCGATCTCCGACATCCCCTCGCGCGGCACAGGGCTCGGCTCCAGCAGCACGTACACCGTGGGGCTGCTGCACGCGCTGCACGCGTACACGGGCCGGCACGCGGGGGCGCAGCGGCTCGCCGAGGAGGCCTGTGAGATCGAGCTCCAACGGTGCCGCAAGCCGATCGGCAAGCAGGATCAGTACATCGCCGCCTACGGCGGCCTCCAGTTCATGCGGTTCGACGCGGACGGCGTCCGCGTCGAACCGCTCGTCATGAGCGCGGCATTCCGCGAGCGCCTGCAGGCGTACTTCCTGCTGTTATACACGGGCCTCACCCGCAGCGCGGACGCGATCCTCGAGGAGCAGGGCCGCAACCTGCGCGAGGACGCGGCCGTCCGCGAAAACGCGGCGCGGGTGCGAGACCTCGCGCTGGACCTGCGCGCGGCGCTGCTCGACCAGCAGCTCGACGCCGTCGGCGAGATCCTCGACACCGGCTGGCAGCTCAAGCAGACGCTGGCCCCGGGAATCACCTCGCCCGAGATCGACGTGTGGTACGCGCAGGCCCGCGCCGCCGGCGCGGCCGGGGGCAAGATCCTCGGTGCGGGCGGCGGCGGCTTTTTGCTATTATTTGCGTCACCCGAGCGCCACGACGCGATCCGCCGGGCGTTGCCGGGACTGCGCGCCGTGCCGTTCAGGTTCGAGCCACAAGGGAGCCGGATCATCTATGTCGAGGAGTGACGCCGCGCGGCGCGCGGCGCGGACGTATGCGTCGCGGCTCCGCACGTGCCTGGAGGCCGTCTCGTCGCGCGAGATCGCGGCCGTCGCGGACCACCTGCAACGCGTCGTCCTCGCCGGCGGGACCATCTTGATCGCGGGCAACGGGGGGAGCGCCACCACGGCGTCGCACATGGCGCTCGACCTCGGCAAAGGCACGCGCGGCCGGCCGCCGCGGCCGGGCGCCCGACGCATCCGCACGCTGTCGTTGTGCGAGCCCGCGGTCCTCACGGCGTGGGGCAACGACCATGGGTACGAGCACGTCTTTGCCGAGCAGGTCAGCACGCTCGCCCGGCCCGGGGATGCCGTGGTGCTACTGTCCGTGAGCGGCACTTCCCCCAATATCGTGGCCGCGGCGCGGGCGGCGCGCGCGGCCGGCGCGGCGGTGATCGCGCTCGTGGGCGACCCGGGCCGCGAGCTCCGGGCGCTGGCCGACCTCGCCGTCGTCGTCCCGAGCCGCGAATACGAGATCGTGGAGGACACGCACCTGGCGATCGGCCACATCCTGACGGTGTACCTCAAGGACGCCCTGGACCACGCGGGCCGGCCTCCGGTTCGCCGGGCCGCGGTCCGCGGGGCCGCCCGAACCCGGACGCCGCGCCGGACCTGAGGGCGGCGAGTGTACATTCTAGGCATCAATGCCTACCACGGCGGATCCTCGGCCTGTCTCATCCGCGACGGCGAGCTCGTCGCCGCGGCGGAGGAGGAGCGGTTCCGCCGCGTCAAGTACTGGGCGGGCTTCCCCACCCGCGCCATCGCCTACTGCCTGGAGGCCGCGGGCATCACCCCGTATGAGCTCGACCACGTCGGCATCTCCCGGGATCCCAAGGCCAACCTCCTGAAAAAAGTCGCGTTCGCGATCCGCCGGCGTCCGAGCGCGGGGATGATCCGTGCCCGGCTCGCCAACGCGGCGCAGGTGCGCCGGCCGGAGGCGGCCCTGTGCGGAGCGTTCGCGCTCGACGCCCGCCGCCTGCGGGCGCAGTTTCACAACGTGGAGCACCATCGCGCGCACATGGCCAGCGCGCTGTTCGTGTCGCCGTTTGCGCGGGCAGCCGCGCTGTCCGTGGACGGGATGGGCGACTTCGTGAGCACGATGTGGGGGGTGGGCCGGGACACGCACATCGAGGTTCACGACGAGATCAACTTCCCGCACTCGCTCGGGTACATCTACACCGCGGCGTCCCAGTGGCTCGGCTTCCCGAAGTACGGCGACGAAGGCAAGGTCATGGGCCTCGCCCCCTACGGCGAACCCCGGCATCTCGACCGGTTTCGGAAGATCGTCCGCGTCCAGCAGGACGGGACGTTCGAGCTGGACCTCGACTACTTCGTGCACCACGCCGCCGGCGTCTCGATGACGTTCGACGAGGGGTCGCCGGAGATCGGCACCATGTACTCCGAGAGGTTCGTCGACGTGTTCGGCCCGCCGCGCCAACCCGGCGAGCCGCTCACCGACCACCACCGAGACGTCGCCGCTTCGCTGCAGGCGATGCTCGAGGAGGCGGAGTTCGCCCTGCTGCGGCGGCTCGCACGCGACACCGGCGAAGCGGCGCTGTGCCTTGCGGGCGGGGTCGCGCTGAACAGCGCGTTCAACGGCAAGATCCTGCGCGAGACCCCGTTCACGGACATCTACATCCAGCCCGCCGCCAACGACGCGGGGACCGCGCTCGGGGTCTGCTACTACATCTACCACCACGTGCTCGGCCGGCCGCGGCGGTACGTCATGGACCGCGCCTACACGGGGCCGGAGTTCGACCGGGACGGGATCGCCCGGGCCCTGGATCGGGCAGGCCTCGCGGCGGAGTCGCTGGACGCCGACGAGGTCGCACGGCGGGCGGCCCGGCTCGTCGCCGACGGCAGCGTCGTGGGCTGGTTCCAAGGGCGCATGGAGTGGGGCCCGCGCGCGCTCGGCAACCGCAGCATCGTCGCGGACCCCCGGCGCGCCGACATGAAGGACATCCTCAACGCGCGGATCAAGCACCGCGAACCGTTCCGGCCGTTCGCGCCGTCGGTGACGCTCGAGGCCGTCGGCGAGTACTTCGATCAGACGTATCCCGATCCGTTCATGGTCAAGGTGTACCAGGTCCTGCCGGACAAGCGCGGCGTCATCCCCGCGGTGACCCACGTGGACGGCACCGGCCGGCTGCAAACCGTGGACCGGGGGGCCAACCCGCGTTACTGGCGCCTCATCAAGGAATTCGAGGCGATCACGGGCGTGCCCGTGATCCTGAACACGTCCTTCAACGAGAACGAACCGATCGTCTGCACGCCGGAGGAGGCCATCGACTGCTTCCTCCGGACGCGGATGGACGCGCTCGTGCTCGGCGACTGTCTCGTCCGCAAGTAGCCGCATGCGGCTCCGCCTCGAACCGCTCGCGCGGTATCCCGGACTGCGGGTCTTAGGATGGCAGGCGGGCGTCCTGTACGCCGCGCGCGGCTACGAGGTGCTCCGCTGGATGCCGGCGTCGCTCGCATGGGAGTCCGCGGGGGAGTTTGACCCGGGGCTGCTCCGGCGCTGGGCGTCGCAGGCGCGGCTGGCGGACCGGCTCACGCGCGGCGGTTGCCACGGGATCGCGCGGGTCGGCGATGGCGCGCTCGTGGCCTCGTTTCCCGGGGTCATCGCGCTCCGCCGCGCCGGCACGCTTCGTTTCGATCCCGTGCTGGACGTCCCGCGCGGCCGCCGTCCGCTGGCGATCGCGAGCACCCCCGGCGGTCGCGTGTACTTCGGCGAGTATTTTTCGAACCGGGGCCGGGACGCCGTCCACGTGTACGGCTCGCACGACGGCGAGCGCTGGGAGATCGTCTACACGTTCCCGCGCCAATCCATCCGCCATGTGCATACCATCACCTACGACCCTCACGGCGGCTGCCTCTGGGTACTCACGGGCGACGACGGGGACGAGTGCCGCATCCTCCGCGCGAGCCCCGATTGGTCGTCCGTCGACGTGGTGGTGGCCGGCGGCCAGCAGGCCCGCGCGGTCGCGCTGGTGCCGTTGCCGGAGGGCATTTACTACGCGTCGGACACCGAGCGGGAGGCGAACTACATCTACCGCCTCGATCGCGGCGGGACGTCCGCACGCCTCGCGCCGATCGCCGCCTCGAGCTTCTACGGCTGCCGCGTGGGCCGGGCGCTGTTCTTTTCCACAGGCGTGGAGCCGAGCCGCGTCAACAACGGACGCGACGCCGTGCTGTACGCGAGCGCCGACGGCACGGAGTGGGAGACGGTCCTCCGGTGGCCCCACGACGGTTGGCACCTCCGCCTCTTCGGCTACGCCAACATCGTCCTCCCCTCCGGCGACAACGACGGCGACATCCTCGCCGCGACCGGCACGGCAGTCCGGCGGGAGGACGCGGTAACGCATCTCTGGCGCGTCCACACCGGGTAGCCCCGCCCTCGCCGCGCGGCCGCCCGCGGCGAGCGCCGGGCCCTGGGGACTCGCCCAACCGCGGGGCGGATCCGGCCCTACCGGACTGCGGGCCGACGCACAAACCAGGAGGACAAGCCGAGCCGGCACCGTAATAGAAAAGGTTAAGCATTGGCCAAGAGCATCGGATGGGGGAGCACATGGCGAGAGCGGGAGCAATCTTGATCTGCGTGGCACTCGGCATCAGCGTCTTCGTGGGGCTGGGCAACGCGGCGCCGGGCAGGACATGGCACGTCGCGGTCGGCGCGGACTCGGCCGACCACGCGGTGCAAGTCCTCGACTACTATCCGCGCACGATCACGGTCGACGCGGGCGACTCGATCACGTTCACCATGGCGGCGGTGTCGGACCACACGGTCACGTTCTTGTCCGGAGCCCAACCGCTGCCGCTCGATGAGCCACAGAAGGACGGGCGCGTGCGTTTCCCCTCGAACGTGGCGTTCCCGCAGGGCGGGCGGACGTACAACGGGAGCGGACTCGCCAACTCCGGTTTGCTGAGCGGCCTCGGGAAGAGCTGGACGCTCACCTTTACCAAGCCGGGCCGGTACACGTATCAATGCCTGCTGCACCCGGCGCAGGTCGGCACCGTCGTCGTGCAACCCGCGGGGACGCCGTACCCGATGACGCAGGCTCAGTATGACCACCTCGCGGCCCAGGCGCGGACCCAGGCGCTCGCCGCGGGCGCCAAGCTGCGCGCGGCAACCCGGGCGACAGTTTCCGAAAGCGCCAACGGGACCGTCTACACGGCGCCGATGGTCGGGGATCCTGCGCGGCGCCTCGCGCTCTACCGGTTCGGAACCGACACGCTCCGGATCAAGGTGGGGAGCACCGTCAAGTGGGTGATGACCGATCCGGACGAGATCCACACGATTACGTTTGCAGGATCGGGAGCGCTACCCGACTTTATCGTGGCGGCGCCGCAGGCGCAGGGGCCGCCGAACCTCTACTACAATCCCAAGGTCCTGGCACCCGCGGGCGGCGCGTCCCACGCGGGAATCGGCGCGTACTACAATTCCGGGATCCTCTACCCCGTGAACCCGCCGGGGCCGACGTCGTACAGCCTCAAGTTCACGAAGGCCGGCACGTTCACGTACTGGTGCGTGGTCCACGTCCCGGAGGGCATGCGGGGCACGATCGTCGTCACGCAATAGCACGAGCGCAGAACGGGCAGCGGCGAATTCCTGCTGCCCGTTCTGCCACACCTCGCGGCGGCCGGCCTGGTCCACCCCTCGCCCGTCGCCGGCGCCCGCGCCAGTGCGCCGGGCGCTCGCGGAATGGACGGATGCTCGCTCGGCGTCCGGCCGCCATTCAGCGCGACCTGAAGCATCGGGGTCCTTGCCTCGCACATCGCCCACCTCCTGGAACGCCGGGCCGACCGGCCGTCGGGCTACGTTTCCTCCGCCGCGCCCGCCGGTAGCCGCAGCAGGCGCTCGGCATTGCCGGCGAAGATCGCCCGCACGGCTTCCTCGTTGCATCCGATCTCGTAGCACGCGCGCAGCTGGTCAGCGAGATAGCGCGCGGCAAACCCCCGCGGGAACCAGGACGAGTCGGTCCCGAACACGATGCGCTGAGGTCCGACGGTCTCCAGAAACATGCGGAAGAGTCCCGCGAGCGTGAGCGGATACGGCATCCAGCGCATCCACTCGTTCGAGCCCGAGGTGTCCACGTGGATGTTGCCGCACACCCAGGCGAGATGCAGCAACTCCCGGGGGTACCCGCAGCCGAAGTGCGGGATCACGAACGGGATCCCGGGGAACCCGCGCGCCACATCCTGCAGCACGAGCGGGCTCATGTTGGGATGCGACACGATCCCCTGGTAACGGAGCGGCCCGAAGTGAATCAGCACCGGGATCCCGAGGCGCTCGGCGGTCTCCCAGAGCGGGGCGAGCCGCTCGTCGTCGAGACGCCCGTGGAGCAGCGGCGCGATCAGCTTATACCCCCGCAGCCCGAGCGTCCCGACGGCGCGCTCGAGCTCGCGCGCGGCGTCCGGGCGGAAGGGATCGTGGTGCGCGAACCCCACGAACTTGTCGGGGTGCCGCGCGACCACGCGCGCGAGCCGGTCGTTGCCGCCGCCCGTCACGAACACGACGCGGCGGAGACGGTGCCGCGCCACCTCCCCTGCCCACCGGTCCGCCATTTCCTCGTCCGGTCCCGGAGGCTCGGGGTTCGGGAATCCCCAGGCCCGACGCCACGCGGCCTGGTCGGCGCGCAGCCAGCCCGCGACCATCTGCCACTTCGCCTCGCCGTGGCGCGCGACGTACTCGTCGCGGACGCGATCGCCGGCGTCGCGGACGGGAAAATGCGCGTGGAAGTCCAGCACCGAAACCGTCGTCATGCGCCTGCACCTCTCCCCGCCTCGGGCCCCGGCGGCCTTGGGCCGCCACCACCCGGGCCTCGTTCGAGCGGGTCCGCGAAGCCGCTCAGCTCCGCAGGCCCGTGAGCACAACCCCCTCGATGATCTGCCGCTGCAGCAGCGCGAACACCGCGAGCACCGGGAGCACCGCCAGCGTGGACGCGGCCATGATGAGATGCCACGACGACCCCGCCTCCCCGCTGAAGAGCGCGATGCCGACCGGGAGCGTCCGCATCTCCGGCGTCTGGATCACGATCAACGGCCAGAGAAACGCGTTCCAGTTGCCGAGGAACGTAAAGATGCACAGCGCCGCCAGCGCCGGCCGCACGAGCGGCAGCGCGATCCGCGCGAACAGGCCGAACTCGCTGAGCCCGTCGATCCGCGCGGCCTCGAGCAGCTCGTCGGGGACCCCGGCCATGAACTGCCGCATCAGAAACACCCCGAACGCGCTCATGATGCCGGGGAACAAGATGCCCCAGTACGTGTCGATCCATCCCAGCCGCGCGCTCATGATATACCACGGGATCACGAGCATCTCCGTGGGGATCATGAGCGTGCTCAGGATGACGATGAAGATCACGTCGCGGCCGGGGAAGCGCAGCTTCGCGAGCGTGTAGCCCACGAGCGAGTCGAAGAATGCCACGCTCGCGGTCGTGGCGGCCGCGACGCCGAGGCTGTTGGCGAACCAGCGCGGGAACTGGGTGGCGAGGAGCACCTGGCGAATGTTGTCGAGCGTGGGCGCGCTCGGCCAGAACTTGAGCTCGAAGATCTGCTGCGGCGTCTTGAGCGCGGTCGCCAGCATCCAGGCAAACGGGAACACCACCACGACGCCGCCCGCGGCAAGCGCCAGATACGCCGCGGCGCTCCTCCAGCGGGCGCCGGCCTGAGACCGCCGCGGCACGCGATCGCTCGCGGCGAGACCGGTCGGCCCGCGCGGCGCAAGCGTCCGCGCCATCAGTACTCCACCCGCCGGGTCAGGACCGTGAGCTGGAGGAGCGCGACGCCAAGGAGCGCCGCAAACAGGACCACCGTGGCCGCGGCCGCCTGGCCCATGTGGAAGCGCTGGAACCCGAGGGTGTAGACGTACAGCACGATCGTCGCGGTGTTCCCGAGCGGCCCGCCGGGATCTCCGAACGTCATGTTGAGCACCTGCGTGAACAACTGCAGGTAGACGATCGTGGCGTAGACGACCGAAAAGACCAGCGTCGCGTTGAGCAGCGGCACCGTGATGTGCCGGAAAAGGTCCCACCCGCGCGCGCCGTCCACGGCCGCCGCCTCGTAGTAGACCTGTGGGATCGCCTCGAGGCCGGCGAGGAAGATCACGACCTGGAAGCCCAGGTACTCCCACACGACGAGCGCCGTGATCGCATACAGCGCGAGCGCCGGCGTGCGGAGGGGCGCCGGCAGCCCGAGCCGCCCGGCGATCATCGCCAGCGGCCCGAAGTTCGGCGAGTACATCCACTGCCACACCCACGCCGCGGCGACGACCGGAGTCACGAACGGCACGAAATACACAGTGCGAAAGAAGCCCCGGAAGCGCACGGCGCGCCGGAGCAGCAACGCCGCCGCGAACCCGAGCGCAAGCTGGGCGGGAATCCCGGCCGCCGCGTACCGGAGGGTGTTCGCCGCAGCCTGCCAGAACTGGCGGTCGCTCAGGACCTCGCGGAAGTTCGCGAGCCCGACGAACGGCTGGTCCGTCCCGACGATGTTCCACCGGTGCAGGCTGATCACCAGAGCCCCGGCCGCGGGCGCGATGCGAATGGCCAAGAAGAACCCCAGCGGCACGGCCAGGAACGTGTACGCGGAGAGCGTGCGGCGCGCGCGGAGACTCAGGCCCCGGCGCGTCCGAGCCGCGGGGCCGCTCACCGCCACGCCGGCGTCCCGGTCCGGGCGCCCGGCGCCCGCCGCTCCGGAGTCCGCCGCGCTACTTGTGCGCCTGCTTGGACCAGAAGTCGTCGAGGACCTTTTGCTCTTTGGCCGCGGCATCGTCCAGCGCGGCCTTGGGATCCTTGTGATTGAGCACGACCTCGTTGATCGCGTCCAGCATGATGGTCCGCTGGGCCGTCTCGTCGACGAAAAACGTGGCGTGCGCGTACGGCAGGCTCGCGATAAACGGTCCATACACGGGATCCTGCGCCAGCTTCGGATCCGCGGCGAGCGCCTGGCTCGCGGGGATCTCCCCTACCTGCCTGAGCCAGGTCCGCTGGACGTCCGGCGATGTCAGATATTTCAGGAACGCGACGGCCGCCGTGAGCCGGGGCCCGGTCGCCTTGCGCGAGATCCCGTTGACCCAGAACGAGCCGAAGTTGCTCGGCGCACCGCCGGCCGTCCGCCGCGGCAGGAGCGCGACGCCCCACGGGAACTTCGCGCCCGACTGGATGGCGCCGATCGCAAACGACCCATCGACGATCATCCCGGCCTTCCCGGCGTTAAACGCGTCCCGGTACCCATTGCCGCCGGGGAAGAAGTCGATGACGCCGACCTTGTCCTTGGTGACCAAATCCGTGTACCAGGCCAGGGCCGCGGCCCCCTGAGGGTTGTTGTAGGTGACGCGCCGGTTGTCGGCGCTGTACGCGGCAGTGCCCCACTGCCGGAATAGGATCTCCCGCAGCAACTGGTGGTCCTGACCGTTCGGCGCGATCCCGAAGCCCTCCACGGTGATGCGGCCGCCGGCGTCGCGCTGCGTGAGCTTCTGGGCGTCGGCCCGGAACTCGTCCCAGGTGACCGGCGGACGGCTCAGGCCCGCGCGGCTGAACAACTCCTTGTTGTAGAACAAGGCAAGCGTCCGCACCGCCGTCGGCAGCGCCCAGTACCGGCCGTCGAACTTCGCCGCCTTGATCATCGGCACGAACTCGCGCTCGATCCCGGCGGTTGGGAACACCTGGGCGGGCAGGGCTTGCAGGTAGCCGCTGCCGACGTACAGCGGCAGCCAGCCGTAGTACAGGTTGACGACGTCGGGTCCCTGCCCGGCCGGGATGGCGCTGGCCACCTTTTGATTGTAGGAGTCGTACGGGAATGTCTCCTGGACCACGTGCACGCCCGGCGTCTTGGCCTCGAACTGGGCGATGAGCGTGTCCATGGTCTTGACCTTGCTCTCGAAGTAGTACTGCCAGTACGTAATCGTCACCCGGGGCTGGCCTTGCGCCACCACCGACGCGCCGAGGACGACGGCCAGGATCGCCACCAAGCACGCTCTCCACGCAATTCGCATCGCGCGTCCCCCGCTCGACAGGCTTCAAGCATGTACTTCGGCGTAGAGTGGATGCCGGGCTCACCGCCGCCGCCCGGCATCCGGCCGCACGAGACCGGCGTTCGCCGTGTGGCGGGAGAGTACCTCTCTAGCGGCTCACACGCCGATCCGGATGTCCAACTGCACGCCTCCCTTACCGGCGAGCCATGTCCAGTTGCCGTCGGGCGCATCCTTCCAAATCGCGACGGCGCAGATTAGGCGGTACTCGCCCGCAGGTAAGTGGAGCTGCGCTTCAGGGATGAACAGCGAATGACAATCGCGCAACGTTGGAGTCGCCGGGGTGACCCCGTGGGCCACCGACACGCATCCGGCGCGGTTCCGGTACCGGCCGTCCGCGTCCCGCAGTGGAGACCCATCGGCGCGAAAGAATGCTGCGGAGACCCAGCACGGCTGGCCCGCCGCGCCGAGGATGTCGAAGCCCACGCTCACGCACACGCCTCGTTGGCCCGCCTGTGCGCCGGGGGCTGCGACGCTCTCCCGGATCGTGGCAGTGGGAACAGCCCCAGGCTCAGCCTGCCGCCCGCCGGGCCGTGTCCGGCCGGGGTCCATGGACCTCCGGAACTGCAGGGAACGGAGCGACGGCGGATACGCGGCCAGATAGTCGTGCAGCGCCCTGGCCAGCCGCTGGGCGGCCTGCCAATGCTGCCGTAGCTGCGTCCGCTTGTAGGCCCATCCCCCGCCGGCGATGCCGACCGGCTGCGAGTATACGGTCAGAGCGACCCGCGTCTCATAATCGTCGTTCAGCCAGTACGGCTCGGTATGGTGATAGTGCCAGGTCACGCCGCTCACGATGAGCAGCGTGCGATGATCTTCATAGGACTCGGGGGTGTTTGAGAAGGGAGCGCGGGACCGCCGGGCACGGAAAAACTGGCGCCAAAACTCGGTGGT
Source organism: Bacillota bacterium (assembly GCA_021324975.1). Classification (GTDB taxonomy): domain Bacteria; phylum Sysuimicrobiota; class Sysuimicrobiia; order Sysuimicrobiales; family Segetimicrobiaceae; genus JAJPIA01. The sequence continues at coordinate 68,587 of JAJPIA010000046.1, forward strand.
GCCCCGCACCCCTTGATACCAGCCGTTGGGCAGCCTGTCTCGCTCCTCCGCCGTCCCGATGGGGACGCCGGACAAAATCCGCGGCTCGTTCCGGACGATCTCGTCCCAGGTTGGATGGTAGATGGGCCGGTAGCGCTCCAGGCCCGCGCGCTCGGCTAAGGACGGGGTGGCCTGGCGGGGCTCGCATCGCCCATGAGGCCAGTACAGCACTTCGATCGTGTTCGCCTTTTGGGCGATCCCCGGCAGGCTGAGTTCGCGGCCGCGGTCGTCGAACGCGGTCGGTCCGTCCGGCGGGCCGGAGCCCTGCAGCGCGGGCACATCCTGCGCGTACCCGGTGGGGAAGCTGAATTCGTACCCGCCCCCATGATCCAGCAGCGCTTCGGCAAAGAGACTTGCAGCCGTTGCGTCGGCCAGGCTCACCCCGTGGCCGGTGAGCGTCGCCGCCAATTCGATGCCCAGGAACACGTCGTGAAACGACGGCACGCCGTGGTGACCCGCCCCGCCGTAGCCGTCGCCCCCGTGACCATCACCACTGAATTCCATCGCTGGCCCCCGTGGCCGAGCACACCGCTCCCTCGCCGTGTGCGGGCCGATTGTCCCATGCGCTCGGGCATTCGCGGGCCGGCGTGAGTGGCCTTCTTCGGCGCTCTGCCGTCTGGCTGGAGGATCGTCGCAGGAAACCGCCGAACCGGGCCTCACATTCGCGCGGGTGTTTTGCCCGGGGGGAACCGTGAGCGCAGACCAGACACAGGCCGAGACATCGCGCCAAGGCGGTCGGGGAACCATCACCCTGACCGGCAACGACGGGCGCTCCTACACCCTCGACCTCATCGATATCTTCCGCTTCCAGGGTCAGGTGTATGCGCTGCTGCTCAACCGAGGGGTCGAATCTCCGGTGGCCGGCACAGATCAACGCGTCATCATGCGGCTCTTTTCCCGCGAGGGGCAGAACACTCTTCAGGAAATTCAGGACCGGCAGGAGCTCGAACGCGTACGAGCATACATCGCCGGGCTCGCCCACGTGGGGCCGTTCTCCGGGAAGTACAAGTTGGAGGAAGTGTTGGGCGGTGGCGCCTTCGGCATCGTCCTGCGTGCGTGGGACATCCCGCTCGATCGCCCGTGCGCCATCAAGATTATGAAGCTCAACGACGACGAGAGACTGCAGCGCTTCCGCCAGGAGGCGCGGGTTGCCGCGCGGTTGGCGCACCCAAACATCGTGACGATTTACGCGTTCGACATCGAGCCGCAGCGCAGCGTTCCCTACATCGTCATGGAGCTCCTCACCGGCCCGACACTACAGGCCGTGCTCAAACAACCCGCCCCCATGCCGTTGCCTCGGGTGCTGTCCGTGCTCGAGCAGTTGGCAGCTGCCGTGGACTACGCGCACGGCGAAGGCGCCGTTCATCGCGACATCAAGCCGGACAACGTCTTCGTGGGCGCCGACGACCACGTGACGGTCGTGGACTTTGGACTCGGGCGATCGAGGGACGACCCTCAGTCCATGTACGTGTCGGGCACCTACGAGTACGGGGCACCGGAGCTCATCCGCGCGACGGCGGCGTGGAAGGAGCTCGACGTGGCTCGCCACATCGAGTTGAGCCAATCCGCCGACCGGTACGCGGTCGGCCTTGTCGCCTACGAAATGCTGGCGGGGCGTCTTCCCTTTGAAGGCGACCGGGAGGCTATCGCCAGCGCGAAGCTCACGTTGGATCCGCCGGCGCCGAGCAGCTTCCAGCGGAACCTGCGACAAGGCATCGACGATGTAGTGCTCACACAACTGCGACGCGATCCGACCGGGCGATACCCATCGGCCACGGCGTTCGTCGCGGAGCTGCGCAAGGCGGCAATCGGCGCATCACCAGGCGTATCTGGCAACGCAGTTCGAGGCCGTACGCCGGGGTCCGGGAGCCCGCAGAGAGCAACGACGGTGCAGGCCGAGGCAGCGCAACATGCGGGCCGCACGGCCGGCTCGCCGAAGGCCATCTTAAAAGACAAGAAGCAGGGATCAGGATCCGCGTATGGACTCCTTCTTGTCTTAGCCGCCTTCGTGGCGATCGTCAGCGGCATCGGAACCCTCAGCGATTTGGGCAGGGTTCGGGACATGACAGGCGATTACTGGATCTTCGGCATTAGCTCCGCAGTGTCCATTTGGTTGTTTGCCAAATACCGCACCGAGCGCAGCCGGGTTGGCCGTGGACCTCGCGTCTAACACCAGCGCCGGCGGCAAGCGTCGCTGCTGCGGGCAGACCCGGCGGGTGACGCAGGGCCCAAACGTGACTCAGCACCGCGCTGGTCACGTGTGCACCGCGGTAACGACGCCCCGGCGCGGATCGCTCAACATGCTTCGTGACCACCGAGCCAGAATGGCTGGGACCAGGCCTTGGCGCCCGAGGCTCCGAGGCACTCGACCCTGACGAAGCCCTCGTCGCCCGCCGGCGCGTAGCCAGCCTCCGGCCCCGCAGCATTGTACCGCATGTGATCCGAGGCGTCGAGGAATCGCACACGGGACGCATCCGTCACGCAGCGAATCGCGCCGTCGTGGACGCCGAACTCGGCGCACGGCCCTGTGGAGGCGTAAAATGCGAGGGCCCGCAGGGCGCCGAGCACGCCCGCCGGCGAGAGCGTAGCGATCTTGACCATCACCCATCCCCGATCCAGATCGCGCTCCCGGTGCAGGTCGTCCACCGCGACCCCGCCGACCGGGGCGCTCGGACCGCGCTGCCGGAGCGCGGCCGTCCACCGCCGGGTATCCTCGGCGTTTCGGCTGTGGTGGTTGCTGATCTCAACGAGATGATACCCGCGGAGGCGAACCAGATCGGCGACGGACCACCGTCCCGTGAACCCGTTCCCGGTCCAGGAAGGATGATGCAACGACACGACGCCCCCTGCCGCCACGGTCGCGTCAACGCATGCCTGGGCGCCGCCCGCGCGCAGTACGCCCGGCGCGCCGAGCCGCCCCATGTGCGGCCCGAGCGGGCGGATCGGCCGAGGAACCGTCGTCTCGACGCCCGGGAGGGCCAGAAACCCGTCGTCATTGAGGTCGTCGCACGCGGTCACGCGGTTATGGTCCGTAAAGACGACGATGGCATATCCCCGCGCGCGGTACCGCTCGAGGAGGGCCCGGGGCGCGAATTGCCCGTCCGAGTTGGTGGTGTGGCAATGAAGCTGCGCCTTGCGAAACGGTCCATGGACGTCGTAGGGGTCGATGATGCAGGGCGGCGCCACCTGCGGAAAATTCGGGGACGCGCGTGCGCTCCCTGTCCCCGCGCTTAGCGATGGGAGCCGTGCACCGCCTCGGCCCGGCCGGTGATCGGCGAAGCCGGCGCCGTCCGCGTGGGGGGCGCGGCGCCGGTGCTCGGCGGCGCGGACGACGATCGCGGCAGCGGCACGTCGTAGCCCATGTCGTGCAGCTCGATTTGGATCGCGGCGATCCGTGCCGGCGTATCGGGATGATCCTCGAACGCGTGGGCAAATGCGCCGGGCTGTGCTTTCTCGCTGGCGGCCAGACGCTTGAAGAAGGTGAGCGCGGCCAGCGGATCCCACCCCGCCTTTCGCATGTAGATCACGCCGTAGTGGTCGGCCTCGGCTTCCTTGTCGCGCGAGTACTTCGCGTTGACGAGCGCCGCGCCGACCTGGGAGAGCTCGTACGCGCCGAGGCTGCCCCCAAAGAGCACCTGCGTGACGATGGCGGCGCCTAGTTGCAGCTCCATGGCGCGCTGGGCGAGCTGCACCGCATGGCGGTGCGCCACGTGGGTCGTCTCGTGACCGAGGACGAACGCGAGCTCGTCGTCGGATCGGACAAACCGGAGCATCCCCTGCGTCACGAAGATGAAGCCCCCGGGCGCCGCGAACGAGTTGACGACGGCGCCTCTGACGATGTGGTACGTCCAGGGCAGATTCGGCCGCTCGGACACCCGCGCGAGCCTGAGGCCGATGGTCGTGACGCGCTGGATGGACGGCGGACTATCCGCGAAGCCGTACTGCTGCGCCATCCGGCGCTCCACTTCGCGGCCGATCTGAATCTCTTGCTGCTCGCTGATCCCGAACAGCTGGGCGTCCGCCCGGCCCGCGGGGCCGAGCGAGGCCACCGCGATCAAGCATGCGACGGCCAGGACGCGCGTCGCGGCGTGTTGGCGTCGACCCATGGACGAGCCCCCCCTCCTGTTCGGCTGACCCCCCGAGCGGCCGGGTACGCGGCCGTCCCACGACGAACGGCTCATCTCATTTTTCCTCGTTGCCGCCGCCTCATCCTGACCCCGGCACCCGGCCTCACTGGCTGAGGACCTCAAGGAACAGGCGGCGCCTGGGTAAAAATGTCGTGGTCGGCGCAAGACCAAGGCGAGTTCTTTTACCCGGGGTGATACGATGGCGAGACTTGGGAAGTTGCACGGATTTCTCACCGTTGTGCCGGGGCTCCTCGCGGTGTTCGCGGCGGCAATGCCGTGGGCTCCTGCCGCCGCTCAGACCGGCGGGAAGACCGTTTACGACCACTCGAACCAGATCTCGATGACCGTGCCGAGTGGGTGGAGGGCGGAGTCACCCAGCGGGAATGTCACCCTCAAGGCCACGGGCCCGGCGCCGGTGGCCGGAGCCCTGCCGGATACCGTCGACGCCGTGATCCACGGGGCCCTCGGCAGCATGACGCCGCAGTCGTGCATCAACGAGGCACAGTGGATCGGCCAGCACTTCGCCCACATCAATTCGACAACCGTCAGCGCGGGGCCGACGACCGTAGGCGGGCTTCCGGCGTATGCTCGGGTCTATACATGGAAAACCTCGAACAGCGAACCGCGGTGGAGCCGGCAGCAGTGCGTGGTCAAGAACGGGAACGTGTACGTCGTGACCGCAACCACGGACAATACCGGCCCCAGGCTGGCGAATCGTCAAGCCGTCCTCCAGCGCATCATGAACTCGTTTGACATCGTGAGCGCACCCGCCAGCCGCACGCCGCCGGCCCCGAACCCGGCGAACGGCGGCAACGGACACTAATTCCCCGGCCGCCGCTCGGCAAGCCTTCGAGCGGCGCGCAGGCGCACATCTAGACGGGCGCGCATAGAGTTCGAGGGCCGGCGGGACGTCTCGCCGGCCCTCGAATTGCGCAAATATGTGGCGCGGCGCCAGCCCTTGCCGGCGCAGGCGCCGGCGATCCGCGCTACGCACCTATGGGCCTGCACGATCGGGGTCCCGGATGATCAGCAGGGGCGGGTCAATGACCGGAAACGTGTCCTGCGGCCAGGTCGCGACATCCGAGAAGTCCGGGAGGTACGGCGGCGACGGGATCCGGGCGACCACGTGGCCGGACCGGAGCGCGCTCTCGGGATCGACAACGGCGAAGTCGATGCGGCGCTCCCGATACCATGCCGCGGGGGTGTCGCGGGTCGCATACACGATCGTGTCAGGCAGCCCGGACAGGTCCGGCAAGAACCAGCGCAACTCTGCCTCGACGGCCACCCTGGAGCCTAGGGCGGCGTGACGGCGGAGCCAGTCGACCGCGATCGTGCGCGTGTCGCGGTCGCCCGCGAGCGCGCGGGCGACCGCCACGGAATCGCGGGCGGGGCCGCCCAGCAGCCCCAGCACCCCGGCGACGGCGCACGCTGGAAGCCAGACGCTTGAGCTGCCCGAGCGCCGCCGGACCCACCGCCAGGCTCCAACCATGCCGATCGCCGCGAACAGCGCCATGAACGGAAGCACAGGTAGGATGTACCGCAGTGGAAGAAAGCGCTGCCCCGCGGTGTACAAAAAGTAGATGACGGGGAAGCTCAGCAGGTACAGTTGCAACCTGGGCTTCCACGCAAGGCCCACGGCGGCGCCCCCGAGCGCGGCGAGCGTTGGCGCGAGACCCAAGGCGGTATGGGGAATGACATACCACTCCTGTCCCTGGGCGGGATGGACCAAGTACCCGAGGTAGAGCGGCAGGCCGATCCGCATCATCGCGAGCGTCGGAAAGCCCCCGTACGCGGCGGCGTTTTGCCCCATGCGCTCCCAGAAGTATCCGACCTGGGCCAGCGCGAACGGCGTCCCGATCACAAACCCGAGGATCGTGAACCAGCCAAGCCGCACCAGGCGGCGATCGACGACGCCCTGGCGGCCCGAATTGAGCCAGTGGGCGACGAACAGCGGCAGCGCGACGAAAAACGCGCTGGGTTTGGTCGACACGGCCAGCCCGGCCAACAGACCCGCGCGGGAATAGTCGCGCCGCGCGCCGCGCGTCCACAGCCTCGTGCCGGCGAGGAGCGCGGCCATCAAGAAAAACACCATGGGAACGTCGACGCGCGCGGTGTCGGCGTAGTAGATCATGCCGGGGGCCACCGCCAGGATCGCCGCGCTCAGGACACCCACGGCCGGCTCAAACAGGATCGCGCCGATCCGGTACACCAAAAACAGCGTGGCCGTCCCCAGACACGCGGTGAGGACGCGCCCCCAGAGATAGAACGACGGGTAGCCGATGTACCACCAATAGTGCGCGTAGGCGCCCTGCGGGTGAAACAGCTGGATGTCCCAGGGGGTTGTGATGCGACCCCGTAGGTGCAGGTAGAAGTACCACAAGTGCACGACGGGAAGGAGCATGTAGTAATAGGCGTTGGGGTACGCAAACGTGGATGGGTTGAGGTCCCCGCGCTGGAGCATCCCGATGACCCACGTCAGCACAAGGGGTTCATCCCACTCGTGCACGTACGGGAGCCCCCGCCCAACGCCCCACAGACGAAGCGCCAAGGCCCCGCTCATGATGACGCCAAGCGTGACGGCCTCGGCGATCTCCCCGTCTTTTCGCTCCCAGGCGGGAGGCGAAGCGATCAACAGAGCTGACTCGTGAACGTCATGACGCCGAGCGAGACACTTCGACCACGAAGCACAGGTCCCTTGAGCAGTTGTCGTTCCGTAGCACATGTGCTACGATTCAAGCATGAAGACAATTCCGCAACGGGATCTACGAAATCGCATCGGACACGTGCTACGTCAAGTAGAACGTGGCGAGGAGGTTCGAATCACGGTAAACGGCCGACCTGTGGCCGATCTGGTACCGATCGGCGGGACCCGACGTGCCTTCGTATCGCGAGACGCCGTGACACAGTTACTGTCACGAGCGCCCTTGGACGCCGCGTTCCTCCGAGATCTCGACACTGCAACGGGCGCCACCATCGAGGAATTGTGACGTGCCCGCGGAGGGAGAAAGCCGCGGACTCTTGGACACGTCCGTGTTTGTGGCGCAAGAGCACCAGCGACCGATCGGGAGGCTGCCGGAGACCGCAGCGATTTCCGTGGTGACCGTCGCAGAGTTGCATCTGGGCGTGCTATTGGCCGCGGATTCGCGAACGCGCGCGCAGCGTCTCCGCACGCTCACCAGAACACAAGAACTCTTCGAGCCTCTGCCGATCGACGCTCCCGTGGCGCGCGCATTCGCCGAAATCGTGGCCGAGGCGAGACGGCAGGGTAAGCGTCCCAAGATCATGGACACGTGGATCGCGGCAACAGCGGTGGCACTTCAGTTACCCCTCTACACGCAGGATAACGATTTCCTCGACATGCCGCACGTCCGGGTGCACCGCATCTAGCGGGGCCTCATACGACGGCTCGGAAGGTGACGTGGTGAACATCAAAGTCCGTCTATTCGCTTCCTACCGCGAAGCCGTGGGGCAGTCGCTCATCGAGCACTCGGTCGACACTGGCACGGATGGGCCCGCGTTGTGGGCCTCGCTCGTCGCGCGATACCCCGCCCTTGCGTCGCTCCCCTCCCCGAGCGGCTACGCCGTGAACGACGAGTACGTGCAGATTCCGCGTCCGCTTCGCGAATCCGATGAAGTCGCGCTCATCCCGCCGGTGAGCGGCGGGGACGGGCGTGACGCGAACGCGGCGCCCCACCCGGCTCCCGTGGCCGCGGCGGCGCAGGCAGTCCGGGCGCCGTTGATTGTCCTCACCGATGGTGCCATCTCCGTGGATCGCCTGCTCGCGGAGGTGGCCGACTCCCGAGCCGGGGGCATCGTGCTCTTTCTCGGCGTCGTTCGCGACAACGCGCGCGGCCGGCGCGTGCACCATTTGACGTACGAAGCCTACGAGGCGCTGGCGCGCCGTGAACTGGAGCGCATTGCGGCCGAGGCGGCCCAGCGATGGGCGCTCAGGCGCGTGGGCATCGCGCACCGCACGGGCCGGCTCCACGTCGGCGAGATCAGCGTCGCGGTCGCGGTGTCGGCGCCTCATCGCGCCGAGGCATTCGACGCGGCCCGCTTCTGCATCGACACGCTCAAGCTCACGGTGCCGATCTGGAAGAAGGAGGTGTGGGAAGGCGGCGCCGAGTGGATTGGCGCCGAGCGATAGAGATCCCGCCCGGATGCGACGAAAGCCAGGCCGGGTCCTCGGAATTCTGAGATCGGCCCTAGCGCGGCGCTGGCCGGCTGTGCTACACTGTCGGCGTCCTGATCCCCCTGCGGAGAGTCTCCGGAGATGACAACGCAGCATCGCCGCGGGTGCCGCGTCGCGGCACCGCTCGTCGCCCTCGCCACCGTCCTTGCCCTCGTCATCCTCGCCGCGCCCCCGGCGTCGACTCCGGCCTCGGCGCAGGCCGGCGGCCACAGCTGGAAGGGCCTGGTGCCCGCCCTCAAGGCGCGGCTTGCCGAGCATCCGGATCCCGAGCTCGCGTTCCGCCTGTCGATGGTGTACGCATACGAGGGCATGCTCATCGACGGATGGCATATCCTTAAGCAGGTGGACCGGATGATCGGCGGGGAGGCGCACCGCCCGGCGCTCGAGCAAAAAATCGTCACGGACGCGACGGCCGACATCGGCCGGGATCCTCACGATCTCCTCGCCCGCTACGAGTTGGCGTTCGCCACATGGATCGGCGGCAACCACCGGACGCCGTTCGAGCAGTTCCTCGAGATCACGCGGCAGGACCCGATGAACGCGATGAACCACGGATACCTGGGGTACATCTACTCCACGCGCAACGATGCCAAAAACACGGTCGCGCAGTGGGAGGAAGGCGTCCGGCTCGACCCGAGCAACAGCGTCCTACACTACATGCTCGGCTCCGCCTACTACCGCACCGGGCGCACGCGGGACGCCGCCGTGCAGTTCAATCTCGCCTATCGCGATCGGACCCTCTACAACTACATCACCCGCGGCGAGGAACCGTAGCGAGCTACTTCGGCGGCAGCGACCCCGCGTACTTTACGCCGGCATCGATCCACTTCGCGAGCGCGGCGTCGGTTTTGAGCCCGGCCGTCGGCGAAGCGCCGCCATTACCTCGCGCGTAATGGCGGCGCTTCTCTTTCTGCCGTACACTCGACGCGGAGGTGGACAGCATGGTGGAATCCGAGGCAACCTACGCCCACGCGGCAGTATCGCCTGCTCCCTCGTTCGGTGAGCTCTTGCGCCGATGGCGGAGCGTCCGGCGGCTCAGCCAGCTGGCGCTGGCGACCGAGGCAGAGATCTCCGCGCGCCACCTGAGCTTCCTCGAGACGGGACGCACGCGGCCCAGCCGGCAGATGGTGCTGTTGCTGGCGGGCGTACTCGACATCCCGCTCCGAGACCAGAACGTTTTGCTGGCCGCGGCCGGCTACGCGCCGACGTACCGGGAAACCGCGCTGGGCGCACCCGAGCTGGAGCAGGTGCGCCGCGCACTCGGCTTCATGCTCGCGCAGCAGGAGCCGTTCCCGGCGCTCGTCGTGGACCGGCACTGGAACATCGTCATGCAGAACCGCGCCAGTGACCGCGTGTTGGGGCTCTTCCTCGACCCGGAAGCGGCGGCGAAGCTCGTGGGCCCCCCGAACGCGATGCGGCTCGTCTGCCACCCGGACGGCCTCCGCCGCTACATCGTCAATTGGGAAGCCATCGCCGGACCGCTGATCCAGCAGATCCACCGTGAGACGATCGGCGGTGTGCTCGATGAAGGGACGCGCCGCCTGCTGGACGAGATCTTGGCGTACCCCGGCGTGCCCTCGCACTGGCGTACGCCGGATCCGCAGGCCCAATCCGCGCCGTTTTTGTCGCTCGGGTTCCGCAAGGGCGACTTGGCGATTCGCTTCTTCACCACGATCGCCACGCTCGGAACGCCGCAGGACATAACGCTGCAGGAGTTGCGCGTCGAGTGCTTCTACCCCGCCGACGAGGCCACCGAGGACTTGGCCCGCCGCCTCGCGCGCGATGTGCCCGTCATCCCCCCGTAGCACACATGTCATCATTCAGGGACCGAGTTCTCGGCCGGCTCATCGATAGACTCGGAAGACGCGGTCCCGGCGTCATCGACCAATTGCAGCCGGAGGCTATCGAGGTTCGGCGCCGTCACCGTGGACCGTGGCTCACCGAGGGGTGCATGCCTCGTATTTCCTGTGAGGACCAGCGCCGTGCGTACGTGGCGCGCCAAGCCGGCCAGGATATCGGTTTCGACCGTGTCACCCACGATCAGCGCCTCGCCGGGCCCGACTCCCAGGCGATCCAGGGCCGCGTCTACGATGAACGGATGGGGCTTTCCGAGAACCTTGGCCCGCTGCCCGCTCGCGGCTTCCAGGAAGGCCAGGACTGGGCCGCATTCGGGGATGGATCCGTCCGGCGTCGGCCGGACCGCATCGGCATTCGTGCCGATGAGCTTGGCACCCGCGAGCAGACAGCGCGTCGCTGCGGTCAACTGCGCGAGATCCGCTCCGGGATCGTAGCCTACAACCACGTACTCGGGGTCGCGAGATTCGACCAGCCCAGCTGCCCGCAACTCGCGCTTCAGAGCCGGGCTCCCCACCACAAAAACACGTGCGCCTCGATGGTGACGCCGAAGGTACTGGGCGGTAGCCCATGCCGATGTAATGATATCCTGTTCGGGGATGGGCACGCCCAGCCGGCCCAGCTTCTCAGCGTACTCCGCCGCCGACCGTCCGGAATTATTGGTTACCGCGACGAGGCGCCGGCGTGTCCGCCGCACGAAGGACACAAACTCCGGCGCACCCGGGAGGAGCGTGTCCTCTCTGTAGACGACCCCGTCGAGGTCCAGTATCACCCCGCGCACGCCCGCCAAGGGCGGCCGGGACGGCTCCACCGCGCCCGCTTCCGCCCGGGACACCCACCGAGAGCTGCTGGCGTCCTGCGATAGCCAATGGGTGGTCGGCCATTTGATCGGCCGCGACAGCGACACGCGATCTCGTCCGAAGACCCGGAGGTCGAGGGTATCAGGCGTCAATTCCAGGGTCGCCCAGGCCGCAGCCGGGTGGGGCCAGGTGGTGAACATTTCTGTCAGCGACTGAATGGTCACGTACGGAATCCCGTCAATCACGTTGACCGCATTCCAGTGGACATGGCCGGCGACAACCAGGACCGTTTTGTTGCTACGCTGGACCACCGCCCGCGCCTCGCCCGCGTTGATGTAGCCGGCCGCGCCCGGCGGGCTGTCCCCGAAGTAGTAGTTGCCAACCATCGACCCGTCATCGAACGGCACATGTGTGAAGACGACGCTCGGCTGGGTGGTCGTTCCCAGATCAGCCTCGAGCCACGCCAGATCGGCTTCCCCGATGCGGTACGCGCCGTCGGCGGCGCCAACACGACTGGCGGGCGCCCAGAACACCATGTGCCATCCCCCGAGGTCCATCGTGCTCGAGAGATGCTTCACGCCGAGCGCCGTCTCGGAGTCCTCGACCGAAAGGTTGACCTGGTCGTGATTACCGAGGAGGTGCACGCGCGGAGACCGCACGGCGCCAAAGCGCTCCGCGACCTCGCGGAGCCGAAGCAGGTCCATCTCATGGTCTAGGTCGTTCACCCGGTCTCCGAGGTCGACGACCACATCGGGGGTCATATCGTTGGCCGCCCGGACAAACTGCTCCAGCAGGGGCAACGCGCAAGGACCGGCCTTGGTTTGGGTCGGATGGCCGTGGTGGATATCGGCGATCAGTGCCAGCCGCAGCCGACGGGTCATGACGCCTCCGGGAGCCGGCGGTCACACACGCCGCCGTTCGATAATGGCCGTGGTACGCGCCAAGGTGGCCAGCGCGCCCTCCAAGGAGCGCGTCGCGAGCGAGACGTACAGCGCGTCGATCAAGGACAGGTGGGCAATCCGCGACGCCATCGCCTCGACCCGAAAGGCCGTCTCGGCGGTCGCGGTGACGAGGACGATGTTCGCGACGGCCCGGATCGGCGCGCGCAGAAACGAGGTGAGCGCGATGACCGTCGCGCCCTGCTCGCGGGCGTTCCGGGCGGCCTCGAGCGTTTCGCGCGTCCGCCCGGTGTGGGAGATCACGAACGCGACATCGCCGGGCTGGAGGAGGGCCGCACTCACGGCCTGCATGTGGGAGTCCGTGACGACGGCGACGCGAAACCCGATCCGAAGGAGGCGGTAATAAGCATCCACGGCGACGGGCGCACTCGACCCCACGCCGTAGATCTCGATCCGGCGCGCCGTGCGCAGGGCCCGTACGGCTTTGTTCAGCGCGGTCTCGTCCAAGAGCTCGAGCGTGTGCGCAATGGCTCGCATGTCGGCCTGCAGCACCTTGCGGGCGATCTGCATTGGGCTGTCTTGGGCCCGCACATCCTCGGAGAGTACCGCCGGCGACCGGCCCGCCTCGACGGCAAGGGCCAGCTTGAAGTCCTTGTAGCCGGCAAACCCGAGGGTCCGGCAAAAGCGCAGCACGGTCGCCGTGCTCACCCGTGTGCGTCGCGCCATCGCCTTGATCCCCATGCCAAACGCCGTCGCCGATTCGGCCAGCACGAAGGTCGCGACCGCGCCCTCCGACCGGCTCAGCGATGACCGGACGCTGCGGATTCTTGCTGAGACCGCATGCCCACGAATGGTGCCGAGCTCGAGCGCCCGGCCTGCCGCGGCTCTGGCCATTACGGGCTCCCTTCCACGCTACAGGTTGACGAAGCGATCGTCGGGCCACTCCCGCTTCGCGTGAAAGTTGTACGGTACGAACAGGTCGTGCAGGATCGCATTCGCAAAACGGCCGGTGGCGATCCACCCCTCGCGTCGGAGGGGGCGCAGCAGATCCACCGCGCGATCGAACCGCACGTAGTCGGGCCACATCCCCGGGAAGCGCGGCGGCCACCGCCGTTTGCGCGGATGGTCGGGTACACGTCCTCCACGCAAGGACGCGTCAAAGTCGCGTCGGAGCGCGGCCTCGACGCCGGCGATTCCCTCCCATCCCGCAGGCAGCGTCCCATGTGTCCCCCACTGCACGTGAACCGCCGGACGCGCCCCGGGCGTCGAAAGCTCGCGCGTGAGGATGCGCCCATGAAAGTAGGTGGCGACCTCGACCGGCACGCCGTCGTCCGGCCGGTAGCGCACCCAGACGATCTCATGGTCGCACGGCTCGTCGTCGTCCGGGTAGTTCCAATCGTCCTCCCAGAAGAAGTGGTAGGCGACGATTGGAACAGACGGATGGTGAATCGCCGCGCAGTCGCGCAGCGCGAAGCACTCGGCGGCCGTCGTCAAGACGACCGGCGCGAGTCGGTCCACGGCCCGGCGCTGGCGGTCATCCGGCGGGCGGGACGGATCGAGGCGGTTGACCTCGGCGTACAGGGCGCGTGCCGCGTTCAATCGCCCAACGTTGTGCTCGAGAATTGCCAGCTGCTCCAGGTACCGGGCCACACGCTGCCCCGCCGTCGCCCGCTCGCGATCCTGGGCCGTCACCGAGGGGCGTCCGCCAGGCCGAACGGAACGGCGGCACCGCTCTGCGACTCGAACAGGTGCGCCCGACGCCAGACGAGGCGCAGTGAGACGCGCGATCCGACTGTGACGGCGGCGCCGGCGCCGGTCAGCAACCGCAGGGACGCATCGCCGCAGGCGGCGTGGACCAGCCATTCCCGACCCATCTGCTCGACCAGAAACACCTCGGCGCGGAGATCGCCGTCCGCGGCGAGTTCTAGGTGTTCCGGCCGGACGCCGAGCACATAGGTCCCGGGAGGGATGGGGTGTGCGAGCGGCCGCGGCGCCACCCCCGTCACCGCCAGGCGGCCGTCCTCGACGCGGGCCTCAAGGAAGTTCATCGGCGGCGTTCCGATGAACTCGGCGATGAACCGGGACGGTGGGTGCTCATAGAGATCGGCGGGCGTCATGACCGCGATCAGCCGGCCGCCGTGCATGACGCCGACGCGGTCGGCGACGCTGAGCGCCTCCGCCTGGTCGTGCGAGACGAAGAGCGTCGTGATCCCGAGTTCCCGCTGGAGTCGCCGGATCTCCGCGCGCGTGGCCTCGCGCAGTCGGGCGTCCAAGTTGGACAGCGGCTCGTCGAGCAGCAGGACCGCGGGTTCCTTGACCAGCGCCCGGCACAGGGCGACGCGCTGCTGCTGCCCGCCGGACAGCTGCCCCGGGCGCCGCGGCAGGAGCTCGGCGATCCCGACCAGATCGGCCACGCGGCGCACGCGCTCGGCGATCTCGGTGCCGCGGGTGCGGCGAACCCGCAGCGGGAACGCGATGTTCTCGAAGACCGTCAGGTGAGGGTACAGCGCGTAACTCTGAAACACCATGCCCACCCCGCGCTCCTGCGGGGTCGCGTCGTTCGCCACGCGGCCGCCGAACAGGATGCGGCCGGACGTGGGCCGGTAGAGACCGGCGACCAGAAAGAGCGTCGTGGACTTGCCGCAGCCGGAGGGTCCCAAGAGCGCCACCAGTTCCCCCTCCCCCACGGTCAGGGAGACGTCCTCCACGGCCGTTACGCGCCCGAACTGCTTGCCCACGTGCTCCAGCACGACGTCCATGACCAGCCCCTAACTCCCGGCGGTCCCGCAGCGCGGTCCGGTCTCGCGTCTACCCTTTCACTCCTCCCGAGAAGATCCGGAGCAAGTACCGTTGGGTGAGCGCGAACACCGCCACCGCGGGCAGGATATAGAAGACACTCAGCGCCGTCACGAGCCCGTAATCGGCGAAGCGCTCCTCGCCCGACAGGCTCGCCATCAGCACCGACAACGTCTGCGAGTCCTGGCTCGGCAGCAACACGTACGGGAGCAGAAACTCGTTCCACCCGCTCAGGAACGCGAAGATCGCGAACGCGAACAGCCCGGGGCGGATCAGCGGCAGCATCACCTTCCACCACACCCGGATCCGCGAGTACCCGTCCACGAGGGCGGCCATCTCGACGTCCCACGGGACCGCGTCGAAGAAGCCTTTCATGATCCAAATCCCGAGCGGCAGATCGAGCGCGAGCTTGACCAGAATCACCCCGGCCAACCGATCGTAGAGTCCGAGCGCGCGCAGGATCAAGAAGATCGCGATGAGGAGCGTCACACTGGGGAACGAGTGCAGCACGATCGTCGAGCCCAGAAACAGACCGCGTCCCGGAAAGGTGAGGCGCGACAGCGCGTACGCCGCCATCGCGCCCACCAGCACCTCGAGCACCGCCACCGTGACGGCGAAGGTCAGGGAGTTGCCCGCGGCGACCCAGGCGTTGGCTTCGTTCGGCAGCGTCTGCCAGAGAAACCGCCAGTTGGCGAGCGTCAAGCCGTGCGGGACGAGACCGGTGATCGTCACGCTGAACGAAGCAAGGAGCAGCCAGCCGTAGAGCACGATGATCGGCGCCGTCAGCACCATGAGCGCGGCCGCAACGCCCCATCGCCCGTGCGGCCCGACAGCGTCCGGTGTCATCGCCGCCGTCCCATCAGTTGACCTCGATCCGCGGCGCGGCCACGAGTTCGCCGAACCGGAACACGCGCAGGTAGACGAGCGACGCGCCCAGCCCCAGCACGACGAGCACCGCGGCCAGCGCCGCGCCCAGCCCAAACTGCGTGTTGCCGAAGTAGTTCGACAGCGCGAGGTGGAACGCGTAGAGCGACCACACCTCGGTGGTGTAAAAGCCCGGCCCGCCGTTGGTCGTCAGCAGGATGTATTCGAACGACGTCAGCAGCGACAGCGTCTGGTACGCGGTGACGAACAGGATCGGCCACCGCAGCCGCGGCAGCGTGATGCGCCAGACCTGCTGCCACGCCGACGCACCGTCCACCTGGGCGGCCAGGTACTGGTCGCGCGGGATCCCGGCGATCGCGGACGAGAAGATGATCATCCCGAACGACGCGCCGACGAAGCCGTTCAGCGCCACGACGAACGCCCACGGGTGCGCGTTCATCCAATTGTGCCCCGGGATCCCGACCAGCCCCAGGACCTGGCTCACCGTTCCGTAGGGAGGCTCGGCGGCGAACCACCGCCACATCATGGCGAGGATCACCGACGGGGTGATCCGCGGCAGCATCCAGAGGACCCGGAACACCCCCGCCGCGCGGTCCGACAGATGCGCGGTGAGGATCGCCAGCACGAGCGCGAACCCGACGTTGAACAGCACGAGCGTGGCCACGACATACAGCACCGTGTTGCGAAGCACCAGCACCAACCACGGGCTGTGGGCGATCAGACCGTAGTTGCCGATCCCGATCCAGCGGTAGTGAGTCAGGCCGGTCGCCACGCTCAGATTGGTCAGACTGATGGCGACGGTGACGACCGCCGGGGCGAGGAACAGCGCGGCGATCAGTAGGACGGCCGGTCCGAGGAAAAATACGGGAGACGCCGCCCCGCGGAGCACATTGCGAACCGCGCCCCGCCGGCGCGCCGCCGGCGCCGCCTCAAGGGCCCCCACGAAGCGCGCCTACCGGACCACGACGTTGTCGCCCAGATTCGTGCGCATCTGCTGGGTCACCGTCTGCACGGCCTGGTCGGGCGACATCTGCCCGGCGATGACCGCGGACAGGCCGAGCCATATCGCCTGGTCGTAGGTGCCGAAGTCCTTGTTGTTGGGCAGGAACGTCGTGTACTTCAGCATGTAGGTGGTGGCGGCCGCGAAGCGGTCCTGCGCGTACTGGGGAACCTTGCCCTCATCCCGCAGGATCGCCAGGTGGCCGCTGGTAACGGCGTGCCGCGCGTTGAGCGCCGGCGTGGTGGCCAACGCTAGGATGCGCGCCGCGAGATCAGCGTGCTGGGAGTCCTTGCTGATCATGTAGACGATCGGGTGGCTGAGCGTGATCGGTCGTCCTCCCCGTTCACCCGGCGGTACGAGCGCGAACCCGTACGTCGCCTGCAGCGTATCGGCCGGCATCTTATACTGCTTGAGCCACTGCGCCCAGCACCACGTCCCGCACTGCGTGAAGAGGACCTGCCGGTCGACGACGACCTGGTGCCAGCTGTTCCAGTCGGTCCCGATGATGTCCTTGGGCGTGACCTTGTACGTGTCGACGGCATCGTGGAAGAACGTGTACTCGTTCCGCAGGGCCTTCGTATCGAGCAGGAGCTTCCCACCGGCGTCCGACATCCGGCCGCCGAACGCCTCATAGTACATGTAGTAGTCCGGCCCGTTGATCGGCCGGATCCACCAGCCGTGCCCCGCCGCGACCAGGTTCTTGTCCTGCGCGTCCTTGGCGGTCTTGAGCAGGTCGGTCAGGGTAAACTGCCCCGCCTCGATCGCCTTGGGCAGATCCGCCACCTTCTCGCGGCTCCAGCCCAGTTTCTCGAGCAGCGGCATGTTGAAGTAGAGCGGCCGAGCCTCGACGTCCTGGGGGATCGCGTAAATCCTGCCGTCGTACTTCGTCGCGTTCCAGAGCGTCGAAATGACGTCGGCGAACTGCGCATACTTCTTGACGTACGCATCGAGAGGCGCGACGTAGCCCGCGGCCGCCCACGCGGCGATGTCCTCCTCGCCGGTCGCCACGATGTCAGGCGCCTTCCCCGACTGCGCCGCGAGGACGAACCGCTGTTTATAGGCCCCCCACGCCTCGCCGCCGCCGGTGACGAACGTCGCGTCGAGCGCGACCTGCTCGCCGCCTCCCTGCGCGGCGAGTTGCTTGTTCAGCTCATCGACCGCGGACACCAGATTGTCCTTCCGATAATACGATGGTTCGTCCGGCCCGATCGTCCATGCGGTGAGGTGCACGGTTGGCGCCGCCAGAGACATCTGAGCTATCCCCAGCGTCAAGGACGTCAGCGCGATCACAGTCCCGAGCGCAATCGCCGCAGCGCTCCGCCACGTCGAACCAGTTGGCGGTGTGATCATTCAGTTCACCCCCTCACAAGGCGATTCGGCGGATCCGGCCGGCCGCCAGCGTCCCGACGCGATTTGAGCCGGCCATACGGTAGTAGAGGTGAATTTTTATCGAAATGCTACCAATGACATGTCAATGGTTTACACATACCCGCGGCCCATCCCTGCCAACGGGGCCGAAATGAGATGCCCGCAGGATTTATGCTATTGGCGTTTGCGTCCGATCAGCGGGCGGGCGGCTACTCTCGCCAGCACCGCTACGGCGCCGCCGCCCAGCGCGCTCAGCATCCAGGGCAGGCCGAACGCCAGCACGAGCACGACACCGTATTCGGGCGGCGGGTTGACTCCGTGCCACAGGCCGATTAGCCGATCCACTCCGATCCGAGCCCACACCGCGGCGGCGGCGGCCGCAAGTGCGGCGGGCAGCGGGAGGCGGCTCGCCCACACGGCGGCGAGGCCGCACGCGAACGGCGACACGGCCGGCAGCGAGGCCGCGGCCGGCAGCGCCGCCACGACGGGGGGGCTGGACCCAAGCAGGTCCAACCCCTCAAACACCGCGACACCCACCGCCACGGCGACCGTCCAGCGCCAGACGGCCGCGTGTCGCGATCGCCCCCGCACCGCTAGTGCCCCATCTCATATTTGCGACGAAGGGAGACGCGCCGGGCGGGCCTGGCCGGACGTCCTGGCTCGCGCCGTAGGCTGCGGGCGTTGGTCTCGGCCCTCATGAATCCAATCCAATGAGGGCCTCGACCCCTCCGGCGGCTTGGGTCGCCTCCGGTCGACGCCCTCGATGCTCACAGTTGCGTGGCATCCCTTTACTTGCGCCGCGGACGAAGCGCAAGCGGTGTGTCAGGGTGTCCCGGCGTCGCTGAGATCGGTGAAGTGCGCGCGTGTCGTTCCCTGCGCCACCATGCGACGCGTCTTGTAGTCGATGGTCACGCGGTCCGCCCACAACGTACCCTGACGCCGCACGATGACCACTTTGCCCGTGAGCGTGGCCACCGAGGTCTTGAAGTTCACCGCGGCGGCCTCGCTCGTGGCCACCGCGCCGTACACGTCGGCCTGTACCGGCCCGTGGATCACGGCGCGGTTTTCGGCCCGAAACAGCTCGATCGCGCTACCCTGCAGGCGGCCGGCCTTGTTGGCTACGGTCGGATGCCCCGTCACCAACCCGTGCTGGCTCCGCCCATCGTACACCACCCGGTCCCCGGTCACGACGAGGTCGGGCGCGTCGAACACCGTGACGTGCCCCGCCGCGACCAGATGCTCCGCGGACCGGTCCGCGTCGATCGAATCGGCCGAGAGCGCGTATTGCGGCGTCTGTACGGACGCGTTTCCGTTCATGACCGCCCGCGTGATCTCGTTGACCTGGTTCAGGACGAGCGTGATCGCATCGGCCGAGGCCTGCCCCTGCGGCCCGGTTGCCGTGACGTGGCCGGACAACAGCGCGGTGCGGGCCGCGCGGTTCAAACGAAGCAGGTCGGCCGTCGCACGGTCCGCGCCGTAGTCGATGCGGACGTGGCCGGCCGCGACGAGGGTCGCGCCCGTATTGTCCACGGTGACGTGGTCGGCGGTCAGCTGCAGCGGGAACGCGAGCGACAACGGCGCGCTCCCCGGGGCGGCTGCCCACGATGCACCGCCGCAGACCGCGAGGAGGACGCCCGCCAGGACGGTCGCCGGAACGGCCCAACCGCATCTCACAGGATCGACCCGGTCCGGCCGGCCGATCGGCACGCGTCGCAGTACCCGTAGAACTCCACGCGGTGTCCCACCACCGCGAAGGCTTGGTCGGTGAGACCCCGCTGCTCGCGCTCGAGCACGTCCGCGATACGCCCCCTGGGCAGGTCGACCACGGTCCCGCACTGGAGGCAGGTGCCGTGGTAGTGCGGATCGGGGTTGGCGCAGAAGACGCCTCGACCATCGCCGTAGATCACCCGTCGCACGATGCCGAGACGCTTGAGCAGGTCCAGGGTGCGGTAGGTCGTCGCGAGGTTGACGGTTGGGCACAGCGCCCGGGCGCGGCCGCACACCTCTTCCGCGGACACATTGACGCGTCCCGCCCCGAGCACGGCCGCGAGAACCGCACGGCGTTGCGGCGTGGCCCGGTAGCCCTGCCGCTCGAGCGCGTCGACACGGTCGCCCAGCGTCGCGCCGGCACCCTGCGCCGCTGCCCGCCGCCTGCCCCTCCCCGCCGTCGTGACCGCCACCGGTCGGCTCCCCTCGGTGGGACCCCGCTGTTGGATCGTTACGGCGCCCCCGTCTTGCGTGCGTGCTCCTCCTCCCACAGCGCGTCCAGCTTACGGTACTTCTCGGGAAACTCTCCCGTGTATCTCAACCAGGCAGGAATCGGGTACCGGACGCCGCCGCGCTGCGTCCCGGCAAGCCCCTCCACGAGCTCCTCGGCCATGGCCCAGGGGATCGTAAACGCCATCTCGTGATCCTCGGTTTGACCGTAGATCCGGTCACCGTAGCACGGGAGGATGACCTGCGGCTGCCCCGAGTGCATCGTCTCGATGACGGCGTCGGCGCAGTCGAGGCGCGCGGAGAAGCTGCTGTGCAGCCGGCCGCCACGCCGGAACAGCGCCGCGGCGACGAGACGCATCACCTGCGCGGAGTTTCCGTACACCAGCACAACGTGCGGCTCGAACGCGGCCCGCCCCAGCGGACCGATGAGGATGCGCTCGTATTCGCCGAAGGCGAACTTCGGCACCTCGGCCTCGGTGCGTGCCGCGGCCTCGGGCGTGCCGACGTACATGCCGCAGGCAAGTTGACCCTCCGCGTAGTACGGCAGCACCGGCTCGAACCCAAACGCGGTCTTCGCGAGGGGACAGCTCAAGTCGTCTCGCCCTACCGCGACCGTCCACCCGTACCGGCGCGCAATCGAGAACGTCTGGCAGATGGCGACCCGGATCCCCATATCCTGTGCAGGCCGCCGCGCCTTGTCAGGCAGGGCTTCGCCGGGCCGCACCATGCGGATGCCGACCGGAAACGTCTGCGGGCGGACGTGCTTCTCGATCTCGGCGTTCAGCGAGGCCGGCTCCATGCGGTGCTCCACCCCTCCTCCGCTACGCGTGCGCCACGCCGGCGCCGAGCAGGGCGTCGGCGATCTCGAAGAAGACGCGCGCCGATGCCGAATCCGGTGACCCGATCGTGATGGGAATACCCCCGTCGCTGCCTTCGCGAATCGCGGGATCGAGCGGAATGCGGCCGAGCAACGGCGCGTCCACCATCCGCGCCAGCTCCTCGCCCCCGCCCTGTCCGAAAATGTACACGGGATCCGCCCCTGGGGACGGGACGTAGTAGGACATGTTCTCGACAACCCCGACGATGCCCATGTTGACCTTTTCGGCCATCTTGCCGGATCGGTAGGCTACGCCGGTCGCCGTGGACTGCGGCGTCGTCACGATCAACATCTCGGACCGCGGCAGAGTCTGCGCGACCGTCAGCGATACATCGCCCGTACCTGGGGGAAGATCGATCAGCAGATCGTCCACGTCTCCCCAGTGGACTTCCGTGAGAAACGTCGTCAGCGCCTTGTGCAGCATGGGGCCTCGCCAGATGACGGCCTCGCCCTCGTTGACCATGAACCCGATCGACATGACGCGCACGCCCCAGCGCTCGAGCGGGATGATCATCTGGTCGATGATGGTGGGGTGGCCCGACACGCCGAGCATCTTCGGGACGCTGAACCCGTACACGTCCGCGTCGACAACGCCGACGGTACGGCCCCGCTTGGCGAGCGCGGCCGCGATGTTGACGGTCACCGTGGACTTCCCGACGCCACCTTTTCCGCTCGCGATGGCGAGGATCCGCGTCTTCGACGTGGGGGCGAGCAGGGGCGATTGCCGTTGCGGGCCGGGGCGGAGCTGCGCCACGAGGGCCTGCCGTTGGTCCTGCGTCATCACGCCGAGCTGGACGTCCACGCGCTCGACGCCCGGGAGCGACGCGACCTTGGCCTTGATCGAGTCGATGATGGTCTCCCGGAGCGGACACCCGCTGATCGTCAGCAACGCGTCGACGCGCACATCGCCGCCGCGGATCGCGATGTCCTTGACCATGTTGAGCTCCACGATGCTGCGGTGAAGCTCGGGATCCATAACGTCACGCAGCGCCTCGAGCACCTGGTCTCGGGTCACCGCGAGCTGGCGGGCAGCCATAATTGGCCTCCTCGGGTCGTTTGGCGCGAATCAGGCCCCGGCGCGGCGATCGTGGCCGGGACCGGCGGGGGCCGATGAGAGTCATTCTCAACGCATTAAAAGCGTAGCATCGTGCCCCGAGAGCGTCAAGGAACGGGCCCCGGGCTCGCGCTTCGACCATCCCGCCCCCCCAGCCGCCCGTACCCGGCACTCCTTACTTCGTCCCTATCGGGACCTCGCCCAGTTCCTCCCACGCGAGCCCCGCCACCCGGGCAAATTCAGGCGCGTTTACCGGACGCAACCGGGAGCGGCTCCGCGAACCGGCGGCCCGGCCTCGAGCGACCACCGTGGCGAAGTCTGGTCCAGGAACCTGGGCCGCCGGCCGCCAATCAGGCCCCGTGCGGATCCTCATCAACGCGGTATCCGCCCGCATGGGCGGCTCGGCCACCCATCTTCCGAACTTCCTCACGACAGTGGGCCTGAGATACCCCTCGGACGTCTTCGTCGCCTGCGTCAACGCACGCTGGCAGGCGCCTCCGCTCCCGGCCAATGTCCGGCTGATCCGCACGCCCGAGCTGCGGGGCCGGGTTGCCCACGCCCTGTGGGACCAATGGGGGGTGAATCGGACCGGGAGGCGGGAGCGTCCCGACGTGCTGGTCTCGCTCCTCAACTTCGGGCCGGTCCGAAGCCCCATTCCGCACGTCCTGTTCCAGCGCAACCCCGTGTATTACTGCGAATATTATCTCCAGCAGCTTACCTTCAGACAGAAGGCGGCCGTCATCGCGACCCGGGCCCTTGCGCACGCCATCATGCGGCGTGCCCAGTGTATCGTGACCCCGTCCGCGGCGATGCGGGACATGATCCGCGCGTTCTATCCCGGGCTCCCGGAGGACCGCTTCCGCGTCGTGCCGCACGGCTTCGGCGCGGACGTGTTCCACACGGACACGCCGCTGCCCGACGCCGTTCGGGCCGCCATCGCCGGGTCGGAAGGGATCCGCCTGCTCTACGTGTCCCATGCCGCTCCCTACAAGGGCATCGAGGTGCTGCTCGAGGCCGCGCGGCTGCTCCGGGACCGCGGCATCCCGTCGACCATCTGGCTCACGATCGCCCCGGAGGACTGGCCGGAGGGCTTTCCCCGCTACCAAGCGTTCCTGGCGCGCCACGCGCTCGGGGAGCGGGTGCGAATCCTCGGCCGGGTGCCCCACGGCGCCGTGCATCACGTCTACGCCTCGGCGGACGCGTTCGTCCACCCATCACTCTGCGAGTCGTTTGCCTTCCCGCTGGTGGAGGCCATGGCCAGCGGCCTCCCGGTTATCGCCGCCGACCGTCCGCTAAATCGGGAGATGTGCGGGGACGCAGCTGTCTACTACCCGCCGCTCGACTCGGACGCGCTCGCCGGCGAGATCGCGCGGCTGCGAGGCGACGAGGCGGCGGGGCGGGCGATGGCGGAGCGAGGCCGTGCGCGGGCCGGCGCGTTCTCGTGGGTCCGGCACGTGGACGAGGTGATGGAAATCGTCCGAAACGCGGCGAACGGCCGGATTGTGGCGTCTCCGTAAAGGCGGACGTCAGGCGAACATCACTTGGCCCACGGCGGGGCCGCGGTATTCAGGGCCAGGCTGCATTCTTTTCGCGGCGGACCACATGCCAAACCTCGCGCGCCGTCTCCACGCACGCCCAACCTAAGCATAGCCCGCCCAACACCTCCGAGGTCCAGTGGAGTTTTAGATATACGAGCGAAGCCATCATGACGGCGACGGTGCCGACGGCGAGCACGGGGGTGCGCCGGAGCGCCGTGCCCGCAAGAAACGTGGTCCGCATCGTATGCCCGGACGGAAAGCCGTAGATGGGGTACAGCCCCATCATTTGGAGAACGTGACGCCCGGTATCGCCTATCACGTAGTACGGAGCGAGACCCAGGACGCCGAAGCCCGCAACTGTGGCTCCCAGCCACAAGAACCGGGGGCGCCGACTCCCCTGGAAGATCAGCAGCGCAAGCAGGGCGAGGAACAGCGCGGGCACGTCCGCGCCGTGTGCGCTCGTGAACGCATCGATAGGAGGCACTGCAACGACCGCCATCGGAGCCCGGTGAGCAATCAGATGCTTGGAGAACGCGGCAAGGAGGCTAACGCCGGCGGTTCCGGAGGCAAGCCAGAGACACGCAAGCCCGTGCACCCGATCACGCCACAAGAGGAACACGGCGCCCGCAGCGGCAAGACCGAGAATGAGCACAACTGGGTCCGCGGCAGACACGATCAGCCTCCCGGGTTCGGTGACGCTCGGGATCGCATCCTCGAGCCAGGTTGTAACGACCAAGTCGGCGTGCCGGCCCGGCGGCATGCCGGCCACGCCGGCGATCAAGCCGAATAGGATCAGCGCAGCGACCAGGCGTGCAACCGACATCGCCTGGAAATTCGCAGCAGTTGTGCACCGCTCCTCGAAACACCACAATGGCATAGCGAAAGACGTCGCGTGCGTCCGTGTTTACGAGGAGCGCGGAGGAGAAGCGGCTGCACGTTAGAACTGTTGGCTCGGCGACGCAGCGCTCGTCTCTACCCGATTTTGGTCGAAGGTGGCCGCCATGCCCGCGCTGATCTCGCGCATGTTCTTCAAGACGTTCCTTGCCCTCGACAGGGTCGGCGTGCACGTATTGCCCAAGCACTACTACAGTCCAATTCCAGATTACCAATGGCTACGGCGGCACCCGGAGATTTGGAACCGGAGAGCTCCAATGACCGGCGTAGCATGGGAACTAGACGAACAACTCGCATCGCTCGGCCGGGTCTGTGGTCCCTACTACCATGAGGTAAAAGGGTTTCGTCTTTACGAACGATTGGCGGGGAGTGGCTGGGGCCCAGGATTTGGGCCGATCGAATCTCAAGTGCTGCATTGTTTTATGCGAGCGCTGGCGCCGCCCCGGGTCATCGAGATCGGCAGCGGCGTCTCGACCGCGTGTATGCTCCACGCCGCGGCTCTCAACGAACGGGAGGGACGGCCGAAGTCGGAGATTACATGCATTGAGCCATACCCCAGCAGCAGCCTCAAAAGTGTTTCGGGCGTCACTTTGCTTGCGGAGGCCTGTCAGACCGTGCCAGCATCGGTATTTGCGCGCTTGCAGCCCGGCGACCTGTTGTTCGTGGACTCAAGCCATGCCGTCAGGGTCGGATCAGATGTCATTCGAATCTATCTGGAAATCATTCCCCAGCTGACGGCGGGCGTCCACATCCACGTGCATGACATCTTTCTCCCCTATATGTTCGGGCGCAGTGTGCTCCATGGATTCTACAGCTCGCAAGAAACGGCGCTATTGCTGGCGCTCCTCACCGACAACCAGCGGCTGTCCATCATCGCGTGTTTGTCCGCGCTCCACTACGACCGGCCGGACCAGATGAAGAAGGTACTCTGCGATTACAAGCCCCAGGAAAACGTGGGAGGGCTACGAGGAAAGCATGCGCACGGGCACTTTCCGAGCAGTTGCTGGCTACGGGCTTGATGCTGTTCGGCGAGCGCCGCTTCTCACGTCGCGCTGACCGATCCATGGGGGGCCTTGCCCGGCTCCGCGGATCGTCGTCTCAGCCTCTAGGACGAGACCGTGTTGGATTGCGTACGCGGCAGCGTGCGCTCGATTGCGAAAACGGAGCCGCTGGTACAGCGTTCGGAGATGGCTCTTCACCGTGTATTCTGACAACAGGAACTTGGACGCGATCTCCTTGTCGCTGAGGCCGCGCGCGACCTCAACAAGGATGCCCGTCTCTCGCGGTGTCAGTGGTCGCGATTGTCGAGGCTCGACAGCCCGCGGCACAGCGGCCGGCATCGCGTTGGCGCTCGCATAAAGGTAATCGAGCATCTGCCGGGCCAAGCCCGGATTGAGCATCGTCGTCCCATTCGACACCGCGCGAATCGCCGCACAAAGGTGTGCCGGGGCGATGTCCTTGAGCACGTAACCGGCTGCACCTGCCTCGATGGCACGCTTGAACAACTCGGCGTCCGCGTACGCGGTGAGGATGAGAATATGGATATCGGGACAGCGGGCCCGGATAGCCCGCGTCGCCTCCACCCCATCGCCTCCGGCGAGCACCACGTCCATGAGGATCACGTCCGGACGGAGGGCGATCGCTTTGGCTAGCACATCGCTCCCGCCCGCTGTTTCACCGACAACTTCGAAATCGGATTCCGCTTGCAATACGAGCCGCACCCCCGCTCGCATCAGCAGGTGATCTTCAGCCAAGAGAACCCTGACGGCCACGGGAAACGTCAGCGACGGACGGTTTGAGGCGAAGAACCGTCACGCTGCCCAAGGGGTTGCCGGGGCGGCGGGTCAATGGGGAACACCGCGCGGACCAGGGTACCGCCGCCAGGGGCGTCCCGCATACGGAGACGACCATGCAACCGTTCGACGTGAGCCCGTATCAACGCCAGCCCCAACCCCTGTTCTCGCGCCCGGCGCAGAGCGCTAGGTCGGCCGCACCCATTGTCTACCACTTCGAGCACGAGCGCGTTCGTCCGCATGACGAGCGTTGCGGTAATCCTCGTCGCGGCGCCGTGCCGTCTGGCGTTTGCTAACGCCTCCAGGACAACCGCCGCCACACCGGCCTCGATCGTGGGCATAGGGCCCCCGGGCAGCCCGTTGCCCGACTTGAGCACTCGGATCGTCTCGCGCGTAGATGCCAGCGCTCGCTGTGCGAGCATCGTGGCTTCTTGGGCTAACCTA
>JAJPIA010000023.1 GCA_021324975.1 Bacillota bacterium
ACGTTGACGTGCGGCTTCGTCCGCTCGAACTTTGCCTTCGCCATCCCCCTGCCTCCTACGCCTCTCTGGGATCCCCCGGCCTCGCCGCCGTCCCACGGCCCCCCGGGGCGCAAAGCCCCGTGGCAACCGCCACGGGACTGTACCCTGGAGCCCACGACCGGATTCGAACCGGTGACCTTGTCCTTACCAAGGACACGCTCTGCCGCCTGAGCTACGTGGGCCCGCGCGCAGCCTGATTATAACAGCACCACCTCGTCCCGTCACGCGCCCGGGCGCGTGCGGGCGCCTGGTGCGCCCCGCGCCGACGCAAACGCTCCCGGCGGCACCACGCCGGGGCAGGACCGCATCCGCAGGACTTCACCGGCTCCGTGGGTAACTGCGCGCCATCGTTTTGGGCGGCTTCGGACGGGACCACCGCGGAGGACTCGAACCCATCACATGACCGTGCGCGCTGTGCTGTTCGACCTCGACGGCACGCTCATCGACTCCCACGGCCTGATCGTCGCGTCGTTCCAGCAGGCCTGCCGCGAGGTGCTCGGCCGCGAAATCACGGAGCGGGAGGCGCGCGTGCGGTGGGGAGAGCCGCTCTCGATCCGCTTCGCCGCCGTCGCCCCCGATTACGTCGGCCCGCTCCTCCACGCCTACGCGGCCTTCTACGACGAGCACGAACCCCGAATGGCGTCGGCGTTTCCCGGCGTGGCGGCCATGCTGGCCGCGCTCGCGGCGCGCGGGTGTGTGTCGGCGGTGGTCACGTCGAAGCGCGCACGCGCCGCATTCCAAGCCATCCATGTGCTCGGCATCGCGCCCTGGATCGCGACCGCAGTCGGCGCCGAGGACGCGCCGCGCCCCAAACCCGCGCCCGATCCCGTGCGCGTGGCGTTGCAGCGGCTCGATGCCGCCCCTGAGACGGCGGTGATGATCGGGGATGCACCGCTCGACATCGAGGCTGCGCAGGCGGCGGGGGTGCGGAGCGTGGCCGCGCTCTGGGGCGTCCAGGACCGCAGCGCGCTGCTCGCGTCCCGGCCGGATTACGTGGCGCCGTCGCCGGCCGACGTCGTGGCGATCGTCGCGTCCGGATAGACGACGGCCCGCCGGACCACCAGGCGCGTCTCGTCCCCGGGACGAAGCGGCCGATCCGGCCGTCCTTCCACCCGCAGGGTGAACGTGCCGACCTGGGCGAGGTAGTCGATCCGGTTGCCGAGATACGTCGCGCGCGTGACGCGCGCCGGGAGCGCCCCGTCCGAGGCCGCCTCCAGAAATTCCGGGCGAACGCATACGAGCACCCGCCGGCCGGGCGCGGCGCCGGCCACGCCGGGCAGCGTCACCACCGGCATGGGATGGCCGTTCAGCAGGCGGACCTGGAGGCCCGCGGGCGTCGCGGCGACGACCTCGGCGGGGAGGAGGTTGGCCGCTCCCACAAAGGCCGCCACCACCGGATCCGCGGGGCATTCGTAGAGTTCACGGGGCGATGCGACCTGCGCGATCCGTCCGCCAAGCAACACGGCGATCCGGTCCGACAGGGCCATCGCCTCGCGCTGGTCGTGCGTGACGTAGACGACGGTAACGCCGAGACGATCGTGGAGGTCCCGCAATTCGGCGCGCAACTCATCGCGCAACTGGGCATCGAGGTTGCTGAGCGGCTCGTCCATAAGCAGCACCGCGGGCTCCATGACGAGCGCGCGGGCGACGGCCACCCGCTGCTGCTGGCCGCCCGACAGCTCGTGGGGATACCGTCCCCCGAGCCCGTCGAGGTGCACCAGCCCGAGTGCGTCCCGGGTTCGCCGTTCGATCTCCGCCCCCGTGAGCCGCGCCCTGCGCAACGGGAACGCCACGTTTTGTGCGGCGGTGAGGTGCGGCCACACCGCGTAGCTCTGAAAGACCATCCCCATGCCGCGCCGTTCCGGGGGGACCGCGACGCGTTCCTCGGCCGACGAGAGCAGGCGGTCGCCGAGCACGATGCGGCCCGTGGTCGGGGCGATGAGGCCGGCGATCATCCGAAGCGTGGTCGTCTTGCCGCAGCCGGACGGCCCCAGCAGCGTCAGGAACTGCCCCTCCGTGATCGAGAGCGAGAGGTCCGTGACCGCCCACGCGGCCGGCACCCGAGATCCACGAGCGCCTCCGAACACTTTGCCGAGGCGTTCCAGACGGAGGTCAGGCACGGGCCTCGGCCGTCTCCGCGCCGCGGGGTGCGCCGAGCACGGCGGTGCGCCGTGGCGGCGCCGGTCCGCCCGAACCCGCAACGATCCGCTGGGAACCCTGTGCCATAACGCGCCGCGGGTCTTCGGCGGCACATCCCGGCGGTTCCTCCGCCGCCGCGCGCGGCGCCCTGCTGCTAGCCGGCCGGGAGGCTGCCGCCCATGCCGGTCTGTCCCACCGGCTCCGCCATCTCGCCCAACATGGAGAGCGGTTGCGCGATGCTCTCGAGCGACCGGCGCTCGGCTTTGACGCCGATAGCGAGCTCGACGAGCGCGGACGCCATCATGGCGGCGCCGCCGATCAGGTACCCGTAGAAGACGTTGGTCCGCGACGCGGTTTGGATCAAGGCGCCGAAGAGCATGGGGCCCGAGATGCCGCCGATCGCCGTCCCGACCGCGTAGAAGAACGCGATCGCCATCGCCCGCAACTCCAGCGGGAAGATCTCGCTGACGGTGAGATACGCCGCGCTCGCACCCGCGGACGCGAAGAAGAACACGGCAGACCACGCCAGCGTCTGGGTCGCGGCGGTGAGGGTGCCTTGAGCGAAGAGATACCCGGTGATGACAATGAGCACGCCCGAGAGGCCGTAGGTGAGCGTGATCATCGCGCGGCGGCCGATCGTGTCGAAGAACCTGCCGATCAACCACGGGCCGAGCACGTTCCCGATGGCAAATGGGATCAGGTACGATCCGACGGAACCCGACGGCACGCGATAGAACGTCGTCAGCACCAGCGTGTACGTGAAGAAGATGGCGTTGTAGAGGAACGCCTGCCCGGTGATCAGCGACAGCCCAAGCACAGATCGCGCCAGGTAGTGACGAAACATCACGCGCGCGATGAGGCCCATCCCCACGTGGCGGCTTCGGTGAATGAGAATCGGGCGCCCCTCGGGCTCCGGGAGTTGCGCCAGGTGGGTGCCGCGCTTGACGTCGGCCTCGATCGCCGCCACGATCCGTTCCGCCTCGTCCGCCCGCCCATGCGTCATGAGCCATCGCGGCGTCTCCGGAATGTACCGGCGCACCATGAGGATGACCAGGCCGAGGATCGCCCCGCTGCCGAACGCGAGGCGCCAGCCGATCGTGTGCGGCAGGATGTGAGGGTTGAGGAGCACGAGGGACAGCAGCGCACCCACCAGCGTGCCGATCCACCAGCTGCCGTTGATGGCGATGTCCACCCAACCCCGGACCCGCGCGGGGATTAGCTCATCGATCGCGGAGTTGATGGCGGAGTACTCGCCGCCGATGCCGCTCCCGGTGAGAAACCGGAAGACGGCGAAGCTCAGGAAATTCCAGGAGAACGCGGTCGCCACCGTCGCGCACACATACACGCCCAGCGTGATGAGGAACAGCCGCTTGCGCCCGAGCCGGTCCGCCAGGTTGCCAAATACCAGCGCGCCCAGGACGGCGCCGAGAATGTACGCGGACCCGGCGAGCCCGATCTCCCCGCTCGTAAAGGCAAGCGTCTGATGCTCGGTGAGCACGCCGCTCACGGCGCCGACGATCGTCACCTCGAGCCCGTCGAGGATCCACGTGATGCCGAGGGCGACGACGACGAGCCAGTGCCATGGCGACCACGGGAGCCGGTCGAGACGCGCGGGGATCGACGTCGCGATGGTGTCATCGGCGCGGGCGGATGCCATCCCGAATCACCTCTCCCGCCCCGGCCGCCCGCGCGCCGATCACCGGACGGCGGCGGGGCTCGAGACGCTGCGGTACGACCTCACTACTTAGGCTACCCCGGAACGCGCGAAACGGCTACGTCGCTCCGAGGCGCGCAGGAACCGGCGTGCACCCCGGACCCTCTCGTCGCCGGGCGACGCGCTGCGACGCGCGGATGCCACGCGGGGTGGGCACGGTCCCGGTGCCGGGGACCGCGTGGCCGCACCGGACCGGACGCTCACGCCTCCTCGAACGGCAGCCCCACGTAGTTCTCGGCCAGCGCCGTGGACGCGGCTCGCGACGCTGTGACATAGTCCAGTTCGGCGTGCCGCAGCCGATCGAAGAACGGGCCGGCGGCCGACCGGTGCAGCATCGAGGTCATCCACCACGAGAACCGCTGCACCTTCCACACCCGGCGCAGGCACACCGCGGAGTAGCGCTCCAAGAGATCGCCGCGACCCTCGGCGTAGAAGGCGTCGAGCGCTCGGGCGAGCACGCGCACGTCCGCGGCGGCCAGGTTCAATCCCTTCGCCCCCGTGGGCGGCACGATGTGCGCCGCGTCGCCCAAGAGGAAGAGCCGCCCGTACTGCATCGGGTCCGCGACGAAGCTCCGCATCCCCGTGATGCCCTTTTGGAGCACGGGGCCCTCGGGCAGCGTCCAGCCGCCGTCGCGCTCGAACCGGCGCCGCAGTTCGTCCCAGATTCGGTCGTCCGGCCAGGCCGCCAGCTCCTCGGTCGGCGCGCATTGGAGGTAGAGACGAGAGAGCTCGGGTGAGCGCATGCTCTGCAGCGCGAACCCGCGCTCATGGCTGGAGTAGATCAGCTCCTCCGACGGCGGCGGCACCCGCGCGAGCACGCCGAGCCAGGCGTACGGAAACGTATGCTCGTAGATGCTGAGCGCCCCCGGCGGGATGGACGGGCGGCACACGCCGTGGAAGCCGTCGCAGCCGGCGACGAAGTCGCATCTGAGCTCGCGGCGCGCACGGGCGTGGTCAAACCGGATCCGGGGCGCCGGCGTGTCGACGTCCACCACCGCGACGTCCGCCACCTCGAAGAGGATCTCACCGCCCGCCGCCAGCCGGGCGGCGATGAGGTCCTTGACCACCTCGTGCTGACCGTACACGGTGATCGTCCGGCCGGTCAGCCCGCTCAGATCGATGCGGTGATCGCGCCGGTCGAACCGCAGCACGATCCCGTGATGCACGAGCCCTTCGCGCGCCATGCGCTCCCCCACGCCGATGGCGCGAAGCAGCTCGGCCGTCCCCTGCTCCAATACGCCGGCGCGGACCCGGGTCTCGCAGTACTGCCGGCTTCGGAGCTCGAGGACGATGGAGTCGATGCCGCGACGGCGGAGCAGGTGCGACAGGAGAAGCCCGGCGGGTCCGGCGCCCACGATGCCGACCTGGGTGCGCATCTCTACTTCTCCGGGCCTCTCGCCTCCGCGGCCTGCGCCCGGTGGAACTGCGCGAGGACCCGGTCGATGAACGCGTCCGCGCTGCCGACGTAGCCGGCGGGGTCGAGCGCCCGGGCGATGGCGCCATCCGGGAGCGCGGCGCGGATCTGCTCGTCCGCCTCCGCGACGTCGCGCAGCTCCCTACCGGCACCCGCCGCACGCTCGCACGCCGCCTCCACGAGCCGATACGCGGCGTCCCGGCCCACGCGATCGGCCAGCGCCATGGTCAGCGCTTCGGCCATGATTTGGCCGCCGCCCAAGACGAGGTTGGCGGACATGCGGCGCTCGTCGGCCACGAGCCCTCCCAGCGCGCGCGCGACGGCGTCGGCGGATCCCCCGGCGAACCGAAAGAGGTCGGGAACGGCCCGCCACTCGGCCTGCCAGCCGCCCGCCGCGCGCTCGTGCTCCTGCAGCATCCCGTAGAAGACGACCGGCATCGCCGCCAGCGCCAGCCGGCACGCGGCCAGGGCGGCCGCGGCATCCACGGGGTTGCGCTTGTGCGGCATGGCGGAGGATCGGCCTCCGCGTCCGGGGGCGGGGACGACTTCCCCGACCTCTGTCTGCGACAACAGCGCCACGTCCGTGGCGATCTTGCCCATGACCCCGGCAACGATGCCGAGCACGCCCCCGAGCGCCGCGATCCGGTCCCGCTCGGCGTGCCATGGGAGCGCCGGAATACCGAGACGCAGCTCCTCGGCCAGGAGCTCCATCACGCGCAGGCCCTTGGATCCGAGCGACGCAAGCGTGCCCGCCGCGCCGCCCAACTGCACGACCAGGATATCCGGGCGCAACGCGCGCAGCCGCTCCACCGACCGCGTAACGAGCCCCAGCCACCGCGCCGCCTTGAGCCCGAACGTGATCGGGACGGCCTGTTGCAGCAGCGTCCGGCCGGCCATCGGCGTACGCCGGTACCGCTCCGCGAGGGCGGCGCACGCCCCGCCGATCTGCAGCAACCTGGCCCCGAGGAGCCCCAGGGCGTCGCGGATCTGCAACACCATCGCCGTGTCGATGATGTCCTGGCTCGTGGCGCCCCAGTGGACGAACCGCGCGGCGTCGCCGCCGATCCGGGCGGTCAGCAGGCGCACCAGCGGGACGGCCGGCGACGCGGCGCCCATCGCATCCCGATACAGCGCATCGACGTCGTAAAACACGGCCTGGCACTGCGCGCCGATGGCCGCGGCGGCGTCCCGGGGGATGATGCCCGCGGCGGCCTCGGCCCGCGCGAGCGCCGCTTCGACGTCCAGCATGCGCTGGATCGCCAGCGGCGGCGAGAACAATCGCGACAACTCCGGGGAGGCGAACATCATCGCCGCCGGATCAATCACGACATGGGCCCCGGGAGGCGTTCAAAGGTCGAAGAAGACCGTTTCCCGCCCGCCTTGGAGCACGATGTCGAACCGGTAGACGGCGCGCTCGGCGCCGGCCGCGCGCGTCGCGATGAGCGTGTGCCGACGCGCGGCGGGCACGCGCTGCAGCACGGGGTCCTCCGCGTTGGCCGGCTCGCCCTGCAGGTAGATCCGCGTAAACAGGTGATCGAGGAGCCCGCGGGCCGATACCGCGACGTTGATGTGCGGCGCCTGCCACCGCGCCGCCGTGAACGGGACCGGGCCGGGTTTGATGGTCTCGAACCAATAGGCGCCGGCCTCGTCCGTGCCGGCGCGCCCGAACCCGATGAACGCCGGGTCCGGCGGGATCGGGCGCCGGTCCATGGGGTGATGGTAGCGGCCGCGCGCGTTGGCCTGCCAGATCTCGACGAGCGCGTCTGAGACGGGGACATCGTCCCCGTCGTAAACGCAACCTTCGATCCGGATGCGCTCGCCCTTCGTCTCCTCCACAACGAGGACGTTCGCCCCGT
The DNA here is from genome assembly GCA_021324975.1 of Bacillota bacterium. Classification (GTDB taxonomy): domain Bacteria; phylum Sysuimicrobiota; class Sysuimicrobiia; order Sysuimicrobiales; family Segetimicrobiaceae; genus JAJPIA01. Next base: position 7,163 of record JAJPIA010000023.1, read on the forward strand.
CGGTGATCATCCGGTGGAAGAACGGCCCAATGGTCTGGCTCGGCGTGAGGCGGCGTGGCGTCATCGCCCCGCGTGCGCAGCCGGCTCGAAGGGCTCGAACGGCGTCGCCGCGGCCCCCCGCAGCACGATGTCGAAGCGGTACCCGAGCGCCCACCCGGGCTGCGTGACGTCGTGCGCGTACGCCGCCACCAGGCGCGCCCGGGCGTCGGGGTTCGGCACGGAGTTGAAGATCGGGTCCAGCGCGTGCAGGGGATCGCCGGGGAAATACATCTGGGTGATGAGCCGCCCGGTCCACGACGGCCCGAACAGCGAGAAGTGGATATGAGCCGGGCGCCACGCGTTCTCGTGGTTCTGCCACGGATACGCCCCGGGCTTGATCGTGGTGAAGCGATAAGCGCCCTCCGCGTCGGTGAGGCATCGACCGATCCCGAGAAAGTGCGGATCGAGCGGTGCATGGTGCTGGTCGACCCGGTGCCGGTAGCGGCCGGCGGCGTTGCATTGCCAGATCTCGATGAGCGTCCGCGGCACGGCCGCCCCGTCGGCGGTCAGCACTCGGCCGGCGACGATGATGCGCTCGCCGATGGCCTCGCCGCCGGTGCCGGCATTGCGCGTGAGATCGGCATCCTCCGGGGTCACGGCGCTGAGCGCCGGCCCGGGTCCGGTGAGCTCCGAAAGCGTGGGGGTGATTTCCATCGGCGGTTGAGCCGGCGAACGCCGGATCGTGGCGCGGTACGCCTCGTACAAGTAAGGCGGAAAGACCTCCGGATCTCGGCCAACCGGGGTCATCGCTCGCTCCTTCTCCGGGGCCGTCGGCGCCCGCGGCCGGCCGGGGCCGCCGGCTCCAGCTCGGACTTCGCGACCGCGAACGCCGTGTTGGCCGCGGGAATCCCGGCGTACGCGGCCACGTGGAGCAACGCCTCCGCTACGGCCGCGGGAGCCACCGAGAGGTTGTGGGTGGCGCGGAGGTGCAGCGCCAACTCCTCGCGGCGGCCCAGCGCCGCCAGGATCGCGATCGTCACGAGGCTGCGCGTGCGCCGGTCCAGGCCCGGACGCGCCCACACCGACCCCCAGGCCACTTCGGTGATGAAGCGCTGAAACTCCGCGTCGAGCGGGCTGGAGCGAGCCTCCGCCCGGGCGACGTGATCGGCGCCGAGCACCTCCGTGCGCACGCGGCGTCCCACGGCGTACCGCGCGTCCCCGGTGGAAACAGCCCGGCGCGCGGCTCCGGGTTGCCGCCCTCGCATGCGTGCGCCGCGCGTGCCGGACACCCTAGCCCCAGACCTCCCGTGCCGTCTCCACGACAAGGCGCAGCTTGGCCCACTGGTCGTCCTCGGACAGAAGATTGCCTTCCATGGTGGAGGCAAAACCGCACTGCGGGCTGAGCGCCAGGCGCTCGAGGGGCACGTACCGCGCCGCCTCATCGATCCGGGCCAGCAAGGCGCTCTTGGATTCCAACTGCGGACGCTTGCTGCTCACGAGCCCGAGCACGACCGAGGTCCCGCGCGGGACGAACCGGAGCGGCGCGAACGTCCCCGATCGCTCGTCGTCGTACTCGAGCAGAAACCGGTCGACCTGGAGGCCGCCGAACAGCTTCTCCGCGACCGGGTCGTA
>JAJPIA010000002.1 GCA_021324975.1 Bacillota bacterium
CTGCGAGTCGGCTGCGCGGAACGACTCCATCGCGGCTCGATCCGTCCTGACAGTATCCGCCGGGCTGCCGACGAACACGTCCATCTCGACAATCGGCAATAGCTGCGGGGCGGTGCGTGCACGAGGCGACGGCCGATGCGGTGCGTCGGATGGGTGGTCACCGTGCTGCGCACGAAAGCGTTCCTGAGCCTCGACCGGAGCGTGCGCGAGGGCGGTGTCCAGCATCCGCTGAAATTCGCCGCGCGGTTTGGTCTCGGCTCCGCGGCTGTCCCACTTGGCGACGGTTCTCTCGCTGACGCCGAGGTGCGCGGCGAACTCGCGCTGGCTCATCCGCAGTGCTGTTCGAAGCCGAAGGGCTTCGCGGCCCGTCCAGACCTCGACGTCGATCACCCCGGGTTCCTTCCGCCATGCGCAGTGTAGCGGCCCGATCGTACGGCGGAAGTGCAGCAGTGATACAGCGTTCGGACATTCCGAGCTGCGTTTTAAGGAGACAACCTGACGATGACCATGTAATCGCCGACGCAAGCCGCTGGGGAACAGGCAGGTTGCGTTGACCGCGAGGAGGACGCGGTGTTTCTGCCAGCGCCAGTTGATATCCGCCGATCAGTCGGCATGCGTACAGTGACCGGTCCGAGCGTGGAGACGGGCCTTCAGGCACGATGCACCACCGCTGGCGACGATTCTCGCCCGCGCGGAGCGGACCTGGACGCGGCCAACTCCGTCGCGGCGCATCCCTCGGCAACCGGAGCACCAAGCGTCGAACGGCTAATTGAAGAAGACGCCGCCCTGATTTACGCCGTTGACTCCTCGGGTCCGCAAGCGGCTCTTACCTCAAGTCTCTGCGCGTTCGTGACCCGCGGGGGTTGGCGGTTGGCGGGAGTTCATACCGACGCCGATGGATCAGTGCATCCCGCCGAGCGGCCGGGGCTTGCGACGGCTCTCGCGCAGCTGCGCTCCGGCGCGGCGACCGCATTCGTACTCAACGCACGCACGTACGAGTCCACGCCGGACTGTCTGTGGTTGAGAGTCGCGGTGCTGTGCGCCGGTGGTGTGCTGCATATGGTCCCCGATGCCCCTGCGACCGGCGGCGAGGCTGCCGCATCCGGCCCGGAGGCTGTCGCCGCGTTCGCGCGAATCGCACGTCCGCTCGGGTTGGGCTGCGAGGACGAGGGATGAGCGCGACGACCGGAGCGGGGACGGTATTGGCCACGTGCCTGGGGCCGCGGCTGGAGCTGCCGTTGCGGACCGACAACGCGATGGCCGGCCGGGTGGCGCGGGATACCGCCCGGATGTACCTGGCTTCGTGGGCCGTGGATGATGGGGCCGTCTACGCAGTCCTTCAGGTTGTCACGGAGCTGCTGGGCAACGTGGTGCGGCACACCGACAGCGCGTACGCCCTGGTGGTGATCTGCCATCTAGGCGACCGGATCCGCATCGAGATCGTCGACTTCGGCCGGCCGCGCGTTCCGGGCACCGCCCCGGTGGTCCACGAGGTGGGCGACGACGAGGAGGACCGGCGCGGTTTAACGCTGGTGGAGTTCTTTTCCGCTAAAGCCGGGGACTTCCCGAACGAGTGTGGGCTGACCCGCTATTCCGAGATTGCGCTCGCGGCATGAACGCCCTGGATATCGCCGGGCGCGGCAGCGTTGTCGTGCACCAGGCCCAGGACTTCCTTGCGGACGTGTGTGCGCAGTTCGGCGAACCGGCCTGCACCGAGCTGGAGGAGCCGGTGCTCCAAGCCGCGCAGAGCGCCGTCTACTACGCCCTGGGCTATTGGCTGGACACCCCGGTGATCGTCTCCCCTCTGGCGGACGGGTTGCTCGCACTCGCGAAGGCCCGCGCGGGGCACGCGGCGGCGCTGCCCGCGCTGCGGCGGGCCCAGACACGGGTCGGCCAAGCCGCCTTCTACCTGCCGCGCCATTCGAACGAATCCCTACCGGAGATCGAGACCTGATGACGACCGCGACCACGCCGCCACAGCAGCAGGAGGCGGCACTGCTGTTGGCCGACAGCCTGTTCCTGCTCGCACACGACGAACTGAACGGCAAACCGCGCCTGGCGGCGAGCATCCTGAGCCTGGGCCTGGCCGGTGCGCTGCTCGGCGAACTAGCGCTGGCCGAGAAGATCAGCGTGCGGCGCGACGCGGTGGTGGTGACCGATCCCGAGCCGCCGCTGGACGAGGTGGCCGGCGCGGTGCATCAGCGGCTGTTGCGCTCCGTGGCGCCCCGGCCGGTGCGTGACTGGCTGCTGTATTTCGCCGACGACGCGCTCGGCCGAGTCGCCGAGCGCTTGACCCATACCGGGCAGCTGACCGTCCACCCTGCCCGGCTAGGCCGCGCGACGCGCTACGAGTTCGCCGATCCCAACGCCGGGCAGAAGGTCGCTCTCGCGTTGTGCACGAAGGTGATGCGCCGCCAGCCGCTGGACGCGCCCACCGCGATGCTGGCCGGCCTGGTCGGGGCGAGCGGGCTGGAGCATCCGAGCCTGTTCGAGGTACGCGATACGGCGCAAGCCCGGCGGTACCTGCAGGAGTCGCTGCAGGTGCTGCACCCGCCCACGCTGCGCGCCCTGATCCTCGCGACGCGCGCCCTGGTGGAGTCCGCCGTGGTCACCCACCAGGCCTGACCCGACCCCACATGCGCAGGTTTCCCAAAACCCTGACACATTCACCCTCCTGAGGAGTCCTGTTGTGATGAGACGAGCACCCGGCCGGCCCGACGCGGTCTCGCAGACCCTGGCGCGCAATCGGCTCGGCGTGACGCTGGTGACCTTCTTCGTGCTGGCCAGCATGGGCCCGCTGCTGGTGACCGCCGGCCTGGTGCCGCAGGCGTACGCCACCGCCTCGCTGACCGGAGTGCCAGCCGCGTTCCTCGCGGTGGCGATCGTGCTCGCGGTCTTCAGCGTCGGTTACGTCGCCATGGCCCGGCGCATCGCGAACACCGGAGCGTTCTACGCCTACATCGCCCGCGCGCTGGGCCGCCCGACCGGCGTCGGCGCGGCCCTA
>JAJPIA010000119.1 GCA_021324975.1 Bacillota bacterium
CAGTTCGATTCGTCGGATGGGAATCCTATCGTTTTGTCGCGCGCGCAGCGAAGAAACCCAGATTTTATGCCGGGTTGCGCCATCATTTTTCATGGCGAACTAGTCTAACCAGGTCTTCCAGGGCGCCTCGGTCGCCCACAGGCGTTCCAGGAGGCGGACGTCGCGCAGGGTATCCATGCACTGCCAAAACGTCTCGTGCGGATACGCCGACAGATGGCCGTCGCGCGCCAGACGCTCCAGCGGGGCCTGCTCAAACACCGTGTCGTCTCCGTCGATGTAGTCCAGGACCTCAGGTTCGAGGACGAAAAAGCCGCCGTTGATCCACCCTTCGCCCACCTGCGGCTTCTCGCGAAAGTTCCGCACGAGCCCGCCGTCGAAGCGGAGCTCTCCAAAGCGCGCCGGGGGACGCACCGCGGTCACGGTGGCCAGCTTGCCGTGCGCCTCGTGAAAGGCGACCAGTTTGCGGATGTCCAGATCGGCAACCCCGTCGCCGTACGTCATCATGAACCGGCGGCGGCCGAGCACGCCCGCGAGCCGCTTGAGCCGCCCGCCGGTCTGCGTGTGCAGGCCGGTGTCAACGAGGTGCACGGTCCAGTCTTCCCGATTCCCGTCGTGCACGTCGACGCGCCCGTTCGCGAGGCGCAGCGTGATGTCGTTGCGCAGGTAGTAATAGTTGAGGAAGTAGCTCTTGATGACGTCACTCTTGTAGCCGAGCGCGATGACGAACTCGTTGTAGCCCGCCGCCGCGTACATTTTCATGATGTGCCAGAGCATCGGATGGCCGCCGACCTCGACCATCGGCTTTGGCCGGACGTCCGTCTCCTCCGCGAGGCGCGTGCCGAAACCACCGGCGAGGATCACGACCTTCACGGCGCGGCCCGTCCCGCCCGGCGCGTGCCCATCGACCAGGACGCTCTAGCGGTGCGCGAGACGGCTGACACGCCCCAATACCTTCCGCGCGGCTCGTGTGGGTTGAAACGCCCAGCGAAGCCTGCGCGGCACCGCGGCGCGCGGGACATCCTCCACGAACATGGTTTCGCCCGTCATGAGGACGCCGCTTCGCGGGCTGTCCCACCAATTGTAGCCGGGCTCCGGCGCGACGTACGCGTCGCCGTACTGCGCGCGGCAGTAGTCGTGCGCCCGTTTGAGCACATTGCACTCCACCCCGCCGATAACCACGCGTTCCACGCCGGCTTCGAAAATGGCCTTCGGATAGAGGAGAAATTTGACCTCGTTGCGATCGTCGTTAAAGAGCGTCCCTGCCACCTGCCCCTCGTGGTGAAACAGGATATAAATGTCTGTCTTTGTTTCCAGCGCGACCACGGTCTGGGTCACCCAGCGCTCACGAATCCCAAGATACCGTATCACGGGAAGCTCTCGAGCGAGCCGGCGCAGGTCAAACTCGGGGTCGTAGATGCCGATATCCAGATCACCCGGAAGAGGCCGTCCATTCCGGATGAAGCCAAGACACGAGCCGCCGCCGAGAGCCCAGGCCGGAGTCAGCCGGTCCAGCACGGGGGCCACGATCCGGAGCGTGGACTTGAGTCCGGCATGTTGTAAGAGCCGATCCAGGGTGCGGCCTATTCCCTGGCCAGTCCGCATGATACCCATCCCTCATCATGGTTGATCGCTTGGCGACCCCGCAACAGCAACCCCGCCACAGCCGAACCCCGGCCGGCTTCGCGCGCGAACCGCGCCGCCGCGTTCACAGCTGCTCCGGGTTCTCCAGGCTATCGAGGCGCCTGGCCGGCCGGCCGCCGAACCACGACGACGAGATCAATCCAGTGACCACGAGCGGCGCCGCCAGGAGCGCCGCGCCGATCGGGCCCCACAGCGCGAGCGTAACGCCGATCAGCCCTGTGACGGCGGAGAGGACGTAGACCCGCACGGCGGCCTCGCGCTTCGAGAGGCCTCCCTGGAGGAGTCGGTGAGGCAGGTGGTCTTTGCCCGTGGACGTCACGAGCTTGAGCGGGTTCCGGACGCCCTGCTGGTACCGCCTCACGTGGACGAAGAGAAAATCGAGGACGGGAATGCCCAGAATCAGCAGCGGCGCGGGCCATACGTTGGTCACTTCCGGCGCCGCGAGCGTCGCGCTCAGCGACGCGAGCAAAAATCCCATCATCAGGCTGCCGGCGTCGCCGAGGAAGATCCTGGCAGGCGGGAAGTTGTACCGGAGGAATCCGAGGGCCGCCCCGGCGACGGCGGCTGCGGCGACCGCCACACCCCACCGGTCGAGCGCGATCGCGAGCCCCGTCAACGCAAGCCCTCCGACGACCGTTACGCCGGGGGCGATTCCGTCCGAGCAATCCAGGCAGTTTACCGCGTTCGCCACGCCGAGGATCCAGAGGATGGCCAGGATGGCCCCGCTCCCCGGCCACGGTAGATTGATCTGAAAGCCCCCGAGCCAAACGATGGCCGTCACCACGGCCGCCTCGGCGACCAGCTTCCACGCTCCCGCGTCCCAGAGGTCGTCGAGCAGACCCAGGAACCCGAACGCCGCGGCGCCAACGAGGAGCAGGGTCATTTGGCCGGGGACGACCGGGCGCAAGAACAGCGTGGCCGCCGTCGCAAATGCCACGAATGTTGCGAGACCGCCGAGCAGGGGCGTTGGCTGAGCGTGCAGCTTGCGCGGCGCCGGGAAGTCCAAGACACCCCACCGGCGTGCGAGCACGCCGCAGACCGGCGTGAGCACCAATGCCAAGCAACAGGCGACTACGAAGGAGTAGAGAGGGTTGATGGGAGTCCGTCCTCCTGTTCGGCGAGTGTAGCCTCAAGCGTTCGCACGACGGTGTCGCATTCGTCGTCCGAAAGCAACGGGTAGAGAGGAAGCGACAACGCCGTGCGCGTCGCGGTGTCCGTATGCTGGAATCCATCCGCGCCAAAGTATTCGTGAAGCGGACGGCCCACCGGTGACTTGCATTCCACCCCACGTGCCACCAGCCGGTCGGCATATTCGGCCGCGTTTCGAACGCACACTACATACCGGTAGAAGATGTGCGTCCGGTCCGAAGGCTGCACGGGGAGCCGGACGGGCAGGCCGCGGAGGGCAGCCCCGTAGCGCGCGGCCAGCGCCTCGCGGCGCGCGAGAAACTGGGGCAGGCGTCCGAGCTGGTTCACGCCGAGCGCGGCCTGGAAATCGGTCGTTTTGTAGTTGTACCGCAGCGCCGCGTCCGGACGGCCGTCGTAGTCGCGCAGATCGCGCGCGCGCCGCACGAGGGTGTCCGAGTCCGACAGGAGCATGCCGCCTTCGCCCGTCGTAAGTAGCTTGGTGGCATAGAATGAACAGACGCTGACAGTGCCGAGCCCGCCGACCCGCCGGCCGCGGTAGGTCGCTCCCAGCGTCTGCGCGCAGTCTTCGATCACGGGGATACCCCATTCGATAAGCGGGTCCATGTCCGCCGGCAACCCAAACATGTGCGGCACGATCACGGCCCGGGTGGCGGTCGTGAGGCGACGGCGCGCGTCGTCTGGATCGAGATTGTACGTGTGGGGATCGATGTCCGCGAGCCTCGGTCTGGCGCCGACGTAGCGCACGGCGTTTGTGACCGCCACGCACGTGTAGGACGGCATCAGCACCTCGTCGCCCGGCCCCACGCCGAGCGCGAGCAGGGCCAGGTGAAGCGCGCTGGTCCCGGAGTTCGTGGCGACGGCACCGCGGCGGCCCATGTACGCCGCCATAGCGTCCTCGAATTGCCGCACGTGTTCCCCCTGCGCGATCTGTCCCGTCTCGAGGACCGCGCCCACCGCGGCGATGTCTTCCGCCGAGATCGTCGGCCGAGAATGCCTGATCACAGCACGATCCGGTGGCACTCGAACGCCTCCGCGGCCTCAACGCCGATCTCCGCGCCGCGCAGGCGCGCCAGCCGTTCGGCGTTGTCGAGGCTCCCGAAATCGGGGTTCGGGCGCAGTTGGGAACGGTGGCAGCGAAGCGCTCGAAGCTTGATGTCGAGATACTCGCTGATGTCCACGTAAAGGTCAGGATGGAACGGCGCCTCGCGCCAGCCGAGCTGCACGGCGTCGCACGAGAGCACGTGGTCGACAAACGCTTTCTGAGTGCGGCTGTGCGGACGGCACGCTGCAAATCCTGCTCGAAACAGCGCCGTGTGGTCCTGGTTGAACGACGAGGCGGGCAGGACGACCGCCGTCGGCCGGATCTTGTCGATCGCGTATGTTGCATCCCGCTCGAGTAAGCTGATGAGGTCCCGCTGGGGAATCGCGTCCAGCCGGAGATGTCGTTCCGACTCCGTGAACAAGATCTCGTAGCCGTCCACGCCGAGCACCGCCATGGATGCGCGCAGCTCTTCCGCGCGCGTCTCACCGGCCACCGTCTGATGTTCTTCGTTATAGTGCTGGAGGGTTCCGACGGATCCTACGATGACGAAGACCTCGCCACCCATGCTCTTGATCTTGGCGATCGTCCCCGCACATCCATACGCCTCATCGTCGGCATGAGGCGCCACGACCAGCAGACGCTGGCCGGCCCAGAATTTCGTCACAGGATATCCACCTTGAGCCCCAGTGTTCACAGTATATGGAGGACGCCTCATACCCGCGGTCAACCAATTGAACGAAACCCTTCTTGTCCTTTGGACACCTGGATCGTTTGGAGGAAGTTATGAGAAAAATGCCCGTATTCCTGTTGAAATTCGATCATACGTTCGCCACTATAGGCCGTTCAGAGTCTGGGACCGAGTAGCCGTGGTGGGGATCGTATGACATCGAGGGCTCAGGAGCCGCGTTGTGCGGGAGGGAGCGTTTCGGCTCCGCGGAAGTCACCGAGTACCAGACCGCCGATGCGTGACGACGCTATCGCGAGAGCATCACAATGATTCAATCGGCATTCTCTCGACCGTGACACGCGTCGGTCGCGGACTTCGTGTGACCGGCGGGCAACGGAGCGTTGCGACGCAGCAGCATCGCGAACCATCTCCTCGTCTGGTTGCCGCCGGGGCGACCTTCGTCCTCACCGCGGTGGCCTCCACGCTCCGCCCGGCCGTCTTCCTTGACCAGGCGGTCACGATCGGGCTTCAGCACGCCATGCCCCATGCTCGTACCGCTCATGTGGCGGCAGGAGTGGTCTATCTTGGGAATGCCGGCGTCATGATCCCGACCATGACCGTGATCGGGCTCGGCCTGTGGCTGGCCGGCAACACGCGGCGTGGCATCGCGACGCTGATACTGACCGCGGCGATGCTGTGCGCGAGCCTCAGTGCGGCGTTGCTCGAGCACGTGATTGCCCACCCAGGCCCGCCCGAAGCGCTGAAGCTCCATTTCCCGCGCGAAGCGGACTATCCGTTGATATCGCTCGTGTCCATCGGGCATGTAGCGTGGCTCATTGTAGCGTTGGTCATCGTCCGGTCGGTCGTACTGTTGCTGACCCCGGCTGGGCGGAGCGTAGTGGCCTGGCTGCCACTGGCGATTGCGATCGGCATTGGCGTTGTCGCGCTCGGCCTGCGGCATGTCGTGACCGGTCTGCCGCCTGCGCTGGCGGAGTGGGTGAATGGATATGTAACTTATGGTTACCCCTCCGGGCATGTCGCGCGGACGACCGTACTCGTCAGTGCGGTGCTGCGCCGCGTTCCGCTGCTTGGCGCTCTCGTCGTCGCCGTCATGATGGTATCCCTCGTCTACCTTGGCGACCATTGGCTCTCCGAGGTGCTCGGGGGCCTTTGCCTTGGGTGGGTTTTCGTGGAGCTCTTACGCTACCGTTGGCCACTGCTCGAGCGGTCGAGGCCACGCTCGGCGTGACGCCCTGGACGCTCACCTATAGGCCGTGCCGGCGTTCTGCGTCCGCACGAGGAGCGCGGCCCGCGCATCGCTGATTACCGCGCGGCGCACATGTGCCCCAGTCGTCTAATGGTCGTGCTTACGCCGTGCGGCGCCACCCATGGTCCCGGTGGTGCGCAGACCACGCGTGGCGCAGCTTCACCAGTGCGGCGATAAATGGCCCAAGCGGCTGTGCGGCCACAGCTTTGGCCAGAAACCCTGTCGCTTTGCTCCAGTGTCGCGCTCGAGCGTGAGCGATCGCGAATGCCAGCATGCAGCTGCTCCAGGCCAGGCGTCGTCGACGCCGAATCGCCGGCGGTTGATCGGGGCTGCTTAGGAACTGGCGGACCAACTGCATCGCCCTCGGCGCAACGGAGTTCAACTGTCCAATTGCCGCTTCGGGGCTCTGATACCCCCAGGGCAGGAGCCCCTCCAGGAGGCGCAGGTACAGTCCTGGATATGTCAGCACTTGCGGCTGAAGTGAGGCACCCGCACCGAGCAGCGCCAACCCCTCGCGCCAGTTTTGATCCCGAAAATGCATGATGGCGTTGCCGATGAAGTAGCGACGGTACGCCGCCGTCGTGATATCCTGCCACTTTTTCGCGGGCGGCAAAGATTTGACGGCTCGATCCAAGACGCGCCGCTCGTAGTGAGTGAGTCGCATCCGATTGTGCGTAATGCTGTAGGCGTGGACTCGCTTTCTAACCAGAACCTCCGGCACGGCGACGAATTCATGGCCTGCCTGAGCGATACGCAACGCCATGTCCCAATCCTCGAAGTTCTTGAGCGTCGCGTCCATCAAACCGGCGCGATCGAAGCATTCGCGGCGGACGAGTGATGTGTCAAAGTAGAAAAAATGGCCGAGCAGAAGCGCTTCGAGGACGGGACCGTCGTGAGCCGAGCGAATGATCTGCGGCAAGGTCTGGCCCCGTTCGTCCATAAACCCGCACCAACAATAAGCTCCGCCGACCGCAACGCTGTGCCCGAGCGCGTCGAGTTGGCGCTCGAGTTTGTGTGGCAACCACACGTCGTCGGCGTCGAGGAACGCGAGATATGCTCCCCGCGCCGCTTGGATTCCGGTGTTCCGCGCGGCGGCCGGCCCGCGGTTCGGTTGATAGATATATTGGACACGGGTTTCGAACGGCGCAAGGCGAGCTTTCGTGTCATCGGTGGATCCGTCGTCAACGACGATCAACTCCGTGTTTGCGTAGGTCTGCGCGCACGCACTTTGTAGGGCGTCGCCAATGAACCGCCCGTAATTGTGCGTTGGAACGATCACACTGATCAACGGATTACGTTCGCGCGGGTCGCACATCCACTGTCACCTACTACAAGCTGCTCACGGCTAGCTGTTCGACGCCCCACAATGCGCAACGGTAGAGATAGCCGTTGGCGGAGCGACACCGAAAGTTTGCGTCGCCGCGGGCTGGATAGTCTGCGACTAACCGGGGTGCATCGGGATTAGCGAGGCTGTAAATCCTCAGACCCTCAGGCGGGTGATAAGATATGCCGTCGCCGTAGTGGCAGACGACGAGGTAAGGTCTGCCCGTCGCGGGACTCGTGAATGCCTCGACCCATGTTGGGAAAATCTTGCCGGATCGCGGGTCGTCCGTGAGCACACCTGTCCACTTCAGCGTCACGGGATTGTAGATTCGAACGCCGCTGCTTCCGCACGCCGCGTAGACGCGACCGGCGGTTACACAAATCCCGCACATGCCGTTTTCGGTGAAGGGCGTCGGATCTCGCGCGACGATCGACATGGACGAAGGATCGCGAATGTCGATGCAGGTGACACCATCCTTGGGGGAAACCACCCACGCCTGCACTCTGCCGTTTAGGGCGAGCCGCTCAGCGTACGCCGGTGCGGTGCCGACCTGCGTGACGTTGGTGACGCGGCTGGGGTCAAGACGCCCCGCCGTGAAACCGGTCGTCCCGCTGCAGACGTACAGGTACGCGGAGCCATCGTACGCCGCATCCGTCACCAGTCCGCCGCTCAGCTTGACCGTGCCGAGCGGCGATAGTTGACCCCCAGTCACGGAGTAGGCACGCGGGAACCCGCTTCCTGATATCGGGTCCATGACCAGGATCGCGCCCGGCGTGATCGCGCGCCACCCTTCGAACAGGGAGCCGACCTCAGTGTAATTTGACACCCGCCCACTGCTCGTCTTGCTCGTTACGACCCATCGTGCGAGGGCCGTCTGATTCCCGGAGGTGTCCACGTAGACATCGCGGCACTCCCCGACCGTCGGCACAGTGCTGGCGACGGTCCAGTCGTCGGCACCGCTCCGCTGCCAGATCTGAAGCCCGTAGTAATAGCTCGTCAACGCGATGACCTTGCCGGATGCATCGACGGCGATCGCGACCGGATAGGCGTAGCCTCGCGTGGGCGGAATGGCGTAGGAGAACCGACCGAGCGGGCGCGGCGAAGCTCCGGTGACGTCAAACCCATAGAACCCTGATGCGTTTTCGACGCTGTTATTGCCGTCCTGGTTCAAATCGTTGAATATCACGTAGAGACGTGTTCCATTGGCGGTCACCGCGGGCGCGAACAACGTGGGACGCACAGTGTTACCATTCGCGCGTGCCGCAGGCAGCGAGTACTCACCGACGCGAGACGGAGCGCTGGGCCGGCTCATGTCCCAGCACTCCAGTGTATTGCCGCCTCCTCCGAATGATGTCGGCACAACCCATGCGCGCGTTCTCATGACCGCGATGTTGCTCGTGCCACGTCCGAATCTCGTGACGTAGGATGGCGACGCCGGCTTCGCCACGTCAAAGACCACCACGCCGAGCGCCGGGTCGGCCACATAGACTAGGCCGCTCTGGTAGACTGTTGCATATATCTTGCCGAAGGCAGCCCCGGGTGGGAGCCGCGCGGTGCTGCGCGTGGCACCAGTGTTGCCGTCAAGAACGAGCAGTTCCCCCATCCCTTCCTGGGGAACGAAAACGTTGGTCCCATCGGTCGCCACCGCATGGGTCGTCGCGGGAAGCGACCGCTGCCAGATCCGTGTGAGCGTCGTGGAGCGGTACGCGCCGATGCCCGGGTTGACGGAGGAAGCGAACAACGCCATGTCGCCAGCGGCAGTCATTCCCCACAGATAAGGGAACGCCGCGGCCTGGGCGAGTATCCGTGGCGATGCCGGGGATGTCACGTCGATCGCGATCTGGTTCATGTACGCACTTTCGCCGTTCGCCATGACGAGTATTGTTCTGCCGCCCGCCGACACGAACGCGCAGGGGCCGCCGAATCCCTGCGGAGTATCGAGGATTCCTACGCGGCGCAGCGCGGGCCCGCTTGGTTGGCTCGCCGGAGCGGCCGCCGCACTGCCGAGGAGCGGCCGTCCTGACCGCTCGAGAAGCAGGGCGCCTGCGGCAATCCCCGGAACGGCTGCGATGAAGGCACGCCGGGACAAGCCGCGGCCGCGCGGGCTGCTGCCGCCGCGCGATCGTTGGGTCATCTGGCCAACACCGCCGGAGCCCGCGTCCTGTCTGGCGAGGCGGTAAGCGGTTCTTCCATGTTCTTCGGGCTCATACTCCAATGAAGCAGGACCACAACGCAGTTTTTCGCTCGCCGCTCAACTTAGCCCCGCGCTCGTCACGCCGGCGCAGATTCACGCTCACCGGCGCCCAGCACGCCCAGGCTCCGATCGCCTTCGTTGAACAGCAGGTCCACGATGGAGAGATCCGCGACGAACGAGGCCGCGGGAAACTGCTGCCGGTAGACGGGACTGTGCCATCCCTGCGGCCGTACGGCGATGCCGTGCGGCGCAAATGCCTCGACGTCGAGATGGTTCGTCGCGGCGTAGTCTCCCGTCAGATAGATCGTCGCACGGAGCCGTCGGCAGATGTCGACGACTCTGGCCGTGCCGGTGCCCGCCACTCCCAGCTCGGAGCTCCGCACCAATCGCGTACGGATACCCAGGGCCGGCAGCAGGAGGGTGAGCAGGTGGATGCTGAGCTCGCACACAGAATCCCACGGGCGCTCGTACACCGGCCGCACCAGAGCCTCGTAGCGGTCGAAGTACGGCGCCCTGCTGTAGTTCGTCCGGAGCGCCTGCCAGTGCTTGGGGCGCCACCGCTCTTGATTGTTGATCGTCACGTCCTTGATGGCCTTGCCGAACGCGTCGAGCACCGGCACCGTCAGGTACATCCATCCCTGCGCGTTCTTGATCCTGGTCCGGTTTTGCCAGCCATTCTTCGTGAACTGCACGTCGTCGAAGAGGACGAACACATCGCTGCGCGCGATCTTCTGGACGTACCGGAGCCACGGCAGGTAGTGCGGCTGGTGAATGGCGACGATCATGGCTCGACGCCGAGACGCGCCTCCGGGGCCCCCACGAAGCGATGCTGCCGGCACCAGTCGATCGTGCGGGCCAGCCCTTCCTCTAGGCCAATCTCCGGCCGGTATCCGAGGACGCGCTCGGCCTTGCGCAAGTCCGGCACGCGCCGCGGCGTGTCCTCGAAGCGCTGGCCGTAATAGTCCTGGTACGCTACGAACCGGACCTCGGAGCTGGACCCGGCCAGCCGTTTGATGAGGAGCGCAAGGTCATGCATCGTGATCTCGACGTCGTTGCCGATGTTGAAGACCTGCCCTTCCGCGGCCTCGACCTCGGAAGCCAGCAGGATCCCCCGCACCGTATCCCCGACATGGCAGAAGCATCTCGTCTGGCGTCCGTCCCCGTGCACCGTCAACGGCCGGCCGTTTAGGGCCTGATGAATAAACCGGGCCACAACGGTGCCGTACCCATTCTCGTGGATCCGCGGTCCGTACACGTTGAAAAACCTCAGAATCGCGACGGGCAGACCCCGGGCCGCGTACGCGTACGCGAAGTGCTCGTCGATAGCCTTGGCGGAGGAATACGACCACCGGGAGATCGTGGTGGGGCCCAGCACGCGGTCGTCGTCCTCGCTGAGCGGCGCCTTCGTCGATTTCCCGTACACTTCCGAGGAGGACGCGATCAGGACCTTGCGCCAGAAGCGAAACGCCGCCCGCAGCACGTTTTCCGTGCCCTCGACGTTCACGCTGATCGCGGCCAGCGGATTCTCCACGATATGCCAGACGCCGACCGCCGCCGCCAGATGGAACACCAAGTCACAGGATTCCACCAGCCGGTTCACCACATCGGTGTTGAGGATGCTGTCCTTTACCAAGGTGAACCGGGGATGGTCGACGTACGGCCGCACGTTCTCGATCCGTCCGGTGGAAAGGTGATCGAGCACGCAAACGTCGTCGCCGCGTGCGATCAACCGGTCGACCAGATGCGATCCGATGAAGCCGGCGCCCCCCGTCACAAGCACTCGCATGGCACGCGCTTCCTCCGTTCTTTGCAGGTCCGCGATAGGTAGAGTGATCTCCGTTCCCTTCTAACACAGGAGGGGTGCCCGCTGACAGCACTCATCCGAGCGAAATGGATGGTTCGTCCGAGCGCGCGCCGAGCAGCTCTCGATACAGTCCGTCGATGTCGTCGAGCATGGCCTGGACCCCAAACCGGCTGACGCTGTCCCGTCCCCGCGCTCCAAACGCCGCCCGGAGCCCGGGATCGCGGAGACAACGGACTATGGCGTCTGCGAGCGCCGCCGGATCCCGTGGCGGGACGAGCAGTCCCGTTTCCTCGTGCGCCACGACGTCCTGGATGCCGCTGATGCGCGACGCAACCACGGCGCGGCCGGCCGCGAGCGCCTCCACCGCGGCGCGGCCCATGCCCTCGTTGAGCGAGGGCAGGACGACGACGTCAAATGCCGGCATGATCTCCGCCACGTCGTCCCGGAGGCCGAGAAACACGGCGCCGCGCTGGAGCCCCCGCGCCGCCGCCTGCGCCGCGAGCGCCGGCCGAAGCGGCCCGTCACCCACGAACACGACGGTCGCGCCCGGCATCGCCGCGCGCACCGCGGGCATGGCCTCGAGTAGATATTGCACACCTTTCACCGGCACGAGACGCGCCACACAGCCGACGAGCGGCACGTCGGAGGACAGACCGAGCTTTTGTCGCGCGTGCTCGCCGTCGCCGTGCCCCATGTGAAAACGATCGAGATCGACGCCGCTGTGGATGATGCAAAACCGCTCCGGCGGGCCGATGCGCAGGCGCAGATGATCATCGCGCTCCGCGTCCGTGAGACAGATGATGCGCGTGGTGCGCCGCGCCAGCGCACGCTCAACTACGCAAAGGGCGGCGGAGCCCCGCGCGCCGAGATAGTCGTGGAACGCATGCCCGTGCGGCGTGTGTACGATCACGGGGACGCGCGCCCACGCGGCGGCGATCCGCCCGAGCAGGCCCGCCTTGGTGGTGTGCGTGTGCACGATGTCGAACCGCCCGTGCCGCATCAGCCGGTAGAGACGGGCCAGCGCCACCGGATCCTTCGCCGGGTGCGGATCACGCGCCAGTTCCGGCACGCGGACGAACGATAGGGTGTTCGGGATCCGGGGTTCCAAGGTGCCCTCGGGTCCGGTCGTCGGCCCGCTGGCCAGCGTGACGTCGTAGCGTGCACGATCGAGGCGCGTGACCGTGAGGAGCGTGTTCTCCTGCGCGCCTCCCAGCACCATGCGGGTAATCACGTGGAGAACCCGGACGCGGCCGCGCCCTCGCGCCGTGCCCGTCGCGGCGTTCGAGATGGATGGGGCCGGCGCGGCGTTCGTGACGGACGGGCCCGTCGCGGCGTACATCTCGGAACGCGTCATTTGGCTCGCTCCAGGGGATGTGACGCCCCCCGTCCCGGCGAATCGCCCGCCGCCGTGAGGCTTGGTGCCGGGCCTGTAGCCGCGGTCCAGATCGCGAGCACCGTGCGCCGCCACGCTGTCTCGAGCGCTTCGGCGCGGCGGCGTCCCTCGGCCCCCATCCGGCCGGCCGCATCGCGGTCGCGGAGGAGCCCAATGATCGCGCGGACGATCTCTTCGACGTTCTCAGGGTCGACGAGGATGCCGGTCACCCCGTCCGCTACGGCATCGGCAATCCCGCCGCTCTTTCCTCCCACAACAGGCTTGCCGCACGCGCCGGCCTCCAGGAAGACAATGCCAAAGCCTTCAATGCCGTCGCGCTGTGCCAGTGCACGACTCGGCATCACGAACACATCGCACGCGGCGTAGAGCGCCGGCAGTTCGTCATCGGCGACGTGTCCGGCGAATACGACGTCCTCCGCGCACCCCGCCCGATGCGCGAGCTCGCGAAGGCGCGGTTCCTCGGGGCCGGCCCCCGCGATGACGTAGCGTACCGCGCCGGTAGCCCGCCGGATCGCGGGCAGGGCCGCGATGACCATGTCGTGGCCCTTTCGCTCGATGAGGCGGCCCACCGTCAGGATCGTGCGTGCTCCGTTGACCCGATAGCGAGCCCGGGCGGCCTCCACGCCCGCGTCCGGACGAAAGCGCACGACATCGACGCCGGGTGCCAGCACGTCCGTGGACGGGTGCGCCATACCGAGCGCCGCATAGTGCCGGCGCGTGAACTCGCTGTTGACGACGATCCGCCCAGCGCCGCGCACCACGGCGTCCGCGAGGCGCCGGATCGGACGCCAGCGCATGTACGGCGCCATTTCCCCGCCGTGTAGGTAGAGCACGTAAGGGACTCCGAGGACCCGCCGGAGCACGAGCGCGATCGGCCCGAGATACAGGTGGGCGACGTGGACGGCCGTCACCCCCTCGCGGCGAACAAGGCGCGCGGCGCACAACCCCAGGATCACAAGTTGACACAGCCGCGCGATCGGATGCGGGTGCACGGGCGCGTGCCGCCGGATGATGCGGTACGGCTGACGCGCGTCGGAGCCGCGATCGCCGGCCACGTGCGGCGCGAGCACGAGGACAGCCTGTGGCGGCACCGTTGCGCAGATGCGCGCGTACAGCGTCGCTTCTCCCCCCGGCATGGGGGGGAAGTCGTTTGTGATGAGGAGCGCTCTCATGTGGAGACCTGTGCGCCGAGCGCGAAATAGGGGAGCTTGCCGGAAGGAAGCCGGTCGAACCGCTTTACGGGTCGTACCTCGATCCGCCACGCGGCGTTGAAGGTCTCCCGCGCCGCTTCGACGAGGCGACCCAGGCGCTCCGCCGCGTCCGGAGCCGCCTCCACCTCGACGACGAGCACGCCGGCGGCAGGGTGGACGATCCGGACCCGCCCGTGCAGCGCTTCCGGCAGCGCGCCGAGGAACCGCTCGACGAGCGGCCGCGCCAGGCTGCGCGACCCGGCACGCTCCAGGCGATCACGGTCCCGGCCGAGGACCCTGAGCGTCGGCAGCCCCCGGCCGCAGGCGCACGACTCCGCGTCGATGACGCCGATGTCGCCGATCTCGTACCGGAGGAGCGGGGCCAGGCGGTTGCGCAGCTGCGTAGCGAGTACGCGGTCGCCGCCGCTCTCAGCGGGGACGGTCTCGAGATACACGTTCTCCGCGGTGACGTGGAGCGCGCCGTGCGGGCACTCGAACGCGACCGAGCCGAGCTCGCCGGAGCCGTACTCCTCCACGACCGGGCAGCCGAACGTCTCCGCGAGCGCCTGGCGCTGAAACACGTAGAGAGGTTCGCCCGTGAGGACCACGACCTTTGGCCGCGCGCGAAGCCGGAGTCCCTCGGTACGGATCGCCCGCACGAGGCGGTGCACCGCCGACGGATACCCGTAGAGCAGGGCGGGCCGCAACCGCTCCATCGCGCGTATGATCCCGACGGCACGGTCGTCGAACGCGGGGTCAACCGGGAAACGGTGCCAATTGATCACGCGGTCCTTGGCCCGCGCGAGGAGCGCGTGCACCGGCGAGACCTGGGAGCGGCCGAGCAGGAGCGCAACGGGATCGCCCGGCTCGACCCCCCACCACTGAAACCCCCGCCACGTCCCCGCAACGTACCATGCGTAGGTCTCGCGGTCGAGCGGGATCGAGACCGCGGCGCCGCCGCTTCCGCCGGACGTTCGTGTGAGGCCGCCCCGCCGCGCCGCCGCCGTCCGCCGGAGCTGGTCCGCGAGGTCGCGGCGTGTGAGGGGCGGTATGCGGCGAAACCGCGCCGGATCTAGCGGCGGAGGGCCGCTCTGCGCCATGCGCGTGGCGTAGAATTCGTCCGTATCCCAGGCGGCGCGCAAAATGTCCTGCAACCATCCCCATTGGCGGGCCCGCAGGATGTCGGCAGCCCACCATTGCGCCTCGGTGTGGAGCGCCTGCGCCTCGTTGCCCCACCTGCGAAGCAGCAGGCGGAGGCCCGTGTGGCGCAACTGGAGGGTAGCGCCCCTCGCGACCGGCGCGGTCACAGCGAATCGTCTCGGAGCCGCCGGATGCCCCACGCGTACCCGGCGGCGTATGAGGCCAGGGTTGCGAGGTAGATCCACCGCATCGTCACGACGGATGCCAGCACCCGTCCCGCATAGCGGATGCCACGCGTGGCGCGGCTGCCGGGCTTCCTCGGCCTCGCCCGGTGGTCCAGCGTCTGATCGATGACGAACTCCGGATAGAACTTGGCCACGTACGCCGCCCCGACCCCGTTGCGATAGTACTGTCGGAGGATGCCGCGCAGGGACGGCGGCAGGAGATGGTGGATCCACGCATGGGGCGCGACGACCACGCGGTACCCGAGACGGCGCACTTCCTGCCGCAGGTACGGGTCCAGGCCTCGCGAGATCCATTCGTGCTCGCCGCCGATGCGATAGAAAACGTCCTTGCGGATCGCCAGGCACGGATGCTCGGCCATGTCGCTGTCGGTCACCCGATCGACGACGCGGGACGAACGGCGCGGAAGCTCACGCATCGCCCGGCGCACGATCCAGGGCGCATCATGGGGCACCACGTTGCTGACGCCAACGATCCCGATCGAGGCATCCCCCGCAAACACGGTCATGATGCGCTCCAGGAGATCGCCGTGCCCAAGCCTCGTGTCGTCGTCCATGGTGACCAAGACATCGCCACGCGCAATCGCCGCGCCCGTGTTGATCGCCCGTCCCTGCCGGCGGTCGCCCTCCACCACGATGACCTCGAATCGCAAGAGCGTCTGCCGGCGAAGCTCCTCGAGGAGCCGGGCGAGGTTGCCGCCGCGCGTGCCGTCGGCCGTGGGGATGATGACGCTGAGGACCGGCGGCGCGGAGTGGTCCGGGGGCGGCAGCACGCGCACCGTCGGCGCCGGGCCTTCGCGCAGGTAGCGGACGAACGTCCTGCGGATCGCCGCCGCCGACGCCTGCGTCGTGGCGCCGCTTGGCAGCGCGCTGACAGGTTTCACGGTCCGCTGCCGTCCGCCGCGACCGTCACCGCGAGGCCATCCTACACCAGATCCCCGAGCTCGGCGGGCGGGGCGACCGGCGCCGCGTCCAAGCGCAGTCGCGCCCACACCTCGAACACGAGTAAGCTCCAGAGCCGGCGGCCGAAGTCCTGCCGGCCAGATTGGTGTTCGTCCAGCATCCACCGCACGAACCGGGGCGTCCACAACCCGCGCCGCTCCGCGATGCCGGCGAGCAGGATCCGGCGCACGTGCGCGCCGGCGGAGCCGCGCAGCCACCGGCCGATCGGCATGCTGAAGCCGTGCTTGCGCTGGCGCAGCAGCGGCGCCGGCACGAGATCCTGTACCGCGCGCTTGAACAGATACTTGGACGTCAGGCCGCGGACCTTGAGGTCGTACGGCAGCGTCGCCGCGTACTCGACCAAGTGGTGATCCAGAAGCGGCGTGCGCGCCTCGAGCGAGTGTGCCATGCTCATCCGGTCCACCTTGAACAGGATGTCGTCCGGCAGGTAGGCGGATTGATCCGCATGTAGCATGCGCTCGCGGGCATCCTTGACCTCGGCCGTCGCCAGCAGCTCCCGGAGCGCGGCGGCTCCGTCATGTCCGTTGAGGCGCGCGCGCAGCGCATCACCGTACAGCGATGCGCGAAACGGGGCCGTGACCGTGGTGCGTCGGAGATACCCGTCTTCCATGGTGCCGGCGATGTCGCTCAGGCCCGTGCGCACACGCCCGGCCCAGCCCCGGGCGGGCACCGGGCGCGTGTCCGCCGCGACACGGGCAAGCGTGCGCCGGAGCGGCGAGGGCAGCCACGCGGAGGCGCGGCGGAGCTGGTCGCGCGTCGTCCACCCGTAACCGCCGAACAGCTCGTCGCCGCCATCGCCCGACAGGACGACCTTGACGTGTTGCCGCGCAAGCCGCGACACGGCGAACATCGGCACCGTGGAGTCGTCGGCCATGGGCTCGTCGAGGTACCAGGCGAGTTGCGGCAGGCGCAGGATCTCCCGATCGTCGAGCACGACCTCATGGTGGTCCGTGCCCCACCGGTCCGCCGCCTGCCGCGCGTACCCCAGTTCGTTGTACGCCGGGTCGTCGAACCCGATCGAGAAGGTCTTGACGCGCTGGGGCGTCGTGCGGCACATCAGCGCCGTCACCGCCGAGGAGTCGAGCCCGCCGCTGAGAAAGGCGCCGACCGGGACGTCACTGATCATCCACGCGCGCACGGCGTCCTCGAGTTGCGCTCGTAGGCCGTCGACCGCGTCGGCCTCCGTGGGCCGCCCGTCGCTCTCGTAGCTGGCGGCCCAGTAGCGATGGAGCCGGCTCCCGCCTCGGGTCCATTCCAGGACGTGGGCGGGCGGGAGTTTGCGGCATCCATCCCAGATGGTGCGCGGGGCCGGAACGTAGCCCAGGGTGATGTACTCGTCGAGCGCGTGCAGGTCGAGATCGGGCGCCGACGGGAGTGCGAGGCGGAGACCGCTGAGTTCCGAGGCAAACGCCAGGCGGCCGCCGCTCTCATGATAGTAGAGCGGTTTGATGCCGAGGCGGTCGCGTGCCAGGATCAGGCGGCCACGGGGGCCGTCCCAAATCGCGAGCGCGAACATCCCGCGCAGCGGCGCCGCGCAGTCGAGGCCATACTCCTCGTAGAGGTGCAGAATGACCTCGGTGTCGCTCGCCGTGGCAAAACGGTGTCCCCGGGCCGCGAGATCGCCGCGGAGCTCGCGATAATTGAAGATCTCGCCGTTCTGGACGACCCACACCGTGCCGTCCTCGTTGCCGATGGGCTGGTGCCCGCCCGCGAGGTCGATAATGCTGAGCCGGCGGCTGCCGAGCGCGGCGGACGCCCCCACGTACCACCCCTGGTCATCCGGCCCCCGGTGTACGAGGGCGTCCGTCATACGCCCCAGACACGATCGCTCGTGCTCCGTCAGCGCCCCGTTGGTCACGAGTCCGCAAATCCCGCACATGCCGATGCTCCCTCGCCGGTGTCCTCGCTATCCGACTTCCGTGAGCGCTCCCGGCGCCCCGCGGCCGTCGGCGAGCGAGGTGTGGAACGTCTCCAACCGGCGCGCGAGTACCCGCCAGTCGTAGTCACGAACCGCCCGCGCCCGGGCCGCCCGCCCGATCCGCATCCTCCGCCGCGCGTCGCGCAGCAGCGCCGTCGCTTCCTCGACGAACTCCTCCGCGCCCCGCGCGATCACGATCTCCTCGCCGGGGACCGCGTCCAGCCCCTCCGCGGCGAGCGGGGACGCCAGGACCGTACGTTGCGCGGCCATGGCGGTGGCGATGCGCACCTTCGTCCCGGCACCCGCGCGCAACGGGAGTGCCACCGCCGCCGCGCGCGCAAGGTAGGGGCGCACGTCCGACACGCCTCCGGCGACCCTGACGCCCGGGAGGCCGGCCAGCCGCGCCACCGAGACCGGCGGCTGCGTCCCCACGATGGTGAGCCGCGCGTCTGCCACGCGCCGGCGCACGCGGGGCAGGATCTCGCGCGCCAACCGGACCGCGGCGTCGACGTTCGCGGCGTCGAGATGGAACGACCCCAAAAACAGCAGCTCCGTATCGCCCGCGTCCTCGGCCGGCTGGAAAAACTCGGTGTCGACTCCGTTCGGGACGGTCGTCGTCCGCACGCGCGGTGCCCATGCGCGAATCTGCTCCGCATCGCGTTCGGAGACCGCGATGCAGGCATCGAACGCACGGATCGCGGCCGGCTCGTACCGGCGGAGCTTGAGCGAGTCGAACGCGTAGTACAGGCGCCGCGGTCCCCAGGGCATGAGCCCGAGTTGCCGCGCCCTGGACTCCGTGGCGAGGCAGTGTTCCACCAGCGCGGTGGGCACCCCGTCGGGGACGGCGTCCCGAAGATGCGCGAGACCGAGAAACTCGATCTGCGCCACATCGAACCGCCGCCCCCGCACGAGGCGGTGCACGCGCGAGAGCAGCGCATCCGCGGTCAGGCTGACCGACGCCGGCAGCGGCCCAAGCAGGCGGCGCGCATGCTCGTGCCACGGCCGGGAGGCCGGTGCTGGAAAGCCCTCCACGGCGGCGCAAAAGCTCAGGGCCGCGGACGCCTCGCGGCCGATCGGTTCGGGGCACAGTAGAACGACCTCGTGCCGGGCCGCCATGTGGCGGAGCAGCTCGTAGATGCGAATCGCTCCGCCGAAGTCGAGCGGATAGGGCACAAACGGGGCCGCGACGAGCAGCCTCACGACGGCATCTTCCGTTCCGCGGGCGAGTGGACGCCGACACGGCCGGTCAGGCTCCAGCGGGCGAGCCGGAGAAACTCCGCGGTCTTGCCCCTGGCCGTTTCGAGGCCGAGCAGCGACGCCGGGCCCCACAGGGCCACCCGCGCGACGCTGTTGCACAGCACCAGCGTGTGGAACAAGATCAACCCGGCGCGCCCGTGGTGGAGGCGAAAGAGCAGCGCCTGCGACCGCATGTGATCCTCGTACTGTCGATCCGTGGCGTTGCCCCACGATCGTCCGCCGAGGTGCACGATCCGGGCGTTGGCGACGGACACGATCTCGTACCCGGCGCGGCGGGCGCGCAGGCCCCAATCGATATCCACGCCGTAGACCCAAAAGCGCTCGTCGAGGAGACCAACGGTCGCAAACGCCGCGCGGCGGATCATGAGCGCCGCGGAGCTGATCCAATCCACGGGACGGTCCGTTCGGTGATCCCACGCCCGGTAATCGTCCCACACCCCGGCGCGGAACAGCCACAGCGTGTTGCCGACCACGGTACGGAGGGGGAAGCGCCAGCACGACCGCTGAATCGACCCGTCCGGGTTGAGGAGCGTCGGCCCGACCGCCGCCGCGCTGGTATAGCGGTCCAGGGCCGCGAGCAGCGCCGCCACCGCCCCCGGCCGCACGACGGTGTCGGCGTTGAGCAGGAATACCGCCTCCCCGGTCGCGGCGCGGATGCCGATGTTGTTGGCGCCGGCGTAGCCGCTCGGAGCGTCCGCGCGGATGAGCGTGACGTCCGGGAACCCCGCCGCGACGAACTCGGCCGTGCCGTCGGCCGAGGCATCGTCGACGACGATGACCTCGTAGGACACGCCCGCGCTCCGCAGGTCCGCGAGCAGCGAGTGGAGGCACGGCCCGACGACCGCGCGCGCGTTGGCCGTGGTGATGACCACTGACACGCGGGGCGGAGTCAGCGGAGCACCTCCGCGATCTTCGCCTGGGCCTCCAGGATCTCATCGTACGTGCCGATGTCGACGTAGAAGCCCTCGGGGAACGCATGCCCGCGGACGTGGTAACCGCGCGCCAGCGCCTCGTCGATCGCGTCGCCAAGGACCGGCTCGCGCGCGCGGAGCTCGGCGGGACGGGCGCTCACTTCGTGGATGAGCTCGGTGAACGACGGCTCCCACACGGCCATGCCCCACATGTGCCGGAGGGCCGTTTCCCGGGGCTTGTCGACGTGCGCGACAATGCGGCCGGCCGCATCCATGTCGACCATGCCGAACTTCCATGGACGCGCCGTCTCGAACAGCCCGAGCGTGAGATCGGCGCCGCCCTGGCGGTGGGCGTGCAGGAGCCGTTCGAACGCGTCCGGGGGATGCGTGATCGTGTCCGGCATCCCGAACAGGAGGCGCGCGTCCCGGGTCCAGGGGTACGCGAGGTCGATCGCATGCATCATTCCCAGCGGCTCGTCTTGATAGAGGTATGAGAGGTGGAGGCCGACGCGATCGCCGCCGGCGTAATAGCGCAGTAGATCGTACTTGTGCTCGCCGACGATCATGAGCACGTGACGAACGCCGGCCTGCGCCATGCTCTCCAGGACATACTGGCTGACGACTTTGGGACGCCGGTGCACTTCGCCGTTGATCTGATACGGCTGCCAGCCGACCGGGAACAGTTCTTTCGGTCCGGGATATGGCGCCAGGCGCGTTCCGCGGCCCCCAGCCGGTACGATCCCCATCATCCGCTCGGTCATGCCGTAGTTTCCTCTCGCGGGCCCGCCGGCGCGCTCCCCGCGCCGGCCAGCGGCGCGGCGGGGTCGGCTGGCGGGGCGGCCGCCTGACGGCGGCGGTGCACGACATCGTTGTAGGCCGCCAGCACGGTCTCCACGTGGTCCCCCATGCGGGGCGGGATGCCTACCGCGGAGGACAGCTGTGCGATCAGTTCCGGATGGTCCACCACGCGGAGGATCCGCTCGCGCAGCGCGCCGGCGTCGCCCGGCGGAAACAGCAAGCCGTTCTGGCCGTCCCGCACGTACTCGGCGATCGCGCCGTGCGCGGCGCCGATGATCGGGATCCCGGCAGCCTGGGCCTCCAGGCCGACGAGACCCAGGGTCTCGGTCATGATCGAGGGGAACACCGCGACGTCGATGGCGTCGAGGTGCCGGATCAGGTCCTGCCGTGTGTAGCGGCCCGCGAAGTACAGGCCGGGATGATGGCCGCTCAAGGCCGCGAGGTGGGCGCGGTCTTCCGCCGCGACGACGCCGTAGAACGTGAACCGCGCGCGCTCCGCCGGCACGGCCCGGGCCGCCTCGGCGAGCAGGTGGGCTCCTTTCCAGGGCGTCACGCGTCCCAGGAAACCGAACCGGATCGGGTACTGCGTGAACGTCCGGAGGCGTCGCCTCGCCAGCTCCGCGCTCTCGAGCGAGAGCGGCAGGACGTGAATGCGGTCCTCCGGATACCCGTGCAGGACATACATCGCTTTGGCCGATTGCGAGACCGTGAAGAGCCGGTCGGCCGCGAGCAGCGTTTCGCGCATCCGCATTTCCCGCTTTGCGTACGCCGTAGCGATGCGCGGGTCCGGGACACGATCAGGCATCGGCGGGTTCACGACGACGAACTGCGAACCGCTTCCGCCGCCCCGCCGCCGGTACAACGCACGCGCCCACCGCACGCCGTCACGCACGCCGCGGGGGAGCGACTCGTCCGCCCACCGGGCGAAGCGGCGCCCCACGGGAGCGGGCCTCGTCGCGCAATACGTCGCGCAGTTCCGTCCGCCGGCGGATCCGGAGCACGGCGTGAGCCCCGGTCTCACGAGGAGAAACTGCCGGCAGAACGGCCAGAAGTCGTGCATGGTGACCACGACCGGGAGCCCGGCCTCCCGGGCCGTTTGGACGAGGCTTGCCGGGATCCCTGACAGATCGTGAACGTGGAGCACGGCGGGCCGGACCCGTCGCAGCGCCTCGGCAAGGAGCTCCTCCACTTCCATCCACGTGACGTCCGCGCGGAGGCGCTCCTCTTCGGTGCGCCCGGCCGCGGGGACGGCCACGACGCCCGTGAGCGTGTGACCCTGCCGGGACCAGCGCAGCCTGGGCCCCCTCCAGGCCGGATGGGGACTCACGTGCAGGTGTGCGATCTCGTGGCCCGCGCGGCCGAGTGCCGCCGCGAGGTCGCGCACGTAGGTCGCGACGCCGGTCAGCGCCTTGTGCGGATCTTCTCGCGTCACAAACAGGATGCGCATGCTACTCGGACGGC
Source organism: Bacillota bacterium (assembly GCA_021324975.1). Lineage (GTDB taxonomy): Bacteria > Sysuimicrobiota > Sysuimicrobiia > Sysuimicrobiales > Segetimicrobiaceae > JAJPIA01. The sequence continues at coordinate 22,362 of JAJPIA010000119.1, forward strand.
CGGCTCCATGCCGGACGTGCGCCGGCCCCCTGGGCGGTACCCGCGCGCACAAGAGCCGCCGCCGCGGTGGCCGGATGGACCAGCAGCGCGCGCGCCAGGCTCGACATCATGAGCGGGCGCCGCCCCGCGGCGTTCTGCAGTGCGGCCGCGGCGACCCAGAGCGCGCTCCAGGCACGGCGCCTGCGCCTCGCCACCTCGGGCGGCAGGTTGGGCATCTGCAACAGCTTCGTCAGCACGTCCGTGAGGAGCGCGATCGCGCGATCGCTTCGTGCGGCCGGGTGCCGCTCGGAGCGGGCGAGCGGCAGGGCACGCTCGGCGAAATCCAGGTAGAAGCTCGGGCGAACAAGCACGCGCGGTTGGGTCCGGACGCCGTCCAGCAGCAACGCTAGCCCGTCGGACCACTGGCCCGCCTGAACGCACCGGGCCGCGACCGACACCGATAATTGCCCGTACGCCCGGGCCCGGACGGCGCTACTCTGAAGTGCCCGCGGGAGACGGGGATCGGCAAACGCCCGGTCGAGGACGATCCGGCCCTCCCGCACGAGGCGGGTGAAGTTGCGCGTCAGATTGTGCCCGTGGATGCGGTAGCGGACCAGCGCCTCGGGTACGCAGCCGAACCGCTCGCCGGACAGCGCCACACGCAGAAAAAGATCCCAGTCGGGGCACGTTCGAAGCGTCGTGTCGAAGATGCCGGCGCGGTCGAAGCAGGCGCGCCGCAGCGCGATCATCGATTGCCCGATGAAGAGTCCGCAGAGCAGCGGCTCCAGGACGTCGCCACGCGGTGGAGGCACGAAGGCCTCCCCCAGCGGGGCTCCCGCTTCGTCGATTCCCGCGTATCCGTGGTAGACGGCGCCGATGGCGCGGTCGTCCTCGAACGCGCGCACCACGCGTTCGAGGCGCCACGGCACCCACACGTCGTCCGCGTCGAGGAATGTCACATAAGCGCCCCGCGCGCGACGGATTCCCGCGTTCAGCGCGGCGGCGACGCCGCCGTTGGCCTGGCTGAGGAGCGTGACCCGGGGTGCGAAGCCAAGAACGCGCTCTCGGGTGTCGTCTGTCGACCCGTCGTCGACGACGATCATCTCGAAGTCCTGGTATGTTTGGGCCACGATGCTGGTGAGCGTCTCCTCCACGAAGCGCCCCGCATTGTAGGCCGCGGTGATCACGCTGACGGTCGGCGCAATCATCAGGTGCGCTCCGTGGCCGCGGCGCGGACGGGCCGCCACAAGCACGGGATGGACATCCACCGCCCGGTTCCTGCGCGGGCCAGCGCCGCCGCCACGGTCAGCGGATCCGTAACAAACGCCCGCCCCGAGGTCGCGGTAGCCACGGAGTACCGGCGCGCCAGCGCCTGGACGACCGCGATGGTCATCCACAAGGCGCTCCAGGCCGGCCGCTTTTGCCGCGCCAGTTCCACCGGAAGACCAGACGACCGGAACACGCCGTCGAGCACGTTCGTCAGCAGCGCCGTCGCCTGATCCGCGTGCCGCGCCAGCGCCGGCCACGTCTGGTCCGCCAGCGGCAGGGTCCGTAGCGCCAGGTCCAGATACGAGCTGGGATGTGACAGCATGCGCGGATCCAGCCGCGCCGCCTCGAGAAACAGCTCGACACCGTCCGGCCAGAGGCCGGCCCGGAGACACCGTCCCGCCTGGAAGATGGCATGCGTCTTGTACGCCGCGATGCGGAAGCGCTGAGTCAGGAGGCGCGCGGGCAGCCGAGGATCGGCAAAGGTCCGGTCCAAAACGATCCGGCCGAACACGGCGGTGCGGGCCAGATCCCGGGTCGTGTTCATGCGATGCGCGCGGCACCGTACGAGAACCTCCGGGACGCGCCGGATCGGCAGACCCGCCAGCGCGATGCGCAGGAAGAGATCCCAATCCTCCCCGAGCTTGAGATCTGGATCGAATCCGCCGACGCGGTTCAGGCATGCCCGTGGGATCATGACCATGGGCGGCCCGAAAAAGCACCCCAGGAGCAGCGGCTGCAGCACGTCGCCGTCGTGCGCGGGGATGACCGGTTGCCCCACGACGGCGCCGGTCTCTTCCATCGCCACGTACCCGTGGTACGCCGCGCCCGCGTCCGCGCTACGCTCCAACGCCTCGACGAGGCGCGCCACCTTGTTTGGAAGCCAGACGTCGTCGGCATCGAGAAACGCGAGATACGTGCCGTGGCTGTACCGGATGCCGGTGTTCCTGGCGACGGCGGCGCCGGAGTTCGCTTGGGGGATGAGCGTGACGCGCCCGCCGAACGCCGCGACGCGCTCGCGCGTGTCGTCGGTCGACCCGTCGTCGACGACGATGACCTCCAGGTTGGAGTAGGTCTGGCCCAGAACGCTCTGCAGCGCCTCCGTGATGAACGGGCCGGCGTTGTACGCTGGGATCACGACGCTGACGAGCGCCCGGGTCACGGCGAGTATCCCTCCACCGCGGTGACGACGTCCGGGTCGCCGGTCGTTGCGACATCCCAGGCATGCGCGACATGGATCACGCCGCTCGTGCGAAGCGCGCTCAGCGGCGCCGGGGTGTCCGCGCCGCCGGGCCCCTCCATGACGCGAAACGTGCCCACGATCTGCCAGTCCACGAGGTCGCCGTAGGCGTGGTCGCCGACTACGCTGCACCACGTCTGGTACACTCGGGGCAGCAACGGGAGGTTGTGGATCCGGCACGACACCACGGTCGGCCGGTCGATGACGGGCGGGACGTGCCCGTCCACCGCCATTGAACAAATGATCAGGCTCCCGGGACGCCCGTCGGTGATCCCGAACGCGAAGGCCGGCTGCACGATGGGCCGCGACGGCCGCACCGCAATGCGGATCTCGATGGTATCGCCGGTCCGGAACGCCGCGCATTCCGCTCCCGCCGCGTCGTGGAACGAGACGCGCTCGACCGCGAGCCCCCGTCCACGCGGGGCGCCCGTGGAATTCCATCGCTCCTGCTGGCGGGCGTCAATCCAATCGACGTACGATTGGAGGACCTCGCGGATCGCGCCGTCGTGCTCGATCTGCCCGTTCAGCAGAAAGATGCCGCGCCGGCAGATCGCCTCGACGGCGGTGAGGTTGTGCGAGACAAACAGGAGCGTTCGCCCCTCGGCGACGAGGCGCATCATCCGCTCGACGCACTTCGCCTGGAAGCCGGCGTCCCCAACGGCGAGGGCTTCGTCCACGACGAAGATGTCGGGGTCCAGGTGGCTCGCGATCGAGAACCCCAACCGGAGCTGCATCCCGGAAGAGTACCGCTTCACTGTTCGATCGAGCACATCGCCGAGCTCGGCGAACTCAACGATCTCGTCGAACCGGCGGTTGATCTCCTGCCGTGACATGCCCATGATGCGGCCGTACAGCCAGATGTTCTCGCGCCCGGTCAGCTCGGGGTGGATGCCCGATCCCACTTCGATCAGCGCGCCGATGCGGCCGCGCACACGAATGCGGCCCCGTGTCGGGAACGAGATCCTGGTCAGGAGCTTGAGCGCGGTGGTCTTGCCTGCACCGTTGGGTCCGACGATGGCGAATGCCTCGCCTTCCTTGACGTCAAAGGAGACGTCGCGCAGCGCAAACGGGTCTTCGGGATCCCGCTTCCTGCGTGTGAGCCGCGCCGCGACGGAGCGTCCCAAACGACTCAGGTCGCCACGCAGCGACGGGTAGCCCCAGCCGGCGCCCGGGTATTTTTTGCTGACGTCCTCGAATCGGATGGCCCAGCTCATCGGTCACACCACATCCGCGAACCCGGGCTCCATGCGTTTGAACATCCAGTACCCGAACCACGCCACCAGGCACGACACCGCCGTGCTGAGCGCCAAGAGCCCCAGGTCCGGCAGACGCCCCTCTGCGAGCGCGCGGCGAAACCCGTCGAGCACGCCGGCGGCAGGGTTGAGCAGGATGTACGCGCCGCGCCACTCCGCGTGCACGGTGCTCAGCGGGTACGCGACAGGGCTGCCGAACATCCACAGTTGCAACACCACCGGGAGGACGAACCGAAAATCCCGGTAGTACACATTCAGCGCCCCGAGGATCAACGAGACCCCGGTCGTGAGCACCGCGAGGATCAGCCACAGCGGGACCACCATGAGCAGGTTCCACGACAGATGACCGCCGAGCACCGGTTCCAGTACGAGCAGCAGGACGAAGCCGACGGCGAAGTCGAGTCCCGCGCTCAGCACCGCGCCGAGCACGGGGGTCTCGCGTGGAAAGTAGACCTTGCGCAGGAGCGCACCGTCCATGAGCAGCGCCTGCGCGCCGAACGTGACGGCCGTCTGCACGAAAAACCAGGGGACCAGGGCGGCGAGCGCAAACGCGGGGTAGGAGGTGCCTCCGCCCGAGATATTGCCCATGCGGCCGAACACGACCATGAAGATGCCGAGAAAGATCAGGGGCTGCAGCACGGCCCACAGGATCCCGAGCACGGCTTGCTTGTACTTGACGCGAATATTGCGCTCCGCGAACGCGAGGACGACCTCGCGAAACGCCCACAGCTCGCGTGCGCGGTCACGGGGACGCGTGTAGTTGGTCGACTCGATGACGAGCTCGATTGCGGTGGCGGCCATGCGTGCGAGATCACTCCTCCCATGCCATCATATCGCGTGCCGCGCGGTCAGGGGCGCGACCTCCCGGGATCGTTGGATCAATTGCCCTTTGTCCGCTCGATATGCTTGCCGCAGTCACGCTCCGCGGCACCGGCGGCCGGGATCAGGAACGCGGATCGGACACGGCCGGCGGCAGGCTCGCAGTCCGGCGGTCTCCGATTGGCGACCACAGCTCTCGCCGCGGCCGGACTGCGGTGCGCCGCGGCGCCGCGGCGTGCCGCTTGACGGCGAGGCGTTTCCACGGGTTGTCGGCGGTCCGCGCGAGGAGCAGCCGCGCCGTCCGAGCCGGGGCAAGCGCGCGCCCGGGCGCGGGCGCCGCCTGAGCCGCCGGCCCTGGTAGGATGATGCGCGACAGGGAGCCAACGATCGCCGCCAGCACGAAGAACGGCCCGCCCGTGTGCGTGGCCGAGACCGAAGCGGCGAAGAGGCTATAGACGGCGTACCCAAGGGTCACGAGCAGGCCCCCCTGGACCAGGCCGGCGGTCCCGGGATCGGTCGTCGCTCGCGCCATGGCCCGCATCACCCCGAACAGCCTGGCGCCGAAGAACAGAAAGATCGCCAACCCGATCAGCCCGGTATAGAAGAGCTGGATCACGTACTCGCTGTCGATGAAGCCGAGCGGTACGCTCCCCATCCCAAGGCCCAGGAGCGGCGAGGCTCCGAGCGCCCACATCGTGTAGTAGAGCGGCGCCTGGGCCCGGTAAAAAATCGACGTCGGCGCCGTCGACGTCTGGTTGAGCGTGCTCAGGTCGGGCGAGAACACGTTGCCGAGCGTCAGAATCCGGTGGGCCACCCCCTCGGGGTAGACGAGGAACGCCAGGGCCGCGAGCGCCGGCACGGTGAAGAGGATCCACCGCTGTTCCCGGATGCCGACGTACAGCAGGACGATCAACGTGGCGGCGATGTAGTTTCGGCCAAGCGCGAGCGGCAGCGTCGCCACGGCAAACAACACGATGAGCGTGAGCGCGAAACGCGCGCGCGGGGTGGCGGCGCTCCGCATCAGCCCAAGCGCGAGCCCGACGGTCACCATCGAGGCCATGCCGGGTTCGTGCACCGGCGCGCCCTCGGGACCCAGCGCGATCGCCTGGTTGGTGTGAAACTGCCAGGCAGAATACAGACTGAGCGCGACCATGGAGCCGAGGAGCACGTACGTGATCCGGCTGACATCGGCGAGCGACTCCACGGTGTCCGCGACGATGAGGAAGAGCATGACGAACTCGATCCGCTTGAGGACGTGTAGCGGTGAGCTCTCGTACTTGCTCACAGCGGTGAGATGCACGGTCCCGAGCGCGGCGCCCCAGATCGTGGCCGCGATGCTGACGAGGACGTAGGCGAGCAGGATGCGGTCGAACGGCGTCGCCCGGCGGGTCCTGGCGACGCACAGGTGCGCCAGCCATCCGACGGTCAGCGGCACCATCATCAGGTCCTCGATGCGCACCGCGACGCCGTGGAGCGGGAGCTCCGGCGACAAGATCATGGCCGGCACGATGAGGTACAGCGCGATCTTGGGGTTGAAGAGCGTCACGACCGCCACGCCCGCCGCGACGAGTCCAAGCAGCGCGCGCGACCCCGGGAGGACGATGCTGCCGAAGGCCACGGCGGCACCAAGCCCCAGGGCGAGCAGCAGCGTCGCCCGCGCGGCCGAAGCGTGTGCCCTCATCGCCGTCTCTGGGCAGGTCCGGCGCGGCCCGGTGATCCCCCGACGTCCCTCTGGGCGATCATCAGAGCCGGACCACGTGCGACGCCCGGTAGTCGTGCAGCCGGTTGCGCGTGTCGATGATCAGCGGAGCGCGCGCGACGATGCGGTCGTAGTCGATCCCGCTGTGATCCGTCGTGAGGATGACGCAGTCCACGTCCGCGAGCATCTCGTCCGTGAGCGGCTGCGACCGGATCGTTCCCGGGTTGGCCAGCGTGATCTCCGGCACGTGCGGGTCGTGATAGGATACCGACGCGCCGCGCTTGTGGAGCAGTCCCAGGACCTTGAGCGCGGGCGACATCCGCACATCCGGGATGTCGCGCTTGTAGGCCACGCCGAGCAGCAGCACCCGTGAGCCCCACAACGTCTTGCCCTTGGCCTCCAGCGCCCCCGTCGTCCGCGAGACGACATAGTACGGCATGCTGTCGTTGACCGTGGCGGCGAGCTCGATGAAGCGGGCGTGGAAGTCGTACTCGCGGGCCTTCGCCGACAGATAGTACGGATCGACGGGAATGCAATGCCCGCCGACGCCGGGCCCGGGATAGAAGGGCATGAACCCGTACGGCTTCGTCGCCGCGGTCTCGATGATCTCCCAAACGTCGAGCGACATGCGATCGCAGAGCAGCGTCAGCTCGTTCACGAGCGCGATGTTGACGTTGCGGAACACGTTCTCGTACACCTTCACCATTTCGGCGACCGTAGGAGAGGACACGGGCACAACCGTGTTCGCGATCTGCTCGTAAAAGGTCCGCGCGACCTGCGTTGACGCCGGCGTGACACCGCCCACCACTTTGGGGATCGAGCGCAGGCTGTACCGCCGGTTGCCGGGATCGATCCGCTCAGGCGAAAATGCCAGTGCGAAATCCGGTCCGGCCTGGAGCCCGCTCGTCTCCAGAATCGGCTTCACGACCTCCACCGTCGTGCCCGGATACGTGGTGCTCTCCAGGACGACGAGCGTGTCGCGCCGCATCGCCGGCACGCACGCGTGAGCGGCGGCGATCACGTGGGACAGGTCCGGTTCCTTGCTTTTCGTGAGCGGCGTCGGCACGCAGATGATGATGACGTCCGCGTCCCGCAGCGCGCCGTAGTCCGTCGTCGCGCGGAGCCGCTCGGCGCCGACGACGCGGTCCAGCGCCTCCTCGGTGACGTCGCCGATGTAGGACCGGCGGCCGTTGACCATCGCGGCCTTGTCCTCATCGATCTCGATGCCCACGACGGGGAACCCGGCCTCGGCGGTCTCGACCGCGAGGGCAAGGCCGACGTACCCGAGGCCGATCACTCCGACGCGCGCCGTGCGCATGCGAATTTTCGAGTCCAGCCCCGTGACGTGCTCCTGCGTTGTTACTGCGTCCACGAAACGTCTTACCTCCGCGTGAGATTCACCAGCGACGGTGCGTTGGAAGCCGGCTGCGCCAGCGCCCGGTCCGCGGCCCCGCTCGAGTGGAACCACAACCACAGGCCGACCGTGAGCCCGCCGGCGGCGACGAGCAGCGCGAGGCTCGTGGTGGCGGCCGCCGGCGCGATCCGGGCCACGGCGCGATTCCTGTAGAAGTACTCCTGGTAGTAATAGCTGTCGACGAGGTCCGGCCGCACCTTGCTTAGGACCGAACCGATGACCGGCGTGCCGAGCCGGTCGAACTGCAGCTTCACTTGCTCCTCGATGCCGCGCGGCGCGCGGCTGCCGTCCAGGACGATCAGCGCGCCGGATGCCAGCGGGGCCAGCGCGTACACATCCGCGAACGCGCCCGCGGACGACGTGTCGACGAGGATGACGTCGGCGCGCTGGCGCAGGTCTGCCAGCACCGACGCCATCGCCGCGGACCCCAGCTGCATGCCCATGTCGGACGTGCGCTCCGCGCCGCTTGTGACCAGCCACAGGTTCGGCTTCACCGGCATCAGGATCTCCGGGAGTGTGGCGGTTCCGGCCAGGACCTCGGCGACCCCTTTCTCGTTGGCGACGTTGAACAGGGCGTGCTGCACCGGCTCGCGCAGCGCGGCGTCGACGACCACCGTGCGTTGTCCCGCTGCAGCGAACGCCTGCGCCAGGTTGGAGACGACCGTCGACGTTCCCGAGCGCGGCTGGGGGCTCGTGACCGCGATCACGACGCCGCCGCCGTCCGCCGGCTCGCGCGCCAGGAGATTGACGGTCAGCAGGCGGTAGGCCTCGTCGAACGGCGGGTTGTGCCGGGGGATGGCGACGAGGGCCGGTACCCCGAGCAGGCGCTCCGCCATCTCCGGCGTCTTGATGCTGGTATCCACATACTCCAGGAAGAACGCGAGCCCGATCCCGCCGAGCAGCCCGAGCACACCCGCCAGCGTGAGTTTGAACGGCTTCCCGGAGAACGGTGAGGCGAACGCGTGGCTGGCGTGATCCAGGACCGTCAGGGCCCCGAGGCTCTGCATCTCCTGCTCGCGCACGCGGGCCTGGGCAAGCTGGCCTTCAAGGTTCGCCACCTGGGTCGTCAGGATCTCCGCGGTGCGGTTTAGCCGCGCCGCGTCGAGTTGAGTCTGCGCGACCGTGGGCAGGTGCTGCGTGGCCTCGGTGATGGCCTGCTGGATCGCCTGTTTGCGCGCCTCGAGCGCGATCTGATCGGTTTGCGCGGCGATCCGGTTCATCGCCAGCGCCTCGTACATCGGGGTGTGCTGCCCCTGGTTCGTGGCCGCGATTTTCTGCAGTTCCGTGTTGAGGCGGCCTTTGACCGCGTCGATCTGCGCCTTCAGGGCGACGACCGCGGGATAGGCGTCCGTGTGCACCGACAGCTGGGCCGCGAGCTGCACTTCGAGCTGCACGAGCTCGGCGCGAAGTTGCTGCGTGACGGCGTTGTCCTGGAGCTGCGCGGGCGCGCTCCCCGCCGCCTGCATCTGCGAGGTGTACGACGCGATCTTCGCGTTGGCTTCCTGCAGCGCGAAGTCGTTTTGCTGCGCCTCGGCCTGGAGCGCGCCGATCTGGGCGCTCTGGCCGGACGCGAGCGCCACGCCGTTCCTCTGCTGGTACGCGAGCAGGGCGTCCTCCGCCGCGCGAAGGTTGGTCTGCGCGTCGGCGAGCTGCTTCTCGATGAACTCGCGGCCGAGCGTGGATTCGCGGCGCTGGACATCCTGGCTGAACGCCGCGGCGTTGTCGACGATGGCGTTTGCGAGCATCACGGCCGCGGCCGGCGTTGGTCCCTTGGCGGTGACTCGAAGCATATCGCCGCTCGGGTCCTGCTGCACGGCGACGCGGGTGGTGAGGTCCTCGGGAGTGAATCCGAGCTGGAGCTGCTGGATGGCGCGTGTCGCGACGTCCCGGCTCCGCACGAGGTTGATCGCGAGCTGGATAAGTTGATCGGACGTCGGCATGGGGCCGGAGCCCACGTTCGCGATGAAGAGGAACTGGGACGTGGCCGGTACCGACATCGTCGCGACCGCCGCGTAGTCATCGGTGCCGGGCCGCGCGCCGACGAGCCCCACACCGATCGCCGCGGCCATGGCCACCACAATGACCACCCAGCGCTGACGGAGCACCCGGTAGTATCGCCAGAATTCCATGCGTCTAACCCTCCTCGATCGTTTCACCGCGGCGCACCGACCGCGCCGCGGGTCCTCGACGGTCGGCTCGTCTCACTTCACGAACCACACGAGCCAGCCCAGGCCTCCGAGCGTGTTGAGGAACGCGTTCCAGATGGGATGCTGTCCCTGCTCCGGCACGTAGACGATGTCCCCCGGCTGCAGCTCGACGTTCTGCGTCATGTCGCCCTTCATGTAGAACTTGGTCAGGTCGACCTGGGTCACGGTCGGCTTGTTTGGGGCGGCCGCGGTGTTCGCCTGGACGGGGTGCCGGATGATGCCGACGTCTTTGAGCTGTGCGCCCTGCGCCGAACCGCCGGCCGCGGAGAGCAGGTCCACCAGGCGGTCGCCGGGGTTGATTACGTACGCGCCCGGCCGCGCCACGGCGCCCATGAGCAGCACGCGATCGCGTCCCTGGGGCACCATGATGACGTCGCCCGGCTGCACCTGCGTGTTCGCCTGGGTGTTCCCGTCGACGAGCAGGCTCTGGAGGTCGATTGGAATGGTCTGCGACTTCCGCATGATGAAGGCGTGCGTCAGTTCCGCGCTTGGAGTCGGACCGCCGGCCGCGGCGACGGCGCCGGCGATCGTGAGGCCGTCCTGCATCTGGTACGCGCCGGGCCGCCCCACCTGCCCCAGCACGTACACAAACTGCTGGCGCGACGCGGTCTGGGAAATCGTGATCGAGACCTGCGGCTCACGAATGTAGGTCTTGAGCGCCTGGGTCACGCGGTCCGTGAGCTGCGGCAGGGTGGCGCCGGCCGCGGGGATGCGCCCCACGAGCGGCATCTGGATCGCGCCATCCGGGCTCACGGTGACGGCGCCGGTGACCTCCGGTTCCCCGACCACCGAGATTTGGAGCACGTCCCCCGGCTGCACCGTGTACGGCTGGCCGGCTTGGCCGGACTGCGGCCCTGGACCGACGGGCGCCTGAGTCGCTGCGCCGGGGGAGGACGGCGGCACGGACTGCTCGCCGGACGGAGGCGTCCCCGGTTGCTGTCCGGATGGGGGTGTCGCCGGTTGCTGTCCGGATGGGGGGGCGCCGACCTGCGGCGGCGGCGGCCCCATATAGACCGGCGCCGAGGCCGCGGGGCCCGCGGCCGCAAGCATCACCACAAGCGCCAATCCCGGCGCGGCGTGCCTCCGCAACAGTTGTCGTACGTGCTTCATGATCACTCGCCTCCACTGTCGAGATCCGAAGCCTCCGGCTTCTGCTCGTCTAAGATCCACCACAGTTCCCGGCTGCCCGAGGACGTGGGCGCGAGATACAAACCCTGCACGCGCCAGATCGACGACTGATACGCGAACGCCGAACCGATCGGCCATTGCGGATGCTGTGCCCCGCCGTGCTTCTCGTTCAGCTTGACGTGTCGTTCCGCCATCGTCCCCTCCGTTCTGCGTGTCGCAGACGCGCCTGGTCGCGTGCTCTGCCTTACCGGGGATGCGGCCGCCTAGGTGATCAGGCGGTTCTTGAGCACGTACACGACCGCTTGCGTGCGGTTTCGGGCGCCGATCTTGCGGAAGATGGAGCGAATGTGGCTCTTGACCGTGGTGGTGCTGACGAAGATCTTGTTCGCGATCTCGCGATCCGTCGCGCCCTTGCTCATCTCGAGCAGGATTTCGAACTCGCGGGTCGTGAGGCCGCCGAGATGCGTGCCGTCGGTCTTGGTCTGTTCGCGGGCCAGCGTGCGGAATCGCTCGACGAGCTGGCGGGTCACGTGCGGGTGGATCAGGGTGCGGCCGTTGCACACGCCCTCCACGGCCCGGGCCAGATTTTCCGGCGTGATGTCCTTAAGCACGTAGCCGGTCGCGCCGGCCTCGAGCGTCCGGAACGGCTTCTCGTCGTCCGCGCCCTCCGCCAGCACGATGATCTCGGACTTGGGGTGCCGGGCCTTGATGAGCTTGATCGCCTCGATGCTGTCGAGCCCGGGCATGTCCTGGTCGAGCAGGATCACATCGGGCTGGAGCGTTGCGGCGAGCTCCGTGGCCTCTTCGGCGCTCGAGGCCTCCCCCACGAACTCAATGGTGCTGCGTTTTTCCAAAAAGCTCTTGATGCCCTGACGCATCAGGGTCGTATCGTCTACCACGAGCACGCGCACTTTGGATGCCGTCCTGCTGGTCTCCACTGGGAACCGTCCTTTGTCCCATGGTATTGGCTCTGGGAGATTTGCTTCTAATGGAGGAGCCATTGGCGGGCATCTACCGCCGCACCCACGTTCTGTTGGAGAGTCCTGGTAGGTTTTTTGAAGGAAGCGTCCCACATTTGGATGCGAACATACGTTGCCGTCATTGGGAAAATGGTTCTCTTTTGAACGGGAACACCGATGACGGCATCCGCGATCATGAGACGGATTCATTTATTTTGTATTGCTAAACAATCATGCCATGTAGCGGTTTCTCAATCGGCACGTGTCGCTCCGTGCTATAATGTGTTGAATGTGTCGGCCGAAAGTCGATGTTCACCCGCGGCCGGAGGGAGGACGTCGTACCGGCATCGCCATCATTTGATGACGAATACCACGTATCGCCTGCGGGATATTCTCTCCTCGCCAATGCCTGCGCGCCATGGCCGAATGGTCATTCTTCTGATGCACAACAGGAACACGCTCGTGCCGGACTGTGAGCGCTTGTCGCCGGAAAAGCTCACCATCATGGTCACCATGTTCCCCAAAACGGGTATGTCATAATGGGGCTGATAATGGGACGCAACGGCGCACGATCTACCCGCAACCATCGTTCGGACGACCGAGCGGGATCTGACGGCCGGGTCGAAGCCTCATCGAGCACGGAGGAGCGTTTGCTCCGGGTTGCCTTTGAAATCCACAACGGTCCGGCCCAGTGCCTGGCAACCGCGCTCGCGCTGCTGCGCGCGCTCGATCGCCGCCTGCCGCCCGAGATGACCGAAGCGCGCGAATCGCTGCGGGCGACCATCGGCAGCACCGAGACCGCCTTGGAATCGACCCGCCGGGCCATTGGAATGCTCCGTGCCTCACGCCCGGACCGCGCGCGGGCGTCGCTGGCGTCGCACCTGCAGGACGCGCTCGATGAGGTTCGTCCGCACACGCAGGCGGCGCTGTCACTCGACGTGCCGCCGCTGGATGACGTGCCGAGCGCGATTGTGACGGGGCTTGCGGAGGTGGGGCGCGAGGCGCTCGCGAATGCCGCGCGCCATGCCGCGGCGAGGCACATCTCGGTGCGCGTGCAGCGCGCCCGCCACGCCGTCGTGCTGGAGGTCAAGGACGACGGCAATGGATTCGAGGGCGGCCGTCCCGGCGGGTTTGGGCTCGCGCTCATGCACGACCAGGTGCGCCTGCTGGGCGGCACGCTGCACATTCGGAAGGGTCCGGTCGAGGGCACGCTGGTCAGGGCGACCATTCCGCTGCCGGAGCGGCTGGGCGCGCCGGGACGGCGGATGCGGCGCGCCGCCTCCGCGTGAGACCTTCTCCCGAAACGGGGGCCATTTGATGACGATTCGTCTCTTGATCGTCGACGATCAGAGCCTGACCCGCGTGGGCCTGCGGGTCGTGCTCCAAGAAGCCGCGGATGTCGAAGTGGTGGGCGAAGCGGAGAGCGGTCCGGAGGCAGTCCGGCTCGCGGCGCAGCTCAACCCAAACGTCGTGCTCATGGATCTCAAGATGCCTGGCGGTGACGGCATCGAGGCGACACGCGCGATCAGACAGGAGTGCCCGGCGACCCAGGTGCTGATCTTGACCGTCTACAGCGAACCGGGGTTGTTTCGCAAGGCGATCGCCGCGGGCGCGGTAGGGTACGTGCTCAAGGACATCTCGCCGGAGAACATGATCCGCGCGATTCGGGCGGTGCATCAGGGCCGCACCATGATCAACACGAATATCGCCCGGCAACTGCTGGAGGACCTGGCGAGCAATGGATTCGGCACCGAGCCGGTCAGGCGGGGCCTCCATGGCCTGACCGACCGCGACCTCGAAGTCCTCGTCGAGGTGGCCCGCGGTCTCGCGGACAAAGAGATCGCCGCCAAGCTCTTTCTCTCGGAGTCGACCGTGAAGAGCCACCTTCGCTCGATCTACCGCCGGTTGGGCCTTAGAAACCGCGCCCATGCAGCGGCGTGGGCCATCGAAAAGAACCTCCTTCAGCCGCAGACTGCGTGGCCGCGGCCGGACGCCGACGATAACCCGGCCCCTATCGCCGTGCCAAAGGATGCCCCGTCGCAAGGCAACGCCGCCGGGTCGCGCACCGCAAAGCCGGGCCGCGCGTCTCCTGCGACCGATTAGCGACCGGCTCGGGTGTGCCCGGCGGTCACGAATCAGTCGCTCCGCTCGCACTGACCCCGTTGTGTAGGAGGGCGCAGTCCGTCCGCCCCGGCTTGTGCAGGGCAGTGAACGCCGGCTACGCCGGGTTCAACGTGGGCATACGATAGTGTGCGGGGCTTCCGAACGGGCAAACCCGCCGTGAGGCGGGGACGCAAAGCCGCGGGACTTCCACCGAAGTCGGCCGGGCCGCCGAAGAGCCGGAACCAGCCCCGAATGG
>JAJPIA010000084.1 GCA_021324975.1 Bacillota bacterium
CGGTTTGCTGGAGTCCTGCGCCAGCTGCTTCACCTGCGGCGCCGGCACGATGTTGATGATGTCGACGTCGCCCGACTTGAGGTTCGCCACGCGCGCGTTGTCGTCGGGGAACGGCCGGAAGATGACCTGATCGAGGTAGGGGAGTCCCTTCATCCAGTAGTTCGGATTGCGCTTGAGCGTGATGTGGTCTTGCGGTATTTTTTCCACGAACGAGAACGGGCCGGACCCCACGGGGCGCAGCGCGAAGTTGAGCCCGTCCTTCTCCGCCGCCGCGGGGGAGACCATCATCCCCGCGCGATCGGTGAGGACGTACATGAGCGGGCTGTACGGCCGCTCGAGCTTGATCTGCACGGTGGACGGATCGGACGCCACGACCTCACTGACCGGCGCGATCTCGCTCTTGCGCGCCGAGGGAAACTTCGGGTCCCGCATCCGGTTGAAGTTGTACACGACGGCCTGGGCGTTGAACGGCGTCCCGTCGTGAAACTGGACGCCTTGGCGGAGCTTGAGCGTGTACGTCCGGCCGTCCTGTGACACCGACCACGAGGTCGCGAGCATCGGCACGATCTTGAGGTCCGCGTCCGTGTCGACGAGCTTGTCGTAGAGGCTCTGATAGACCTGCCTGTCGACCGCGGCGGTCGAACGGTGCGGGTCCAGGTTCGGCGGGTCCGCGTCGAGCCCGGCCCGGAGCGTGCCGCCCCGCCGGCCCCCCTGCGCGGCGAACGCGGGAAGCGCCCCGACGGTCGCACCGGCCAAGCCCGCGGCCAGTGCCCCCGCGGCTCCGCGCCGCAGCAGATCGCGCCTCGTGATCCTGCCAACCACAGCCCGCGACGACGCCACCATTCCACCCCCCCTGGCACGGCCGAAATCGCGTTCCCCCGTATTCACGGCGTCCCGGCAAAATCCTCCGCCGCGCGTGCGGAGAGACCGCTTCGTTACACCATACGCGCGCTCGGCGGCCGGAAGTTCCTGCGGCGGCACGAAGGGCGCAGGCATCAGAGGCACGGGCCGCGCCGCCGAGCGAACGCGCGACCGGGGAACACGTGCACCGGCAGGGCTATCCGAAATTCTCCCGGCAGAAGCCCCTGACACGCTCAAGGCGTTGCAAGACCAGCCGGTCGTCGCCCGCGCCGAGCGAATCGGGCACCAGCTCAACGGTCACGGTGCCGCGAAATCGGCGCGCGCGCAAGGCGCCGAGAAACGATCCGAGCGGCAGCCGCCCGTCGCCGGGCAGGCGGTGCTGCTCCCCGTTGTAGTCCGACAGGTGCACGTGAGCCACGCGATCCGCGACGGTGGAGTAGGCGGTGAGCAAGTCGGCGTTCCACGTCCCGACGTGCGTCGTGTCGAACGCGATCGCGGGGAAGCGAAGGAGATCGCGGGGTCGTGCGAAGTCGAAGAGGTTGACCGACCACGCTCCCGCGATCGGATGGCGGGGCATGTTTTCCACCGCGATGGTCACCCCGGCCACCGTCTCATACGCCGCGAGGTCGCGCTCGAGCCATGCACGGTAGCGTGACCGGCGCGGCAGCGGCGTGAGCGCCGATATCGAGAAGAACGGCGGGCGGCGGACCGCGAGCCAGCGATACCGGATCGGCGGGTGCACTACGACCGTGTGCGCGCCCACCGCCCTGGCCAGATCCACCGACCGCCGCACGCGGTCCACCTCGTCCCCGCCCCAGCCGCCCAACCCCGGGCGCGACGGCGCGTGGACGGCCACGATCGGCAGCCGTACCTCGCGGGCCAGCGCCGAGAGATAGGCCGGATCCCGCGTGTCCCACCGGTCGTCGACCATGAGCTCCAGGCCATCGAAGCCCGCGGCTGCGGCCAGGCCCGCGGTACGCCGGGTTCCGTACGTGAACAATGAGCCGGTGGACAGGGCGATCATCGAGCCACTACAGCCGACCGCCGATGGTCACGGGGGGATGCCGCGGCCCCGTCGAGCGCACCGTTCCGGCTACGTGCGATGGGCCTGGGCCGCGCCGGTCGCCCGGGCGCGGGTCGCGAGCCGATCGCGCCTGCCCGGCGCCGTGGATCAATGCGTGGGATGGGCCTTCGTATGCGCGAGCAGGCCGCCCGCCAGGATGTGACCCCGCTCCCGGGCGTTCAGCGTCAGCGCGACCTGGAACGAGGTGCCCTTCGTCGTGTTCTTCACCTGCAGGCGCTCGGCGCCCGCCTCGACCTGCTTCCGCACATCGGCGATCTCCAGCACGTCGCCCTGCGCCACGGTGTCGTGGTCCGCGGGGTCCACGAACGTCATGGGCAGCAGGCCCCAGTTGATGAGGTTGGCGCGGTGGATGCGCGCAAACGCCTTGACGATCACCCCGGTCACGCCGAGAAACATCGGGGCGATGGCCGCGTGCTCACGGCTGCTCCCCTGCCCGTAGTTGGCGCCGCCCACGATGAACCCGCCCGGCTTTTGCTTCGCACGCGCGACGAACTCCGGGTCCACGCGGTTGAACACGTACTCGGCGAGCTTGGGGATGTTCGACCGGTACCGGAGGATCTGCGCCCCCGCCGGCATGATGTGGTCGGTGCTGATGTTGTCTCCAAGCTTGATCAGCACCTCCCCGCGAAGCGTGCCGCTGAGCGGTCCCTTGAGAGGGATCCCCTTGATGTTGTCGCCCTTGACGACCGCAAGGGCGCGGGATTCCGCCTCGCGCGCCGGCGGCACCAGGCTGGCGTTCTCCTGAAGCAGACGGCTCGGCTCGTGTTGGCGGGGCGCCTGGACCCCGAGCGTGCGCGGGTCGGTAATGACGCCGGCGATCGCCGTGGCCGCCGCGACCTCGCTCGAGCTCAGGTACACCTCGTCGTCCCGCTGCCCCGACCGCCCCTTGAAGTTCCGGTTCGCGACGCGCAACGACTTCATACCCTTGGCCGGTACGTGCCCGACGCCGATGCAGGCGCCGCACGTCGCCGCCTCCACGCTCACGCCGGACGCGATCAGCTCCGTCAGCCACCCCTCCCGCGCCAGCTCCTCGACGTCGAGCCGGCTGCTGGGGTGCACGAAGAACGTCACGTCCGGGTGAACCTTCCTCCCCTTGAGGATCTCGGCGAGCGCTCGGAGATCCATGTAGGAGCCGTTGGTGCAGGAGCCCACCATGATCTGATCGATCTTGACGCCCACGGCCTCCCCGACCGGCACGACGTTGTCCGGGTTGCTCGGCAGCGCGACGAGCGGCTCGATGCGGCTGAGGTCGATCTCGATGGAGTCGTCGTAGTCGGCGTCGGGCTCGGGCACGACCTCGCGCCAATCCCCCTCCCGGCCGATCCTCTTCATGTACTCGCGTGTCGCCCGGTCGGACGGGAAGATGGACGTCGTCGCGCCCAGCTCGGCGCCCATGTTGCAGATCGTCACACGCTGCTGCACGTTGAGCGACGCCACGCCGGGACCGGCGTACTCGAACACCTTGCCGTACCCGCCGCTCGCGGTGTTCCGGCGGAGCATCTCCAAGATGACGTCCTTGGCCGTGGACCACGGCGGGAGCGCCCCGGTGAGATGCACCCGCGTCACCGCGGGCATCGTCAGGTAGTAGGGTCCGCCCCCCATCGCGACCGCGACGTCGAGGCCGCCCGCGCCCATCGCGTACAACCCCATACCGCCGGCGTGCACGGTGTGGCTGTCCGCGCCGAGCGCGGTGTCGCCCGGGCAGGCGAAATGCTCCTGGTGGATTTGGTGGCCGATCCCCGCGCCCGGCTTCCCCCACCAGAGGCCGTACTTGCGCGCGGCCGTCGCAAGATACACGTGGTCCTCGGTGTTCTCCTCGCTCACCTGCAACACGTTGTGGTCGCCGTAGACCGCGGCGACCTTGCACCGCACGCGCTCGAGCTGCATCGCCTCGAAGTGCATCATCGCCGCGGTTCCCGTGATGTCCTGGATCAAGATCTCGTCGATCCGGATGCCGATCTCTTCGCCGGCCGCGAGCCGGCCGTCCGCGAGATGCGCCTTGAGAATCTTGCGTGTGACGCTATCGCCCATTGCCCTGCCTCCTGAGCATGCCGGTACCAGGCGTGCGCCCGGCTCTGCTTCCATTATACCGGCCGGGCGCCCGACCCAGCGGGCGCTACGACCCTAGGTTTCGCGCGCCGCGGCGACCGCCGCGCGGATGTTGGCCTCCGGTGTATCGACCGGCATGACGCAGCCCGTCGTGACGATATGCCCTCGGCCACCGGTATCGGCGATCGCGCTCTGGACCTCGCGGGCAACCGCTTCCGGCGTCGCCTCGGCCAGCGTGTTCCACGCATCGAGGCCGCAGGCCAGGCACGTGGAGACACGAGCACGGGCCTCGGCGATCGTGGGCGCGGTCTCACGGGCATGCCAGTTGAGGATCTGGATCGGGTAGTTTGCCACCAGGTCGAACATTACGTTCTGGCCGTGAAGATGCAGGAACACCAGGCCGTCTCCGGCCGCCTCGAGCACGCGCAGGTCGTACGGCCGGCCGAACTCCTCGTACTCCTCCACGGTGAGCAGGTCGGTCGTGGCCATCTGGGTGGAGAAAAACACGCCGCCGGCGCCCGCCCCCAGCACTTCGCGGACGAACGCCGCGGTGACGTCGGCGATGATGTCCAGCCCGTGGTGCAGTGCGTCGGGGTCCTCTCGCAGATAGCGCACGGTGGCCTGCTCCCCCGCCAGCGTCCGGGCGATGCTGAGCGGGCTGAAGACCGTCTCCAGCACCGGGACCTCGCGGCCGACCGCTTCCGCGATCAGCCGGATCGCGTGCTGCTCCCGCCCGTACGCGCCGTGGCTGAGGTCGAGCCGCTTGAGACGCGCCCAGTCGGCCGCCTTCTTGATCGGGCGGTCCGCGTAATGGCGGACGCCCTCGCGGTTCGGCTTGTAGCCGGCGCGCAGCCCCCAATCGTCACCGTAGTAGCCGCTGGCGGGCGTCACCTTCAGCAGGTCCGGGTCGTAGGCGCGGTAGTGCGCCACGTGCGCCGCCGCCATCCGCTCCGCCCGCTGATCGTCGCCCGGGAAGTGCCGCCACACGGCGATGGGCACGTGGTCCGGCCGGCCGCCGCGCACCGCCACCTCGATCCGCTCTCGATGCGTCATACGCTCCCTCCCTCCGCCGGCCCCGGCGCCGCCGCACCGGGAGTCTGACCGGCCTCCGCCGGGGCCCGCAACATGCCCGTGACGGCGTCCACGCGCGCCCGGTCGGCGTAGATCTCGTGAAGCGTGTCGAGCGTGATGTTGCCGCCGCTCAGGATCAAGACGACCGTGCGACCGCGCAGGCCGTCCCGCAGGCGGAGCGCCGCCGCGGTGCTGGCCGCACCGGCGCCCTCGGCGGTCTGCCGCACGGCTTCCGCGAGCACGAGGACGGCCCGCCGCAACTCCTCGTCGCTCACGAGGACCGCCTCATCGAGGTGCGCTCTCAGGATTGCGAGCGGCAGCGCAAACGGCACGCGCGTGGCGATCCCTTCGGCGAACGTGTGCATGCGTTCGAGCCGCACCATCCGGCCCTCGCGCAGCGACCGCTCCACGGGGTTGGCCCCTTCCGCCTGGACGCCGATCACGCGGACCCCGGGGTTGAGCATCTTGGCGACGATGCAGTGCCCGCAGGCCCCGCTGCCGGCGCCGATGGGAACGATGATGAGGTCGACGTCCGGCACTTCATCGAAGACTTCCAGGCTCGCGGTGCCCACGCCCGCGATCAACAGCGGCTCGTTCGCGGAATGCACGTACCGGAGGCCTTCGGACGCGGCCGTGCGCTCCGTCCACTCCCGGGCCTCGTCGAAGTCACGCCCTTCCAGGACGACCTCGGCCCCGAGCGCCCGCATCGCGGCGACCTTGAGCGGATTGTTGCCGCGCGGCGCCACGATCGTCGCGCGCACGCCGAACACCCGCGCCGCGTAGGCGATCGACTGTCCGTGGTTGCCGGTGCTGGCCGTGATGATGCCGCGCCGCCGCTCCTCCGCGGTCAGCGCGTGCACGAGGTTGATGCCGCCACGGACCTTGAACGCCCCCGTGGGCAGGAGGTTCTCACACTTCACGAACACGCGGGCGCCCAGCAGGCGTTCCAGCGCGGGTGCGCGCACGAGCGGCGTGCGGGACAGGTGCGGCGCGATCACGCGGCGGGCCCGAACAACGTCGCGGATCGTGGGCAGCGGTCCGGTCCAGGCTTCGTCCGGCATCGTCGAGTCGCTCATGCGGCAGACGTGGTAAAGGTCTACGGTGTGCTTCGGCGGCCGCCCCAGCGAGTCCCGCGCCCGGCGCCCGGGCGTGCCAGCGTGGGGCCGCGCCCTAGTACGTCATCGCATTACTTCGACAAGGCCTGGTGCCGGGCGGACCTGTCCTTCGCTCCACGCACCGACGCCTGACCAACGCCGTGCCTTCGCTTCGTCCGCAGCGCAAGTAAAGTGATACCACGCAGCTGTAAGCATCGCGGGCGTTGACCGGAGGCGGCTCAAGCCGCCGGAGGGGTCGAGGCCCTCATTGGACTCCATTCGTGAGGGCCGAGACCAACCCCGCTCCGGCCATGCCCGCCCGGCCCGTCTACCTCGCCGCACATACAAGGTGAGGCACTAGCCCCCGCGCGCCGGCATGAATTGTGAGATCAGCAGCGCGATCGACAGCGCGATCATGATGGCGGTCGTCAGCCAGGCGATGACGTTGAACGCGTGGGAGTTGGTGTACCGTCCCATCAACTTCTTTTGATTCACCAAGAGCAGCATGAAGACGAGGATGAACGGGAGCAGGACGCCGTTCGCCACCTGCGACAGGAACAGGATCTGCAGCAGGGGCGCGCGCGGGAGCAGCACGACCACGCACGCGATCACGATGAGCGCGATGTACAGCCCGTAGAAGACGGGCGCCTGGCGCACGCTGCGGTCCACGCCCGCCTCGAACCCGAGGGACTCGCACACGTAGTGCGACGTGGCGAGGGGCAGCACGGACGCCGAGAAGAGCGAGGCGTTGATCAGCCCGAGCGCAAACAGGGCCGCCGCGTATTGCCCGGCGAGGGGACGCAGGGCCAGCGCCGCGTC
The DNA here is from genome assembly GCA_021324975.1 of Bacillota bacterium. GTDB lineage: Bacteria > Sysuimicrobiota > Sysuimicrobiia > Sysuimicrobiales > Segetimicrobiaceae > JAJPIA01. The sequence continues at coordinate 6,979 of JAJPIA010000084.1, forward strand.
CTTCACGGTCTCCACGTGCACGTGGTGGGCAAAGAGCGTCGCGCCGCACGCCACGATGATGAACCATGCGACGACGTCCGTCATGATGGAGCCGACGAGCACGTCGGTGCGGGTGTAGCCGTACTCCTTCGTCGTGATGCCCTTTTCGACGACCGACGAATGAAGGTAAAACTGCATCCACGGCGCGATGGTCGTCCCGATGACGCCGACGAACATCGTGAGGTAGTCGGCGCGGAAGCTGAAGCTCGGCGTGACCGTGGCCCGCAGCACCGCGCCCCAGTCCGGGCGCGCGAGCAGTCCGGAGACGACGTACGCGAGGTAGAATGCGCTGGCGCCGAGGAAGATGCGCTCCACGGAGCGGTAGGTCCCCTTGACGACCAGGATCCACACCGCGATCGCCCCGATCGGCACGAGGACGTACTTCGACACCCCGAAGATCTCGCCGCCGGCGGCGAGCCCGGAAAACTCCGCCATGGTGTTCCCCAGATCGGCGAGGATCAGCGCGAACATCGCGAACGCGGTCGCGCGAACGCCGAATCGCTCGCGGATGAGGTCGGCCAACCCCACGCCGGTGACCGCCCCGAGACGCGACGCCATCTCCTGGACGACGTACAGCGCGATCGTGACGGGGATCATCGTCCACAGCAGACCGTAGCCGTAGCCCGCACCCGCGAGCGAGTACGTGGTGATCCCGCCCGCGTCGTTGTCGACGTTCTGGGTCACGATCCCGGGCCCCATGATCGCGAGAAACACCACGAGGCGGCCCACCGCAGCGCTCCGGGTCGCGCGGCGGAAGAGTGGGAGCGGCAAGCTCATGCCCGGTCGGCTCCGCTCCGCGCGGCCCGCCGCCGGGAGAGGTCGACCCCGCCGCCGAGCTTGCGGGGTCCGTACTCCTCGAGGAGGATGTCGATCACCTGATCCACGGTGACGACGCCGATGAGCCGTCCGCTCTCTTCGACGACCGGCACCGCGAGGAGGTCGTACTTGACCAGCGTCGCGGCGACGTCCGGGGCGCTGACGTCGGGACCCACCGTGATGACGTCGCGACGCATCACCGCGGAGACCTGGGTCTCCGGCCGCGCCGCGATGAGCGCGCGGATCGACAGCACGCCCACGAGCCGCTCGTGACCGTCCACGACGTAGAGGTAGTTGATCGCCTCCTCGTCGGGCTGGGTTTCCCGGAGACGAGCGAACACCTGCTCCACGGTCATCGACTCGGCGAGCGCGATGTACTCCGTCGTCATCGTCCCCGCGGCGGTGTCCGGCGGGTACTGCAACAGGCGGCTGACCTCTTCCGCCCGCTCCTCTTCCATGAGCGCGATGAGCTCCTCGGCGCGGGCCTCCGGCAGCTCGCCGAGCACGTCGGCCGCCTCGTCGGGCGCCATCTCTTCCAGGATGTCCGAGGCCCGCTCGCTCGGGAGCTCCTGGATCACCGTCGCCTGCACGTCCGGCTCGGCTTCCTCCAACACGTCCGCCGCGCGCTCGTCCGGCAGCGCGGTCATCATCTCGACGCGCTCGTCGCGGTCCAGTTCCTCGAGCAGGTCCGCCAGGTCGGCGGGGTGGATGTCCTTGAGCTTCTGCCGGGAGATGCTGAGCTTGAGCGGTGTCATCGTCCCGCCGAGGACAGCCACGAGATTCCAAGGGATGACGCGCACGGCGAGCGTCCGCCCGGCTCGGGCCAGCATGCCGCTAACGAACGGCTCGAGCCCCAAACGGCGCAGAATCGCGCGCGTCCCGACGTCCGCCCCGACGACGCGCACCTCCGACCCGGTCTGCCGCAGCTCGATGTCGTTGACCCGCACCACCTTGATGTCGTCCGTGTCGACGACCTGGCCGTCGAGGATGTCGTCGCGCAGCAGAATCTCATCCGGCTGCAGCGGCCGGGGCGAGAGATGACGCCGCTCCACCTTGAGCCGGATGCCCGACGCCGTGAGCTCGGCCACAGCATCCCAGGGAATGATCGCCACGCGGCTGCGGTCGCCCCGGAGCAGGATCCCCGTGATGCGGGGGAACCGCTCCGTGCCGTGGTAGATCACGAGATCCGACACGGTGTCGAACGCATCCCCGGTGGCGTCGTACACCGGTTTCCCGATCACCTCGCTCAGGTAGCCCACGCCCCGCTCTCCGCGGTCAATTTCATCCGGTGCATGTACGTCGTGAATCCCAGACGCTCCCAAAACCTCACGGCGTCCGGGTTGCCCACGGCGACCGTCAACTCCACGAGGGATATCCGCCGGCCGCCGAACCACCGCAACAGCGCCTCGACGACCTCCCGTCCGATCCCGCGTCCCCGGCGTTCCGGAAGTGTGTAGACGTCCTGGATCCAACCCCGGCGCTGCTCCCGAAACGACAGCGGCAGCACGTGGATCCGGCCGAGCGCGAACGAGACGATGCGATCGTCCTCCACGCCCACCATGACGCAGGCATCCGCGCTCTCGATCGTCTCGCGCAGGAATGCCGCGTACTCCCGCGAGGCCGGGCGAGTCACGGCGAGTGCAGGATCGAGCGCGCCGTGATGCGCGGCAAGGGCCTCCCACAATGGCAGGACATGCGGGATGTCGCGGAGCGTGGCAGGCCGGACCTGGACGTGCGCCGTCATCGCGCGCTCGCCATCTTACATTCCGCCTGCCGGCGCGCGCTCCTGCCGGCCCCCGGCGCGCCGGCGCCGCGCTACGCTCACCGGTCGCGGGCAAACACTCGGTTAAGATCCGCGAAAGGCTCCGCGCACACGGCCACTCCCGGAGGGAACGCAGCCGGCGCGGCGTCGAATACGGGGCGGGTATGCCTGCGTTGTCGGAGTATGTCTGCGCCGCGCTGCGCGCGGTGGGCGCCGCGGGGGCGATCCAACGAGCGTTGCTCGGGCGGACGCACGTGGATTACAAGGGCCCCCAGGATCCCGTCACCGAGGCCGATCGTGCCGCGGAGCGGGCGATCCTCGAGGTCCTGCGCGAGGCGTTCCCGGGGCACGCCTTCATCGGCGAAGAGGGCGGGCGCGTGGGCGCGTCGGAGTACACGTGGCTGATCGATCCGCTCGACGGCACCCATAACTACGCCCATGCCTTCCCCTGGTTCGCGGTGAGCATCGCGCTCAGGCACGGCGCCGATCTCCTCTGCGGCGTCGTGCTCAACACCATGCTGCGGGAGGTATACGCGGCCGAACGCGGCACCGGCGCGTTCGTGGCGCCCGTGGAGACGCCGTACGAGGACACGGATTGGACGAGGATCCCGGGGTGGCGCAGGATCCGGGTGTCCCCGACCGCTCGCCTGCAGGACGCGACGCTGTGCACCGGGTTCCGCCACCCGTTTGAGCCGGAACGGATCAACCTGGACCACTTCACGAACATGCTGGGGCGCGCGGCGCGGGTGCGGGAGATCGGCTCGGCGGCGCTCAGCCTGGCCGCGGTGGCCCACGGCCGCATCGAAGGCTACTGGGAGATCGGTCCGCGCGAGTGGGACTTTGCGGCAGGGATGCTCCTCGTCGCCGAGGCCGGCGGCCGGACGACGGACCTGCGCGGCCGGCCCGCCGAGGCGGGACGGCGGCAGATCCTGGCCACGAACGGGGCGATCCACGACGAGGTCGTGGCGCTCCTGGCCGAGGGACGCAGCGCGCTGGATTGAAAGGCCCGAGCGCGTGGGCCGCTCGCCGCGTTGCGCGCAGACGCGCTCCTTAAATTGACACCAATTCGAGGCCCGGCTACATTGAGAATCGTGACGTGCCGTTGAGTCCGCGTGAGGCCGCCCGCCGGACCCGCACCGTGCGTAGGGTCGCGGCCGCCGGCGGCGCCCGGCCGGCGACGCGCCGCGGGCAGGTGCCGGCGGGACGCGGGCTTCCGCGGGAGACCGTGGCGGCGCGGAGCGGGCGCGCACTCGAGATCGTGCGCCGGCTCCGGGCACGGTATCCCGAGGCGCGCATCCCCCTGCGGCACACGAACCCCTTCCAGCTCCTCGTGGCGACGATCCTGTCGGCACAGTCGACCGATGCGCAGGTCAACCGCGTCACGCCCACGCTCTTCCGGCGGTACCGGGCGCCCGCCGACTTCGCCGGCGCGCCGGTCCGGGAGCTGGAGGGGCTGATCCACAGCACCGGGTTCTTCCACGCCAAGGCGCGGGCGATCCAGGCCTGCTCTCGCGCGCTCCTGGAGCGTTACGGCGGCCAGGTGCCCCGCGCGATGGACGCCCTGACAACCCTGCCCGGCGTCGGGCGCAAGACGGCGAACGTTGTGCTGAGCGGCTTCGGCATTCCCGGCATCGTGGTGGACACCCACGTGCGCCGGCTCTCCCAGCGCCTCGCGCTGACGCCCCACGACGATCCAGACAAGATCGAACAGGATCTCATGCCGCTCGTCCCGCGCGAAGAATGGAGCACGTTCTCGCTGCGGCTGATCTACCTCGGCCGCGAGGTGTGCACCGCGCGCCGGCCGGCGTGTTCCGCGTGTCCGCTCGCGGAGGTCTGCCCGTCGAGCCGGTACGGCGGGGTCCCGCCGTGGATGGCAGGGCGGTCCCCGCGCGGGAACCCGAGCACCCGCGCGGCCGCAGGGCCGGCCGGGCGGAGCCCATGAGGGGCTTGCTCACTGCAGGCGGCGATCGGACTTAATGCATCCGAGTGCCTCGATGGCTCTCTCGTGCGCATTCTTGGGAGGTACCGCGGGGTAAAGTGGGTCACTCCGAACCTATCAGGGCCGAGTCTTCTAAGGCACCTCCCGCGTGAGCGCTCTTTTGCCCGAAGAGGGGACGACATAAGAACCCGGGATGCCGGTGTCGAGCGTAGCAAGTTTCGCGTCATGGGCCTCCGCTAGTTGCAGCAGGTGCGCGTCCGTGGTCCGCGAGTGATGGTGACACCATTCCGGGAACCCCCGGGCTGACCGGTCGTCGGGCAGGAATCTGTGGCGCGGTCCCAGCGAATTTACCATGCTCGCCAGGGTGTCATTCAGGCGCGCCCTTCAGCGAGCGGGAACGAGGCGCACGCCTTCGCCACGGGACAGTGCCGGCAGCGCGGGCGCCGCGACGTGCACACGGTCGCCCCCAGGTCCATCAGCCCCTGGTTGAAGTCGTACGCGTGCCCGCGCGGCAGGACGTCCTCCGCCAGCGCCCACAGCGCCCGCTCGGACGGCCGGGCGGCGTCGCCGGCAAAGACCCGGCGCAGCACGCGGCGCACGTTGGTGTCGAGGATCGGCGCGTCCTGCCGGAACGCAAAGCTCAGCATGGCGCCGGCCGTGTACGGACCGATGCCCGGCAGCGCGAGCAGCTCGCTGCGCGTGCGGGGCAGACGGCCGCGGTACCGGCGGACGGCTTCACGCGCGATGGCGCGCAGCCGGATGGGCCGGGCATTGTAACCGAGCGGGTACCACGCCTCGCGCACCTCGCGCGCGCCCGCGCCGGCAAGCGCCTCGATCGATGGATACCGGCGAAGCCATTCACGATACTTCGGAATGACGCGGGGCACCTGCGTCTGCTGCAGCATGATTTCCGAGACCAGAATGTGGTAGGGATTCCGCGTGCGCCGCCACGGCAGGTCGCGGTGCTGGCGCCGGTACCAGGCCAGCAGCCGGCGTTGAAACGAGCGCCGCCGGGCCTGCGTTACCGCGATCCGCTCTGCGTCGCGCCGGCTCACCTCGGCGGCACCCGCGCGTATTCGACCCGGGACAGGTGCCCGGCGGTGTGGGTCCACACGACCGCCGCGGCGGCTCCATCGGCCGCGACCGCGGGGAACGTGTTGCCGCCGTCGCCGGTGACCCGCCGGACCGGTCCCCACGTCCCCGCATGCCGGCGGAGGTAGATCTGGCCGTCATCCTGGTCCCAGACGACGTAAACGGCGCCCGACGACGTCACGGCTACGGACGGATGGCGGGCCGGCATCGTCCCCGTGGACAGCGTGACGGGTCCCTGCCACGTCCCGCCCGCCCGGCTCGCGTACACGATCGCGGAGTTGAGATCGGTGTGCGCCTCCCACGCGAGCGAGACCCGGCCCTGAGCATCCGCGGCCAGGTCCGGGTTGAACTGATCCGAGCCCGTGTGAAAGACTCCCTCGGGCGCGCTCCACGCCCCGTGGCCGCGTTCGGCGTAACGGACCTGATAGGCGCGCCCGTCGTACTGATACCAGGCGGCGAACACCCGGCCGTCCGGAGCCGTCGCGATCGCCGCGTTGACGGAATCGGGAACCCCCGTGGAAATCAGCAGCGGCGAGGACCAGACGCGCCCGTCGAACGCCACGTAGTAGATCTCGTAGACGGACCCGTGGCGCGTATACGCCGGCACACCGCCGCCGCGGATGCCGTACCATGCCACCTGCGGCCGGCCCGCGCTGTCGACCGCGAGGCCGGGGTAACCCGCGTAGCCGCTGGCTGGTGAGATCCGCTCCTGCGGGCCGAGCCAGCGGCCGGCCCACACGCGGTAGTAGATCTTGCCGACGCCGTCGTCGTACCGGGTCCAGGTGACGTGGAGACGGCCCGCCGGATCGAGCGCAATCGCGGGGAGCCGCGACGGCCACGGGCCGTCGCTCGCCTGCGCCAGCCCGGCCCAGTGAGCGCCGCCATCCCGCGAGCGCGCAAGATACACTTGGGCGCCGCCACGCACCGCGCCGACGTACGCCACCACCAGGCCCGCGGCGTCGCGCGTTAGCTTCACCTGATTGTTGGACGCCGTCGCGTCCTCCGTCGCGCCGCCGGCGACGATGACCGGGGGTCCCGGCGCACCGGCCGCCGCCCGAGCGACACGCGGAACGGAGGAGAGAACGAAGGACAGACACAGCCAGGCGGCGATGGCGAGACCGAAGACGGCGCGCACAATGGAGACCCATTGGCCGGCGGGCGGGGGCATCCCTTCGCCTCATGCGCCGGCCCGGCGCCAGCGCGCGCCCACCGGGAAGAGTTCCCGCGGCGCTGGTATAATAGCCCACTGGTACACGCCGGCGCGGCGGTCGGTTTCAGCACGCGCCGCGATCGCGACCCGGGAGGGCTGAATGCAGGACATTCGCAACGAACGTACGTTGATCCTGATCAAGCCGGACGGCGTGCAGCGCGCGCTCATCGGCGAGATCCTCGCGCGTCTCGAACGCGTGGGGCTCAAGGTGGTCGCTCTCAAGCTGGTGCGCGCGGAGCGCCGCATCCTCGAGCGGCACTACACCACCGATGAAGCGTGGGTGCGCACGATCGGCGGCAAGACCCGCGAGGCGTTCGAGAGCTACGGGCTGGACGTCAAGCAAATGATGGGGACGGACGATCCGCTCGCGATCGGCCGGCAGGTGCGCGAGTGGCTGATCGACTTCATGCTGACATCGCCCGTGGTGGCGGCGGTGCTCGAGGGCGTGCACGCCGTGAGCGTGGCGCGCAAGGTGGTGGGGAACACGCTGCCGCTCTTCGCCGCGCCGGGCACGATTCGGGGGGACTTGTCGGCCGACGCCCCCACGGTCGCCAACGCCGCGCGCCGGCCCGTGCGCAACCTCATTCACGCGTCCGGCACGGTCGACGAAGCCGCGCACGAGGTCGGGCTGTGGTTTGCGCCGGAGGAGATCCACACGTACCGTCGGGCCGACGAGGACGTCATCTTCGGCGAGGCGGAAGTCCGGCGCGGCACCGCGTCGCGGACGTAAGCACAGCCGCTGAGACCCCGGCGGATCCGTCCGTGAACCCGGCACGGACGGCACGCGCCGTCCCGTGCGCCGCCGATGCGCCGCAACGGTGCGCGGCGAGGGGCGCTCTCCGGCATCGTCGAAGATGATCCTGTGAACCGGCGCATTCTCGCGACGCTCAGCTACGGGCATCTCGCCACCGACCTTCCGCAAGGCGCCATCCCGGCGCTGCTGCCGTTGTTCCGCTCGGAGTACCACCTCTCGTACACCCAGCTCGGCCTCATCGTGCTGCTCGCGAACGTGAGCTCGTCGGTGATTCAGCCGCTGTTCGGCGTCCTGAGCGACCGGATGAAGATGTACTGGCTGATGCCGGCCGGCACGCTCGTCGCCAGCGCCGGCATGCTCCTCGCCGTCGCGGCGGCCCGGCAGTACCCGACCGTGGTCGCGATGATCTTCCTGTCCGGGCTGGGCGTCGCGGCGTTTCACCCCGAAGGGTACAAGTACGCGGGGCTCGCGAGCGGCGCGGGACGCGCGACGGGCATGTCTTATTTCTCCGTCGGCGGCAACCTCGGCTACGGCCTCGGACCGCTGGCGACCACCGTCGCGATCGCATCGTGGGGCAAGTACGGGATCGCCTACGGCCTCCCGCTCGCCGTCACCGCGTCGATCATGATGTGGCGGGTCGTCTCGCCGTGGGCGGCCTCCGGCCCGGGCGCGGAGGCGCTCCCCGGCAGCGCGGCGCCCGCACGACGGCCGGTCCGGGCGCACGCCGGGCGGACGGCCGTGTGGATCGTCGGCTTGCTCGTCACATTCGTCGTGCTCCGCTCGTGGGTGCAGGTGGGCACGGCGAGCTACATCCCGCTGTACTTCACGGGCGTGCGGCACATGAACGCCACGTATGCCGGCTTGCTGGTGAGCGTCTTCCTGGCGGCCGGCGGCATGGGAACGCTGCTCGGCGGCATCGCGGCGGACCGGTGGGGGCACCGCACCATGCTCATCATCTCCATGGCGATCCTGCCGCCGTTCCTGTGGCTGCTCCCCAGAACCGCGGGCATCTGGCCGGTGCTCGCCGCCCTCATCGGCGGCATGGCGGTGGTCAGCACGTTCGCGGTCGCGATGGTGATGGCGCAAAACGTCATCCCGGAGCGCATCGGGCTCATCTCCGGCTTGATCATCGGCTTCGCCGTGGGCATGGGCGGGGTCGGCACGACGCTGCTCGGCGGGATCGCCGACCGCTGGGGCGTGCTCCGGGCCATGGATGTGACGGCGCTGCTGCCTGCCGCGGCGCTTGCGATCGCGCTCGTGTTGCCCAAGGACGCCCGGACCGAGCGGAACTCCGCGCCGCGCTCGCGGCGTACCAGTATGAGCGGCGCGGATGCGCCCGCAGGAGGATCGTGATGGACCGTTCCGCTCACCTGGAAGTGCGATGCGGACGCCGGCGGATGCTGCGCGCCCTGCTCGCGCTCGGCGCGGCGGGCGCCGGATTACTGCCGGCGCTGCTGGGGCGTGCAGGCGGGCCGGCGGCGTGGGCGGCAAAGGCACCGCCGCCGCCTCCGCCGCCTGGAGCGCCGCCCACGAAGGCGGACGCGAAAGCGGTGACCGTCTCACCGCAGGATCCCGCGATTACCGCCGGGGCCGTGGAATACCCGGGCTTCGTCCAGGGCACGATGCAGGGTTACCTGGCCGCGCCGTCGGGCGGCGAGATCTACCCGGGCATCATCGTGCTGCACGACGCGATCGGGCTCACGGAGCACATCCGCGATGTCGTGCGGCGGTTCGCCCGGGTGGGGTACGTCGCCCTCGCGCCGGATCTCCTGTCCCGGCTGGGGGGCACGGCCAAGGTCGGCGATCAGGCCCACGTCATCGCCGCGCTCGAGGCCACGCCGTCGCAGGACTACGTGAACGCTCTCAACGCCACGGTCCGATACCTGGAAGCGCGCCCCCAGGTTGCGAAATCGAAGATCGGGGTCGTCGGGTTCGGGCTGGGGGGCAACCTGTCATGGCTGCTCCTCAACATCAATGCGGACGTCAAGGCCGCGGTCTTGTTCGACGCGCAGGCGCCGGATCCGTCGGTCGCGCCGCAGATCCACGTGCCCGTGCTGTCGATCAGCGGGGAGAACGACAAGCAGGCCGGCGACGGGCTCAAGGCGTTCGATGACGCGATGAAAAAGGCCGGCGCGGCCTGGAGTTTCAAGGTCGAGCCCAAGGCGGCCCACGGGTTCTTCGACGACACGCGCACCACGTTCGTCCCCGACGCGGCGAAGGACGCCTGGCAACTCACGCTGGCCTGGTTCCAAAAGTACTTCGGCACCTAGACCGCGGCGCCGGCCGCGGGCGGCGCTCGCCGGAAGGGCGACGATGCGGATCAGCGATGTGCAGGTCTACGTCATGGGCTCCGCGTGGCGGAACTTCGTGCTCGCGCGCCTCCGCACCGACGACGGCCTGGACGGCGTCGGCGAAGCGCGCCCGGTCAACCGCGAGGAGGCGGTCGCGGCGTATCTGGAGACGATCGCCCACCGCTACGTCGTCGGCAGCGACCCGTTCGACATCGAGGATCTCGTCCTTCGCGTGACGCGGCACGACTTCGAGGTCCCCGGGGCCGTGGAGATGACGGCGCTCGCCATCGTGGAGATGGCGTGCTGGGACGTGATCGGCAAGACCGTCGGTCAGCCCGTGTACCGGCTGCTCGGCGGGGCCTGCCACCGCGCCGTCAAGGCCTATGCCAACGGCTGGTACCAGGTAGCCCGCACGCCCGACGAGTTCGCCGCGGCGGCCCGCCGCGCGGTCGCGTGCGGGTACCGGGCGTTGAAGTTCGACCCGTTCGGGGCGGGTGCCGGCGAACTGGACCGCGACGAATATCGGCGCTCCGTGATGCTCGTGGAGGCCGTCCGGGACGCGGTCGGCCCCGAGGTCGAGCTGTTCGTCGAGATGCACGGGCGGTTCACCGCGGCGCAGGCGATGGCGCTCGCCAGCGACTTGGAGCGGTTCGCCCCCGGCTGGATCGAAGAGCCGGTTCCGCCCGACCAGCCCGGCGCGCTGGCGCGCGTCGCGGCCCATACGAGGCTCCCCATCGCGACCGGGGAGCGGCTCCACAACCGCGCGGCGTTCCGCGATCTGCTCGCCGCGAACGTGGTCGACGTGGTGCAGCCCGACCTCACGCACTGCGGAGGCCTGCTCGAGACCAAGAAAATCGCGGCCATGGCCGAGGCGTCCGGCGTCCTCGTGGCGCCGCACAACGTCAGCGGTCCGATCGGCACGGCGGCGGCGCTGCACCTCGCGGCATGCACGCCGAACCTCAAAATCCTCGAGTACTTCAACGACTTCGCCGAGCCGTTTGTCAACGAAAGCGCGTCGGGACTCCCGCGCGTCGTTGACGGGTACTTCGCGCTCCCCACCGGCCCCGGCCTGGGCGTCACCATGAACGAGGACGTGGTGGCCGCCCACCCCTATCGCCGGCAGCACTTCAACCTCTTCAGCGAAGACTGGCAGCGCCGGCAGGCGAGGACGGTGCCGTGACGCCGGAGCGCGCCCTCGACCTCATCCTCCGGGCGCGGGTTGTGCCGATCGTCCGTACCCGATCGACGGCGTGGGCCGCCGAGGTCGCCGACGTGCTGGCCCATGCCGGGATGGACGTCATCGAGATCACGTTCACCGTGCCGGACGCGGCGTCCGTGATTCGCAGCCTCCGCGCGAAGTTTCCGGAGATCCTCGTCGGCGCCGGCACCGTCACGGACGCGGCGGCGGCCGCCACGGCCGTCGACGCCGGGGCCCAGTTTCTGCTGAGCCCGGCGCTCTCGCCGGGTATGGTCGAGGTGGCGCGCCGGCGCGGCGTGCTCGCCGTGCCCGGGGCCTACACGCCGACCGAGGTGCTCTGCGCGCTCGAGGGCGGCGCGCAGATCGTCAAGATCTTCCCGGCGGAATCGGGCGGGCCGGCACACATCCGCGCGCTCCTGGGACCGCTGCCGCACGCGCGCCTGCTTCCGACGGGAGGCGTGCGACCGGACAACATCCGGGATTGGCTCGACGCCGGTGCGGCCGCGGTAGGCATCGGCTCGGCGCTGGTGGGACCGGCCGATCGCTCGATCGATGCCGCCGCGCTCCGGGCGCGCGCGGCCGCCATCGCGGCGCAGATGGCCGGCCTGCCGAGGGCGGGCGCGTGAGCACCGCCGGGATCGGGGTCGTCGGTGTCGGGGAGGCTCTACTCCGCCTGACGCCCGCCGGCGGCGAGATCTTGGAGACGGCCGGGGCGTACACCGTACATGTCGGCGGCGCGGAAGCCAACGTCTGCGCCAACCTGGCCGGGCTCGGCATCCGCACCGCGTGGCTCTCGCGGCTCCCGGCAAACCCGCTCGGGCGACGCATCGCGGCCGCGTTCGGCGGCGTCGGCGTCGACGTGCGGTTCGTTCGGTGGGCGCCGGAGGGGCGCGTTGGGCTGATGTTTGTGCAGCCCGCCGCGTCGCCGCGAAGCGGGGAGGTCCTCTACTACCGCCTCGACTCCGCGTTCGCCAGGATCGATCCCGACGAGGTCGCGTGGGAGGTTCTCGACGGCGCCTCGGTCGTGCACCTCACGGGCATCACTCCCGCGCTCGGCACGGGGCCGCGCCGGCTCGTCGCGCGTGCGATCGCCGAAGCGCGGCGGCGGGACGTCCGCGTCTCGTTCGACGTGAACTACCGCGCAACGCTGTGGTCGCCGTCCACGGCGTGTGAGACCCTGGAGCCCCTGATGCGGGGGCTCGACCTGGTCTTCCTGAACGACCGCGACGCCGTGGGGGTCTTCGGCGCGGACGGCGACGCGGAGGCCGTCGCGGCGACCCTGCGCCGCCGGTTCGACTGCGCCACGCTCGTGCTGACCCTTGGGGCGGACGGCGCCCTGGCGCACGACGGCACGGCGCGCCGGCAGGCAGCCTACGAAGGTCAGATCGTGGATCGCATCGGCCGGGGCGACGCCTTTGCCGCCGGATTTTTGTACGGCTACCTGCGAGGCGATATGGAGGCGGCCCTGCGTTACGGAGCGGCGATGGCCACGCTCAAGCAGACCTACCCCGGCGACATCTGCCGGGCGACGCCGGCCGAAATCGACGCCGTGATCGAAGGACGCGCGGCGGGCTTTCGCCGCTAGCGCGCCCGCCGGCGCGGCCGGCGGCTGGATTTCGCGGCTGCGCCGCTCCGGCCGCGACGCGGTGATTGGCGCGCTCGCCGTGTGCGTCCCTGACGCGCGGCCCGAACCGGGCGCGGGGTCCGGGACGCGGAAGCCTTTGCCGGCGCACCGGCCGCGGCCAGCCATTCGTCGACCGCGCGGCACGCTTGTTGGATCGCGTCGGTGACGGCGTTACGCGCGCGCACGAGATCCACGCGCAAAAACTTCGCCTCATCGCTCTCCGCATCGAGCGCGGCGAGCGTCCGCGCGGCCTGGAGCCCCGGGAGAAACGTCGTCTCGAGCGCGGGATCGTGCGCGTAGGCGCCCGAGGCGGTGTACGTTGCCGGGACGAGCAGCCGTCCGAGGGTATGGATGCAGTCGTTGATCGCCGCGGCCCCGGCACCGTCCGCGGCACGGGACGCCGCGCGGCCGAATCGCCCGCACAGCGTCTCCAAGCGGGAGGCCGCGGTCACGGCCGGCGAGAGATCGAGCGCGGGACCGGCCGCGGTGGCCAGCGCCTCCAACTGCTCCCGCAGGTCGCGCGCCGCCGCGGCGTAGTCGAACGGCACGACCGGGTCGGTGAGAATGCGATCGAGGACCAGCACAAAGATCCGCGCGTCGCGCTCGAGGCGTGCCGCGTCGATCTTGTCCAGCGTGTCGTGCGGCGTGTGCCACCACCACCCGAGCGTTCCGTCTCGCTGCCGCGAGAGCGACCCCAGGATGGATGGCACGCCGGCGCCGAGAAACGACTGGTCCGAGTTGCGGCCGACCCGGTGGGCGTCCAGCTCCGTCCCCGCAACCTGCCGCACCGCCCACTGCGCGACCCCGGCCGTCTGGGGCATCGAGTTGGTCCCGAAGTCGTCGGCGTCGATGGCGCCCACGGAGTCGATGTTGACGTGGACCAGGCAACGGCCGTGCAGGTCGAGCCAGTTGGTGTCCGCGTACCAGGCCGACGACGAGTAGCGGCCGTGCGAGTGGCCCGACCAAAACGCCAGCCGGAGTCCCCGTCGGAAGCGCTTGCGCTGCGACGCCAGCACCCGCGCCGCCTCCAGCATCGCCGCGTTGGCGCTCCCATTGTCCATCGCCCCGACGTACCAGCTGTCCAGGTGCCCTGAAAACAGGACGAACCGATCCTCCGCCTCGGGGTGGCCGGCCGCAAGATCTGCGATGACGATTGGCGTCGTGGTCCATCCGGTCTTGACGGCGGCGGTGGCGTGCACCTCGACCCGCCCGGACCGGCACAGCTCGCGCAGGGCCTCTCCGTCCTCCCGGGAGACCGAGAGCAAGACCGTGTCCGGCAATTCCTCCACCGTGCGCTGCGACGGGTTGCCCCAGACCGGCGAGCAGCACATCTCGTGCGGATACCGCCCGCTGATGCACACGAGTCCGGCGGCGCCCGCCAGCGTGGCGTTGACCGCGAGTTGCGGGGTCGCGCGGCCCTCGACCAGCGCGATCCGTCCGCGCGCGCCCGCCCGCTCGAGCTCCCGCACGCTGCCCCGGCCCGCGTCGACGAGATCGGCGGTCAGCCCCTGGGCCGCCGTCGGCTTGCCCATGGAGTGCGTGATCACGGACAGCGTCCTCTGCTCCGGCACCTGGACCCGCAGCGTCGCCGCGCCCGGCAGGCTGATATACGCGTCGTGCGTCACGATTTCCGTCGCGTACCCGAACCCCTTGAGCGCCCGGGCGACGTACTCTGCCGCCGCCGCCTCGTCCGGCGTGCCCGAGAGGCGCGTCCACTGCGCGAGCGTGCGGTTGAACGTCGTCAACTCCGACCGTGACACGGCTTCGAGATCGATGCTCACGCCCTCTCACCTCGCCAAACGCGCGATCGCCCCGGGGAGATCGGTCCGGGGCGGCGCGAGATACGTTACGCATTCGTCGCGCGCGGGCGCGCCGCCTCCGCGCCTCGGCGATTCCCGGCGCCATAAACATGACGCCGTTCCCGTCCGGCTCACGCGCGCTCTTGTCGCAGCTCGGCGATGCTACACTCGGAAGCGGCGTCAGCGCGGCTGGAAGCGGAAGTTGCTATACTCCGCCTCCAACGACGCTCCGAACCTCGAGGTATTCACGTACTGGTACACGAGCACCCAGGCGCCGGACCGCCGCTCGTAGTGTTGGAGGGTATCGATGTTGCCCCAGGAGTACCGCACCGTGCCGTCCACGATGAGGCCGCGATCGTAGTCCACCCATCCGATGAGACCGTGGGGATTGTTGCGGGGATCCCGGGCCGTTCCCTCGACGAGATAGAACGGGCGGCCGTCGACGAGCCGCCACCCCAGCACCCAGAACTCGAACCGCGACAAAAACTGGGCGGGCGGTTCACTCCCCTCGAACAACCGTCCGATCACAAACCGGTTCAGCGCCCAGCACTCCAGCCCGCCGCTACGGTTGGCGACTTCGACGCGCTGGCGGCCGTCCCGGAGGTCGATACCGCCTGAAAACTCGCAATCCGGCGGGGCGGAAACGGGCTTGTTGAGGCGAAACTTGAAGCGCACGTCCGCGCCGGAGACGACCGGACCGCGCGCGTTCGCGGTGAGGATGCGTTCGACGACCTGGTCGGACGTCGGGATCACGACGTCGGACGCGCCGGCGCCCGTGACGCCCGCGACGATCGGCACGATCGCGCCGAGGAGCCCAAGCCGCCGGATCAATCCGCGCATGTCGATCACCAGCCCCAACGATCCGCAAGCGTCTCTGTTCCTGGTCCGGGTAACGGTTCCTACCGTCCTACGATTTCGGCCGCGACACATCGCACGCGGCGTCCCGGGCCGTCGACCCGGACTCCGGGGACAGGGCGCCGCGAAGACTCCCATGCCCACATCAGGCATAGCGTAGCCGGGCGCGCGGGGACGGCGCCGCTCGCCCCGCACGATCACGTTCCCTCGCGTCAAGGTCTCAGGCCGCAGGGCACCCCGGGCGCTTGTAGCCCCAAACGCGGGGCGCTAGTATGGTAGGGTGCCTCGCCAAGATCAACTCGCATCGCCGCACGCCGTATCCGCAGTGCGCTGGTACCAACGGCTTTCGGTCGTGACCGCGGTCGCAGCGTACCTCTTGATCCTCCTCGGCGGGCTCGTCCGGATCTCAGGATCCGGCATGGCGTGCCCCGACTGGCCGCTCTGCCATGGGCGGTTCGTCCCGCCGCTCGAGGGGTCCGTCCTGATCGAGTACGCGCACCGACTCGTAGCCGCGTCCGTGAGCGTGCTGGTCCTGATCACGACCGCCGCAGCGGTCATGGCACAGCGGGCCGTTCGCGGCGCGGCCCTCACCGCCGGCATCGTCGTCGCGCTGGTGGCGGTGCAGGTGGTGCTGGGAGGCATCACGGTCAAGATGGATCTGACGCCGGCACTCGTCACGACGCACCTCGGCGTCGCCATGCTGTTCCTGGCCGGCCTGCTGGTCCAAGCGGTGGTGGCCCTCGAGACGCCGGCTCAGCCGGCGCCGCTGGGTGTGCGCCGCCTTGCGCTCCTCGCCGCGGCCGCGACGTATATCATGGTGCTCATCGGCGGTTTCGTCGGGTCGAGCGCCGCGGCCCTCGCGTGTCCCTCGCTCCCCGCCTGTCGCGGCCCCGTGGTGCTTCCGCCGGATTGGCCGGGGCGGCTGCACATGCTGCACCGCGCGTGGGCCGTGGTCGTGACGCTGCTCGTGTTTGCGACGGCCGCCGTCGCGCGCCGCACTGGCCCCCGCCGCGTGACGACCGCCGCAAACGTAGCGGCCGCGCTCGTGGTCGTGCAGTTCGCGGCGGGCGTGCTCAACGTCGCGACCCGTCTATCGCCCGCCGTGCAGGGCCTGCATCTCGGGCTCGCGGCGGCGCTGTTTGGTACCCTGGTTGTCCTATCGATGCTCACCGTGCCCCTTCCCGAAGCTCGGCCTGCCGCCGCCGCGGCGGCGCCGCTCCGCACCATCGCCGGCGGGTCCGTCGACGATCCCACGGGCGCGCTCCGATGGTCGCCCGCAGGGCCCTCCGGCGCGCCGCCCGCGCTGGCGCTGGCGCGCGATTACCTCCAGCTGATGAAACCGCGCATCATCCTGCTGCTCTTGGTGACGACCGTGACCACCATGGTCGTCGCGTCGCCGCATCACCTGTCGCTGGCCGTGCTGGCGCTGACGGTGCTCGGAGGCACGCTCGCCGCCGGGTCCGCGAACGCCTTTAACATGTATATCGATCGCGACATCGACGCCGTGATGCAGCGCACGTGCCTGAGACCGGTGCCGGCGGGTCGCCTGCGGCCCCGTCAGGCGATCGGCTTCGGCATCGTCACGGGGTTGCTGTCCGTGCTCGTCATGGCCTGGGGCGTCAACACGCTGAGCGCCGTGCTCTCCACCGCGGGCATCGTCTTCTACGTCGCCGTTTACACGCTCTGGCTGAAGCGCACGACCCCCCAGAACATCGTCATCGGCGGGGCCGCCGGAGCGGTGCCGCCGCTCGTCGGATGGGCGGCCGCGACCGGGCATCTCGGCCTCCCCGCCCTCGTGCTGTTCGCCATCGTCTTTCTCTGGACGCCGCCCCATTTTTGGGCGCTGGCGCTGGCCAAGGCCGACGACTACCGGGCGGCGCAGGTACCGATGCTGCCCGTCGTCAAGGGCGAGCAAGAGACCCGGCGGCAAATCCTATGGTATTCGCTTGCGCTGTCCGCGGCCTCGCTGGTGCTGTACGCGCCGCTGCACGCGCTGGGTCTCGTCTACTTGTTCGCGGCGATCATCCTGGATGCGGTCTTTGTGCTGATGGCATGGGCCGTGTTCAGCGGGCGGGGACAGCGGGCAGAAATGAGCCTCTTTGGATACTCGCTCCTCTATCTCGCCCTGCTGTTCGGATCGATGGTGGCGGACCGCCTCATCGGGTAGCGCTCAGGGCTACAGGGCAAGCAACGATGGAATCGCTCCCTCATGCTGCAGCAGCCGCCGCTTGAGATCGAGCCCGCCGCCGTAGCCGACGAGCGACCCGTTGGCGCCGACGACGCGATGACACGGCACGATGATGCAAACCGGGTTGCGGCCGGACGCGAGCCCCACGGCCCGCGCTCCCTGCGGGCGGCCGAGCTTCATGGCCAGCGCCGAATACGTGTTGACTGCGCCGATCGGAATCTGCCGCATCGCCTGCCACACGGCGAGCTCGAACGGCGTCCCGTTGAGGTCGAGCGCCGGCGATTCGAGCTCCTCGAACCGGCCGGCGAAATACTGCGCGAGCCACGTCCGCGCGCGATCGAGGTGGACGCCGGCCTCGGCCGCACCCGCGCCCCGCTCGTTCCCGCTGCCGGCGGCGGACGATGATGACGGACGCGCCCGGTGCCGGAACTCGAGCGCGTACAGCCCGCGCTCGGTCGCGGCCGCAACGAGCGGCCCGATCGGCGTCGCGATCGTCGCACGATAGGCTGCCATCGATGCGCCTCTCCTCGGACCCACTGTCCGCTGTCGGACTAATAATACCTTAAAGGTATGGCCTCCCGTAGACCACGCGTCGTCGTCGTAGGAGCAGGGTTCGGCGGGCTCACGGCGGCGCGGCGGCTGGCCCGGTACCCCCTGGACGTGACCGTCATCGACCGCAAGAACCACCACACGTTCCAGCCGCTCCTGTACCAGGTCGCCACCACCGTGCTCTCGCCCGGGCAGATCGCCTACCCGATTCGGCGCATCTTTCGCGGACGGACAAACGTCGAGGTGATCCTCGGGGATGTGACGACGATCGATCTCGTCCGCCGCACAGTGGAAGTCGCCGGTCACCCGCGCGCCTATGACTATCTCGTCGTGGCGACCGGCGCGGGGCACTCGTACTTCGGACACCCCGAATGGGCGGATCTCGCGCCGGGTCTCAAGACGGTCGAGGACGCGATCGAGATCAGGCGGCGCGTCCTATTGGCCTTCGAACTGGCCGAGCGTGACGCCGCCGCGGGCGGCCGGCCGGACACCCCCGGCGGGGCGCCTGCGTTCGTGGTCGTGGGTGGCGGGCCAACGGGCGTGGAGCTCGCGGGAGCCCTGGCCGACATCGCGCGCCGCGCCGTGGCGCGCGACTTCACGCAGATCGATCCGATGGCCGCGCGCATCACGCTGATCGAGGCGGGACCGCGCATTCTCCCCGCGTTCCCCGAAGATCTGTCGCGCCGGGCCGCGGACCAGCTGAGGCGCCTCGGGGTCGAAGTCCACACCTCGTCCACCGTCGTGGGGGTTGCACCGGGCGCCGTGCACACGGCGGAGCGCACGTTTCCGGCCACGGTGACCCTCTGGGCCGCCGGCGTCGCGGCGTCGCCCCTGTCTCGCCAGCTCGGCGACGCGGATCGCGCGGGGCGCGTTCGGGTCGGCCCGGATCTCAGCCTCCCCGAGCATCCGGAGGTGTTCGTGATCGGCGACGTCGCGGCATCGGAGGCGCCCGGCGGCGGCCTGCTGCCCGCGCTGGGAGCGGTCGCAACGCAACAGGGCCGCGCCGCCGCGGAGAACATCCGGCGCCACGTGCGGGGCGTGGCGCGCGTCCCGTTCCACTACACCGACAAGGGAAACCTCGCCACGATCGGCCGGCGGGCGGCCGTCGCGCAGTTCGGCCGGCTCCACGTCTCGGGATTCGTCGCCTGGCTCATGTGGCTGTTCGTGCACCTGCTGTTGCTCGTGGGCTTTCGGAATCGCCTGGCCGTTCTGTGGGACTGGGCGTGGGCGTACCTGACGACGGAGCGGAGCGCGCGGCTCATCACGGGGAGCACAACGCTGCCCGGGTGGAACTCTGAGACGCGCACGGCGGAACCGCGTGCGGGGTCTGTGCCCTAACCCGGGGGCCGGAAGATCGCCCGGGCGGATCCAGGGTGACCGACCGGCGGGACAGTCACCGAGCCGTCGTGCGCACGCCACCTCGCACGGGGAAGGGGAGGTGGACCCAGCGGGGTTCGCCGGCGGGCGCCCGAGCGGCCCGGTGACCGCCCCACGCGCCCGCGACCAGACGGGCGGAGACGGCTGCGAGCCCAACGTAGCATCCACCGATGACGGGACGATGACGCGCATTTGCGCCGCGTGCGCGGCCGCGGATATACTGAAATCCCATGCATCTCCTGCTGGTCGAGGACGACCCCGCGCTCGGCGACGTCGTGCGCCGCGGATTGGAGAGTTACGGGTACCGTGTCGCGTGGGTGCGCGACGGAACGGAGGCCTACGACGTCGCGAGCGCGGGGTCGTTTGACGCCCTGATCCTGGACCTCATGCTGCCGGGGCTCGACGGGCTCGCGCTCCTCCGCGGCCTGCGCGACGCCGGCGTGCGGACGCCGGTGCTGTGCCTCACGGCGCGCAGCGGCGTACGCGACCGCGTCACGGGCCTCGACGCCGGCGCGGACGACTATCTCGTCAAGCCGTTCGCGTTTGAAGAGCTGCTGGCGCGGCTGCGCGCCCTCCTCAGGCGGCCGCAGGATCTGCTGGTGCCGGAGACCCTCGCCGCCGGATCGCTGCGCCTCCAGCCGAGCGAGCGGCAGGTGACCGTGAAGGGCCGGTCCGTCGACGTACCGCCCCGCGAGTTCGACGTGCTCGAGTACCTGCTGCGGCATGCCGGCCGCGCGCTCTCGCGGGACGCGATCCTGGAGCGTGTGTGGGGACCGGGCGAGGAGCCCCGTGCCAACGTGGTCGACGCGACCGTGTCGCGGCTGCGCCGGCGCCTTCGCGGCGGCGGGTGGGAAGGACAGATCGCAGCGGTGCCGGGCCACGGCTACCGGATCATGACGCCGACGCAGCGCTCCGCCTCATGAACGCGCTCGCCTCGACCTTCCACCTCCGGCTCCTGCGCCGCAGCCGGTGGCGCGTCGCCGCGCTCGGCGCGCTCGTGGTCACGGGCGTGCTCGGCGTGATGGCGGCCGGCGCGTATCTCACGTTGCAGAGCGCGATCGATGCCCGCCTCTACGAACGGCTCGAGGTGGCGGCGATGCGCTTCGACGTAACGGGGACGCATTCGTTCTATCTCGTCGTCGACGAGCGAGGCCGTCCGCTTCTCGGCCTCCCGCAACCCGAGGGGTGGCGGGCGTCGTGGGAGGGATTTCGCATCGTGTCCGACCCCGGCGTGGGCGCCGTCGCGATCCTGCATGCGCCCGTCCCGGGCGGCGGCATGCAGGTCATCGCGACCCCGTGTCAGGAGGAGATCAGCGTCCTCCACGAGGTCCTGCGGATCCTGACGGCCCTCACGGTGACCGGCGGGATCGTTGCCCTGCCGGTCGGATATGCGCTCGCCGGCCTGGCGCTGCGGCCGCTCGACGAGGCGGTGCGCGAGCGGAGCGGCTTTGTCGCGCTCGCGTCCCACCAGCTACGCACGCCCCTCGCGGTGATCAAGACCGCGGCGGAGCTGGCGCGGGCGGGGCGCGGAGTCTCGCCCGACGAGGCGCTCGCGACCATCGCCCAGCAGACGGAGCGGATCGAAGCGCTCGCGGCCCGCCTGACGGCGCTCGGCCG
This sequence comes from Bacillota bacterium, assembly GCA_021324975.1. Taxonomy (GTDB): domain Bacteria; phylum Sysuimicrobiota; class Sysuimicrobiia; order Sysuimicrobiales; family Segetimicrobiaceae; genus JAJPIA01. The sequence continues at coordinate 28,089 of JAJPIA010000084.1, forward strand.
CGCCGAAGCCGACGCCGCGCCTCAAGATGTGACCATCGACCTCGGCGCCGTGGTGCGGGACGTCACCAGCGGCCTCGCCGCCGCCGCGCGTCAAAAGGCGGTCGCGATCCAGGTCGACGATCGGCCCGCATGGGTCCGCGTGGATCGGGACGCCGCCAGCGACATGATCACCGCGATCGTCGAGAACGCGGTCCAGTACTCCCCGACCGGGGACACGGTCACCGCACGCGTCCGGTCGCGCAGCGGGCAGGCCATCGTCGAGGTGGAAGATCACGGTCCGGGGATCGCGCCGGATGAGCTCTCCATGGTAACCGTCCCGTTCTATCAGGGAACGCGCGCCCGCGGGGGCTATGGCCTGGGTCTGTCGATCGCCCGCTCGGTTGCCGAGCGGCACGGCGGGCGGCTCAGCATCGCGAGCGCGGTCGGTCGGGGCACGACCGTGCGCATCACGCTGCCCGCGCGGCCGGGACCCCGGCCGCAGCCTGTGATCACCACGGGGCACTGAGCGCCCGCCACTCAATCAAGATGCAGGCGACCTGGTCGGCGCGTGGACCGGGATGGTCTGCTACGGGTTCAAGGGCGGCATCGGATCCGCGTCTCGCGTAGGGCACTCCGAGGTGCTTGGGCGGCGCGTCACGATCGCCGGGCTCGTGTTGGCGAACTTCGGCCGGCGCGCCGACCTGCGCGTCTACGGATGCCCGGTGGGCCGCTTTCTCAGGGACGCGGGCGTCTCGAGCCCAGCGACGCGGGGATCGAGGCCGGCCGGATCGAGCGACCCGAGCGGGCGCCCGCACGGTCCCGATGGCTCCGTCATCGTCCTTCTCGCCACCGACGCGCCGCTCACGTCACGTCAGCTCACACGGGTGGCGCGGCGCGCGGCGGCCGGCCTCGCGCGGACCGGCTCGACGCACTCCCACGGGAGCGGTGACTTTGTCCTCGCGTTCAGCACGGCGCGAGCGTATCCACCCTATCTCGCCGACGAAGGAGACCTGATCGGCCCGTTCATCGCCGCGGCCGCCGACATCACGGAGGAAGCGGTGATCCGGGCCCTCCTGGCGGGCCGGCCCATGACCGGCCGGGACGGCCACCGCGTGGAATCGCTGACGGCCGCCGACCTCCGGCAGGCGCGGGCCGCGTGGGAGGCGGCCGGCGATGAGTGGCCGATCACCCCGTGATGCCGGCACGCCGCCGGTTAGACTGAGATCGACGCCTCCACGTCTCTGACGCGCCGTGACAGCGTGCTCATGATCTTCAGGGCCAGCGACGGCGCGACTCGCAGCAACGACCAGAACTCGCGGCGGCCGATGACCAGGAGCCGCATCGCGGTCCCCGCGTCGACGGTCGCCGAGCGCGGGCCGCCGTCGAGGAGGCTCATCTCGCCGAAGAACTCGCCGGGGCCGAGGCGCACCACCCTGCCCCGGGGCGCCTTGACGACGGCGCTCCCCTCGATGATCACCAGCAGCTCGTGACCGCTCTCGCCGGCGGTGGCCAATCGTTTCCCGGGCGGGACGTCGATTTCATCGGCGAGGCGGGCGACATCCTGGAGCTGCCGCCGCGAAAGGCTGCTAAACAACGGGACCTTTTCCAGCAGGGCTATCTTGCTCGACCCGCGGCCCACCACGCTCGCACCCCCGGTCGCCAGCCTGATCCGTCATTCACGATTCCGGCGAAGCTTCCCTCCGATCGGACGTCGCGCCGTCATGACACGCCGCCGCCGAGTGCCCTCACGCGCTCCACCGCGGGGGATCGGAGGAAGATCGTGCGGAGCCGCTCCTCGGGCACGGTCGCGGCCAGGCGATCGACGACCGCGCCCGCGCGCGACGCGCTCGTCCGCGATGCGCCGGGGTGTCCCATCACCCGGGAGGTGTCCGCGAGCCCGGCCAGCGCACGCCAGAGCAACGGCGTGCGCCCGAGGCGCTCGGCCTCGTCGCTTGCCGATCTGTAGGTCGATGCCGCGGCGGCCGGATCTCCGAGCGCCCCCGCCGCATCGGCCAGCAGCAGGAGGGCCGGCACGCGCCAGTGCAACGCGCCGGTGGCGGCAGTCATCGCGATGAGGCGCTCGGCGGCGCTCCTCGCCTCCGCCGGCCTACCGGTCGCGTGCAGCATCCGACCCTCAGCGTGCGTGACTTGTTGCGGATAATCGAGACGGCGCGGTCCGTCGCCGAGCGACCGTTGCGCTTCCTCGATGTATCGCTGCGCCTCCTCCATCCGGCCGAGCGCGAGGGCGTCGAGCGCGAGCGAGGAGAGCAGGCGCGGCATCCAAAAGGCGCCGACTTCGCCGACGCGCGCCAGGTCCACCGCCTCACGATGGGCGCGCCAGGCGCCCTCTGTATCCTCCAGTTCCCGGAGCACGTCTCCGATCGTGTGCAGGTTGACGGCGGCCTGTCGAGGTGCGTTGATCTGCCGCGCGAGCGTCAGTCCCCGCGACGCGTACTCGATCGCCTCGCCGGGCTCGCCCGTCGATGTGGCGATGCGCGCCGCCACGTGGAGCCCAAAGGACAGGTTCCACACATCGCCGATGTCCGCCAGCACGGCGATGCTCTCTTTGGCCTCCGATTGCGCCTGGGCGTACTGGCCCAGGATCTCGCGGGCGCCGGCGATCATGTACCGATTCTCGCCCGCCAGTGAACGGTTGCCGATCCGCTCGCTCACGCGGGCCGACTCGGTGCACCGGTCAACGCTCTCCCGGAACCGTCCGAGAAACATCAGATTGTCGCCCAGGCCGTGAAGGCTCTCGGCGAGGCCGCCGAGGTCACCGCAGCGGTCGAGCAACTGGCGCGCCTCTTCGTGGCTGCGGATCGCCTCGGCGTGCTTGCTCGTGTTGAAGTACGCGAATCCGATGTGGTTGAGGATGCGCCCCGTCAGCGACGGGTCGTCCATCTGGCGGCTCAGCGCCAACGCCTGCTCCAGGCACGCCAGGGCCCGCGCGATCTCGTCCTGCTGGCGGTACGAGTATCCGAGGGCATCGAGCGCGATCGCCTCCCGCCGGCGCGCTCCCGTTTGCCGCGCGAGGTCGCGGGCGGCAACGAAATCGTCGCGCGCCGGCGCGTAGCGCCCCAGCAACACCTGGACGCGGCCGCGGCCGAGCAGCGCCTGGATCCGGAAGGCCGGCTCCGGGTTCAACTCCAGCACCCGCGTGAAATGCGCCACCGCCGTGGAATTGGCATAGAGACCGGCCGCGCGGTCTCCGGCCACTTGCAGGTTCGCGATCGCCTGCTCGCGCGCCACGGCGTCCGGCGGGAGCCCGAGATCCCGCCGCAGCGTCAGCACCTCCAGCCAGTGGTGGGCGATACAATCCGCGTACTCCGCGGCGCGATCGCCCGCCACTCGCCGGTGCCACTCCGCGCACCGCACGTGCGCGGGCCAACGGCTGGCCTTGGGGAGCATCGCGTACGCAACGTCTCGAATCAGCGCGTGACGAAACGCATATTCCTGCTCGCCGACCAACGTCGATTGCCGCTTCGGCGCCACCAGGCCCTTGGTGACAAGACCGGGCATGGCGGCATCGAGCCCGCCGTCCTCGGTGATGAACCGGGTCGCCCCGAGCCAGAAATCTCTCCCGACGACGGCCGCGACCTGCAGCAGCCTCTTTTCTGGGCCCGGCAGCGCGTCCACCCGGGCCGCGATCACGGCGTGTATCGTATCGGGGATCGCGATGTCGGAGGCCGGCACCGCGAGCGCCCAGCCCCCGTCGACCCCCGCCGTGAGAACCTGTTGCTCCATGATCGTCCGGAGCATCTCCTCAATGAACAGCGGGTTGCCTTCCGCCCGTTCGAGCACGACGTCCATGAGCGGAGCGGGAACGGCGCTCCCAAGGACCCGCCGGATCAGGGCCCGGCTCTGCTCGCCGGGGAGCGGATCGAGGGACAACGCCGTCGTCGCCCTTCGCCCGCGCATCCATGCCGGTCGCCGCTCCAGCAGGTCCGGCCGCGCAAGCGCGAGCAGCACGATCGGCATCTCCGAGACCCAATCCGCGGCGTGCTCCACGAAATCCAGCGTGGCGTCTTCCGCGGCGTGCACGTCCTCAAAGATCAGCAAGAGCGGTGTGCGACGAGCCAGCGCCTCGAAGAATGCGCGAAGACCCGAGAACAGGACTTCCCGGGTCACCTCACGGCCCTCTCCATTGAGGCTCAGGACCGTCAACAGGGCCGGCACGGCATCGCCCGCGGCGAGCCGTGCGATCGCATTCGAGAGCTTGGCTCGAGCGGCCTCTAAGGAGTCGCCCATCAGGATGCCGCACTCTTCCTTGACCGCCTCTCCGATCGCCGAGAACGGCACCCCCGTGCCGTACGCCACCGTGCGACCGAGGAGACACCGCATCGTGGCGTGGCGCGCCCGGAACTCTTGCGCCAACCGGCTCTTCCCCGTCCCGGCCTCGGCGAGGACCGTGATCACCTGACCCCGACGCTCGTGGCAGGCGCGCTGCGCCCATGTGTCCAGGGCTTCCAACTCGCCGGATCGACCAACGAACGGCGTCGCCGGCATCGGGTCCTGCGCCGGAGGGGCGTCGAGCACCGCCCACACCGGCAGGGCAGCCGCCGCCCCCTTCATCGTGAGCGGCGGCAGCGGCCGCACCGACGCGGCGCCGTGCAGCGCGAGCATGGTGCGTTCACCGATGAGGATTTGGCCGGGTTCCGCAGACTGCTGGAGCCGCGCCGCGAGGTTGACGACTTCGCCCGTCACCAAAAAGTCGCCGCGCGCGGTGGCCTCGACGTCCGCCACCACCTCCCCGGTATCGATCCCGATCCGGATCTCGGGCAGGCTGCCGCGCTCGACCTGCGCTCGGACCCGGGCGCGCAGCGAGCTCGCCGCACGCACCGCCCGCTCGGGGTCGTCCTCGTGGATCACCGGCAGGCCAAAAACGGCCATCACCGCGTCTCCGATGAACTTCTCCACCGTACCGCCGTACCGGACGATCTCCTCGCGGGCGGCGTCGAAGAAGCGGGCCATCTGCGCGCGAACCTGTTCCGGGTCCACGGTGCCGGCCAGGCGCGTCGACCCGACAACGTCCGCAAACAAAACCGTCACGAGCTTGCGTTCTTCGCGGGGAGTCGTGAAGGGCAGAAGCGCACGCCCGCACCCGCCGCAGAACCGCATCCGGTGCGGGTTTTCGAAACCGCAGATCGGGCAGCGCACGCTAGGTCGCTTCGTTTCGGCTCCAACCGGAGCGTGGATGGATCTCGTACTCGAAAATTGCAAGAAGCTTCCGTCTTCGCGAGCGTATTCCTTCCACAAGACATCACGGAGGCCATCCGCGCGGAGTGTGTGCTGGAGTTGTGTTTCTATTCCGCGGATTGCCTCACTTCGGATGGGGTCGCATCGTAGCGCCGACGAAAGGTCCGGTAAAAGTACGAGAGGTCGCCGAAACCAACATCAAACGCTAGTGAACTGATGGTACGACAGGCGAAGCGCGGATCGGTCAGCATCCGATGCGCCCGTTCGAGGCGCCGGCTGAGGACAAATTTCGAAAAAGTGACTCCCTCGTCCTCGAACAGCTTGTGCACGTAGCGCGGCGTCACGCCCTGGCGCGCCGCGACGCTAGCGGCGCTGAGGTCACTGTCGGAAAGGTTCGCCGCGATGTAGGCCTTCATCGCCCCCAGTCGCGCGGCCCGCACGCCGCGTCCCTCGGCGATGAGCGCGGCGTCCCGGGTTGCGCCGATCGCCAGCGCGACGAGATCATAGACGTGGATGGCGACGAGCCGCTGCAATGCCGGCGCGGGCACTTGGTGCGCGTTGAGCACCGCGTCAATGTATGTGGTCAGCAACCTCAGGGCTTCGGTATGGTGTGGTATCAGCCGGAGTTCGGTGTCGTCAAGATCGGTCACCAGCGGCGCAAGCGCGTGGCGATACAGGCATACCCCGACGAAACGCACGGATGTCGGGCGGCTGATAGTGCAGCCGGCGTGCCCGCGGCTCGCGAAGACGGCGTCACCCGGTCGCAAGGTGATTTCTCTGTCGCCCTGGCGTACCAGGCTTCCGCCGGCCAGGTTCACGCCGAGGAACAGGTGGTCGTTGCCTGCCCGAACAGACCGTTCCGGTTCTATGCACTGGCACAGTCCGCACAGCATCCCTGACATTGTGCCCAAGGAGGGCAGCGCCAGCCGTGCGATGTTGACGCGAACAGGGCGGTTCGGCAAGGGCACAAGCGGCTCCAGCCGTCTCCGGAGCAGGGGATGCTCGTGCAGTGTTCGCACCGCCCTGATGCGGGCCCGCTCCGGGACAGCGTCAGTCGAAAACCGAAAGTAGGCCGTGTCTGTCCCCGTCGCGATCATCGGCTGTCGCCCCCCACATCAACGTGAGAGCGATCGCATGGCTCTTACCGGTCACGGCTATTGGGCAAGTTCACTATGGTCCAAGACTGCCCGTTCCCTCGGGTCCAAGCCCTCCGAGACTCGCATCGTTACCATAGTATCTGAATCTGACGCTCTCAGCGAGCGCCGTGCCCCGCAGCGCTCGAGACCGATTTCCGCAATGGCCCAGCCTACGCATCTTGTCGATGCGAGGAGGATTCCAATGAACACCTCCGGAGTTGGATATCCACTGGGGAGCGACCCGTCCGAATTTGAGCGCCTGAATCGTCAGGGAAGGATCTTGGCAGCCGCGACCCGCACGATCCTCGAGGCCGGTGGGATCCTGCCTGGCATGCGCGTCCTTGATCTGGGTTCGGGAACCGGCGAATTGTCGTTCGTCGCCGCCGGCCTCGTCGGCGCGAGCGGGGCGGTGATTGGAGTCGGTCATGGTTGAAACCCTGGAGGAGCGCTTAGCGGACGAGTTGCGCACTCACGGAGCAGTTTTCGCGCACCCGATCCTGCTCAGCGCGTGGGGGACACACGGCTGATTCGAAGCGTCCCATGCTCGCCAGATCCGAGGTCGCAGGAGTTTTGTGATTCTATTTTAGGGGGGGACTTGATATGACGTGCTACGCTGTGGTCGACGGGGAGATCACCGATGAAGCGGCCATCCAACAACTTCTGAACGAGCTGACCGATGCGTGGAACCGTGGGGACGCGCAAGCTTATGCCGCGCGCTTTCAAGCGGACGGCACCTTCACCAACGTCAACGGAACCTTCTACGTTGGGCGTGAGGAGTTCGATCGCCGGCACGAGGAGGCGTTTCGGAGAGTCTACAAGGGAAGCACGATCACCGCGGCAATCAAGAAACTTCGCTTCATTCGTCCGGACGTTGCCCTGGTCGATCTCGACCTCGGCATGTTCGGCTGGCAGGGGCAGCCTCCGGGAGTCCAAAAGGGGACCGACGGGACGCTGCACACATGCCTGCTGATGGTTCTCGTGAAGGAAGGCGGCTCCTGGTGGATTGCCGCATACCACAATGTCTGGCGGTCGGCAGGCGGCTAATCGTCCGGCATGAGCGAGCAGGGCCAAATCGTCAAAGAGGTAATCCGCGAACTGGTCACGGCGAATCGGATCCTCGGCCACGAGGGTGTCGTAGATGCCTTAGGCCATGTGAGCGTGCGTCATCCGGAACATGCCGGCCGCTACTTGCTTTCGTGCTCGCGCAGCCCGGGGCTCGTGACCGAAGGCGATGTCATGGAGTTCGATCTGGACGGCAATCCGATTGACCAGCGCGGGCGCAACCTGTATGCGGAGCGCTCGATCCACGGTTGCATGTATCGGGCCCGGCCGGACGTCAATGCAGTCTGCCACAGCCACGCACCTCAGCTCATTCCGTTCACCGTCACCGGGATACCGCTCAGACCCGTCTGCGTCATGGGTGCAGCCATGGGCGAAGACGTGCCGCTCTGGGACGTCCGGGAGGATTTCCCGCATAACGATGGGATGCTTATCGTTAACAACGCGATCGGGTCGTCGATGGCGAAACGGCTCGGCGCCGGCCGAACGTGCTTGCTTGCGAGCCATGGCGCGGTGATCGTCGAAGCCACGATCAAGCGCGTCGTAGCGGTGGCCAGCAGCCTGGTGGCGAATGCTGAGATTCTGATGCAATCCCGCATATTGACTCTGACCGTGGGTACGAGAGAGCTCCGTTATCTCGGAAGCGGCGAGATCCGAGCGATGACAGAATTGATATTCAGCCCGCGGGCACTAGAGCGCATGTGGGATTATTGGGCAACGCGAGCCGGGTGTGGGGTCGGCGAAGCCGCTCGTTGAAGGCTAGGGCTTGATAGATAAGAGTTGGCTCCTCGGGTAGGACTCGAACCTACAACCCTCCGGTTAACAGCCGGATGCTCTACCATTGAGCTACCGAGGAACGGCCCCCTGATTGTATGGAGCACACCGCGCGGCTGTCAAGTCCGCGAAATGCCTCAAAATTATCGACACCGAAGAGCGAACCGTTGCCTCAAAATGCCGGTCACCGGCGTCCAACACGCAACCCGTTTGCCTTGACAGTCGCGGAAGCCGGTCGCAATAATGGAATCCGTTTCAGGAGGGCTTCCTCTTAATGGCAACGGCGTCGCGACGGTCCGGACCGTCGCCTCTCGGAAATCGAGCCCTGGTCGTTCTTTTTTTGGCCATTTTCATCGTGATGATGGGCTTCGGCATCGTGCTGCCCGTCCTGCAGTTCTACGCCCGCGATATCGGCGCAACCCCGTTCCAGATCGGCCTCCTGGCCACGAGCTACGCGTTCATGCAATTCTTGTTCGCGCCCCTGTGGGGCGGGCTGAGCGACCGGATCGGCCGGAAACCCGTGTTCTCCGTGGGTCTCCTCGGCTACGCCGTGTCGTTCGTGATCTTCGGCCTCTCCCATCAGGTCTGGCAGTTGTTCTTTGCCCGCATTCTGGGCGGTGTGCTGAGCGCCGCCACGCTGCCTACGGCGATGGCCTACATCGGCGACACGACCTCCGAGGAGCGCCGGGGCGGCGGCATGGGGATGATGGGCGCGGCAATGGGCCTGGGTTTCACGATCGGACCCGGCATCGGCGGCCTGCTGGGCCGCCACAGCCTGTCGCTGCCGTTCTTCGTCGGCGCGGCGCTCGCGGTCGCCACGCTCCTCCTCAGCTGGGGATCGCTCCCAGAGCCGGTTCGCCATGACTCGTCCGCGGAGCGCCCGTCCCGGATCGATGCGCTGCGCCGGGCGCTCGGAGGCCCGCTCGCCTACTATTATGTTGTGACGCTCGTCGCGGCGTTTGCGCTGGCCGCGCTGGAAGCCACCTACGCGTTGTTTGCGCAGGACCGGCTGCACTTGTCGAGCACCGGGGGTGCAGGCGCCATCGGCGTCGTCTTTGTGATCGTCGGGCTCGTACAGGCCGCGATCCTCGGCGGCCTGGTTGGACGCCTGATCAGCCGGTGGGGCGAGGAACGGCTGGTCCGCGGCGGTCTGATTGTCGCCGCGATCGGCTACCTCCTCGTGACGACCACGCACGATATCGCCACGCTGGCGATCTACGCCGCCATCGCGGGCGCCGGGCATTCGCTGATGCGGCCGAGCATCGCGTCGCTGGTCTCGAAGCGCTCCCCACGCTCCCAGGGGCTCTCCATCGGCATCATGGACTCGTTCGACAGCCTCGGCCGCATCCTCGGTCCGGCCTGGGGCGGCTGGATCTACCACGCGGGGATCGCCCTCCCGTACATCGGCGCCGCTGCGGCGCTCGTACTGACCCTGGGCTTCTCGTTCTCCGGGGCCGTACGGCACGTCCCGGCCCACGCGGGCTCCGAGTAGCGCGTGACCCCGCTCTCGCCGCAGGGCGCCGACTTTCTCATCCTGATGGAACGGGTGGGCATCGCGCTGGCGATCGGCATGATGGTCGGCATGGAGCGGGAGTGGGCGCACAAGGAGGTCGGCGTCCGCACGTTTGCGTTCGTCGCCCTCGCGTTCACCCTCGCCTGGACCATCTCGCCGATCGTGGCCTACGTCCTGTTGGGCGCGCTGATCCCGCTCGTCACGCTCCTCAACTGGCGCAGTTTCACCCGGGATGGCACGCTCGAGATGACCACGACGGTGGCCCTCCTGGCGATGGCCCTTCTTGGCATCCTCGTGGGGCAGGGGCTCCTGCTCGTGGCCGCCGCGTGCGGCGTCGTCATGACCGTGCTCCTGGCGTGGAAGTCCGAGGTGGTCCGCTTCGCGGGCGCGGTGACCAACGAGGAAATCCGGGGGGCGCTGATTCTCGGCGTCATCGCGCTCGTGGTCTACCCCCTGCTTCCTCCCGGCACCGTCGACCCGTGGCACCTGATCGACCCGCGGTCCGCCTGGGTGGTCGTCCTGGTCATCTCCGCAATCGCGTTCACGAACTACGTGTTGCTGCGGATCTACGGCACGCGCGGCATCCGGTGGACCGGGTTGCTCGGCGGTCTCGTGAACAGCACCGCGACGGTCGCGGAACTGGCGAGCCAGGCCCGCAACGATCCGGCGCGCCTCTCGGTCTTCACGCTCTTGGGGATGGCCACCGCGAACACCGCGATGTTGTTGCGCAACGGCCTCATCCTGGGCGTCTTCGACGTGGACGCGCTCTCCTACGGATGGCTCGGGGTGGCGCTCATGGTGGCCGTCAGCGCGGTCGTGATGTACCGGATCCGCATCCAGGACACCGCCATGGAGCCGCTTCAGATGCGTTCTCCGATCTCGGTGCGCCGGGCTCTCACGTTCGGCGCCCTGTTCCTGCTGATCACGCTGGCCGGCGAACTGGCGAACCGGGTGTTCGGGCAGACGGGCTTCCTGATCGTGGCCGCGGTGGGCGGGCTGGTGAGCAGCGCGTCCACCTCCGCCGCGGCCGGCATTCTCGCCGCCAAGGGAACCCTCGCCCCTCAGCTCGCGGGGTACGGCGTCGTCGTCACGTCGATGGCCAGCCTGATGTTCCACGTGCCCATGGCACAGATGGCGGGCCGCAACCAGGAGGTCACACGGCGCCTCGCCGTGCTCTCCGCGGTCATCCTGGCGGCCGGCGCCGTAGGGTTGGTCGCGGAAGCCGTGTGGAGCGGCCGCCCCTAGCGGGCGGGGCCACGATGCGCCGCCTGCCTCGAGCGATACCACGCCGCGCGGCCCCGCGTCACCCGAACGGTCGTGTCGCGGTCCGGGAGCGCGCGCCGTGACGCAGCGGCAGCTCGTTGGGCGCACGGCAACGGTCATCGGCATGGTGGTGCTCGCGTGGATCGTCTTTTGGTTCGTGGCCCACGTCACCGAGATCCTGATCCTGCTCCTGATCTCGGCGATCCTCGCGGCCGGCCTGGGGCCGATGGTCGCAACCCTGGAGCGGTGGCGCCTGCCCCGCGGCGTGCAGCTCGCCCGCGGCGTCGCCATCCTGCTCCTGTACCTCGGGTTGTTTGCTGCGATCGGCGGGGTGCTGTCAATGATCGTTGTGCCCGCGGTCAACGAGACGGCCGCCTTCGTGGAAAAGCTGCCGCAGCTCACGGCGTCGGTCCAGCGGTGGCTCACGGAGATCCACCGGCAGTTCCCGTGGCTGCCGAGCATGACCACGATCCTGCAGCATCTACCGCAGCAGCTCACGAACGTGTCGATGTACGGCACGACGGCCGCCGGCGTCGCGGTTCGCTTTGCCAGGGACTTCGCCGCAGTCGTAACGATCCTCGTCTTTACGTTTTACATGCTGCTCGAGGGCGCCCAGATGAAGCGCTCCTTCCTGGCGCTGTTCCCGGTGGAGGAACACGCCCGCGTGAGTCAGGTGCTCGAGCACATCGGCGCCAAGTTCGGCGGGTGGCTCCGCGCGCAGATGCTATTGTCGTTCACCGTCGCGGCGATCGTGGCGCTCGGCCTCTTGCTGCTCGGCATGCCGTTTCCCGCGCTGCTGGGAGTGGTCGCGGGGCTCGGAGAGCTCATCCCCATGGTCGGGCCGTCGCTCGGCGCGGCCGTCGCGATCCTGGTCGGGCTGTCGCAACCGCTGTGGCGCCTCATCGCCGTCGTGGCGTTCTACGTCGTCATCATGAACGTGGAGCCGCACGTGCTCGTTCCCCGCATCATGGCCCGCGTTGTGGGGATGTCTCCGCTCTTGACCCTGGTCGCGCTGCTGTCCGGGATCAAGCTCCTGGGCATCCTCGGCGGGCTGTTGGCCGTGCCGATCGCGGCGGCGCTCCAGGTCATCGTTTCCGAGGTCGTGAGCGAGATTCAGGGGACGAGCATCCAAACCACGAGCGAGGAACGGGCCGCCCAGGTCCAGGAGCCGCGGGCGGCGCGTCCCGCAGGCCATCGCTAGTCCCTCGTGAGGGGCCTCGACCCCTCCGGCGGCTTGGCCGCCTCCGGTCGACGCCCGCGATGCGCGCGGCTGCGTGGACTCACGTTACCACGCTCGTCCTCGTCACGCTGGCGCTCCTCCTGTGCTGGCGCATTGTCCGTTCTCCCTTCGGCCGCATCCTGGTCGCCATTCGAGAAAACGAGGCGCGGGCGCAGAGCCTCGGGTACGCGGTCGGACGATACAAGCTGATCGCGGCGATGCTGTCGGGCGCGCTGGCGGGGCTGGCCGGCGGCATCTGGGTCATCAACCGCGGGTTCGTGGGTCTGGACGCGGTCCACTGGTCGACCTCAGGCACGGTGGTGATCATGACGCTGCTCGGCGGGATGGGCCCGCGGCTTGGCCCGATCATGGGCGCGGCGCTCGTGATCGTCCTGCGCGACGCGATCTCCGCCTGGACGGATGCCTGGGGGGTCGTCACGGGGGTCATCTTCATTGCGGTGATTCTCGCGTTCCGGCGCGGCATCGTCGGCACGCTCGAGGCCGCACTCGGCAGGCGAGCCGCGCCGGCCGCCGCCGCGCCGGCGGCGGAGCGGCCGCTCGGAACCATGCGTTAGCCTGAAACCCGATCGGGCGCGCGGCGTCCAGGAATGCGGCGCCCCGCCTGAGAATGCTCCTTGCATACCCGTACGGCCCCGCGAGGAGGAACAACCATGCCGAAGGATCCCGAGCAAGCCATCCGGCAGGCGGTGTCCGCGACCAAGCTCATAGAGTACACGCGTGGTGTGTCGCGCTGGGTGCGCATGTCCGGCAGCGAGGACGAGGGGCAGGCCTTCGAGTACCTCGAGGCGACGCTGCGGGGGTTCGGGCTCGAGGTGCGGCAGGAGCACCACGATGCCCTCATCTCCTGGCCGAGGTCCGCGTCGCTCGAGGTGGTCGATCCGGCGCCCGGACCGGTGGATTGCATCACGCACTCCTTTTCGATGTCCACGCCCCCGGGCGGTGTCGAGGCCGAGGTGGTCGACGTCGCCGGCGGCGACCTGGCGCAGGCACCCGTGCGCGGCAAGATTGCGCTGGTCGACGGATTGGCGATGCCCGTGACGGCGCATGCGGCGGAAGCGGCCGGCGCGGTCGCCGCGATCTTCGTCAACCCCCCGGAGCTGCACGAGATGATCATCTCTACGGTCTGGGGATCGCCCACTCCGGAGACGCTCGGCGCCCTGCCCAAGATCGTGGCCGTGTCCGTGCGTGAATCGGACGGCGCCGCCCTGCGCGCCCGCGCGCGCGAGGGTACGCTACGCGTGCGCGTGCACGCGGAGGTCGACACGCGGTGGCGCCCGACGCCGATCCTGACCGCGGACCTTGCGGCTGTCGACGAGCCGGACCGGTACGTGCTCTTCAGCGGCCACGTCGATTCCTGGCACTATGGGGCGATGGACAACGGCAGCGCCAACGCGGTGATGGTCGAGACCGCGCGCCTCCTGAGCAAGCGCCGCCGGCGGCTCCGCCGCGGGCTGCGGCTCGCGTTCTGGTCTGGGCACTCGCACGGCCGGTACTCGGGCTCCACGTGGTACGCCGACCACCACTGGCGCGACCTGCACCGCAACGCGGTGCTGCACCTGAACGTGGACTCGTCGGGCGCCAAGGGTGCGACGGTACTGAGCGAGGGCGAGACCATGGCCGAGACATGGGCCTCGGCCGCGCGCGCGATCAACGACGTCGCCGGGCAGGCGCTGGAGCGGCGCCGCATCGGCCGGATGGGCGACCAATCGTTCTGGGGGATCGGCATCCCGTCGATGTTCGGCGGAGTCTCGGTCCAGCCGCCGGCGGAATCGGCCACGAGCGACGCGCTGGCCAAGCTGCACGGCGGACCGCGGAAGTCGGGCGGGCTCGGCTGGTGGTGGCACACGACGGAGGACACGATCGACAAGATCGATCGCGCCAACCTCCGGCGGGACGCGGAGATCTACGCCCTGATCGTATGGCGGTGGTGCACGGCCCCGGTGCTCCCGCTCGACTACCGTGCGACCGCGGGCGAGCTCCGGGAGACGCTGCGGCGCATCCAGGACGCCGCCGGCGACGCGTTCAATCTGGACGCGTGCTTGGACGGCGTCACGCGGTTGACCAGCGCGGCGGACCGCCTCCAGGCCGCCGCGGATCGGGTCGCGGCCGCGCTCGGGCAGTCCCGCGGCACCCGCAAGCAGCGCGCGGCGGCGTCCCTGATCAACGACACGATGATGCGGGCCGGGCGGGCGCTGATCCCGATCAACTACACATCCACGGGACCGTTCGATCACGATCGCGCGGTGCCGATCCCGCCGGTTCCCGCGCTTCAGCCCGCCGCGCGCCTGCGCGCGCTCGAGCGCGGCACGCACGAGTATCACACGCTCGAGACCCGCCTCGTGCGCGACCGCAACAAGGTGGCGTACGCGATCGAGTCCGCGGCGGACATGATCGAGCACGCCTTCAAGCACCTGGACGTGAAGTAGAACGGCGCAGGGCCGCCCCTGGGCGGCCCCGCGCACACCTCCGGCCGCGCGGGCACCTGGCGCCGCCCGCGGGCCGCGGGGACTTAGGGCAACGCGTCCACGTCGTGCGGCATGCCCTCCCGCACCCCCGCGTCCGTGACGCGGATAAACTGGGCGTTCCGGTGCAACTCCGCGAGCGTCGTGGCCCCGCAGTAGCTCATCCCGGACCGGAGGCCGCCGATCAGCTGCCCCAGTACCGCGGACACCGGACCGCGGTACGGCACGAGCGCCTCGATGCCCTCCGGCACGATCTCCGACAGCAGCTCGTCTTCCTGACGCAGATCGCGCCGCTCCGCCGACGTCCACAGGCTCGCCATGCCGCGGTACACCTTGTACTGCCGGCCGTTTCTCGTGATCGACGTCCCCGGGCTCTCCTCGGTGCCCGCCAGCAGATTGCCGAGCATCGCCGTTTCGGCGCCCCCGGCGAGCGCTTTGACCAGATCGCCGGAGCCGCGGATGCCGCCGTCGGCGATCACCGGGATGCCCGAGCGGGCCGCCGCCTCGGCGCAGGACAGGATCGCCGTGAGCTGCGGGACGCCGGCGCCCGTCACCACACGCGTGGTGCACGTCGACCCGGGGCCGACGCCGATCTTGATGCCGTCGACGCCCTGGGCGATCAGATCGCGCGTGCCATCCGGGGTGGCGACATTGCCCGCGATGAGCGGCACGTCACCGCACCGCGCGCGGACCGCGTCGATCGTGCGGAACGACAGGTCGGAGTGGCCGTGCGCGATGTCGATCACGAGCGCGTCCACCTCCGCCTCGACGAGCGCCTGCGCGCGCTCGAGGTAGTCGCCGCGCACGCCGATCGCGGCGCCCACGCGCAGCCGGCCGCGCGCGTCCTTGGTGGCCTGCGGATACTTGAGCCGGCTCAGGATATCGCGGCTCGTCACGAGTCCGGCGAGCCGGCCCTGCGCGTCCACGAGCGGCAGCTTTTCGATCCGGTGGCGGTGCAGGATCTGTTTGGCCTCTTCCACCGGCGTCCCGGCCGGCGCCGTGATCAACCGCTCCCGCGGCGTCATGATGACCGTAATCGGGCGGTCGAGGTCCTCCTCGAACAGCAGGTCGCGGGCCGTTACAATCCCGAGCAGCCGGCGGTCCCGGTCGATGACCAGCACGCTCGCGGGCCCGTGCTCCTCCATGAACGCCGCGGCCTGCCGCACGGTGGACTCGGGCCCTGCCGTGTGCGGGGAGTCCAGGACCACGCTCTCCGCACGCTTCACGCGGCGCACCTCCGCCACGTGCTCGCCGATCGGCAGGAACCGGTGAATGATCCCGATGCCGCCCTCCCGCGCCATGGCGATGGCCATCCGGCCCTCCGTCACGGAATCCATGCTCGCGCTGACGACGGGGATGGCGAGCTCGATGCCGCGGCAGAGCCGCGCGCGCGTCTCCACCTGGCGGCGCGTGCTCACGCCGGACCGGCGCGGCACGAGCAGCACGTCGTCGAACGTCAGGCCCAAGGGGAAGGATTCAGACATCGGAGCGCCTCCGCCACGCATCCCACAGCGGAAAACCACGCCAACGATACCACGGTGGATGCTATTATGGAAGAGTGCGACGAGGCGTGACCCATCATCCATTCGCCGCGCTGCGCCATCGTAACTTCCGGCTCTTCTTCGTCGGCCAGCTCATTTCGCTGATCGGCACGTGGATGCAGCGGATCGCGCAGGCGTGGCTCGTACTGCAGCTCACCAACTCACCGTTCCTGCTCGGCCTGGTCGGCGCGCTGCAGTGGCTGCCCATGCTCATGCTGTCGCTCATCGGCGGGGTGATCGCGGACCGGGTCAGCAAGCGCAATCTCCTCGTGGCGACGCAGACCGCGCAGATGCTGCAGGCGTTCGGCCTCGGCGCGCTGATACTGAGCGGCGCCGTGCGCTACTGGCACATCGTCGTCTTTGCATGTGCGCTCGGGGTGACGTCGGCGTTCGATGTGCCCGCCCGGCAGTCGTTCATCTTCGAGATGGTGGAAGGCGCGGACACGATGAACGCGGTGGCGTTGAACTCCACGATCTTCAACGCCGCCCGCCTGTTCGGCCCGGCGATCGCCGGGCTGGCGATCGCGTCCCTCGGGATGGCGTACGCGTTTCTCGCAAACGGGGTGAGCTTTATCCCGGTGATCGCGGCGCTCCTGATGATGCGGGTGTCCGTGATCCAGACTATCGAACTGGAGACGGGCGTTCTGGCTCACCTGCGCGAGGGGCTGGAGTATCTGCTCCGCACCCCGGTGGCCTTTCAGACGATCATGCTCGTCTGTCTCCAGAGCGTGTTCGTCATGAACTTCAACATCATCGTGCCCGTGCTGGCCAAGACCGTGCTGCACCAGAACGCGGGCGGCTTCGGGCTGCTGATGTCGGCCCAAGGCGCCGGCGCGCTCATCGGGGCGCTCTTCGTCGCGTCGGTGAGTCACCGCGGGCCGCAAGCGGCGATGATGTACGGCGGCGCCGCCCTCCTCGGGGTCATGAACCTGATCCTCGCCGGCGCCGGGCAGTTCGGGGTCGCGGCCGTGGTCCTCGCCGCGGCCGGTGCCAGCATGGTCGCGTTCACGGCCACGGCCAACACGACGCTCCAGGTCACGGCGCCCGACCACATGCGCGGGCGCGTGATGTCGATGTACGCCCTCGTGATGGGCGGGATGACGCCCGCGGGCGCGCTCTTCACGGGCACGGTCGCCCAGGTGTGGGGGGCACCGGCGGAGCTCGCGATCGCCGGCGTGATCGGCGTGCTGTCCGCGGCCGCCGTGCTGCGGTGGCACCGGCTCACGCTCGGGGGCGCGCCGGCCGGCGCGCCCTTCGCCGTGGCCACGGCAGCGGGACACGGAGAGGCGAACAACGGCGAACACTGATCAGGAGCAGCCGGCGCGGGGGCGCCGCAAGCCCGACTGAGTGGGGGTGTGATTGCGCGTGATGGACGGCGTAACGTGCGAGCGCAACATTATGATGCGGTTGGCCGACGGGACGCGGCTGGCATCGGACCTCTATCTGCCGTCCGGGGGTGGCGGCCCGTGGCCCGCGCTGCTCGAGCGCACGCCGTATGACAAGCTCGGCCCCGCCGGGGTCCTCGCGGCGAAGTTCTTCGCCAGCCACGGCTACGCCGTGGTGTTACAAGACGTGCGCGGGCGGTTCGCCTCCGACGGCGAGTGGTATCCGTTCGGCAACGAGGGCCCGGACGGCGTCGAGACCGTCGCGTGGGTGCGGGCGCAGCCCTGGTGCGACGGCCGGATCGCGACGATCGGCCTCTCCTACTCGTCCTGCACCCAGACCGGGCTCGCCGCGCTCAACCCGCCCGGGCTCGCCGCCCAGTTCGTGAGCCAGGGCTTCCACAACTACCACACCGCGTCGATGCGGCAGGGCGGCGCGCTGGAGGTCCGGTTCTTTCTCTACGCGTTCATGATGGCGACGACATCCAAGGAGGCCGCGGCGGACCCCGTGAAGCGCGCGGCGCTCAGGCAGGCGTGGGGCGACATCCGATCGTGGCTGGGGCGCCACCCGCTCAAGCCCGGACTGAGCCCGCTCAGGCACGTCCCGTCGTACGAGCGCTGGCTCCTCGACATTTGGCAGCACGGCGAGTACGACGACTACTGGCGGAGCCGTCCCGCCTACTCGATCGACGAGCTGTACGATCAGCACGCCGACGTGCCGATCCATCTCCTGGGCAGCTGGTACGACTCCTACGCGCGATCCACCGTGACCAACTACGTGGAGCTCGGGCGCCGCAAGCGGGGGCCGGTCCGCCTGATCATGGGGCCGTGGATCCACGGCGGGGCCAACCTCGACCTCTCGCACGCGGGGGACGCGGAGTTTGGCCCGGATGCACCGCTCGGCTACAATTACTTTCGCCTCCGCTGGTTCGACGCCGTACTCAAGGGGCGGCCGAACGGCATGCTGGAGACGCCGCCGGTGCGGATCTTCGTCATGGGCGGCGGCTCCGGCCGCAAGGTCCCGGGGACGGACCGGCTCGACGTCGGGGGCCGCTGGCGCGTGGAACAGGAGTGGCCGCTCCGGCGTACCGAGTACGCGCCGTTCTACCTCCAGCCCGGGGGCGGGCTGGCGCGGAGCAAGGCGCCGGCGGACGCGGCGCCCTCACGCTACGTGTTCGATCCGGCCGACCCCGTGCCGACCATCGGCGGGAACATTTCCGTGGGGTACGATCTGATGCCGGGCGGCGGGTTCGACCAGCGCGGCGGCCGGCACGTGACCGGTACCAGCGACGCCCTGCCGCTCTCTGCGCGCCCGGACGTGCTCGTGTTTTCAACGCCGGTGCTCGATCGCGAGGTCGAGGTCACCGGCACCGTGACCGTCAAGCTCTGGGCAGCGTCCACGGCCCCGGACACCGACTTCACGGCGAAGCTGATCGACGTGTACCCGCCCAATGCGGACTACCCGGACGGGTACGAGCTCAACATCGGCGACTCGATCATCCGCGCCCGCTACCGGAACTCCTGGGACACGCCCGAGCCGCTCGAGCCGGGCAAGATCTACGAGTTCACGATCACCCTCTACCCGACGAGCCTCGTGTTCCAGCGGGGGCACCAGATCCGGCTGCACCTCTCGTCGTCGAACTTCCCGCGCTTCGACGTCAACCCGAACACGGGCGGCCCGCAGGGGCGCGAGCTCGTGCGGCAGACGGCGGTGCAGACAGTCTTCCACGACGCGGCGCACCCATCCCACGTGGTGCTGCCGCTGATTCCGTCGTAGACGCCCGTCTACCGGTACTTGTGCGCGACGACCTTTGGCTGCAGGAAGTTGAGCAGGTAGTCCGGACCGCCGGCCTTGCTGTCGGTCCCCGACATGTTAAACCCGCCGAACGGGTGCGTGCCCACCATCGCGCCGGTGCACTTGCGGTTGAGATATAGGTTGCCGCACATGAACTCCCGCCGCGCCCGGGCCAGCTTTTGGGGGTTGCGCGAGTACACGGATCCCGTGAGCCCAAACGCGGTCCCGTTCGCGATGCGCAGCGCCTCATCGAACGTGCGGGCCGGGATCGCCGCCACGACCGGACCAAAGATCTCCTCCTGCGCGATGCGGGCGTCCGGGGCGACGTCGAGGAACACGGTCGGCGCGATGTAGTGACCCCCGTCGCGCGCACGGCCGCCGCCGGCCGCCAGCCGGCCCTCGCTCTTGCCGACCTCGATGTACTCGAGGATCTTTTGCGCCGCGGACGCGTTGATCACGGGGCCCGCGGGGTAGTTCTCGGGCGCGGGGCCGACCTCGAGGCGGCGGACGCGATCCACGAGCGCGTCCGCGATGCGGCCGTACGCCTTGGGCGTCGCGACCACCCGCGAGCCTGCGGAGCACTTCTGCCCCTGGTACCCGTAGCCTGACGCCACGAGCCCAGCCACCGCCTCGTCGAGATCCGCCTCGTCGTCCACGATGATCGCGTTCTTGCCGCCGAGCTCCGCGATGATGCGCTTGAGCCAGGTCTGCTGGGGCGGCGTCTTGGCCGCGAGCTCGAACAGGTGCGTGCCGACCTCCCGCGAGCCCGTGAACGCGATCATGCGAACGCCGGGGTGCGTGGCCAAGCCCTCGCCCACGATCCCGCCCGGGCCGGGGATGACGTTGAGCACCCCCGGCGGCAGCCCCGCCTCGGTCAGCGCCTCGAGGGTCTGGTACGCGACGGCCGCGGAATCGCTCGCCGGCTTCATGATCACCGTGTTGCCGGCCGCGATCGCCCCGATCGCCATGCCTGTCGGAATGGCGAGCGGGAAATTCCACGGCGAGATCACGGCCACGATCCCGATCGGGATGTACGTGTACTCGCTCATCTCGCCGTCGTACGGCGGGAGCGGCCGGCCCTGCGCGTACCGGAGGACCTC
Source organism: Bacillota bacterium (assembly GCA_021324975.1). Taxonomy (GTDB): domain Bacteria; phylum Sysuimicrobiota; class Sysuimicrobiia; order Sysuimicrobiales; family Segetimicrobiaceae; genus JAJPIA01. Next base: position 48,529 of record JAJPIA010000084.1, read on the forward strand.
GCGCGCGTTGTACTCGATGAAGTCGATGGCCTCCGCGACATCGCCGTCCGCCTCGGCCCAGTTCTTGCCGACCTCGTAACTCATCCACGCGGCCGCGCGCATCCGGCGGCTCCGGAGGAGATGGGCGGCGCGCAGCAGCAGGGCCGATTTCTCTTCCGCGGGCACCCAGCGCCACGACTCGTACGCGCGGCCCGCGGCGCGTACGGCGGCCTCCAGCTCATCGCGCCCGGCCTGGTGCAGGACCGCGACCACCTGGTCGGATTGCGACGGGTTCATGGAGCGAAACGTCTGGCCGGTGCGCACCGGCTGCCCGTCGATCCACAGCGGAAACTCCCGGCCCAGCTCGCCGCTTACGGCGCGCAGCGCCTCCGACATCTCCCGCCGCGCGCCGTCGGCCGAAAAGTCGCGGAACGGCTCGTTGCGAAACTCCGCCGGAAACATCATCGCGATCCCTCCTTGGCCGGCTGGGCGCCGGTGGCTCCCGCCGCCGCGCGGGCACCCCCGAGCGCGCGGGCGATCCGGTCCAGCCCCTCTTCCAGTCGCGTCATCGACGTCGCGTACGAGACCCGAAGATATCCCGGCGCCTCGAACGCCTCGCCGGGCACCGTGGCGACATGCGCGCGGTCGAGCAGCACCTCCGCCAGCTCGAGCGACGTGGCGGGCAGGCCCGCACGCCCCAGGACACCGCGCATGTCCGGAAACGCGTAGAAGGCGCCCTTGGGCATCCCGCATTCGACCCCCGGGATGGCGTTGAGCCGCGCCACCACATACCGCCGCCGGCGGTCGTACTCCGCCACCATGGCGCTCAGGTCCACGTTGGCGGTGAGCGCGTGCAGGGCGGCGCGTTGCGCGATGGAGTTCGGGTTGCCGGCGAGGTGCGCCTGGGTCTCCGTTATCGCCGCGGCGATGGCCCGCGGCGCCGCGGCGTAACCGATGCGCCAGCCCGTCATGGCGTAGGTCTTGGACATGGAGTTGAGCAGCACGATCTTGTCGCGCGCCTGGGGCCAGGTTCCCGGCACGCTCAGGTGCCGCGCCCCGTCGTACACCATGCTCTCGTAGATCTCGTCGCTCAGCAGGTAGAACCCGTCGTGGCGCTGCGCGAGCGCCACCAGCCCGTCGAGCGTTTCGCGCGTGTAGACCGCGCCCGTGGGATTGTGCGGCGAATCGACGATGATCGCCCGCGTGCGCGGGCCGATCATGCGCGCGACCCGGTCGGGCCGCGGCTGCCAATCGTCCCCGGCGTTGGTGGGCACCGGCACCGGCGTGGCCCCCGCGAGCCGCACCTGCTCGGTGTAGGAGACCCACGCGGGGATCGGCACCAG
>JAJPIA010000134.1 GCA_021324975.1 Bacillota bacterium
CGTTCCTCGCGCACACGGGCCCGATCGATGTCTTCATGTCGCTGTCGGCGTTCGTCCTCGGGGCGGCGCAACTCGTGTTCGTGTTCAACTTCCTGTGGAGTCTTAGGCACGGGCCGGCGGCGGGGACCAACCCGTGGCGCGCCAACTCGCTCGAGTGGGCTGCGCCGACTCCGCCGCCGCACGGCAATTGGGGGGCTTCACTGCCAGTGGTCTATCGCTGGCCGTACGCCTATAGCCTCCCCGACGCGGAGGATGACTATCTGCCGCAGACGGTCGGGCTTGTCCCGCCGCGGGCAGGCGTCAGCACGGACCGTCGTTGAGGCCGACCGCCGCCGGTAGCCCGGCGGACACGACGCGCGGCCAGTGCCACCGGGGTCCCGTCCGTTCGATCCACGCGGCCGGGCACGACGCCGGCATCCGCAGTGAGCGGCGCGGGGGCCGGGGCTGTGCCGATGCCGCGGGCCACGCCAATCACGACCGGGGTGCGCCGGGTCAGGCGCGTCGCGGCCGCGGCTCGGGTGGCGCTCCTCGCCGCACCGAGACCGCTGGCCGCGGCAGGATGGCGTCGTACAATTCCGGGCGCTGCCACTGGCTCAACACGCCAGCCTTGGCCGCGTTCGTGCGCTGGGACTCGACGCGGTCCTCCTGCGCTCGAAGCTCGCGCACCCGGTCGAGCGCCACGTCCACGAGAAACATCCCCGCGACGGTCGTCTCGAACACCACCTGTTCCGGGTTCGCCACCATGGCCAGCCCGCGCTGCGCGGACGTGAACAGGTTCTGCGTCGTGGTGACGACGGCGAGGTTTTCGATCGCGCGGGCCCAAATCAGATGGCGCCACGTCGACCAGAGCCGCTCTTTGTCCACGCCCGCCGGCAGGAAAATCACCTCGGCACCCCGCAGCGCCAGCGCCCTCGTGACTTCCGGCATGTAGACTTCGCTGCACATCGCCAGCCCGAACACGCCGTGCTCCGTCTCGAACACCGGGAACTCGTCACCGGGCACGTACTCGAACTCCCAGTAGGCGCCGCCGGTATAGATCCACGGTCCGGGCGGGTGCGTACGCCGGTACCGGCCCGGGGCGGCACCATTGGGCCGCGCCAGCAGGAGCACGTTGTGCGCGCGGCGGTTGTCGCCGCCGATCGGCTCGAGCGTCCCGAACTGAACGTATACGCCGCACCGCCGGGCGGCGTCGACCATGGCCTCCGTGGGATCGAAGCGACGGGGCATGCGCCAGGGGCCCGGGTACGTCTCGGGAAATGCCACTACCGCGGCGCCCTCGCGCGCGGCCGCCTCGACGTGCCGCACCGCATCCGCCACGTTCCGTTCATCCTCCGGCGGCCGATGGGCCAGTGGTTGGATCACCGCCAAACGGAAGCTCGATCGCCCGCCATCCGTGCCGCCCACGAGACCACCTCCCGGTAACCGCGCTCCGCCCAGGCTCCGCGCGCGAACGCTTTGGGCATGCTTCGACACGCTCGGCGCTCGTTCCCCAGGTAACTCAAGGACGGCCCCGCGCCCTACGGGCGGCCGATGACGGAGGGACCGCCCGCGCGGCCGAGAACAGCGATGCGCGCGACCAAGGGAGGAGTGTGGTATCCGTGCAGATTCAACTCAATGGCAAGCGCGCCGTGGTGACCGGCGCAAACTCTGGGATCGGCGAGGCGATCGCTCGAGGGCTCGCGGCTGCCGGGGCCCGCGTCTGCGTGAATTATGTTGTCCACCCCGAGGCGGCCGAACGCGTGGTCAACGACATCAAGCACGCCGGCGGCCAGGCGTTCACCGCCGCGGCGGACGTGTCGGACGGGGCCCAGGTGGAGCAACTCTTCGCGGCGGTGGACCGGACCTGGGGCGGCGCGGACATCCTGGTCAACAATGCGGGCGTCGACGGGCCGCGCGCCGCGGGCTGGGAGTATCCTCCGGATGCGTGGCGCAAGGTGCTGGCGATCAACCTCGAGGGCGCCTACGCGTGCGCGCGCGAGGCGCTGCGACGGATGATCCCCCAGCGGGCGGGCGTCGTGGTCAATCTCACGTCCGTGCACGAGGTCATCCCGTGGACCGGCTACTCCGCGTACACGGCCAGCAAGGCTGGGCTCGCGATGCTGACCAAGACGCTCGCCCAGGAAGCTGCGCCGCACGGCGTGCGGGTGGTCGCGATCGCGCCGGGCGCCATCCAGACGCCGATCAACGCCGACGTGTGGGAGAATCCCGCGACGCGCGCGGACCTGCTGAGCAAGATTCCAATGGGCCGGATGGGGCAGCCGGAGGACATCGCGCGTATGGTCGTGGTGCTCGCCTCCGACGTAGCAGGGTATGTCACGGGCACCACGGTGGTCGTGGACGGCGGCATGACGCTCTATCCGTCGTTCACGCACGGGGGCTAGGCCAGGAAGGCGGTGGCGTCCCTGGACGGCGGCGGCCTCGCCGGCACGCAACCGGAACCGCCGGCGTCGCTAGCCCGCGGGCGGCCTCGCATGCGCGCACGCGGCGCCGCTGGCGCCGTTAGACGACGGGCGGTTTCGCTCGGGCCGCCTGCACAAGCGCGACGACACGGGCCGGCGTCACGGGGCCCTCGGTGATGCGCACGCCGAACGGCGCCAGGGCGTCCTCGACGGCGTTGGCGACCGCGGCCGGCGGCGCGATCGCGCCGCCTTCGCCCACGCCTTTTGCGCCGAAGGGATTGCGGGGCGATGGGAAGTCCAAGTGGATGGTCTCGAGCCGCGGCACGTCGCGCGCGCGAGGAAGCGCGTAGTCCATGAGCGAGCCGGTGAGGAGTTGGCCGCCGGCGTCGTAGACGAGGTGCTCGGCGAGACCGCCCCCCAGTCCCTGTGCGACCCCGCCGTGAATCTGCCCCTCCACGATCTTGGGATGCACAACCCGCCCGCAGTCGTGGGCGACGACGTAGCGGAGCACCCGGACGGTGCCCGTCTCCGGGTCGACCTCGACCAGCGCCACGTGCGCGGCGCTGGCGTAGGTGACGGTCGGCACAATGTGATACGCCGACGCCTCGAAGACGGGGTCCGCGACCACGGCTCCCTGGAACGTGGGGAGGCTCCGCTGCACGATCCCGGCGAACGGCAACCCGCGGTCGGTGCCGCGCACCAGGACCTGCCCCGACGCGAGGTCGAGATCGGCCTCGCGCGCCTCCAGCAGCGTAGCGGCCGCCCGCAGCAGTTTCTGCCGAACCGCCCCGGCTGCCTCGGCGACCGCGGCGCCGGCGACGACGAGGCTGCGGCTCGCGAACGTCCCAACGCCGGCCAGTACCTCCCGCGTGTCCCCGCCCACCACGGTGACGTCCTCGAGGTCGACGGCCAGGACGTCCGCGGCGATCTGCGCAAACGTCGTCTCGTGTCCCTGGCCCTGTGAGCACGCGCCCGTCGCCACGGTCACATGGCCGGACGGGTCGAGGCGGACGGCGGCGCTCTCATACGGCCCCACGCCGGTCCCTTCGACGTACGCGGCGATGCCGATCCCACGGTACACGCCCCGCGCGCGCAGCGCGCGCTGCTCGCGGCGGCAGGCCTCATAATCGAGCGTCTGAAGTGCGCGCTCCAACGTACCGGCGAAGTCTCCGCTGTCGTAGACGAGGCCGTTGCCGTCACGGTAGAGGAGCCCGACATCATACGGCATCTCGTCCCGCCGGATCGTGTTCCGGCGGCGCAGCGCCGCGGCATCGACGCCCAGACGCCGCGCCAGCAGCTCCAGCATGCGCTCCATGACGAACACGGCCTCGGGGCGGCCGGCTCCCCGGTACGGTGCGTGCGGTGTCTTGTTGGTCACGACGGAGCGGGCCTCGAACGCGGCGTGCCGGACGCGGTACGGCCCCAGCATGTGCGCCACCGTGTTGTACGGCTGCACGATGCCCCACGGGTTGTACGCCCCCTGGTCGAGGAGAAACCGGTCCTGGAATCCGAGGATCGCACCGTCGGCGGTGGCGGCGATCTCGGCCTCGTGCCACTGCTCTCGGGAATGCGTGGCGCTCTGTAGGTGTTCGCGCCGCGTCTCGATCCACTTGACGGGCCTCCGGAGACGCACCGCGATCACCGGGATCAGGACATCCTCGGGATAGACCGAGCACTTCGTACCGAACCCGCCGCCGACATCGGGCGCCACCACCCGCACCCGCCGGGCCGGCAGGCCGAGTGTCTCCGTGAGCACCCGTTGCAGAAGGTGCGGCACCTGGGTCGACGCCCAGGCGGTCACGCCGTCGCCGAGCGGATCGGGCACGGCGAGGATCCCGCGCGGCTCCATCGGCAGACCCGTGGAGCGCGGCACCTTGAACCGTTCACGAAGGCGCACCGGCGCGTCCCTAAACGCCCGCGCCGGATCGCCGATCGCCACGGCAAAGGCCACCGCGACGTTGTCCGCCCACTCGTCGTGGATGCGGGGCGCGTCGGCGCGAAGGCCTTGCTCGACGTCCACCACGGCCGGCAGGGGGTCGTAGTCGGCGTCGATCAACGCGAGCGCGTCCTCCGCCGCATAGCGGTGGGTCGCGACGACCGCGGCGACCGGCTCGCCCACGTAGCGGACCTTACCCAAGGCCAGCGGCGACTGCCGAGCCGTCCGGAGACGAAATTCCACGCGTGCCGCGAGTGGCGGCGGCGGCATCCCCACGGCCGGGAGCGGCCGCAGGGCCCTGCCCAGGTCTTGGGCCGCGTAGCAGGCGACCACCGCTGGGTAGGCCCGCGTGCGGGCCAAATGCACGGCTCTGAGCCGGGCGTGCGCCTGGGTGCTGCGAAACAGGACCGCGTGGAGACACCCGTCGACGTGGAGATCGTCCACGAACCGGCCGCCGGTGAGAAGCCGACGGTCTTCGCGACGCCGCACGACCGCACCCACATATCTGCCGCTCATCGGGGCTCGCGCGCGCTGTCCCGGCGACGGGCTACGGCGACAACGTCCCAGGACGCGGGCTCAACACGAGGACGCCGCCCTAGGTAAAGTCCCGCGCCACGTGGCGGACGAGGAGGTCGATCTGCCGCGGATCGTCCGTGACCGGGCCGAGGACAAGGTATTGTAGGCCGGCCGCCACGAGGTCGGCGATCCGCGCGTTGATGTGATCGATGCTGCCGATCATATAGCATTGCTGCAGGTGGTCGTAGGAGCGGTGGGTGCCCATGACCCGGAGAAACGGCTCCCGCGACGCCTCCACGGCCGCCGCGTGGTCGCCCGTCTCCACGAGATGCACGAAATTACAGTGTCCGAACGTGATCGTCGACGGATCCGCGCCGTTGGCCCGGGCGTGCGCCTGGATCGTCGCCCAATCGCGCTTGACCCACTCCTGCGTTCCGGAGCACCGCGAGAGCCAGTGGCCGCACCGCACGATGCGCTCGAGCACGGGCTTGGCGATGAACGGCACGTCGTGCTCGCCCGGGTCGGGAATCCGCCCTCCTCCGGACGCCCACATTTCCGGCAGCTTCGGCGGCCGCGGATCGATCGTCACGTCCTCGAAGCGGTAATACCGGCCGTGATAGCTCGCGTTGGGCCGGCTCAAGAGCAGGGTAACCGCTTCCAGAATCTCGTCGGTCCGCCCGCCCCGTTCCTCGATGCGCGAGCCGGTCGCGCTAAACTCTCCGGCGTGCCAGCCGGGACCGATGCCGAACACAAACCTGTCGTCGGAAAGGTGGGCGAGCGTCGCGATTTCCTTGGCCAGGACCACGGGGTGTCGGATCGGCAGCACCAGGATGCCGGTCGCGAGCCGCACGGTGGTGGTGAGCGCCGCGGCATAGACGAGCACGCTCATCGGCTCGAGCCAGGCCACCCCATAGAGGCCGGGAGCCGTGAGCAGGTGGTCGATCACCCAGATGTCCAGGTTCGACTGTTCACACTTGGCGATCGTCTCGGTGAGCCGCCGCAGCCGCGCCGGATCCGCATCCGGCCACGCATACGTCGGCAGCCAAACCCCAAACCTGAGCTTCGGCATCGCCCGGCCCCCGGCGGCCGTCCCGTCGCGCCGCTCGACGCCGCCCGGCGTTATGACCTCCGGACCCCGTCAGTGTTGCGGCGCGTACACGACGATTTCGTAGACGCTCTGATAGCCGCGGGTCTTGCGGTCATCGACCACGGAGAATGTGATGCCGGCCGCCGCGTAGGCCAGCTCGTGGTATCCATGCTGCGTGTACACGTTCGAGGGTTCTCCCTGCGTGCTGCGCACGGCCGCCTCCGAGACGCCCGTGTGCAGGTGCGTCGCGGTCACAAAGCGGGGATCGTAGTGGACGCCGACCTGCCGGATCACCCCCGCCGCATCCACGACCGCGTACAGCCCGCCGGTACTCCCCATCGACATCGTGCCGTCGTGGTTGCGGACGGTGGCGAACCAGGTGTTGATGGTTCCCTGGTTGTTACCGGCAGGGAATGTCGACTTGGGCGCGCCCATTCGAGTCTCCGCGTCCGTGAGCAGCATGCCAACCCGCACCGCACCGATCCGCTGCCCGGGCATGATCAGGAAGTCGTCCGCGCCCAGTTGCGCGCGGGCGATGCCGGCGATGGCGAGCACGATGCATGCGGCCATCGCCAGGCGAGCGAGCACGACCATCGTCCCCTCCGAGCCGGACGTCCCGGCTGATGCACCTCGCTGTCGCATTCGCGGGGCGCGCGCCGGGGCCCTGCGTGAGGCGCCCGGGGGCTGGGGTGCGGGGACGTGCCGCTCCACCTCCACGTCCCACGGCGGGGCGCGCGGCTGGGGTCAAGCGCCGAGGTACCTGGCGAACCACGCCACCGTCTTGGACCAGGCGTCGGCAGCGGCGGCGCTATTGTACGCGGGCCCGGTGTCATTGAAGAACGCGTGGTTGGCATTGGGCTCCACCACCATCTCGAACGTGACGTGCGCCTGCTGCAACGCCGCCCGCATCGCCGGCATGCCGGCGTCGACACGCGCGTCCAGCGCGCCGTAGAACGCGAGCACCGCGCCGCGGATGCGCGCCACGCCGTCCAGCGACGGCGGGTTGGGCCCGTAAAACGGGACGATCGCGGCGAGGCCCCCGTTTTGCATGGCCAGCCGCCAGGTCAGGCCGCCACCGAAGCAAAACCCCATCGCGCCGAGCCGGTCGCGCCGCACGCTGGGGAGGCTCGCCAGGTGCTGCACCCCCGCGTCGAGCATCGCCACGAGTTGCTCGGGCGGCGTCTGGCCGAGAAACGCTGTCACCTGCGCGAGATCCTGGTACTTCGCGGTGCCGCCGATGGGGGACGCCAGGTCCGGGGCGAGCGCGACGTAGCCAAGCTTCGCGACGCGCCGCGCGACATCCATGTGGTGCGCCAGCAGCCCGCGATTCTCGTGGATCACGATGACGCCCGGAGCCGTCAGTTTGCCCGCCGGTTGCACGAGGTACGCGATCACGGACACGTTCCCCGACGGATAGGTGGTCATCGCCGCGTGGATCGCGGGGTCGTCCGGCGCGACCATGGGTGCCTGCGCCGGCAGCGGCGGTGCCGGGGATGCGGCGGCCGCCGCCAACTCATCCGGCGACGCCGTGACCCCGAGCACGGCCAAGACCGGCGTGGCCAGCGTGGTCCCGCCGGCGAAAACGCCGACGCGGCGGAGAAACTCGCGGCGGCTGAGATGGCCGTTACGATATTCTTCCGCCCATTCCTCGAGTACGTACCGTCCCAGGTCGGTAAGGCTCGCCACGGAGCGGCGAACCGGCTCGGAGCTTCTGTCCACGCGGGTACCTCCTTCGAGGTGCGCTACGAGGCTTGTGGCGCGCCGCGGCCGCGCAACGGCGGCAACATCGAACCGTGAGCCCAGGGGCCGGCTTCGGACTGCGTACGTTCCTGCCCTGCCGGTTCACGTGATCGTTACGCTGTTGAACCCACCGGACCACGCAGCGGTGATTTACCCAGAGCCTGCCGGGGGGTGTAACGAGGGCGGCGGGTCCTCGTCACCCGCCCTGCGGCGTTCGTCATCATCCAGTGCGGCAGATGCGGACGCGACCAGTGTCGTGCAGACCGGTGGGGTTTCGTCGGCGGCCCGCAGGAATGCGGTTCTCGCTTCCTCGAGCGTGCGGGCGGCGTCGCGCACGTTGCCCACGCGTGCATGGAGACCACACAGGCTTACGAGACTCTCCGCCTCCGTAAGGCGATCCTCTACCTCACGGGCGAGCACAGACGCGGCGGTCAGCTGGTTGATCGCCTCGTCCGTGCGGCCGGACCTGCGCGCCACGTGTGCCAGGTAGCAGCGCGCTTCCGCTTCATGCGCTTTGGCGATGACGCACCGGCGGATCGCAAGCGCGTGCTGCGCGGCCGCAAGCGCGTCACCGACCCGGTCGGCGGCATACGCTCGCTCCGCGCTGGTCTCGTGGACGTCGGCCAGGCTGCGCGGATCGCAGGCGCGTCCCAGGACGTCGAGGTCGCGGGCTGCCTGGTCTGTGTCGCGGCCCGCCGCGACGGCGACCCGGATCCGCGCCGCCATGATCAGCATCCTGACCTCGGGGAAGCGGCCGTCGAGAAGTTGCCATGCCATGTCGAGCGCCGCCCGCGCCCCGTCCTCGAGCCCCTGACTCTCGAGAGCCGCCGCAAGCCCGATATAACTCCGCGCGACCGCCTCAACGTGACCGAAACGCTCGGCTTCGGCCTGCGCCAGGGACAACGCGGCCGCGTTCTCCGGCGTGTGATCGCGTTCGACGTCGAGACTGAGGCACTCCAAGCGGGCGAGCGCGTGACGCGCCTGATCGCCGGTCCGAGCGGCGAGGGCAACCGCGGCGGCAAAGAGACGGCGAGCGCCGTCGGGGTCCCCGCTGAGACGCCGCACCGCGCCACGGGCGAGCAGGTACTCCAGCTCCGACCCTTCCGGCGCCGGCACCGCATCGTCGACAAAGTAGCGCAAAGGGCGGCCCACGCGCCCGGCGATGTAGGCGAGGACGCGCGCCGACGCCCGCACGTGTCCTCGCTCGATGCGCGAGATCGTGCGGACCGCCACCTTTCCGCCGGCCAGCTGCGCCTGCGTCAACCCTGCCGCGACCCGTGCTTGGCGAACACGCTCCGCGAGCGGCACCGAACCCACCGATCACCCCCAAGTTGAAGCGCGTACGCCCGAAGGCCGGCGGCACGTTGCACAGCGCTAAACGGCCCCGCCTCACATTAGCAGGCTCGATGAAAATGCAAAGAGGGCTACAATTTGCATCGCTCAGGTACACGCGTGGCGCAACTCGAAGGGAAGTCTCTAGCAAGAAGGCGTCGGAGAAATGTTCCTAAAGGGGAGCTTCGCCTCTTTCACCCGACCCCGCGCGCATACTACCATTGGCCCGGACGATGCTTGCGCCCGTCGTGGGGGCCGTGCCCGCGCTGCACCGAGGGCTCCACTGCTGCCTCATTGTCGGGGCGGCCGTGGTATGGGTCCGAGGGGCGCGCCTCCACCGGGTACGCCTGGCGCGCGGCCTCCGTCTCATCGATGTAACGGTGCCCGGTCTCAGCGCCGCGTCACTCAGCCGGATCGAGCGAGGCGACCGGCATCGCATGCCGCTCCCGCGGCTCGTTCTGATCGCCCGCCGGCTCGGCGTCCACGTCCAGGACGACGTCACGGAGTCGACCTGGGGACGCGCCACGCTCAACCTCGGCTGGGCCCTCATGATACAGAGCCGCGTTGCCGACGCCCTCATGGCAGCCCGGCTGTGGGACGCGGTGATCGTCCACGGGCCGTCCGCCGGGCTCGTGTTAGAGGCCGAGCTGTTGCAGGCGTGGGCCGAAGCGAACAGCGGCCTGGATACGTCGGCCGAGGCGTTCCGCGAGCTCGCCCGGAACGCGCAGCGCACCGGCGTCCCCGCGTTGTCGATGACGCCGCCATGTACGAGGGTATGGTGCTGGAGCGGTCGGGCGACGTGCAGCGGGCCATCGAGGTGCTCTCCAGCGTATCGGCCCGCGCCGCTGCGCAAGGCTACTACGATATCGCGGCGACCGCCAGCGGGGCCACCGGCCAGATCTGGCTTCGTCTCGGCGACATCGAGCGCGGGCTCGAGGCCACGTCGATCGACCTCCCGAACCTCCAGCCGTTTCCGAGAGCCTATCTCGCGACGGCGCGGGGCACGTTACTCGAACGCCGCGGCCGCCTGGACGAGGCCGAGGCGACGCTCCTGGCCGCGACGCAGGCCGCGGCCGAGGTGCCGAATCCCGTCCTCGAGGCCGAAGCCCGCGAGGCGCTCGGGCGCCTCTACGCCTCCCGGGGCGACCTCCTCCGGGCGGATTCCGCCCTCCTGATGGCCATCGCGCTGTACACGCATGCCGGGCGGACGGCCGAGGCCATGAAAGTCCTCCGCACTGCGATTCGCCGGGTGACTCAGACGGGGCTCGGTTCGCCGCTGCTGCCGCGGCTCAGCCCCGAGGGCACGTGACTCGGGGCTACACGCGCCCGGCGCCTCGAACCGCGGCACCCGCGTCCCCCGCAGGTATACTTCGTCACCCGCGGCGCGGACGTCTACCAATTCGACGAGCTCACGAGCCGAATCCGTCGTGCCAGAATTCCTCTTCGCGACCGAAGGGTGTATGCTTCCTCGGGAGGCCCTATTGAAATGATGTCTTCGGCAACAGGACGGATCCGCACAGTTCGGTGGGCGGCCGCGGCGGTCATTGCGGTGCTTCTCTCTTGGCCGGCGCTGCCCAGCGTCTCGGGCGCTGCGATCGACCGTTCGATCACTGTGCCGCTTCCCAACGTGCGCGACAACTTCGAGCACGGCTTCCGGTTCTACGTGTATATGGATTGTCGTCAGCAACGCTCAATTTAACGACCCCAGGGGAATCGCCTTCTACTGCTCCAAGATCCGTGCATCCGTCGGGGCCCAACCAACGGCGGTTCTGGAACCGACCACAAACGCTGCTGGCTGCCGCCCAGGGACCTTGACCACGACCTGCTCACCATTGGCAAGCCTGACTCTATACTTCATCGACTCACCCAAATAGATATGATCCTCCACGAGCGCTTCCAGCGCATTCGACGCACCACATGGTCCCAGCGCCATTCTCTCGGGACGAACCGCTACAGCCACGGGTTGGTCCGCCTTGCAGTGCGTGGGGGCGCTTGCGCGGACGACAAGGCCACCCTTTAATTCTACCGTGCACAGTTCGCCGTCGACAGCCCGAACAGTTCCCGAAAGGAAGTTGACCTCTCCTACGAAATCGGCGACGAACCGATTGGTGGGCGTTTCGTACAGCTCTTTAGGGGTCGTGATCTGCTGAACACTCCCGTGGTTCATCACCGCGATGCGATCGGACATCACGAGAGCTTCTTCCTGATCGTGCGTCACGTATACGACAGTTGCATTCGTCTCTCGCTGGATTCGCTTGATTTCGATCTGCATTGCTTCCCGCAGCTTCTTGTCCAGGGCACCGAGTGGCTCGTCCATCAAAAGCACGAGTGGATTGTAGACGAGAGCTCGCGCGAGAGCGACTCGCTGCTGTTGACCGCCGCTCAACTGGGCCGGATATCGGTGTTCAAGGCCCGGCAAATGAACCAGTTCCAACGCCTCCCCGACGAGCCGCTTCGTCTCTGCTTGTGGCAGTCTTCTTACTCTGAGCGGGTACGAAATGTTGTCGAACACCGTCATGTGCGGGAATAGCGCATAGTTCTGAAACACCATACCGATATCACGTCGGTACGGAGGCATGCGAGTTACCACCCGATCATCAAACAGGATGTCTCCCGAGGTGGGTTCTTGGAACCCCGCAAGCATCAGCAGAGTCGTCGTCTTCCCTGAGCCGCTCGGGCCGAGCAGCGTCAGGAACTCTCCAGCGCCTATGTACAGATTCACACCCGCAACTGCGACAACATCCCCGAAACGCTTGGAAAGATTTTCGACGCGAACCGCCGCTCCGCGACTGCGAGTTCGCGGGCTAATCGATGCCATCGGTCAGCCTCCCATCGGTTGGACGGTCGCCGATTCGAGCAAGCGATCGGAGTTCCCTACCGACCCAGTCGAGCCGGCCCACCGCGTTCAAGGAAGACACCGCAAGTCGTGTGGAACAATATTGAAGCGCCGGGTAACGCCTGACTCTATCCCAATAATGTCCTCAATACGCACACCCCATCGGCCCGGAATGTAAATTCCCGGCTCGGCTGAGAATACCATCCCCGACTCCAGCGGCTCTTGGTTGCCGTCGATCAGGTACGGGTCTTCGTGAACCGAGATTCCGATCCCGTGGCCCACCCGATGAACGAAGAAATCTCCATAGCCCTGTTCGGCGATGACTGCTCGCGCCGCTTGGTCGACCTCCTCACAGGATCTGCCCGCCCGCGCGGACTGGAAGGCGGCCTCTTGCGCGTGACGGACAATCTCGTAGACGCGCACAAAATCGGGATGCGCTCTCCCGGCCACCGGCGTATGGCACGTATCGCCGAAGTACCCCGCATAGGTGCCGCCATAATCAATCAGCACCGGGTCACCCGGCTCGATGGTTCGATCAGTGCCTTCGTGAAGCGCAGAGGCACTATTCGGCCCCGCTCCTACATGGCACCAGACATACTCGAGTCCGTGCGTTTGGATCAGGTCCCTCAGGCGCCGCTGCACGTCGAGCTCGGTCTTCCCTGTAAGGGTCGATGTCGCACAAAATTCTTCCCACACCGCATCAATACGCCGGGCCGCCTCGCGAAGTGCCGCTAATTCCGTCGTGTCCTTGATACGTCGTGCCTCAGAAAGGACGCTGGAGGCGCGCGCAAATCTAACTGAGGCCAATTGACTTTGGAGGTCGAGCAGAAAGCCACTCCACAGGTCATCGTTGACGGCGACCGTCCGAGCGCCATACTCTCGCACCAGTGATCCCAAGTGCGTGACCGGACTGTCTGTCTCTGCCAGTGCTGTGACATCAAGCGCCGGACGCAGCTCAGAGAGCAGCGGCGCCGCGATCGCCGGTGCGACCACCGTGCCTCGACCGCGCCGCGGCACAATCAACGCCACCAGTCGTTCGGTGGGCAACATTAGGCGGCCCGTCAAATAGAAGAAATCACTCGATGGTCCGATCAAGAGGAGGTCAATGCCGAGACGCTCCATGATCTGCTGGGTGCGCGTCACGCGCTGCGCATTCGCTGCTACGCCGTCTGGCATTGGTACGCTCCTTTCAGCGGACTCTGCCGGCAAGCCCTGGGCGGCGCCACCTCATGCTGGGTCTCGGTCGATCACGGCGTACGCATCAATTTCGACCAGGAGCTCAGGCAGTGCCAACCCGCGCACCACGATGCCGGTGCTGCAGTGGTGCACGTCTTTGAAATACTTGTCTATCATCGCGTAGACGGCGGGCCTGTACGAAACGTCCGTAACATAGATCACCAACTTGCAGACATCCGTAATGGTGCCACCGGCTTCCTCCATCAACTGCTTGATGTTCTTGCAGGCCTGCTCCGCTTGCGCCCCGGGATCGTCGCGCCCCACGAACGTTCCGCCCAGATCGAACCCTGTCTGGCCGCGGAGGAATACGAAATCCCCACGCGTCCGAATGGCCATAGAATAGATTCCCTTGGCATGGTGCTTGTATTGTGACGCGTCGAATTTGCGAACGAATCGCTTCGGCATCAGCGCCTCCTCGTTTGCAGCCGACCACACAACCCGAGGTGGTCACACGGGAGCCCGGGGAGGATCGATAGCCCTGACGACGTACGCGTCCATTTGCTCGCGGTATCGTCGCCACAATGACGTCAGGGTAGCCACAGGGTCCGTTTCGTCCCAGTCGACTCGAAGATCCACGAACGCGAACGGTTGGCTGGCATAGACCTTGATGCACGCGGATCGTTCATTCCTGCCGATCTCGCCGCCGGCTTCCTTTCCCGCCCTCAGCGCAGTGAGCAAACGTTCCGCAAGATGCGCATTCGGCTCTCGAGAAAATGTGTTGATCATGGCCTGCAGGACGCTCGGCGCAGCGAGCAGATTACCGGCGACCGCCACGTTTTGCGCCGTCTGGTGGCCGTGGTGGCCCATCGCTTTTTCCCCCGTCCACGCAGCGCTATGGCCATCTCGAACTACACATGCAAGCTGGCGATAGGCTGGGTACGCTCCCGCGGTAGTCAGTTCCGAGATGACCGCCGCCGCAGTGTAGCCGAGATCGAGGAGACGCAGCCCGAGTTGGCCCAATCTTGGGTCGGTCACATTTTGGGTCGCGACCGCCCCGGCAAACGGCGCGACCCAGGCGCAACGAGCCCCCACGCACATACTGGATGTCGTCATGGCGACGCCGAGCATGCCGGTCCGCGCGCAACGCCCGACAACAGTGTACGTTCCGTGTGCCCGCGTTCCCCACTCCGGCTCCATGTTATTCGTGGGCAGCATCGGCGGGGTGGCGCAAGCCGACGATCCGCCGGACGAGTTGACGCGGGCGGGCCGTATCGAAGTTCGCAAACAGCGCGGCGAGGTGCGCAAACGGTGGACTCTGGCCGAACAGATAGAACGTCATACGATGTCCCGCATAATCGGAATTGACGAGGTCGCGCGTATAGTACAGGAGCCTCATGCGATCCTCCGCCGCCCATTCCCCAATGGTGTAGTACTTCTCGAGCACTTCGCGAACGCGAGGGTCAGTAAGGGCTTCGATGTTCGGCGTCAAGGAAATCTGCCCCCCCGTGAGCTCTCTTACGATATGCACCATCTCGGGATGGAGGGAGCACGCAAAGATCCGGCCGGAGTAGAGCATCGATTGATTGGGCATCATCAACCCGCCAGGGCTCATCTGGGCTTCGGAGACGCTGGCTGCGAGAGTCGCGTTGATCATTTCGCGGTACCAAATGAGGCGGGTCAGCTTTTCGCGAACGGGTTGGAGTTTGTCCAGACCTGTTTGCTCGCAGTTCAGCAGCGCAGCCCCAAGGAGCAGGTCGGCGTTGAAAAGCAGTCCAACCAAGAAAGGAAACGCCGCATAGCGGTGCAGGGTGCCGCGAATGTGCCGCGCGAGTTCTGGCTTCCGTGAAAATAGCACATTTTCCCAGGGGATTCGGACATTGTCAAACACCATCAGGGCGTCGATCTCGTCAAACCGACAGGCAATAGGATAGTTGATCGGGTTACGGCCTGCTCCAATGGGCGACCGGCAAATCAGTTTCAGCCCCGGACTGGCCATATCGCAGATAAAGCCGACGGCGTAATCCGCCATGCTCTCGTCCCAATTCGCTATCGTCGGCTTCACGAACGCCTGATGAGCATAGGCCGCGCCAGTCTCGTACTTGGCTCCTCGGACGACAATCCCATCGTCCCGTTCCTCGACGACGCGCAGCAAGAGATCGGGATCCTGTTCCGTGGGCGACTTGCTCCGATCACCCTTGGGATCGGTATTGCCGCTCACGTGGTATAGATCGAGCTCCCTGATTCGCTGAAGATGGTGCTTGAGATTGTCCCCGTACCGCTGATCAACTCGCGTGAGCTGAGCCGCGGCATCGTACATCGACCAGAGCTCACCTACCGCATCGTCCCCTATCCGTTCGATCGGCCCACCGATCTCAGCCAGGATTGTTTCGAGATAGACTCGCCACTGGACCAGGTCGTTGACGGACTCCGGAAGCTTAAAGGCTCTACAGTACGTAGCGCCGCTCTCATCTGTGTATGTCGTCTTCGCCTTGAGGCCGGATGCATGCCGCAGGTCGTAGAGTCGAGCCCTTACATCAACGGCTGGTTTGGTCGCCGGATGCAAGGTAACATCTTGCACGCGCTCTCCGTCTAAATAGACCTCGCGCCCGTCCCGCAGTGACTGGCGGTACTGCTCTCCGGTTTTCATCGGCCCCCCGCGGCACAGCTTAGAAGGACCATCCCCTCATGAGCCACGCTGCGTCGTCGACTGCACAATGCCCGCCAAAGCGTACAGCAGAGTGTACAGACAGATATAGTGACATGTCTGCGCATCATAGGGGAGCGCCATGAAAGTCAGTCCTCCAAACCCCTCGCGCCCGGCGGCGCGGGCTACTTGGTATACAAGCTCGATAACCTCGTCCGCGGTCGGCCCCAAGGGCTCATCGCCGAAGTCCGGGTTGGATCCGAGGTTGAGCACGTCCGGGTCCACCGCAACCCACACTTTCGCCGCTCCGTCGACGACGCGGTGGGCCAATTCTTCAGCCCATTCATCGAACCCTGAACGCCGCGCCCGCTTCAGTTCTCGATACGTGTAAATGTGCTCTCGTCGCACCCCGCGCTCGAGGAAACGCGCAAGCGTGTCCTGATCATTCCGCGGTCCTCGCAGTCCCACATGGTAATACCGCGCCGGATCCACGCCCGGCAAGGTGAGAATCCTGCGCGCCCACGTCGAACCCCACCGCGGTTGGCGCGGACTATCCTCCTGCCACTCCCCACGTTCGTTGTCATGGTGCGCGTCGAGGTTGAATACCGCCGTAGGCCCGCCGGCGCTTGCCGCGATTGCCTTGAGTACGGGGTAGGTGCTTGGCCCGGCGTTCCCGCCAACGGTCACCGGAAAACAGCCCGTGTTGAGAATCGCGGTTACTTCAGCTTCGACACTTGTCAGCGTGCGACCCATATCGTGATATATTTCGGCATCACCCCGGTCGGCCAGCCTTACATGCTCGAATACATTCAGCTCGAGCTCCGGGAGATAGCCTCCATATTTCAGCGAGTTGATACGGAACTGCGATGGTGTTAACAGCGTCCCTTCGTAATTGGCCGCGGCCCGCCCGACACGACCGTACGGCGTAGGGGCGCGCCAAGGAACACCGAGGAACGCGACATCGCACCCGCGGAGGGCTTCGTGCGTTTCAGCGAGCGGGGCGGCAAAGAGGGTCGGCACGTTGCCGTAGATGCAGGGTACCTTGACCTCTATGATCGGATCAGAAGGACGGCGCGCCCATGACTGCTCCATTCCTAGTACTCTCCTTTCTTAGTTCGAGCGGTTCTATGCAATATCAGATCCCTACAGTCGGAGGACCCGTCTCTTTGGCCGCCGCGAATCCTTCGTGTGCAGACGTAATGGCAACAACGTTCCTGTATTCGGAAACTTTGACGGCGTTGTTTGACTGCGTTCAACTGATGCTCGTCATCCGGGCGGCGTTGCCGCCCAAGCCCCGTACTGACGGCGAAAGTATGTGAGGGGAACCGCGTCACGTGTATCACCGTGGATGATCAACCCGATCAAGATCGTGTGGTCGCCGGCGTCAATTGTCCGGAACAGCTCGCATTCGGCGTACGCGAGCGTCCCCTCCAACAGCGGCACGTCCAAACGTCCGCGCAAGCACGGCACCCCGCCAAACTTGTCTTCGCTTCGTGAAGCGAAGCGCGCGGCCAGAGCTTCCTGGCCGGCGCGCAATATATTGACGGCAAACCTTCGCGTTGCCTTGATCGCCTCCAAGCTGGATGAGCGCCGGTCGATGCAGACCAGAAGGAGAGGAGGGTCCATCGACACAGAGGAGCAGGCGCTCACCGTCAATCCCTTAGGCGCCCCGTTGGGATCTCGCGCGGTGACAACCGTCACGCCGACGGGCAACGAACCCATTACTCGACGAAAGGCCGCCGCGGTGAGCCCCTTGAATTGCGTGCTGTTGGGTGCAGAAGCGCCGGTCATGTTGCCTCCCAGCGATCGGTATGCAGTATACAATACGCTGAAACTAGTGGTCAAGCGGAAATGCCAAAAACAGAGGACATAACCCAAGGTATTTGACACCTGAATTCGGTATGCAGTATTCTAATCCTATGACCGAGACGCTCTTGCGTGTGCAAAGATCACAATCCGCACGGCTCCAAGCATTCCACGCGCTCAGACAAGCGATATGCCAAGGCACCTTCAAATCCGGCCAGCGTCTCATCGAGGCCGAGTTGGCCAAGATGCTCGGCATCAGCCGGACGCCGGTCAGGGAGGCCCTCGCAAAGCTAGAGGTGCAGGGACTGGTCGACGTGTTACCCACCGGCGGCGTCGTGGTCCGCAATCTCGCGGCGGAACTCATCGAGATCTTGGGCCTGCGGCGAAGGATCGAAGCCTTTGCAGCGAATCTCGCAGCTCGCAGAGCTACAAACCAGGAACTTCTGGCAATCCAGCAAGCGTACGAGGGAGCCCTTGCTGTAGTCGACGACCCTTCGTTCGAAGAGCGCGCCAGGCGCGATCGTAAGTTTCATCGCTTGGTTACGCTAGCATCTCACAGTCCGCGGTTGGCGCGCCTCTTCGATGACTATGCTGAGTACCTCATGGAAAAGGAAATGCTCCAGTTCTTCAATCGTCCTTTCGCGCTACGGGCGCATGGTCAACACCAAGCCATCGTCACCGCTTTGCGCCAGCATGACGGTGACGGTGCGGAGCGGTTAATGGTGGAGCATTTCACGATGGTTGAGCATGCGATTGCTGCGGTCGCGCAGCATGGGGACGTTCGCTCGTACACCGAAAATCGCTCGGACCTAGAAGGCGGCCGCGTGCCCTGAAACAGGGGGGGTGGAGAATGGATCTTGCTGCATCGCTGGAATTTGGTCTTGAGGGGGAGGATCGAAATCTAGTCCAGCGGGCGCAGTTGCTTGCCGATGAGTTTGCATCACGCGCCCGCGAGTATGATGAGGAGGCGCGGTTTCCGACCGAGAACTTTGAACGGCTCCGCCAAGAAGACTTCCTCACGCTCGCGGTGCCGCGAAAATACGGGGGCAGAGGCGTCGATTCTGGTTATCCAGATTTCTTGCCGCTACTAGTTACCGAGGCCGTCGCGACGGGCTGCGCATCCACTGCCTGGAACTTGCAATCACATTACGAGCATTGTTGCTGATTTCGCTCATCGTGAACAGTCGTTTCGCTCCATCATGAACGCGTCGATCAGCGATCGTGAACGGAGCGAAGCGACACTCGGAGCAACGCGACGCTGGGGCC